>CAMOMP010000111.1:0-2548 GCA_946619915.1 uncultured Prevotellaceae bacterium | reverse complement strand
CACCATATAAGATGTCACGCAAACGGCAAGCAAAATAGCTAATACTGTAAATCGACGTATCGTCATATCGTTCCTTTACCCTGCATGGTTTTAAGTTGGGTAGGGCATGGCGCTCCCCCAAGGACTACTAGCATTTCGAAAAATAATTATTTTGAGGCGAGGATGGCGTAATTGATGCCGTCGCATTGGATGGAGGTACACTCCTCTGGATGAGGGGCAGACTCCTTCGTGTCTGCCTTTACGACCTCAGGCGTAGGGATATACTTATTTACGATACGTTCCTTTTCCACAACCTGCGTTAGATAGAGCGTGTCGTGTACGGGCTGAACGATGCGGATCGTATCTGTTGACTGGGCCAGAGTGGCGTCAGGATGGTTGCTCGTAAACAGATGCATGGACATCCCAAAGACAATGCCAACTACGGCAGCTGCGGGCGTAGCCACCCATCCCCAATAGGCGCGCTTCTGCAGCATGGGATTCTGTGGGACGTGCAGTTTGCTGTCTTCTTGATGGGCAAGGCGCTGGGCCGATGCCAAGAGTTTATCTTCGAACTGTTTCATGATGATTTGAGTTTTTGTTTTAACGTTTGGGTGAGTATGTGGAGTCTTGACTTCACCGTTCCTTCCGGCACCGCCATGACGACGGCAATTTGCGGAACGGTCAGTTCTTCTTCGAATCGGAGTGAGAAGAGCAGTCGGCTATCGGACGGCATCTTTTCCAACAACCGACTAAGAGCCTGGTCAAATGCCTGTTGGTCGAGTTGGTCTATGATATCATTGTCGCCAACCTGTTCCTGTGTCTGCATGGCAAACGACTCATAGTCCTTCTCGTGTTCGCTGTGCCGATAGTGATTCTTGAGGAGATTGTAGGCGATGGTGAGCAGCCACGTGTGGAAGCTGACGCCTGAGAACCTGTCGCGTGCAGTCCAAACCCTCATGAAGGTATCTTGCGTCAGGTCGGCAGCCAGAGGCTCGTCACCGCCCGTCTGCCTATAGAAGAAGCCCATCAGTCGGCGAGCATGACGATGATAGAGCGTGTTGTAAGCCCTATCGTCGTCCTTGCTGCCTACTCTCTGCATCAGTTCTTCGTCTGTGAGTGCAGAAAGGGGGTTGAACAAATGGGAGATAATCATTGGAGTTGTTCCTTCAGCAGATTCTCGTAATAAGATTTCCGCTCCTTAGTTTCTTTCGGATTCTTTGATACGCACCGCTCAACGCACTTACTGAGAATACGGTACAGACGTTCAGCCTGAAAAGCATCTCCATTCTTTCTGAACTTCGAAATCAGGTTAGCCAGAAGCGTCACGTGGTTCATGTCAAGCATCTCGCTCGTCTCCCACGAATCATAGACGAGGTCGGGCTCGGCCAGATACTCCAAACTGTAGACCTCCTTCACATTGCGCATCGCCACATCGAAGTTGTTGTAGGGCTTGGGACTGTATTTCAGCACAAGGCCCTCGTTGTAGATGCTGTCCTTATCAAGTGCAGTAAGCGAAAGGATGTCAGTAGAGAAGTAGGTGGGCCGTTTGCTTTCTTTTATCAGATACATAATAATGTCTGATTCGTAATGCTTGTACCAATCTTCGCCATACTTGTCTCCATAATCCTGCACATTCAGGCTCAGCGGCTCGATATTCAGTCTTTTGCAGAGTGCTTTCATAAAGGATTCTACATGAAGATAGGAAATAGGGATAACGGTAACATCCTGACGTTCCCCCAGCGCCTCCTGAATCATTTTCATGGGAGCTGTAACAGCATCTCCGTTAGCAAAATATAATGCACCAGATTGCATACTCAATAGCATATTGCGGTTGAATTGCATGATGCGGGCAGGAAACCATCTTTTTTGATAAGCCCCACTGAACAGCTTGCTAACATCCTTGTTGTCAGGATCTATGCACCACAGACGACAAGCTAGATAGTTGATATCTTCTGCGCAAGCATCCTCTGGCAGATACTCGATGGCTTTGTATATATTGTCACCCCGTCTGGCTACAGAGTCGGTAGTCAGGCAGAAGCGGCCCTTGCAGAGATTCAATACATAGCTGTCAGGCAGCGTAGCCTCCATCTTGCGGATGATATCGGCCGTTCTGGATTCATCTTGATTCTCCCCCCATCCGCCAGTAAACTGGTCGTGGTAACAAGTGGCTCGGAACAGGTTTCTCCAGGCCCATTGGTCCTGTGGATTGGCATCCACTTTCTTTTGCCAAGCCTCAGCCTGAGCCATATACCATTCCGGTTCGTGACTGTTGGCGATGAAGGATTCTACGGTTTCTGCTTGCTGTGCTCTGACGGTCAGGTTGCACACCAGCGTCAGCATCATAACGATTGTCTTTCTCATTTTAGTTTATACCTTTTATGTTATACCATTTCTGAGGCGCTCTCATAATGATAAACACTCGAAAGTTGAAATCGTTCATTCCTTTTTTCTGATTCTTTCAAATCACAATTATACAAATCCGCCTCCAAAGTAGCTACGGGCAATGTAGGGAGAGGGTTCGTAATAGGCGCTGGTGTTGTAGTTGTCAATGACTTCGCAAATAGGGTTG
>CAMOMP010000110.1:0-2829 GCA_946619915.1 uncultured Prevotellaceae bacterium | reverse complement strand
CGCATTGTTTTTAACTATCAATCTTCATTTTTTGAAGATTTCACGAAAGCGAGGGATTACTTATATATAGAGACTGCGTGGGCGCAGAAAATAAAAAAGATCTTTTCAAAAAAATAGTCCGTCGATTTTCCCAAACCAACGGACTTCAAAACTATAGCATAACAAAACTACTTTTTCTGGTGAACATCGTACTGCGGCACGATGTCGTAACCGTGATACGGCGACTTCCCAGGGAAACGCCTGATATAGTATCTGTAGCCCAAGGCTGTGAGTGCCTGGCCGACAGTAACCTCGTTGACCTGCTGCATAGCTGAGGAAATCTTCTTTTCCTTCTTCAGCTGCAGCACAACCTCCATCGCCGTCATGAACTCACAATCTTCGCCTTCCTCCGGCTTACGATAATAGATACGGATAAGGCGCAGGGCATTCGTTTCTATGACGTACTGGCGATTCTCTTCCACGAACTGCCTGTATTCCTGCTGCGTCCAAGCAGGGTCGTACTTACCATCGAGCAGCATAACAGCTTCAGCCCACAGCTGGTCCACATCAAGGCGCTTACGGTTGTCATCGATAAAATCAACTTCGATGACAGCCAAACGGCGCATCAGACCAGCATCCGGTTTACTGATAAAACCACCCATCCGCTGGTTCTTATTCGATGTAAAGCAGCAGGAAGCCACACGCGGAGCCTTCTCAGCGTAGCGGGATCCTGGTCGCTTGATTTCTATCTCGTTGGCCGACATATACATCTTGAACAGCTCTTCGTTGTGTTTGCCGATGGCCGCAAACTCATCAAAGTTCAGGATAAAGCGCTGCGTGAAAGCGTTGGGCATCGAGAATAGTCGCTCATCTTTCTGGGCCACCTGATAGTATTCATTCAAACAAGGTGGTACCAACATCTCAAAGAAGGAAGTCTTACCAATACCTGCCTTGTCGCCAACAAGCCCTAAGGCAACGTCGTTCTGACGAATCCCCAAAGCACAGGCCGCAGTAGCAATGAGCCACTTTCGCAGAAGATGGCTCACTCTGGCTATCGTATCCTTGCTTTCCTTTGGAGTATGCAGCGAGGCACATAACATGTCAATCTGCGAGGGACCTTTATATTTCCCCCGCAGCGAGTCCAGATAATCCTTGATGGGATTGAAGGACTGCATGTGATTAGGACTCGCCAGTATCGCCTTTAGTAGACTTCTCGGAATGTTCACCTCTTCAGCGAAAGCATGAATCAGGATGTCATCCTCAGTTACTGGATACTCATAATGAAAGGTACAATCCTCAGTAGGACTCAGCGATACCTTGCTGCGGTCAAGGAGGTTGACACGAATCACATAATTGGCATTCAGCCATTCCGTAACCTCATCGAGGCGGGTATGTGAATGCTCGTTATATACTGTGGCTGTCAGCTGTCTGCGCTCTGTCTTGCTCATTGACTCTTATCCTCCTTATTAGGTCGTCTGCTTTCGCCTGGCATTTCTACAATTGTAGTCATCTCTCCAATTCGATCCCCAATGTCTGAACCATAACCAATCAACGTCCCTTTTTCATCACGCCATCTTGATAATGTTCCCAATTTGAAATTCGATGTAAAGAACGTCCTGGCACCACGATTGTAGCGCATGGCCAGCAAATCCTTGATGGGATGTATCTTGTTGCCGAAAGCATTCATCTCCAGTGTCTCGCGGCCAATCTCATCGATAAGTAACGGTCTGGATGCAAAACCATCAAAACCTTTCTCGGCAATCATCTGACAGAGCTCCTGAGCCGGTATCATCTCAACCGTCCTGCCAGAGATAAAGTGCAAGACCTCACAGAAGGCATGCATCAGAATGGTCTTGCCACAGCCAACCTTACCACCCATAAAAATGCCTTTGTTGATGTCCCAGCGGCATTGTTCTGAACCGATGATATAATACCACATCTGAGTGATGATATCCCTGTTATCATCATCCACGACAAAAGGCTGAAAGTATCCTCTCTCAGCCATAAATGCCTCTGCATAGGATTTCAGCAACTTCCAGAAGCTATCCTTTCTCAGTGCTTGATTATGCCATATATGCAAGTCCTTGGACGCTTCCCTGTATTTCTGCTTCTGCCTCTTGATGGCTTCTTCAACCATCATGTCCATGCGTTCCTGATCAGTAGTCACTATCACCGCGTCCTCCTGCCGCTATAGTTGGTTGTTCATAACTCTTGGTTGTTACTTTGAAGAACCTGGGATAACCATTGGCCATCGCAAACTGCAGGTATTCAATAGCCGTTGCCTCCTTACTGTCTGCAATTCTCTTCAGATAGGCCAATGCTGCATATTCCATCCGGCTCTTCATCGTTTTATGATGCTGTTCGGCCAGATAATCCTTCCAAGACTGCCATGCTTCCCGAAAAGCCTCAGACTTCCAGGGCAGGACTATCTCTACTGGGTCAATGCTCAGCTCGACCTCTTTCTCTATCTGGTCGCACAGTACACCAGCCTTGTCCTTCATGTTCTCAAATTTACGCACAAAATCCTTATGGCGCTTCTCCGTCGTAGACGGCAGACCGCCATTAATGAAAGCGTTAAGCTCATCGTTAGCATCCGCCAACGCCTGCCAGAACGGCGTCATCAGGTCTTGTAAGTTGCTTTCTTTTGCCATGTTTTATTGCTTGTTATTATGTATTTAAAGGACTGTCAGAATGCCTTAGAGACTACCATTTGCTAATACCTGAAATCTTTCTACCTTAAGGTCAGTCCATGCAGGCTCCTGACAGTCCTTTGTCTTTGTTTGCCAACTCTGCAACAACTTACGACTCTTATAATACGAGTGAGGAGCGGAAACTGCTTCCCGCTCGCCA
>CAMOMP010000109.1:0-2974 GCA_946619915.1 uncultured Prevotellaceae bacterium | reverse complement strand
TGCTGGCAGAGAGCCTGCCAATAGATGGCAAGACAACGGTAGATGGTGGCGCTGCATTGACCAAAGAGAATGACTGGGCTATCTGGTCAGACGATGAGGACTAAATAGCGTAATCGAACCAAAATAAAAAGGCAATTCTCTATCCGGGGATTGCCTTTTTTGTTGTTTATGGGTAAAAAAAACTCTGAAATTTGGAGCATATTACAAAAAAACGTATTTTTGCGCACACATAATGACCTGAATCATATTTGTTTAACTTTAATATCTTTATTTATGAAAACTAAACTACTCTTGCTTCTTTCCGTGTGTATTGGTATGACTAGTAGCGCATGGGCCTTAGAAAAAGAAGGTGACATCTATCAGATTGGAACAGCTCAGGACTTAGCTGACTTTGCCGCCTTAGTGAACGGTGGTGAAACCGCTGTCGATGCCGTGTTAACCCAGGACATCGACATGTCAGAACTAGATTTCTGGACTGCTATCGGAGACTGGAATACCGGTGCAGTTACCTCAGCCTATTGCGGCCATTTTGACGGCCAGGGCTACAAGATTACAGGTTTCAATTTTACGTCGACGCATAATTATTATGGTCTCTTTGGTGTTGTTTCTACAGGATGTTTCATTGAGAACTTTACCATAGAAGGAAGCATTACCGTCAACCAAAACTACGGATATGTAGGTGGCGTTGTTTCCTACGCAAGGGATAAGACCCCCACCATCCGCAACGTACACAGCGCTGTAAATATTAGCAGTACTTCCACAGCTAGCACTCCAAGAATCGGCGGAATCTTGGGAGGTGTTCCTGCACAGAACAGCTACTGCGTAATTGATAGATGTACTTACTCTGGAACTCTTGATGGGAATGATAAAGGGGGAAATTATGGTGGAATCGTAGGCTACATCAACAACAATGCTAATGTTTCCACAGATATCACCAATTGTCTGTTCGAGGGAAAACTCAAGGGCAACGTTAATGAAAACAAAGCCCAGTACGGCGGCATCATTGGCTATACCAGAAAAGGTATTGTTAGCGTCAAGAACTGTTTGTCAATCGGAACATTTGAGTATGAGGATGGAAACGCCATGAACATTGGCCAGTTCATTGGCAGGCTCACTTTCGACAATGGTACGAGCGGTTGTACCTTTACCGACAACTACTACAAAGATATGGGTTACGAACTTTACGGTACTTCCAGTGGTGGCGCACCAAAAGGTTCAGCCCCCACAGCAGTAACCACCGAGCAACTTGCAAGCGGTGAAGTTGCATACGCCCTGAATGATGAGAAGTCAGATGAGGTAAGTTGGTTCCAGAAATTAGGAACTGACGAATATCCCACTCCTTATGGAACTGATATAGTATATCCTGCCGGACGTCAGCATTGCGACGGTACTGCATACGAAGGAGTTACAGGATTCTCTAATGCTGCAAGTGTACAGGACGATCATGATTTTGTAGATGGCTACTGCTCTTATTGTGGTGCCATCGATGCGGATTATATGACAGCAAATACTGATGGCAATTTCGAAATCGGTACTCCCAATCAGTTAAAGTGGTTTGCTGATTACGTCAACCAGATCGCCCCGGCAGCTAATGCTGTACTGACAGCAGATATTGATTTGGATGGCATCGCATGGACTCCCATTGGTAATGTCAGCAATAAATACTCAGGCACATTTGATGGTCAGAACTATTCCATCACAAATTTCAACTATACCGCAACTGGTGATTATAACGGTCTGTTCGGTTATATCAATAATGCCATTGTCAAGAACTTCAGTATCCGCGGAACGCTTACATCAACTTTCAACAAGAATGGCGTTGTAGGTGCTGCTGACGGAGCGTCTGTTGTCAGCGGTATCCACAGTGCCCTGACAATCAATGTCTCGGATTTCAAGGGACATACTGGTGGTATCGTAGGCGGTGACGGTGGTAATGTCGCACATACCCTCCTTGTAGAAAACTGTGAGTATAGCGGAATACTGACGCACAGTGGATTGGGTGATTGCCAGGCAGGTATCTTAGGATATGCTTATGCAGGCGGTGTTAGGAACTGTGTATTCAGCGGTACAATTATTGGTGAAAACAGCAAATATGGCGGTATCCTTGGCTATTGTAAGATTGTTACTTTCCTCGGTGTAAAGAACTGCCTCTCCATCGGTAAAATCGTCGCAGATGAGAATTGTACAACTGCGGCAGCTATTATTGCTAACTGGAACGGTAATGCTACAGAAAACGTAACGAACAACTACTACTGCCTCGCAGAAGGTTCTACCCCAACTATTGCGATTGGTAATAAGGCTTCCAGTTGCGAGGCTCCTGTGCAGGTTACTGCCGAGCAGCTTGCAAGCGGTGAAGTTGCCTATAAGCTGGGTGATGCATGGGGCCAGGTTCTTGGAACAGATGAGGTTCCTTCTCCCCAGAATGAGAATGCTGTTAACTACGTAGGCGATGCCGGTTATGCTACTCTCTATGACGCCACAACAGGCTATGAGTTGAATGGTGATGTGGAGGCTAATGTGGCTGTTCTCAACACCAAATGGCTTGACCTTACTAAGATTGAGAACGTTCCCGCTGCTACACCTGTTGTCCTGAAGGGTACCTATTATAATAAGGTAGCTGCTGACCTGCCTGCTCTTAATATTGCCAATGATCTGAAGGGCACCGATATGGATACTGAGGCTGGAGGTTCAATATATATTCTGGCTAAGGTTGATAATAATGTTGGCTTCTATCAGGCAACTGAGAATACTATCATCCCCGCAGGCAAGGCTATCCTTATCATGAATGCCGGTGTAAAGGCCTTCTTCTTCAATGGTGAGAGTGAAACAGGCATAGCTTCTCCCCTCGGGGAGACGGGAGAAGGGGTCTCTATTTACAACATGGCCGGCCAGCGCATCAGCAAGCTGCAGAAGGGCGTGAATATCGTAAGCGGACGCAAGGTCCTGTATTAAGAGAAAAATTAAAAGAGAACAA
>CAMOMP010000108.1:0-3081 GCA_946619915.1 uncultured Prevotellaceae bacterium | reverse complement strand
TGATTTGCCCTATCAGCGATGGGGAAATGAGCATTCCGCAGGTCATCACCACTGAGGCATGCGGCATGGTTGGCGCATTGGCCTACACCTTCAGCGACACCTTCTGGTTCTCGGCAGTCGAGGCAGAAGTCTATGCCTTCTCCAGTTTCCTGACCGCCCTGATGTTCTGGCTGATTCTGAAATGGGAGAGCGAGATGGATAAGCCCGGCAGTACTCGATGGATTGTCCTGATTGCCTATATTACAGGATTGTCCATCGGTGTCCATCTACTTTGTCTGCTCTGTCTGCCCGCCATGTCGTTTGTGGTCTATTTCCGTCGGACGAGACGGGTTACATGGATGGGGATGCTAAAGGCTCTCATCGCTGGCGGCTTGTTGGTGGCCGTCATTCTCTTTGGTCTCATACCTGGCGTGGTAAAACTTGGCGGATGGTTTGAACTGCTGTTTACCAATGTGCTGGGATGCCCTTATAACACTGGCCTCATTTGCTACATCTTACTGCTGACAGGAACAATCGTCATTGCCTATTATAAAGTAAAGAGAAGGACGGTCAGATTATCGTTAGCCTGCCTGCTGATGATGCTTATCGGCTACAGTAGCTACGGTGTCATTATTATTAGGGCCAATGCCCAGACACCGATGTGTGAGAATGCGCCTGACAACATCTTCTCTTTGGGGAGCTATCTGAACCGCGAGCAATATGGCAAGACACCGCTGTTCTATGGTCCTGCGTATTGCAGCGAAATAGACCGTGTAGTAAAAGGAGAATACCTGGTGCCGAGACAGAAGGAAGGTCAAGCCGTCTATCGTCCTGTGGCCGATTCCACGAAGCGGGAATACGAGGTGGTCCGTCACGACATAGAATATTTGTATAAGAACAATATGTACTTCCCCCGGATGCATTCCTCACGACATACAAAAGCCTACGAGGACTGGAAAGGCTACGGGTCGGCGACGGAACGTCGGGAATTGGGTGGTGTCGAGAAAAAGGACGACGTACCCACTGCTGCAGAGAATCTGCGCTTCTTCCTATCCTACCAGGTGAACTTCATGTACTGGCGTTATTTCCTGTGGAACTTCGTAGGGCGACAGAACAACATTCAGGGGCACGGAGAAGTGGAACACGGCAACTGGATTACAGGTTTCCGATGGATAGACGACTGGCTGTTAGGTTGCGACACGTCGAAGCTGCCGTCCGACCTGAAAGAGAACAAAGGGCGTAACGTGTTCTATGGATTACCGCTGCTGCTCGGACTGGTGGGAATGTTATGGCAATGGCGTAAGGGGAGTAAGGGTAAACAACAGTTCCTGGTTGTCATGCTGCTGTTCCTGATGACGGGACTTGCGATTGTGGTCTATCTGAACCAGACGCCGCTCCAACCGCGTGAACGTGACTATGCATACGCCGGTTCGTTCTATGCCTTTGCCATCTGGATAGGACTGGGAGTGGGAATGATAAGTGAAAAGGTAAGAGTGAAAAGTACAAAATATGCTAGCCTTATGGCTGTTCTTTCTGCTATCGCATGCCTGCTGGTTCCCATCCAAATGGCAAGCCAGACGTGGGATGACCATGACCGCTCAGGCCGTTATACCTGTCGCGACTTCGGCGCCAACTATCTCAACAGCATGCAGCGAGAGGGACATCCCATCATCCTTACCAATGGCGATAACGACACTTTCCCGCTTTGGTATAACCATGAGGTGGAAGGTGTGCGCACCGATACGCGCGTCGTTAATATGGAATACCTGCAGACTGACTGGTATATCGACCAGATGAAGCGCCAAGCTTATGACTCGCCACCCCTGCCCATCAGTCTGAGCCACGAAGACTACAAGGAGGGAAGGATGGAGTATGTACCCATTGATACTGATAGCATCGTCATCGGCCCAGCGACCATCTCGCTGAAGGGCAAGCAGGGTCTCTACAAGAACGAACTGATGGTGCTCGACATGCTGTTGCAGGCCAATTGGGAACGCCCCGTCTACATGTCCATCAGCATGGGTTCCGACATTCTGCCCTTCCTGCGCGACCATTTGGTACTCGAAGGACTTGCCTATCGCATTTCGCCTACGGCTACCACTCAGAGGATAGATGTGGAAAGACTTTATGACAACATCATGCACCGCTTCCGCTATGGAGGTCTGAGCACAAAGGGAATCTATGTGGATGAGGATGTCAAGCGTATGGCCAATACTCATCAACTCATCATGGGTGTACTTATCGACTCTCTTCTTCATCGTGGTGACTTGAAACGAGCCGTGAATGTATGTCATAAGTGGCAGAAGGAAATGCCGCAGGAGAACGTGCCCTATACAGAATACGCGCTGTCGATGGCCCGTTGCTATTATATGTCACGCCAGCCAGAACAGGGTGATGAGATTGTCAGCGACCTGCTGCGCCGTTCTGACGAATGGCTCTCTTGGATAAACACCATCAAATTACCGCGTCGTGCCGGATCTCTTTACAACCGCTACACATGGATGCAGACCATGGAACAGGCACTTGTCGTAGCAGAACAATTTGAAAGAACCGAATTCATTCATCAATACATCAAGCAATATGAACACTACAACAAACAATACCAATAAAGTTAAACATTTGATACTCGCAGGTTTAAGCGGAAAACGAATCATCATCGTAGCATGCATCTTGATTGTCTCAGGTTATATCCTAATGTCTGGTTCAAGTAGTAACGAACAATCTTTCAACCCAGCCATCTTCTCAACCCGCAGAATTGTCATCGCCCCGATGCTATGCCTCGCAGGCTATCTGCTGATTATACTTGGGATTCTTAGGAGGCGTTAAACCGTTTTATCTCAATGTTGGATGCATATAGAAGCAAAGGAATCCCAGGCCTTAAGCCGAAAAAGAAAGGCCGAAGTAAGCTTCCTTATGAAGAAAGATGCAAAATTGTTCGTGAATATCACGAAAGAGAGTTAACTTTGCACCAGCTTTCAGTCAAATACAATATCTCCGAGTCTGCAATATGCACTTGGGCTAAATTGGTTGATGGGCGCAAGCCATCGAAGAACTTTTTGTTGCTCAGGAACTTGTAAATAATGTTAAACTAAAATGCTGCGG
>CAMOMP010000107.1:0-3106 GCA_946619915.1 uncultured Prevotellaceae bacterium | reverse complement strand
GAGATGAGTATAATTATAATGTGCTTCACTTTCAAAAATATGATCAAGATTTTAATACTTTAACTATAGCTCAAGCGTCAACAAATATATATAGAGGTGCTTATGACGAAGGTGTGCATACAATTGAGCTAAAACACTTTACTGATACTATAGCTGTTGTTATTGACCCATTTCTTTATGGCTTGATAAACAAATACATAGAAGACAATGGTTGGACACTAAAAGAAAACTGAACAAATCAAATTTATTATGGCGAAACCGAAATACATAGCAATGGATGGTCATTTCGTGGAGAGTGACTACGAGAATGCCCTCATCAGTTTCCTTGAAGCGGAAGGCTGGCAGTATATCTTTGGCGAGAGCATTGCAAGGTCCAACCGAAAGGAAGTGCTGTATATGGACGACCTGCTCCACTATCTGGAGAAGAAGTACCCAGAGCTGGAGGATGACGACATCCGCAAAATTGCCGATAACATTCGACTGGTGGGTGCAGATACGGATTTCGCCACACTGCATAAAGTCTATAAGTGGATGGTGGACGGTATTCAGTTTACCACGAAAAATGGTGAACCTATTACCATATTCCCCATTGACTATGATTGTCTGGATGACCCTGAAAAGCCGAATAACAACACGTTCCGCGTGGTCAACCAGTTCACAGTAGATTACATTAACAACGGAGAGACCAAGAACCGTCGCCCTGATGTGTTACTCTATGTAAACGGCATCCCCGTGTGCATCATAGAGTTAAAGAACCCTGCTGATGCTAATGCAACGATTAATGATGCATGGGAACAGATAAATATTCGCTACTGGCGCGACATTCCCCATCTACTGCACTATTGCCCTTTGGCCTGTATCAGTGATGGAGTGAAGACCCGTCTGGGAACTGTCCGCACTCCGTATGAGCATTTCTATGCCTGGCGCAGAGTGGAAGATGGCGACAAGGTAACTACCGGAGCCTTCAACGAAGTGATGACGATGGTGAAGGGCGTTTATCGTCCTGACCGTTTCCTTGAAATCTTCCGCGACTACATCTATTTCCAGGATGAGGTCTATGATAGTGATGAGAAGGAAATCGTTTGCCGCTATCCGCAGTTCTTTGCCACCCGTCTGCTTAGGGAGAGCGTTATCCAATCAGTCAAGACCAAGAGCGGAAAGGGAGGTACTTACTTTGGCGCTACAGGTTGCGGTAAAACCTATACGATGGCATTTTTAGCCCGTCAGCTATCGTTACGCTGTACAGAAGAGATAGGCTCGCCAACCATTCTGATGATTGTTGACAGAGACGACCTGCAGAATCAGGGAGCCAAACTGTTTACCAAGAGTGCTGAGTTCCTGAATTTGGGCGAGGTATCGACTGTTCCTACCCGTAAGAAGTTGCGTGAAGAGCTGGGAGCACGTGAAAGCGGTGGTTTCTTCATCTGTACCATTCAGAAGTTCTGTGACCGGAAGGATGACCCAATAGGATTGATTAACTCACGCTCGAACATCATCTGCTTCAGCGACGAGGCCCATCGTACACAGATTGAAGGTTCGAAACGCATTAAGTTCAGTGAAGACGCTGATGAAAACATGAAGGCTATGATCTCGAAGCCATACGCCAATGTGCTGCGTGAGGCTCTGCCTAATGCCACGTTTGTGGGCTTTACGGGTACACCTATCGCTGAGACCTATCAGACCTTTGGCGACGAGATAGACCGCTATACGATGGATCAGGCTGTGGCCGACGGACTGACCGTGCCCATTAAGTATCATCCCCGAATAGCCAAAGTGCTGTTAAATCAGGAAAAGGCCAAAGAGATTGAAGCGTACTATGCGAAATGTGCAGAGGAAGGTTCTACTCCGGAAGATATTGCCAAGAGCAAGAAGGCCATGAGTTCGCTGGAGGTGCTACTTGGCGAACCTGAGCGTCTTGATAAGTTGGCTATTGACATACATGATCACTATGTATCTGCAGTAGCTGGCGACCCAGAACGCATACAGAAAGCAATGATTGTATGCTCGAAGAGAGAGATTGCCTATAACTTGCTGATGCGTTTCAAGGAGCATTATCCAGAATGGTTCGTTGAGCGAAAGACTCCAGAAGACATGGAGGCATCAAAAGAAGAACTTGCAGAGTTGATGGAGATGCCAACCATCGCAATGGTGGCCAGCGTTGGGAGCAACGACGAGGAGGAGATGTACAACTATCTGGGAGGTGTGAAGAACGACCAGCGAACATCCAAGTGTGATGCAGCTTACAAGAATCCGAAGTCGAACTTCCGCATTGTCATCGTGGTTGATATGTGGATTACCGGCTTCGATGTAGAGTGCCTGACCTATATGTATAATGACAAACCGCTGCAGAAACATTCGCTTATTCAGACTATCAGCCGTGCCAACCGTAAATATCCAGGTAAGGAGTTTGGCCTTATTATCGACTACATCGGTATTCGAGACCAGATGCTCGAAGCCCGTAGGATATATGGTGGCGATGGTTCGTTGGCACCTAATGCTGATGACATTGAACAGGCTACAATCTTGTTCCGTGAGCAGTTAGTTATACTAAAAAGCCTTTTCAAGGACTATGACCTGACACCATTCCTTGATGTCGAAACAGACCCAGCTACGCGATATACCTTGCTTGCAAAGGCTGCGGAGTATGTATTTATCTCGACAGAGAAGCTGAATTCCGTCAGCAACGATGGCAAAAAGACCAAGAAGGTTACGTTCAAAAGGTACTTCTTGCAAACAGTAAAGCGGATGCGCAAGGCATATGACCTATGTCAGCCATCAGGAGAGTTGGGTGAAGAAGAGTCAGCTTTGGCACAGTGCTTCATGGCAGTAGCAGGTATGGTCTACAAGATGAACGGCACCGATGCGCCTGACACCGATACCATGAACCGAAAAGTGGCCAAGATGGTGGAGGAGGCATTGAAGTACAACAATGTAGAGAGTATACTGGAAGATGGTGAGGAGATGGATATTTTCGGTCCTGATTTCACAGAGCGCCTTGCAGACATCAAGATGCCTGCCTCGAAATTGGAAATGCTTATCAAGCTGCTTCGCCAGCAGATATCGGAATACGGAAGGGCAAATCAGATAGCATCGAAGAAATTCCAGG
>CAMOMP010000106.1:0-3438 GCA_946619915.1 uncultured Prevotellaceae bacterium | reverse complement strand
GTTCCTGCCACAATTGCCACATACATAGTTTGCACGGCTGAACCGGAAATAGCGCCAAAGGGCAAATAGGGCATAAAGGAAGAACAGCAAATAGCCGATATAGTAGAGCGTGGTGACACTAAACACTACATAATCAACGGAACAGACGGCGGCCAGACCCAGCACATAGAGCAACGCCTGCCAGGAAGGAAGGAGGTTGCGAATGTCATATAAAGCAGCTATGGCAACCACAATGATGGCCCATACCGAAACAAGGAATAGTCCAAGATGAAGAGGTACGGAAAGCGGGTTGAGCGTTGGATGATAATAGAAATGTCGCCACGACTCAGGGTTGACCAGCTGGATGGTGCTATAGAAAACGGCTGAAGCAGAAACGAGGAGGGTGAGCAGCGTGGGATAGAACGACTCTATGTCGCGGAAATGGACAATCTTGGAATGGTTAAGATATAGGCGGCTGACCACATACATGGCCATGCAAAGCACAACGACGCCCATCATGATGAGCAGATGGGTATTGGAAAAGAAATCAATGAAGCGGGAAATAGGATTGTCAGGAGCTACTTTTTGCAACATGTCTCTCTCATGAACCCAGCCAATGGTTTGCTGGTCGCGAGCTACTTGCACCCATACGGAATCGACAGTATCTACGGATAGCGTAACGATATCGGCCACCACAAGGCGATCTGCCTGATGAACGGAGATGGTGTCAACCAACATTCCGCTGACTGCTTCTGAAGGCTGCTGGACGATGAGCTGAAGACTGTCGGCAGTGACCACAAAATTGTAGTTCTGCGTATAGTGATGGGTGGTATAAAACGAGATAGAGTCAACCTGCTCCTCGGTGGGGCTCCACCCATCGGGCGTGGGCGATTCCTGTCTATAGCATCCCTGAAGCATCAGGACAGCAAGAACCAAGAGAAGCAATTTACTGTTCATCGGCATAGACATTCATTTGACATCGGACACAATCAAACTTCAACCGAAAGCAACGGCCATCGGCCAAACGAAGCCGAAGAGGCTCTTTCCACTGAGGTTGCTGACCTCCATGACGAACACAATAGCCCAACTCATAGCGGAGGCAATAGCGGCACTCCATGAGTGGAGATGACTGGGATCGAGCGGGGGAAAGCGTATCTGACAATTCTGCGCAGAAGCCTTCCTTAGAATCTTGGGGCATGCCGCGTTCAGAAAGCTTTTCACAAAGAAGCCTTCTCAATGACGAGAGCTGGCTCAAGGGAATGAAGAAATTGAAATCGTCAGGCAAGTCAACGCCAGTACAAAGATAAGGCGTGCCACCCAGACGAGAAAGCTGCGTAATGATGGCCTCTCGCTGAGGAGTCTTAGCCTGTTGAAGTTCCATGGGCATGTACACCTCAACGTCTTCTGCCCGCAGGACTAATCCTTCATCCGTAGCACGCAGGCTCATGGAGATGGGTATTTTCCGTACGGCACTTTCACAGCTTAAAAGACGGTCGAAAGCATAGTCATTACTGCGATACAGCCTCATGCCAACCTTCAAGCCTCGGGGTATGGTCTGAGGAAAGAGCAGATTGCCCTCCACTCGGTTGACACGGAAGCCACACAAATCATGACTGCCATTAAAAAAGCATAGCCCGTCGCCATTGGCCAAAGGTACAATGCCCGAAACCTTTATGGTCGCGCCGCGCAGTTCCTTTACCTGTCCAACACATTGACCTAATGCCTTAGGCGTGTTAAAAGAAGCCATGTCAGGATGTCGACCATCAGAGAAATAGCTGGTGTAGCCACGATGAAAGGTGCGCTCAAGGTCAGGAGTGAAACTATATTGGCACCGTCCCTTGGAGGAACGCTCATACTGATGGGGATGATGGGCTATGTATTGATTAAGCAGCTGGCTATAGGCCGCTGTAACATTCTTCACATAAGAAAGATCCTTTAAACGGCCTTCTATCTTAAAGGAGCAAGCACCAGCTTCTATGAGTCGCCCCAATTTATCGCTTAAATTGAGGTCTTTTAGCGACAAATAGTAGCGCTGATGTCCTAATTCTCTGTTCTCTGCATCAAGGAGGTCGAACTTCATCCTGCAGAATTGAGCACATTCGCCTCGGTTTGCACTTCTATGGAAGCAATACTCAGAGGCGTAGCACCTTCCTGAGTAGCTCACGCATAAAGCCCCATGGACAAACACCTCAAGCTCAACGTCAGGACATTGCTGATGGATGGCTGCGACCTCAGCAATGGAAAGCTCACGCGCCAGGACAGCTCGGCTGAAGCCGTGGCGCTGGAGCCACCCTACCCTTTCAGCTGTACGATTGTCGGCCTGAGTAGATGCATGAAGTGTCAGGGGCAATCCCTGGGCCAAAGACAGCAACTTCATGTCTTGAACCAAAATGGCATCAACGGGGATGCTTGCCAGTTGCTGAAGCAGAAGTTTTACTTCTTGTTCCTCATCATCGCGGATGAGTGTATTAACTGTAACATACACCTTGGCTCCAAACTGATGGGCATAGGCGCAAAGAGCTTTAATGTCTTCAACACTATTACCTGCTGCCGCCCTGGCACCGAAATGATGAGCGCCAATGTAGACGGCATCTGCACCATGATCAATGGCAGCAATGCCATACTGCAAATTCTTTGCGGGGGCAAGTAATTCGAGTTGCATCATTCTATCTTGCTGATATCGTAAGGAGTTTCCTGATATACATAATAGTTCACCCAGTTGTTATAGAACAGATTAGCATGTGCTCGCCACGTCACCAAAGGTGGCTGGTCTGGATCATTATTCCGATAATAATTCTTGGGCAAATCTACATCGGTACGGATATCGCGGTCACGCCGATACTCCTTGTCCAATGTGTTAGGAGCATATTCCAAGTGACCCGTGATGAAGAACTCACGGCCCCCGCGAGCCATGACAATACTCACGCCACTATGCTCTGACTCAGCAATTAGTGTCAGCTCAGGATGTTGCATGATGTCCTCTTTCCTTACTTCCGTATGGCGGCTATGAGGCATCATGAAAGTATCGTCGAAACCACGGAAGATGGGTAGCCGGGCATCAAGAAGATGCTGGGGGAAAATGCCAAACATCTTTTTCTCCAAAGGATACTTGGGAATGCCATAATAATGGTATAGTCCGGCTTGGGCAGCCCAACAGATGAAAAGCGTACTCGTCACATGTGTCTTGGCCCAGTCGAATATATCCACAATCTCATCCCAATAGCTTACCTCATTGTAATCCAGCGTTTCAACGGGAGCCCCTGTAATAATCATCCCATCAAACTTCTCCTGACGCAGGTCTGAAAAGTCGCGATAAAACATCATCATGTGCTCTATGGGCGTGTTTTTTGATGTATGGCTCCGCAACTTCATGAAACTAATGTCTAATTGCAAAGGCGTATTAGACAACAGCCGTATCAAGTCCGTCTCTGTTGTAATTTTCAAGGGCATCAGATTGAG
>CAMOMP010000105.1:0-3499 GCA_946619915.1 uncultured Prevotellaceae bacterium | reverse complement strand
TTATACTGCCAGGGCAGCGGTGTTCGCCATCATCATTATACCTGTTACAGCCTGAGATCCAGCCAGTACACATCAGCTGGTCGCTGGCACAGAACTCACCCTCAAAGTCGACGGCACAGATGTCGCCAGGCTGCTCTGAAGCATCGATATAAAGGAATGCTTTCTGCATGCCTGGGTCGGCAGGAAGGTTATAGCCATAAGTTGCATCGTCGGCAGGCAAGATAATCTTGTCATTACCCCATGTTGTTCTTTTCTGTGTCACAAGAGCATACGAGCCCCAGTTAGCGCCGTCGCCATCGAACGAATAGTTGGTGTGGCCAAAGGTCAGGGGCACGGGGCTGGAGTTTGCAATACTGCCACCGGCACCGCGTTCCCAGCCATCGTGACGTGTGTTGCCGTCAGTGCTTGGACAATTAGCAGCTGTTGGGTAATGATAGGTTTCGCCATCAGGATAGTCGAACGAGATCTTTGCGATGGGTTTTCCTGCTCTTTTCCTCAGCTCATTAGGATCACGGTTGGTCCCCTTCACCAAATTCACGCCATTGGCATAAGTAGTACCATTCTTGATCTCCGTCCACGGGCGAGTTGCCATATTTGCATCAAAGTAAATGGTGAACTGAGCCAACTGGTATCTTTTTCCGTCGCCAGCGTTCAGATATACTCTGACGTAAGCAGGATTATCGAGTCCACAATTCTCCACGATGCCACTTTCAGGATAGCGGAACACCACAAAGCGGCTCTTTCCATACTCTGTTTTTTGATTTCGGGCTATTCTGTCATAGAAATAGAAGCCTTGATAGTCGTTGTCGTTGCCTTCATCATTATACCCCCTAAGGTCAATGTTAGGATTGTATCCTCCCTTTCTGATTCCTGTTTTACCAGGAACCACTTCTACCACAATCTTACCACCCTCATTATTATTTACGGCAGACACCAAGTGCTGGTCCAGATAGTCACTGAGTTCATCTTCACTCAGGTTCAACGACGCCAAATAGTCGTCATCGATTAATTGAGGGTCATCGTATACCCAATAGTCAGAGAAGACATGTCGCACAGGAATGAACTCTCCGCGATAGCCAACCTTTTTGTATTTGGTATAGGGCACTTGCGTCCTGCCAAAGTGAAATTCCTTCTCCTCCAGCCACTTGCCACTACCTTCTGGACATGCAGTAAGTCTCTTTGCCATTGCCTTGGCATCATTCATATAGAAGATATAGCGCATGGTGAGTGAAGGCTCCCTCAGATCCCCCGATAAGTGGGCAGTGCTGTTCAGATACTCCAAATCACTGTAACGCGATACGTCCACTGCCACAGTGAAAGGCTGTCCGTCGGAATTGGTGAAGTTAAACCGGCGCTTTTCATAACGAGCGTATCCACCATCATCGACATCAGTCCAGTCGAGCTTCTGACCTGTGACCATGCCGTTCTTATAAAGGAAATACTGCACGTTGCCATCGTCGCGAGTGTCCAAGCTGACGTGTGCCTTCAGGTTGTCGAGGTCCATCAACGTATCTTTCTCGTTGTAGTTGTAGAACCGCTGGAAGAGAATATGATCATTATTTTCATTCAGCACGGTAGGGAACTCTATCGTCTTTGAATTACCTTTTTTCACAAAGTGGGTAATCTCAAAATGGTTCGTCTTTTGAGTGCCTTTTTGTGGGTCATCAAAACCATTTCCATCGAAGTTCCACCATTCAGAATCCACATCAGTTGCCAGACCTTGTTTTCTTAGTCCCTCCTGATTGATGACACCTGCAGCATATGGCCTCAGATACGACTCCTTATGCTTCACGTAGTAGTCAACAGGAATCTCTTTAGCTACAGGATTAACGTAGAACCACTGCACGGAGAAGTCCGTAAAGAACTTCGCATTATTGTTGACCTCGGCATTGGTCGGGTCGTTGGGTTCCGTCATTTGGCCAACCCCGGCAAGGTATCGCCCTGTTTGAGGATTCTTCAGTCGGAAATGCAGATAATCGTCAACCTGTTCCAATTCCCAGAGAAAATCATTTCCCCCTGCCCCACCGTTTTCGTTCAATACTGGATTTCCTTGTATAACAGGTATATGTATCAGTACTCTATAAAACTCATCCTTGTTGGGCACTGGCACTTCGACAGGATAGAAAGATGCGTACCAATAGTCAGTGCGCTCACCTGTGGATTGTACAACAGGCGAGCCATCACCATTATTGTAAGTCAAGTAACGCGCAAGTCCCCAGACATTGGTAGCCGCATTATTGTGAACGCGTGTGTAACGATTCGCATTAGGGTCTTCAAGATTGAATCTGCCAAAGACATAATCTTTGTTTCCTAAGACTGTACGATAATTATAGGTGTCAATTTGCTGTACTGTCAGATATTGCTCTTCTCCATATCTCTTAATATAGAAATCGCCATTACCCGCTTCCTCCAGAGTCCAAAGGCCATCCTGATGATAGGCGGCTAAAGTGGGCAACGTACAAAGGGGTTTATCACTTGGGATGATTGACTGCCTCGACGACACATCAGATGTTATATTAAATGTGATATTATCGAAATAATAGTCTGTTGCCGTTCCTAAGTGTGCAAGGTTGAATGCTATCGTCTGAACATTGCCTGTAATAGCAAAGTCTCTTGACAGGTGCTGCCATTCTGTTGTGAAACTGATGTCACCTCCACCATCTTCATTCACATAACTTTGAGGTTCGCTATGTCCTTGTGTGCTGACAGTAGCATCCTGGCTTGCTTTATAGTCAAATTCCAAATGTACCGTTGTACCCGGTGTCATCATTCTGTTCGCACGAATAAAGAACTGTGTATCCCAAACATTGGAAGGGTTGTTGGCTGAGTGAACCACAATACCACGACCATTCCTACCAACCCCGGCGGAGATAGTTGCATTTTGCCGTCCGCTTCCTGGTTCAACCTTAAAGAAGCAGCTTACGTCATCACTTTCCAAAGATCCATTACTTATGGCATCCGATCCAGAATAAGTAAGGTAGTGACGGGTTGTCGCAGCAGCAGAATTGTCATTATCAGTGCCCTCCCCTCTATAATAAATAATGTAGGCCACATTACTCTTCAGTTTGGCAAAGCGCATACGAGAATTGTCTTTACCAGTGTTGTCATTATTTATTGTCGAAAGCCCCGTTAACCACTCTAAATTATTATACCGCCCCAACAAACCACCACTAGCGGCGCCATTATAACCATGATCCAAATCCACAATGTTATAACCATCATTATTTCTGGCTTGCTGAAATGTAAATGTTGTTGCGGCATTAGAATTTGTAATACTTACATATCTATTTCCAGTAGCACCTTCTACTCTGTCAAACCCGATGTAGTATCCAGCCTTACTTTTCAACTTAAAATTACTACCGCCAGCAGATTCAAGAGTCCATAAACGATTATTCGTATAGGGCAGAAAATCCATTACCGCTGCCAACTTGTCCTCACCCCTATCGGTCAAATAGCTACATTTATCATGCGTGGGCGTATAGAACTGAATATAGTAATA
>CAMOMP010000104.1:0-3643 GCA_946619915.1 uncultured Prevotellaceae bacterium | reverse complement strand
CCATAGATAGCGCAGCCTACAAAGCCGGCTACCGTACCATCGATCAAATCGGCATGGAGCGCATCAAGCGTGCAGCGAAAAAGATTAAGGAAGAGAATCCGCTGTTTGCTGGTGACTTGGGCTTTAAGCACTATACGCTGGAGGAGGTTCCACAGAATACCCTCGACAAGCTGGAGACCTTTGACCCCAACGTGATTCTCTCTACCGACGATGTGCTGAACATGTTTGGACGCGACACCGTGCTGGCTACATGGCTCGTGAACGATGGCTATGGGCTGGGGGCAAAGACTGAAGACGTAGAGCTCGACAAATATCATGCAACGCTTTGCGGCCGTCACCTGTATCTGACAGATGCCGACTTCACAGAAAATGATATGGCAGCCTTGGTG
This sequence comes from uncultured Prevotellaceae bacterium, assembly GCA_946619915.1. Lineage (GTDB taxonomy): Bacteria > Bacteroidota > Bacteroidia > Bacteroidales > Bacteroidaceae > Physcousia. The sequence continues at coordinate 3,254 of CAMOMP010000104.1, read as the reverse complement.
GACCGCTATCAGAGTGACCCCAAGTTTAATCCCGACTGCATCGTGCTGTTTGGCTATAGTTTCGGCCATAATGCCAAGGACATGCTGGAGAAAAACAAGCCCACCATCAATCTGGTGAAGGACAAGAATGTAATTATCGACGTGCGCTACTGACACTATGGAACTGATACTACAAAATAATCTCCCACACCAACAGCTGCCCGTTGAGGCTGTTGGCGACGCTCTGAAGGAAGTGGACTGGCAATCTCCAAAAGACTTTTATGCCAATCCTGTACTCTCATGGTCGAATCGTTTTCAATTAAGCTCACCTATCATAGAGGTCAAGAAGCGCCTGGTGCCAAATCGCCCACAGAAGCTGCAAGAGCCTGATGAGAACGGGCCGCTGAACCTTGACATCAAAATGGAAACGGGAACGGGTAAGACTTACGTATATACCAAGACCATCTTCGAGTTGCATCAGCGCTACGGCCTCAATAAATTTATCATCTGCGTGCCGTCGCTTCCCATCAAAGCCGGTGCTGAGCAATTCCTGAGTGACTTATATGTGCAGCGCCATTTCTATGATGCCTGTGGCTATCATTGCGATTTGGAGGTAGGTGTATTGGAAGCTGCCAAGACTAAGAAGGGAAAGCGTTATTTCCCTGGCGTCGTGCGCGACTTTGTGGAGGGTTCATGCCAGCAGCGCAACAAGATTTATGTGCTATTGCTGAATATGGCCCTATTGACGAATGCCCAGATACTGAAACGTAATGACTACGACTTTGGCGTATTGGGTTTCTATCGTCCTTTTGATGCTTTGAGGGCCACACATCCTGTAGTCATCATCGACGAGCCCCACCGCTTTACTCGCACTCAGTCGGCTTACACACAGATACTGAACGAACTGAAACCCCAACTAATCATACGGTATGGCGCCACCTTCCCCGAAACATCTGTAGGACGTGGTAAAAACAAACAAATAGTCAAGGATTATCTGAATCTGCTTTACGACCTGAATGCCTGCGAGGCTTTTTCGCAGAATCTGATTAAAGGCGTGGCCAAAGAGCACTTTGAACTGGAGGGTGAACAGCGTGAGCGCATCATCATAAAAGAAATAAATCAGAGCGAGCGCAAGGTGACTCTGCAATATGGAAATAAGACGGAGGTTTTGCAGGCAGGCGACCCAATCACGCTGGCGCCCGAAATGCAGAACGTGAGTGTGGAATCGGTTGAGAAGGGTTTGGTAACGCTGTCGAATGGTAAGGAATTCCACACCAGCGAGCATTTCAGCCCATCGGTCTATGCCCAGTCCTATCAGGAAGAGATGGTAAGGCTTGCCATTCAGCGTCATTTCGAGGCGGAGCGACAGAACTTTGAGCGCCCCCAGCGCATGAAGACGCTGGCCCTGTTCTTCATTGACAATATTCGCTCGTATAGAGGTGAAGGTGAAGAAAACGGCTGGCTGGCAGAAAAGTTTGAATCTCTGCTTATAGATAGAGTGAAGCATGAATTAAGCAAACCTTGTTCTGATGAATATAAATCTTATTTGGAGGCTACTCTGAAAGACGCTCATGCCTGTCATGGAGGCTATTTCGCGGAGGACAACCAGAATAGCGACGAAGAGATAGCCCAGCAGGTGAAGGAAATATTGCATGACAAGAAACAACTGCTATCGTTTAGAAATGAGGACGGCAGCTGGAACGTGCGCCGATTCATCTTCTCTAAATGGACGCTGAAGGAGGGTTGGGATAATCCCAATGTGTTTACTATCTGCAAACTGCGCTCCAGCGGTAGCGAGATTAGCAAGCTGCAAGAGGTAGGCCGCGGACTGCGTCTGCCTGTCGATGAATTTGGTAATCGTAGCAGCGAGGAATTCCTGTTGAACTATATTGTGGACTTCGATGAAGCTGATTTTGCTGCCAAGTTGGTGGCCGAGATCAATGGACAGTTGCCGAAAGTGGCTATCACAGACAAGATACCTGCCCAGCTGATAGCATCTGTAGCCCAGCAACGCGGTATCGACGAGTTTGAATTTGCCTTTGAACTGAAGAAAAGAGGCATCATCAAGGATTTGGAATATCATATCAATGGCGACATGCTGGGTGAACTTTATAATCTTTATCCTGAGTTCGCCAATACCGGCTTGCCGAAGTCGAAGGTTATCGACAGGAACAAGAAGAATACGAATAAGATTAAGATTCGTCCGAAGGTGTTCGACCGTCTGCGCGACCTCTGGATGAAGATTAATAAGCGATATATCATATTCTTCGACCCCATGCTGGAAAAGGAACTGGAGAAGGCTTTGCCCAGTCTGTTCAGCGATGGCGTTTTTGCCTATAGCGTTATTACCAGCCAGAGAGAAATAGTTGGTACAGATGATGGGCAGATGGCGTATGTTCACGATACTGGAGTACAATATCAGACAAAAGGCAAGCAGTTACCCTATGGTGAATTCCTCAAGCGCATTAATCGTGCAACGAGTGTGCCTATTCGTACGCTCCACGAGGCTATGTGTAAAGGTGTTGGCTCTAATCCAGCTTTTACGCAGGATATGATTAACGACCAGTCGCTGGCTCGTATCATCAGCAGTATCACGAATTGGAAGATAGAAAACTCTATGAGCCAATTCAAGTATAAGCAGACTACATACGACGTGAAACGCACCAGACTGACAGACGAAAACGGAAAGTTGTATGAGGACATCGTGCAAAGTTACATTGGCAATCATCTGGACAGCGCAAGGGTAGCTGACAGGTATCTCTACGATGCATATACATACGATAGTGAACTGGAGCAAAAGAATCTGAGAACATCAGATATTGATGAGGTCATAGTGTTTGGTAAGATTCCGCGTAAGAGTATAGCCATTCCTACGATTACGAATGATTCGTATAGCCCGGACTTCATGTACATGGTCAAGAAGACAGACGGAAGCAAGGAACTGAACATCATCGTTGAGACCAAAGGCGTGGATACTCCAGCAAATCTGCGTGGCGTAGAGGAGAAAAAGATCAGTTGTGCCAAGAAGTTCTTCAACCAGCTTCGCGAGGATAATCCGGAACTGAATGTGAATTATCGCGACCAGCTGAACAATCAGCAATTGCGCACAATCATCGAGGATGTGTTGAAAGAGGCATGACAATTCCTTATACCATTTGCAACAACTATCTTTTCTTTTTTATAACAACTTATTATGAATAAACTATTCTTACCGCTACTGCTGATGGTAGCTCTCTCTGCCCAAGCGGCAGACAATCCAAAGGATTCCAATCCTG
>CAMOMP010000103.1:0-3799 GCA_946619915.1 uncultured Prevotellaceae bacterium | reverse complement strand
TGCCGTCCTGCCATGTGCCGGTTACATAGAAACGGTCTCCGTAACGGCGCCAGTCAGCCACGTTGTTAGCAGAATCCCATGCAAATTGGGCAAGTATCACAGGTGCATTCTCAATACCGCTTGTATACGCATAAATAACGACATTAGCGGCGTCTGCTGAAGTTAGATTGCTGAGGAGCAGAATGTCTTTGCCACCGTTCACAGAAGGGTCCGTATTCTTCATCATGCGGACGAAGGAAGATTTGAAAGTACTGCCTACATCAACTTTTGATACGCTGCCCTTTACCTGTGTTGTGGGATCGGTGATCTTTACGGCGGCTATTGCAGCATAAGCGGAAGACTTGGGCAGGTAGATGTATTCATCGTCCATTGTAAGGCCGCGTGCCATGCCGTATCCGTCTGGATGAGTGATGGAAATCGCTGTAACGTTGGCCGTCCAAAGAGCGTCGGCAGTGGATTTCCATTCCCATACTTTTTCAAGAGCGGGGACCAGCACCCTCCAGGTGGGGACATCGCCGTCCTTGGCTACGACTGCAGCTTCCGCAGTGGTTGTGTTGAGATAAAGATCGTATACGCCATCAGGAATGGACTTGATGTTTGCGCCATTCTGAACTACGGTAAATGCTTTGCCTGCTTCTTCGAATGTTCCGCCGAAGTTGACATCCCATTTCTTGTCCTTGCGCCATTTGAATTCGTTATTAGCGTTGATTTCAACGTTCTTTACGACGAAAACATCTTCAGCAAGAGCGGTTGCAGAATAGTCTATTGTCCAGTTGGAATCACCGTAGAGGTTTCCGATTACGGACCATGCAGCATCTCCTGTCACGGGAATGACTGGGGCTTTCCCGGTGGTATAGGTAAGGGTGACCTTTCCATCGAGAGCTGTCTTTTCGACAGTTGCGGTCAGTTCAATCTTGTAGGTGGTCTCAAACTCGAGAAGGTCGGGATTGGTGATGACGACCTCTCCCTGAGCTTCCTTGTCACCCTGTTTTACATTGATCTGTTCATCATAGGTGATGGAGCCTGTGGGGAAGTTGGTTTCTGCCTTAATGATTACGGCAACGTCGGCCTTTGCGGCTTTGTCTGCGGTAACCTTTACAAGTGCTTTGAGGTTCTCGTTGAACTGGGCGTCACCGGAAAGTGCATACTTTACGGGCTCTTCAACGGGTTCCTGTTTCTTTTCGCAGGCGGCGAATGCAAGAACAGCAACGCCAAGAGCGAAAATGGACTTTGCAAAACGTTTCATAAGCTTTTTTATTAGGTTAATATGTTGTTTCAAGTGTGGTGCACTGTGGTATCAATTGCAAATATATAAAAAAATCCTAAATAAAGTATTCGGAGAACATAGTTTTGTTTATAAACCTTTTGTATTTCACTAAATATTGCTAAATTTGCACAACCATACCACAGTGTACCACAGTTAACGCTGAGATTGACAACACATATATAACAGTAAAATGAAAAACAATTATGAAACCCCGCGTTCTGAAGAAACAAGGCTTTTCTTTGAGGGCGCAATGATGACCGGTTCTGACTGGGGTGTCCAGGATGCTCCGGGAGAAATTCCTGATGTTCTTGATGAGTTGATCTTCTAATTCCTTGAGGCCATGAAAAAGTTTTATGTAATCATGCTTGCTGCAGCAGCTGCAGCCGCATTCGTTTCCTGCAACAAGGAAGAAGATGTAATTAATGAAGAAGTCAATGGTGAAGGTATCGCCCTTACCATTAGCACCGGAGAAGCAACCAAAACCGCCTATGACGGTACCAACATCGGCTGGCTGTATAATGACGTCATCGGAGTAGCCAATTCTTCTGACAAGAAGGAGTTTACACAGACAGGTGCTTCTTATGAAGGCATGAAAAGCACGACGCAGTTCTCCGGAACCGTTCCTTCAGTCGGCACATACTATGCCTACTATCCTTACAGCGCGAGTATTCTTTCCGCAGGCGTTGTGACCGTTAAGCTTCCAAGCGAACAGGTTCAGTTTTATGTTAACAGCAGCTTTGACAGCTTTTCCCCCGATGCCGATATCCTTGTCTCCCAGCCTATCGACGTAACCTCCACCTCCACTACTGTCTCAACCAAGTTCAAGAGGCTTGGAGCATTTCTTAAGATTACCTTCGATACCAGCGGCCTTTCTTCATCACTTAATACCGCTTTGAAAGCTCAGGCTATCTATGGTCTGACAGTTACATCTGACACAGACCTTGCCGGCAGCGTGGCGATTGACCTTGCAAATGGAGAACTTGCCGGTCTTTCAAATGGCGAGAAAACCATCAAGCTTGATTACCAGGCATCATCTATTGTGCCCAAAAGTGTCTCTTATGTAGGTATCTATCCTCAGACTATTCCTGCAGGAACAGAACTTACCATTACCGCAGATACTCCCAAATACAGTATCTCACGCACAATCACCCTCACCAGCGCCCTCACTATTGGCTCCGGCAAGATTCTTCCCGTTACCGTTAAACTTGAGGATGCGGATATCCACGGAAAAATGAAGTTGGAGAAGGTGGTTGGCATTTATGGTAAAGCCGGAGTTGCAGGTTGGCCTGCCTATGTGCCCAGTGGAAGTTTGGCTGATGTCCTGGATGATAATGCTCAGCTTAGGAATGCAACTTTCGACAAAGACTATATCTATGTAGCTCAGAGCGAGAGTTGGGAAAACAATGGTGGCAATCAGCCATATATTTATAAGTTTAAAACTTCGGATGGCACTTTAGCAGGACATGTAACTCCCGCCACGGACCCTGCTTATATGGGTGGGCCATATTGCGGCGTTCATCCTGTTTCCTGTGTGCGTTTCATGGATAACAGCAAACCTTCAGTGAATGGAGGTCACCCTGTTCTGGTTGCGGTCAACCTTGGTGATGGTGGTACTCATCGTATTTATGCGTGGGAAAACGGAATTAATGCTCAGCCACGTTTGGTTGCCAATTTCTCCAATAGCCGTCGTCTTGGCGATAAAGTATCTGTTGAAGGTGACTATTGGAATGGAAAACTCTGGTTCAGATCAAATGATGATGATGGCATGGTATGTTATGTCAACTTTGTAGAAGGTTATACTTCTGGTCATAATGACAGTCACCTGTGGAACTGGGTTGAGGCTCGTGGGAAAATGCCCGTAGATGATGCCAAAAATATTTCGGAGTATTACACATTTGGAGCAGGAGCGTATGGCTTGATTGCTACGAACAGCAATGTTGGCCTTCACCTGATGAATGGAACTGCGGAAGTGAAAAAGTATGCTAAGTATGCCCGGAGTTTTGGTTGGCATGCATTCACTTTCAACGGAATAGATTATCTCGCATTCCTTGATGCAAGCGATGGCTTGAACAAACCACGCATCACAGTTCTTGAGGGTAAGTCCGACTCAGTTGCTCATCTTCAGGAAACGATTGACAACGAGAAGATTGCTGCACGCGTTTCCATAGCGTCAGCAGACCCTGATGATTTTGATGTAACTACTACATATGCACATCAGAATCTTGGAGATTGCCAGGTACGCGTTCTTGATGATGGCGTCTATATTCTTGGTATGATTCGTGGTGGAGTGGCACTCTTTAAGGTAACTCTCCCCTAAACCCGTACAAGTCTTAGTCGCCTTATAATCAGTTAGTTGCTGAAATCCCCTGCGTACTCTAACGCGGGGGATTTCTATAAAGCACTGGGTAGCAAACGCTTGCGAAATACGCTCAGTGTCCCGTCCAGGAGATACGAATTCGTCAGAATGTATGACGGCGGGTCATCCTGAAGGGATTGTGGACCTTGGTGAGCTGGCGGGTGAGGATCATGTCG
>CAMOMP010000102.1:0-4122 GCA_946619915.1 uncultured Prevotellaceae bacterium | reverse complement strand
CCCCTACAGATGTTCTTGGTTTCCACTATATTTCTGGTGCCAATAAAGAGCAGAGTTCGTTCTCTACCAACGATACCCACTATACAGCATCGGCCTATCTGGGACGTTTGTTCTATGGATTCATGGATCGCTATATGCTGACAGCCACCGTGCGTCGTGACGGCTATTCTGCCTTTGGTCAGAACAATCCCTGGGCCAACTTCTGGTCACTGGGTGCTAGCTGGGTTCTCTCTGAAGAAAAGTTTGCGCAAGATTGGAAGTGGCTTGACATGGCCAAGGTCCGTCTGAGCTATGGTACCAATGGTAACCGTTCACTGAGCGACACCTATCTGGCCCTCTCAAACCTCGCTAATGGTGGTCTGTATGCTTATTACAAGAATGGTTCATTATCACAAGAAGTACTGAACGCTTTGAGCGTTAGCCGTCTGGGTAACCCTAACCTGGAATGGGAGAAAACCTCTTCATGGAACTTCGGTATTGATTTCTCTGTACTCAACAAGCGTCTCTCTGGTAGTATCGATATCTATCACAAGCGCACCCACGATATGATTATGGCACAGCGCTTGCCAAACTTCACAGGCTTTGGCAGCATCACTACCAACCTTGGTGAGGTTACTAATACCGGTTTTGAGATTACGCTGAACAGCCGCAACATTGACACGAAGGACTTCAAGTGGAACACGTCACTTGGTTTCTCTTATAATAAGAACAAGATTAAGCACTTGTATTACGAGTACGACGAGAACGGCAAGGAGATGGACGATACCAGCAATGGTTGGTTCATCAACAAGCCTATCGGTGAAATCTGGTACTGGAAGACCGATGGTATCTGGCAGGCCGACGAAGCAGAGAAGGCTGCCCTTGTAAACCAAAAGCCTGGTGATCCTAAGGTTGTAAATGTATATACCGAAGATGATAAGATTCTGGCTGATGGCACACGCGTACCAGTCTATAACGACAAGGACCGTGTATATCATGGCACCACACAGCCACCAGTATATTGGAACATGCGCAACGACTTTACCTTCCTGAAGGACTTCACCTTCTCATTCTCTATGTACAGCTACATGGGACATAAGAGTCGTGCCGGCTATTGGCTGAACGGAGATAACTCCGGTTCAATGTTCACTCAGACCTGCAATACATTCAAGAAGAAGTATTGGACTCCAGAAAACCCAACCAATGAGTATGCTCGTTTGAATGCAGTCGGTCCTTCTGGCGTTACTGGCATCGAGAAAGTTTACAACCGCAGTTTTGTTCGTTTAGACAACATCACTCTCGGCTATACCCTGCCTCGCGAATTGACCAACAAGATTGGTATCCAGCGCGTACACGTTACAGCAGGTATCAACAACGTATTCACTATCGATAGTTGGGAGTATGGTGATCCTGAAACAGGAGGTTTTGCTAACCGCCAGTTCCAATTCGGTCTTAATGTAACACTTTAAAAACAGATAACTCATATGAAAATCAATAAGAACAATATATTCTGCGGAGGACTTATGATAGCCCTCGCAGGAACCATGGTAGGCTGTTCAGATGGTTTCTTGGATCAGGATCCACTGTCATTCTATGAGCCAGCTACCACATATAGCACAGAAGCAGGTCTTCAGGCCGCTATGGCACAGTGCGACAAACAGTTGAAAACCTACCGTATCGACGGAAACTGGAACAACGTTGGTATCTTCACTAATTACCTGATGTCAGATGTCGGCATGTACGCCAAGACCGATATGGGTGGTGGATTCCAGGATAACTTCGATGCCAAGCTCACCCCAACATCTGGTATGGCCGGCGGCGGTGACGCCAACTATATGCAACGTTTCTGGGATCAGGGTTTCAGCATGGTAAAATATGCCAATACCATCCTATCGTATATTGATCAGGTTAAGGGGCTCGATGATGCCACACGCGATGCCTATAAAGGCCGTGCCTACTTCCACCGTGCCTACGCCTACTACAATCTGGCACTTCAGTTTGGCGATATTCCTTTGGTAACCAAACTCATCAGTGTGCCCAAGCAAAACTACACTTCGACCAGTAAAGAGGCTATCTTTAAGATGCTGGTACACGACTTGGAATTTGCCGCACAGCACGTACCCGCTCAGGCAAAGATGAACTATGTTGGCCAGGTTAACCAGGAAGGTTGTATGCACCTGCTCATCAAATGTTATCTCGCTATTGGCGAATATGCTAAAGCCGAAGCCGTGGCTACAGACCTGATCAACAATCATGGTTTGAAACTGATGACAGAGAACTTCGGAACCTGGCAGCCTTCAGGTGCCGAGGATACATGGAAGGTAACCCGCAATGTGGTATGGGATTTGCACCGCACTCCAAACATTGCCGATCCATCCAACAAGGAGACCATCATGATGATTTCCAACTCTAATGACCAGGACTTCACCACCTATAATGTGATGCGTGCCTGTTTCGCTCACTGGAGCAATAGCGTAATCCGCGACCCTCACGGCATGGGAGGTCCTGGACAGAATATCGCACGTAACAACGGTAATTATAACGCAGAGCTCGACTGGGTTCGTGCTGCAGGACGTGGTATTGCAGTAAATCGTACGTCTTACTTCTATAACAAGACCATCTGGATGTATGATGGCGAATACGACTGGCAGGACCTTCGCCATAATCGTGAAGTAGGAAACTGGATGGAGATGGAAGACTTTAAGTACAACAACAAGAAGTCTGATTGTTACGGACAGAACTATCAGCTTTATGCTACAGAGGACTATGTTGATCCTTCCAATCCCTCAAAGGTTCTTGTACATAAGGGCGATATCCTCTGCTCAGACACCATCCGCAGCTGGTACCCCACACCACTCTACCAGCTATATATCCTTGATACGCCAAACGAGGAAAACAAGGGTGCCAACCAGTTCCAGGGTGCATCTGGTAAGGGAGCCAATGGCGACATGTATCTGTTCCGCTTGGCCGAGACCTATCTGCTGCGTGCCGAAGCCCGTCTCTATCAGAAGAACGCAGCAGGTGCTGCTGAAGACGTGAATGCCGTTCGCCGTCGTGCCAATGCCAAGAAAATGTTTACCACTGTCAACATTGGTGACATCATGGCTGAGCGCGCTCGTGAGCTCTATCTTGAGGAGTTCCGTCAAGCCGAAATGGTTCGCGTCAGCTGGTGTCTGGCTCGTAGCGGTGTGCCTGACGAATGGGGTAACACCTACGACCTGAACACTTGGGACAAGCAAGAAGGTACCGACCTGAATGGCGGTAGCTACTGGTATCGTCGCTGCACTACCTACAATGTATTTAATCATGACTACGGAAAGGGTCAGCAGGGCAACCAGACATTCGAATACAAGATTAACAAGCACAACTTGTTCTGGCCTGTTCCAAACTCAGCAATCACCGCCAACAACAAGGGCCAGCTTCGTCAGAACTATGGCTACGACGGTTACAACGACGATATTCCTATGTGGACAAAATGGGAGGACGCTGTTGCTGACGAAGAGTCAACGAAATAATACAATAACACATAGTTAAGGTATTTTTGTTAGTATTTCTAAGGTGGAGGGGTGGCCTATAATCCATTAGGCTGCCCCTTTTATCAAGAATTAACTAATTGATTTGTAGTATTAATAAAGATATTCGTATCTTTGCAACAAACTAAGACAAACAAGATGAGAAAACTGTTACTATTCATGTGTGTGCTCTGCGTAACAACGACTCAAGCCAAGCACTGGACTGTCAATGAAGTCAAGGACGTTATACGGCAGGTAAACACATATTGGCAGACCAATAACCCAGCAGAAGTACGCGCTTTCTGGGACAATGCCGCCTACCACACCGGCAACATGGAGGTCTATCAGTTGCTCAAAGACCAGCAGATGCTTGAATACAGCATACGATGGGCAGAACACAACCAATGGAAAGGTGCTACCGAACCCGACCCTACCAAGTGGAAATACAAGAACTATGGTGAGGGGCAGGACTATGTACTCTTTGGCGATTGGCAGATATGCTTTCAAACATATATTGACCTCTATAACCTGTCGCCCGATGAGAGGAAAGTGGCTCGTGCCAAAGAAGTGATGAGTTACGAGGCCGACTCGAAAGCCAACGACTACTGGTGGTGGGCCGACGCGCTATATA
>CAMOMP010000101.1:0-4438 GCA_946619915.1 uncultured Prevotellaceae bacterium | reverse complement strand
TTAGTTATATATTTGCACATTTTTTGTGTCGACAGATAGTCAGGGCGATATTGATTTCTAAGATAAAACCAAGAGTGATGCACTTAATAAATGTTAAGGAGCCTCATTTTCTTCATTTTGAGGCTTGAGACAACAGTTTTTGGTGTAACGAATGAGGCGTATTTTCCTTTTTCGTTACAAAATGACGCGGTCTTATTCTTTTAATAAAAGTGCTATTCTTGATTTCTAATTAGTGAACCGCATCCACCTAATGAGCGAGACCTATAGTGGCAAGAGGCACTCCTGCGTTAGTTCACTCGCTTCTCGGTGCTATGTTTCTCATCCTGCACCAGTCTTTGTTGCATCACGACAAAGTTCTTGTGCTGGTTAGCAACGGAGAACATCTGCCTGATTAGCTTAAACTTGATGGCATTCAGGGCCTTTCTCTGTACATCTTTATCGTCTCTTCTGTTTCCTAGTTTACGTTCATAACATTGTGACATATCGAAGTTGAATTCAACAGCCCGCAGTGCAGCCATTGACAAGTCGGCTTTCGCCTGGAGGTCAGCGTGCGGTGAGGGCCTGCCCCGCCATCGTACACTTGTGCCTGATGAGTGTTCAGATGGTGCCACGCCCACATACTTCGCATATTGCCTTGCGGTCTCAAACGCCGTGAAGTTCTGAGTATTGGCTATTGTGTTAATGGCATTGACAGGGCCGATACCAGGGATGGTGAGCAGGCGCATGTACGTCAGGTATATCTCCTCGTCGGATATCACCACGTCAGCCATCTGCCGCTCTATCTGTTCTATCTGCTCGTTGAAGAGGTCGATGGCCTTCTGGAGATGCTTCTGTTCCTGTTTCGACTTGGCGACCTTCTGGCGGTTCTCGCAGGCAACGCGCTGCTGCACATAAAACTTGCGCTCGCTCTTCAGGGCCTTCAGTTCCTGCATAGCCTTCGATGGCAGCACACGCAGCTTGATACACTCCGTTCCGTTGAAGCGGAACAAGTAGTCTGCAATCTTGGCAGAGTCTGTCTTGTCGTTCTTGTCGCGTGTACCCCGCTGATAGTGCTTCACCACCGTAGTAGGAAGCATGGTGTAGCAGAGTTTCTTGCCAGTAAGGAACTGCTCCAGGGCATCAGAGTAGTACCCAGTGAACTCCAGTCCGAAGAGCGTGTCCTTCGTGTTCACGTCCTGCTTCTTTGCCCATCTGAGCAATTCTTTAAAGCCCTGCTTCTCATTCCTCACCTGAATGTGGGGAAACCTGTTAATCACTTCGCCTGCGACAAAAATCGAGGCGTCCAGCGTCTTTTTTGAGACATCAATACCGATAAACCATTTTTTATTCATACCTTTGCGGTGTTTAAGTTACGGGAGAGGCACATTGCCAGGTTGTAAGCCAGATCTTTTAAAGGCGTGTTCGTAGCACGTCAATTCTCTAACAGGTACTGCAGCCGGTATAAGGGCAGAGGAGACTAAATCACACGTAAGAGCTACGTCTAAGGGCTGAAAAGTTCACTACCTCCGCCCTGCCTCTCTCCTTCTCGTTGAAACGGGGCAAAGGTAGTGAAAAAACAGGAAAGGCGGGCGTCCTAATCCCTAGAAAAACATACAAAGTAGCTGTAGACTGGCACTTGGTTCACGTCCGCCTTTTATTTATGTATGCCTGCATTTCAATGTAGGGCTTCTGCCTTTTGATGACTGCAAACATCCTCAGTATCAACTTGAATTTGACGGCATTGAGGACTACACCGGAATGTTTGCCCTCAGCCTTTTTGCGTTCCCAGTATGTCCTTATACCAGGGTCGTACCTGATAGCTACCAGGCTGATTTGGGACAAGTCGGCCTTGGCCTGCGTAAACCCTTTCCGTGATATGTGCTCGCCACCTCTGACGCTTACTCCTGATTCTTTCTTGGCAGGGGCAATGCCAATGTAGCAGGCATACTTACGAGGATTTGTTATCGAAGTGAAGTTCTCCGTTAGGATGATGGTCTCTACGGCAACCACAAGCCCTACGCCCTTGATGGAACACAGCAGTTCGTAGTTCCTCTTTAGGGCCGAGTCGCTTTCTATGATTCTTTGGATTTCCCTGTTTGTCTGGCGAATCTGTTCTGTCAGAATGTTAAGTCCAACCTTCTTGCGTTCCCGTGAACCCTCTGTGTCATATACGGAGATGTCATGTAGATGCTGCTTGTAGATGACTGTCTGTCTGGTGTATTGCTTGCGCTCCGCCATCAGGCGCTTCAGCTTGAAATAAGCCTCGCCAGGCAATTTTGAAGGTGATGCCTTGATCTTTCGGCAGTGTTCCTTGCAGTATATGGCTATGCGGAAAGAGTCCATCTCGTCAGTCTTGATACGGTCAAGTGCGCGTTCATTCTCTCCAAGATCCGGCTCGAAGCGGTGCATCTTGCGTGGCTGTACCATACCATATACGTAGCCTTTCCTCTCAAGCCAAAGACGGAAGTTCTGGCAATAAAGGCCAGTATGCTCCATACAGAACAATACTCTTTCCCTGTTTACACCAAGCTTCCTCAGCCACTTACTAATCTGATTATAGCCAGACTCTTTGTTATCTACTCGGATATGCCCATATTTCCAGTCAACAGCCACTCCATCGTAGTAGGCCAAGTCAAGCCAACTCTTCGACACGTCCACCCCAATGTACAAATCTTTACTCATATCCTTTATTCTTTTGATTTATTTGACAAAAGGAATAAAAAGCAGGAGGTGAATCAAACTATAGCTAAATCAATTTTCGGAGAACTTCCTTATAAACCATTAGTACCAAATTACACTTTGTTCACACTTACCCCACTCTTATTCCATGGGGGCAAAGGTAAAAGACTGACACCTGTCACCTCATTTACATTCTTATGTTTTTGTGGCAGTCTCGTCAGCCTCATTCTTCATCTCAAACATGATCGAGACATACTCCGGCTCTTACAACTGAAAGGGGTAACACTCCAGGCGTCAGTCAGCAGCTTGTGATACAGAAAAAAAAATGTTCAGCCCGTAGAACACATTTTCAATAAAAGTGTTCATTAGATTGAACAATTTTACGTGCTTTACACACGTATTGATGCTAAATGTTTAGTATATAGAACAAAATAATTACAAATCCGTTTTGTTTATTAAACATTTTTATTTATATTTGCACCCAGAATTAAAATAGAGCAAGAAAATGGAAGTACTTATTAAAAGGCATCTTAATAGGATGCAGACCGTAAAACTCGATTTCGTCAGAAGTTTGATGGATGATATTGACTGGAATGAACGTCTGTTGATGATCAAAGGCCAGAAAGGAGTTGGGAAGACGACGCTCATGACTCAGCGCATCATGCAAGAGTTTGGCCCCACTAACACTACGGATGTGCTATACGTCAGCTTGGATAACATTTATTTCGGCACGCATCACCTTCTGGATTTTATTGAGCAATTTCACGCGCAGGGCGGCAGGTGGCTGTTTCTGGATGAGGTGCATAAATACAAAGGATGGAGCGTGGAAATCAAGAATGCATATGATGAGTTCGAGGATATGCACTTTATATTGAGTGGCTCGTCTTTGGTAAACCTAAATGAAGGGGAAGCAGATTTGTCGCGTCGCTGTATCACATATACCATGCAAGGGCTTTCGTTCAGAGAGTATCTGAGGATGTTTCATCAGAAAGAGTTCCGGAAGAAGTCGCTTCAGGAAATCTTAGCTGAAGGTAACAGCTTGTGTGCAGAGGTGAATGCACAATTGCGTCCGCTACCACTCTTTTCGGAGTATCTACGTTATGGGTACTACCCTTTCCTGAAAGAGGGGCAAAGCAATTACTATATTCGCATAGAGAATATCGTCAATGCTATCATAGAGGAAGAACTGCCCCAATTAAGAAAACTGGATGTGGGAAATATCCGAAAGGTCAAGGCTCTGTTAGGTATCCTTTCGTCAGGTGTTCCTTATACTGTCGATACAACAAAGTTGTCATCAATGGCTGAGATTTCGCGCAATACGTTGTTGCAGTATCTACAGAATCTCAGTGAAGCACGTCTAATTCAATTACTCTATTCTGATGTCACTAACGTAAAACGATTGCAGAAGCCAGACAAAATCTATATTGAAAACACCAATATGCTGCATGCCCTTGCCAACACTCAAATTAATGAAGGCACGGAAAGAGAAGTGTTTTTCATCAATCAGCTGTCAGCATGTCATGTGGTAGAGTATAGCAAGACATCTGCCGATTTTACGATAGATCGCCAATACACCATAGAGGTAGGAGGTCGTTCAAAGGACGGCAAGCAGATTGCGGGTATTAACAACAGTTTTATCGCCTCTGCTGACGAGGAGTATGTGCTTGGAAACAAAATCCCTTTATGGCTGTTCGGCTTCTTATATTAAACAAGCATCGCTCAGCAGGCATTCACCGAATGTTCAGGACTGCAATACATCATCCTTCAGCCCTCAGCCATA
>CAMOMP010000100.1:0-4525 GCA_946619915.1 uncultured Prevotellaceae bacterium | reverse complement strand
GTGTGATGCCTTCTCAGGCCAACTACTTCCTTTGTGAAGTGTTGCCACCATTTACGGCCAGTGAGATTGTGATCTATATGCTGCGCCACCATAACATCCTCACCCGCGACTGTAGCCTCAAGCCAGGCCTTGACCCCAGCAAGCAGTATATGCGCATCGCCATCCGCAACCATGAGGACAACACCAGATTGGTAGAGGCACTGAAACAATTCCATAAGCGATGAAGAAAACGGTTTGTATCTGTGGAGGTGGAAATTTAGGTCACGTTGTGGCAGGTTTCCTTTCTGCCCATGGTGATTGCGAGGTAAATCTCCTGACGCGCCACCCGGAGCGCTGGCAACAGCGACTGGAGATTACAACGCCTGAGGGAGGTTTACTTAAAGGCCAGATAAATAACATCTCTTCTGATCCATACAAGGTTGTCAGCCAAGCTGATATTGTCTTACTCTGTCTGCCAGGTTTCTCTATCCGTGATGTGCTGCTGCAAATAGCTCCTACTTTGACTCCCGGAACAGCTGTAGGCAGCATCGTCTGTAGCACAGGTTTTTTCTTCGAGGCTTTCAAGACTCTTCCTGCTCAGACGCCCTTGTTTGGATTCCAGCGAGTCCCATTCATCTCGCGGTTAACGGATTATGGACACAAAGCTGACTTGCTGGGCTATAAGCCTAACCTGAGTATCGCCATAGAACAGACAAACGATAAAGAGACTTTGAGGGCAGAAATCGAGCACCTCTTCCGGGCACCCGTTCAGTCACTATCAAGCTATTACGAGGTGAGTCTTACGAATAGCAATCCGCTGCTTCATCCTGCTCGTCTCTATAGTCTTTGGAAGGATTGGCACAAGGGTGTGGTCTATCCTAACGAGAGTCTCTTCTATGAGCAGTGGACGGCTGAAGCTTCCAACTATCTAATTCAGATGGATGAGGAATTCCAACGACTGCTCGACGTCCTTCCTGTGACAAAGGGCAGTATCCCGACCATCCTCGATTATTATGAGAGTAGGGATGCAGCTTCGCTGACCCAAAAACTCCACTCCATCCAAGCCTTCAAAGGTATCAAATCGCCTATGAAGAAGGTTGATGGAGGATATGTGCCAGACTTTGGCAGTAGATATTTTACAGAAGACTTCCCTTATGGGCTGCAGATAGTACAGCAGCAGGCCCGTCAGCACGGAGTCAGTACGCCTATCATAGATAAGATTCTTCGCTGGGGAATGTCCTGCATCGCTCATTCTCAGTTTAATCCCGAAGGGTCGCTCCTTCGGAGGCAGCAAATGAGGATGCTCGATATATTGGTTGAGGTTGACCGTATCTGCAAGAAGCACGATATTCCCTACTGGCTCAGCAGTGGCACGCTGATAGGAGCCCTGCGCCACGACGGCTTCATCCCCTGGGACGATGATCTTGACATTGAGATGATGCGAAAGGACTATTTGCGGCTGATGAAGGTTCTTCCAGAGGAACTGCCTGACTGGCTTGCTCTACAGAACGATGAGACTGACTCTAACTACTTCTTCTACTATGCTAAAGTGCGCGATCGCCGCTCACGAATGCTGGAACAGACTAATTACGACAGAGTATGGAAAGAACAGGGCATTTACATCGACATCTTCCCCATGGAACAGCACCCAATCTGGCTGCATCGCCTGACGGAGAAGACGGTCGGCCACATGTACAAAGTGTGGCGCACCAGTACTGACGACCAAAAGGCCATACGTAAGGTTCGGCGTATCTTCGACGTGAACAATCTTATGCTTTTCCCTTGCCTGCGCGCGCTCTGCCGGCTGTTTCCCGGCAAGGTAATTACCTCAGGCATGGGCATTCCTTTCCACAACCCGCGCTACGCTGATGAGATTTTTCCACTGACGACTCACAAGTTCGAGGGACACGATTTTCCTGTTCCCGGCAATGCCGATGCCCACCTACGCCACATTTTCGGCGACTATATGCAATTGCCCGACCTGAGCAAGCTATCGCTACACGTGGCTCATCTGGAGTTCTACGAGTGACATACTTTTTAAGATAAACAGTAGCCAATGGAAACTTTACCCAACAAAAAACGTTTAGAGTGGCTCGACGCACTCCGAGGGTTTACCATGATTCTGGTTGTGGCCAATCACGTTAGCCGTGTTGGCTTTGAACAGAACTGGAAGTTCTCGTCCTCATTGTCGTTTCTTCTTTTGTTCCGCATGCCGCTGTTTTTCTTCGTCAGCGGATTCCTGGCCTACAAAGCTGCTCAGGTCTGGAATGCCCATAACTTGGGGCAATTGCTTCTGAAAAAACTGAAGGTCCAGATTATTCCTACGCTGGTGTTCTTCGTGCTTTTCAATGCGATGATTTGGCCCCGCTTCCTGGAAGGACTGGAAGTCAATTTCCATTCGCCACAAAAAGGTGGTTATTGGTTCACCATCGCCCTGCTGTGGATGTTTATCATCTATTACCTGTTTGCTTATGCTGAGAGCAAACTGAAAAGCCGTTCGTGGATACCTATTGCCTTGCTCTTTATCGTCTCGCTCTGCGTTTATGAGACGTGCTACCAACCCCACTACTTTTCCTGGGCTCAGGGTTATAAAGGCCCCGACACTCCAATTAAAGTATTTCTGATGGATACTTGTTTGGTGGAGGTCATGTTCTATTTCCCGTTTTTCATTTTTGGCAATATCGTTCACCGCTATTGGGACGGGGCACAGCGCGTAATGGATAGCCGCTGGTTCTACCCTATAGTTATTGCCATCGTTATCCTATCGACCATGGATGTGCTTAAATGGCATAATCTCAGGCTGGAATGGACTAATCTTCCCTCTACACTGGCCAAATTCGGATTGCTGACCATCACGTTTATGTACTTCCGTTACTACAAGGACTATTTTACGAAACTTTCTGTGGTCGGAGCTTCTCTGCAATATATTGGCCGTCGCACACTCGATATCTATCTCCTTCATTTCTTTTTCCTACCCAATATTCCGACCATTGGCCAGTTCTTTGATAAGTACCGTCATAACTTCGTGCTCGACACGACGCTGTCCGTTGTGATTGCCCTGCTTATCATTGGCTTCTGTATCATTACGTCGAACATCCTGCGAGTCAGCCCGTTCCTCCGTAAATGGCTTTTTGGCAGATAATGTGAGACCTATCTGAAAAAGCGGTGAAATAGTTTGTGGGTAAACCTTTTTAGGCTGTATCTTCTACAGGTTCTAAGAAACTGTATCGGGAACTCTACAACAAACTCGGTCATAAGGCCTGCACGCCAAGCGTGCTTAAACCACGTTGATTGGCAGTCGACAAAAAGCCTGTTCCATGGTTTATTTGCCCCGACGTAATGTATTTGTACAGGATGACTTAAGGTTTCTTCGAAGTGTGCAAGAGCATTCTCTTTATCTTCTCCAAGTTCAGAATAGAACGGGGGGAAGAAGAACTTGATATTGTTTCGGTCCATCGAGTAATAATAGTTGAGCACACAGTACTTCCAGTGAAGGTAGCGAATCTTTGGGTAACAGCAGATGTTAAAGCAATCTTGTTCAGGCTGGGTGAGCCGTGGGTAATTCTTCATATAAAAAGAAACCATTTTACTTTGCATGTCATCTTGCCGTATCTGTTTGAGATTCATTAGCAGGAAACCAGCACCAATTCCTTTGCTGAGCTTTTTTTGTTCTTCTGGCGTGTATACTTGGTTATCGTACATCTTGCGCTTGCCATGATCAACAACCCAGGTTATACCGGCAAAATAGAAGTTATCGTCAGGGAAATCAAAGAGTGCTGGTGCAACATCTTGTTTGAAGACAACATCTACATCCGAGCATAGAATACGATCATACTGGGTAAACACTTCTGCCGCTATTAGCTTATAGAATATTTCTTTAGAGAAATGGGATTTCCCTTCGGGCAGTCCATACTTCTTTTCGTACGCTGTCATATCTTTATATTCAATATCTGCATTTGGGAACTTGTTCACAATTTTCTGAAGCCGCCGTAGTGACTTTGCTGGTAGGTTGGCAGAAAGAACATAAAGCAAATAATGATTATCGGGATGACTATAGCGTAGCAGACCGTAGAATGTGACTTCGGCTGCAAGAGTATACCATTTATCAAAGATAAAAAAGATTGGAATTACCTGTTTCATGGGATCAAATGTTTGTGACGGAAGAAGCTGATAGCTTCACGGAATATAATGGACTTTAGCAGCCAAAGTGTAAGACAGTAGCCTGTGGCGACAAACAACACTTTTATAGCGAAACTGAGATAGAGGCTCTCTATATTGACAGTAAGCAAATAAGCAGCTGCAACGAGTACCAGTGTAATGGTGAGATAGGGAGCCATATCAAGAAGAGCCTCTGTTAACCGAAGATCGATCTCGCGTCTTGCAAAGAAGTGCCAGACAAGAAACCAGCCAACATTAATAAGCACATAGACAGAAATCATCCACTCAATTCCATAACCGACAGAAAGACAGACCGCCAACAGCTGAACGACGCAGAGGCCAATGTTGCACCACATATAGATGGAAGAGTGGCCCCGCCCGATAATCA
>CAMOMP010000099.1:0-4743 GCA_946619915.1 uncultured Prevotellaceae bacterium | reverse complement strand
ATCGGCAGAGTACGGCATAGATTGAGAGGCGAAAGACGCCACACCCAAGAACCTCAGGAACCTTGACAGCATAGCTGCTATGGTGGAGGAGAAGCTGAAAGTGAAGAGTGAAGAATGAAGAGTGAAGAATCTGTTTTAGAGATGCATTGTATAGAAGATTATCTGAATCTTTGGGCAGAAGAAAATCCTGCCAAGCCGGCAGTTATCTGTGACGGGGAAACGCTCACCTATGGGCAGTTGTGGCAGCAGGTGAAGGAACGCAGCAGGGAGTATCAGCAGGCGGAAGGCAGTGCTGTGCTTGTCCGCAATACCCAGAGCATTGACTTCCTGATTCAGTACTTTGCCACACATCTGGCAGGGAAAGCTGCTGTACCCGTAGAGGAAGACTGTACCCCCAACCGCCTCGGCTCCATACAGCATCAGATTAACGCGTGCACCATCCCCGTGGACGTGGCAGATATCCTCTACACCACAGGCACTACAGGTCAGCAGAAGGGCATTATGATTAGCCACAAGGCCATCGTGGCAGATGCCGAGAACCTGATTTCCGCCATGCAGTTCACGGAGGATTTGCTGTTCATCATCAGCGGACCGCTCAACCACATAGGCAGCCTCAGCAAGATATGGCCCACCATCATGGTAGGTGCCACACTCTGCATCACCCCGGGCATGAAGGATATGAACCTGTTCCTGAACGCCTTCCGCCTCCCCTATCCCAAGGTTGCCACATTCCTGGTTCCCACCAGCATACGCATGCTGCTGCAGTTTGCCCGAAAGGAGTTCTCCGGCATCGCCGACAAGATAGATTTCATAGAGACAGGAGCCGCTCCCATGGCGCAGGCTGACATGGAATCCCTATGCCAACTTCTACCACACACCAGGCTTTACAACACATACGCCTCCACCGAGACGGGAATCATCTGCACGCACAACTACAACTCGGATTACTGCGTGGCAGGCTGCCTGGGCCGCCCCATGCTTCACTCCTCCGTCTTTATCACCCCCGAGGGTAACGTAGCCTGCCAGGGAGCCACCCTGATGGAGGGCTATGTTGGCGACGAAGGTCTGACGCGCAATGTGCTGCACGATGGCACACTTTTCACCTCCGACTGCGGCAGGATTGACGAGCAGGGGCGCCTGCATCTGACGGGTCGCATGGGCGACATCATCAATATAGGCGGCTACAAGGTCAATCCCATCGAGGTAGAGGATGCCGCCCTGTCCTTCCCTGCCGTTGCCGACTGCATCTGCACACCCAGCCCCCACCCCGTTCTGGGCACGGTGCTAAGGCTGTTTGTAGTACCAAAGGACGACAAAACAATCGACAAGAAAGAGCTGGCAGCCCATCTGACGCAAAAGCTGGAGCACTACAAGGTACCCCAGCTCTTCAGCATCACAGATCACATAGAAAGAACCTACAACGGTAAGCTGAACCGCAAGTTCTACCTATAGTTTTGTGTATTTTCCCTATCCGCCTGATGGAAATACGAAAAAAACATGTAAATTTGCCGCGTAAAAAGATTGGCATATATAATTAAAGATAATATGAGAAGATTTATCACCCTTCTTTCATTGCTGTTGACAGTGCTTAGCATCATGGCAGAACCTATCACTCCTGCCGCTGCCCGTCAGGCTGCTGCAAGTTTCCTGCAGAAACATGGTGTCCAACTACAGAACGAGGTCATGCGTGCCCCACATCGCGCCCTGGGTAAGGGCACCGCAAGTAGCGAGGCCAGTCCCTACTACGTATTCAATGCCGAAGCGGGAAAGGGATTTGTCGTAGTCAGCGGAGACGACTGCGTAGGCGACAATCTGGTATTAGGCTATGCAACAAACGGCAGCTTTGATGCCAAGAAGGTAAACGACAACATGCAATGGTGGCTGAACGAAATGGAGAGCCAGATTACCAGACTCAGTCAGCAGAATGCCAAGGCAAAGGCAGCACCATTGCACAACGACATAGATACACTGGTAACAGCTCTCTGGGATCAAGGCACCAGCCCCTACGACCCACAGAATCCCTATAACAGATATTGCCCCGAGAAAGATGGACAATTGTGCATTACAGGCTGTATGGCAACTGCCCTGGCGCAGGTAATGTATTACCACAAATGGCCCCAGGGACCGATAGCAGCACCTGTTCCCGCCTACGTATCGGATGACGAAAAGATTTATGACGAATTACCTGTTACAACATTTGAATGGGAAAACATGGTGGACGACTATACAAAGGAAACCACGGATGCCCAGCAGATGGCTGTTGCCAGACTGATGCGCTATTGCGGACAGACGGTGCAGATGACTTATACCCCCGATTTTTCTGGTGCCATGTATTACGACGTGGACATGCTTACCCAATTGTTTGGCTATGACCAAGGGGTATATGCGGCTCATGCCGAAGACTATACAGTGAGCGGATGGGACGAACTAATCTATAACGAACTGAAGGAGGGGCGTCCCCTCGTTTATTGCGGTCTTGCCTATGATGGTGGACATGCCTTTGTCGTGGATGGTTATCAGGCCATGAACGGCAGCGGCTACTACCATGTCAACTGGGGCTGGGGAGGCTGGTATAATGGATACTTCAAGATTGCGATCCTGAATCCCGCCGACATAGTACCAGGCGTCACCAGCACAACCGCTGAGGGTTATAACTGGGAGCAAGAAGCACTTATAGGCCTGCAGCCCGCAAAGGGCCCCGCAACCGATTACGGCCGCTACCTATTAACCACAGGTTGGCATTATAGCTTAGATGATCTCTCGGATGCTTTCGAGGCCTGTAACACATCATGGCGTCCTGGAACATACAGCATCTACCTGGCAGAGGAGATGCCCGACGGCACCCTGGACTTCCATAATTACGCCTTTGGCTACGATTATGAATTCCCCGGCTACGATATGGCTCACTGGACGTCATGGCAGAATCTTACATACCCAGAGGTCGAGGGACTTGCTCCGGGCAGCCACAAAATGGTCCTCTATAATAAGGAGGCAGGCACCAACGCTCCCTGGAAGCCCCTCTTCGGTCCAAGCAAATACATAGAGGTCGTCGTTAATGCCGAAGGGAAAGTAGAAGAGCGCATCTTCCATCCTTTAGGCAAGCTTTCCGCCTCTGCCGCAGACATTAGCATCGACGGCATAAAACAAACGGGATTAAAGCAGATTACCACAGCTACCATAACAAACAACAGCGACGAAGATTTCACGGGTGCCCTAAGAGCTCTGATATATAAGATGAACGGCTCCACGTTGGAAGAGTTTGAGAATAGTGTTATTGTCAGCATAATGGTCGAAGCCCACAGTACGGCAACCATCTCATTCCCGTTCTCGGTCGATACATCCGGACGTTATGTTATGGAGCTAGTCATACCCGATCAGGCCTATGATTTTGAGGGTTACGATAGTTCCGAGCTTAGCAATTCATCAGGCCATATAGGCACAAAGTTCTTCGACATCGAGGAGCTTCAGTTCAGGTGCGAAGAATTAGCATACAATCAGGATAAAGACCTGCAGGGGAATCCTATTTACAAACTGGACTTCAAGGTTGTTAACCAAACCGGCAAGACTTACGACTCTGTCATATATGCCGATATCTACAAGGTAAACGACGAGGATGAAGAGGAGTTGGTGGATTTCTCGGAAGACCTATGTAAGAGAATCTATCTCGAGACAGGCAACAGTTGTACCGACTACATATCTCTGCCAGAGCCTTTGGAACCTGGAGAATACTCCATAGACCTGCTCATGGCAAACAATATGCGAAGCTTAGATTACAGTAATCATTTCATCTTCGACACGAAGACCATCACAGTAGAGGAAGGAACGGGAATAGGCCCCTCTCCCCAGCCCTCCCCCAAATGGGAGGGAGCGGTTTACGACCTTGCAGGACGCTGCCTTAATTCAAATTTCAAAATTCAAAATTCAAAAGAAGATTCTTCACTCTTCACTCTTCATTCTTCACTTAAAAAGGGACTTTATGTCGTAGATAGGAAGAAGGTGATGATGAAGTAAGGAAAACTTCTAACCATAACAAGAAAGCCCCTGAGCACATTTGCTCAAGGGCTTTTTTAATGGTAAACGTTCAACGAAGTATCAGCAATATCTTACATCTTACATCAGACATCAGCCCTCTTACATCCTACTTCAGACTTCAGCCATCAGACTTCAGCCTTCTTCCGCGAATCAGAGAACCGTACCCTGAGCCATAACTAACTCATTGCCAGTGAAAAACCTTTCAGCATCGGCACGGCGGGGAGGGCTTTGCCGTTCTCCACTACCGCCATGGCGTAGCCTATCAGCAGCCAGTCCGTGGGACACTCCTTGGGCGATGCCAGCACCTTTCAAGAAAACCGTCTGAGTGATTACAGTATTACAATTACAGTTTTTCTCCAAAGGAGCTAATAATAGTTACTACTATATAATATAATATATATATTATATTATATAGTAGTAAAAGTGAATCACGACTTTTTCAAGAAACTGTAATACTGTAATTGTAACCACATTCATGGTGTATAATTTTTTTTATCGTTTTACACTTTTCAAAACGTCGTTTTATGGTATCATATTTTTTGACATTCCAAAATATTGCCGTACCTTTGCAACGTCAAAAGAAAGAGATAGAAAAATGCTCCCACACGAGGCCGTAAAAATTCCAACGTGCACTAAGAAGATTTCCCTCACGAGAGCCCAACCGGAGAACTTTCTGCGACAAAGGAAAATTATTTACAAACCATTTAAAAC
>CAMOMP010000098.1:0-4782 GCA_946619915.1 uncultured Prevotellaceae bacterium | reverse complement strand
ATTTCCGTTTCATTGTGAACCTTTAAGTTGTGTCCAACTTTCTGGGTTCACTTCACCTTTGCCGTCATGTCCCTCATTTTATTTTCTAATTGTAGTTCAAATCGTATGGGAATATTTGATTGTTTTCGGAAGAAGAAAGACAACGTAGCGACTACTCAACAAACACAGGATACATTCACTGTATTCAGTATTGAGGGGGATAGTCTGCCATGTGTTGGTTCTATCAATAATCGTTTTGCCAACAATAAAGGATGGGAAGAATATCCGTGGAACTGTTCAGTGGTTGTGAGATGCAAAAATGTGAATGATGCCCAGCTTCCAACAAATGAAGAAAGCAGCATCCTAAACGACTTAGAGGATCGTCTGAATAAAAGAATCGTGACAGACCCAACTAACCCCAATGCCTTGTTCTTTGGAAGAGTCAACTGGAATGCAACACGAGAGCTAATCTGGAAGGTAAAGAACCCGGAACCCGTTGCCGCTTTCCTACAATCGGTCATGGATGATAAAAATGCTATACGGGAAATAGATTTCAAAATAGAGAAAGACAAAGAGTGGAAACTCACTGAGATATACTCTACAGGCATTAGCAAGACAGGGCTTAACTATACAAAATTCGAGACTTGGCTGGATAACGTAATGCAAATGAATATACCCTCTGATGTGGTGGCGTTCTGCTTCAACTTATATGAAGATGAAAATGAGACGTGGACGCTGGAGTTGATTGGAGCAAGTTCGTTTGATAAAGATGATAGCGACTGGGCCTGCGATGAGGTATTTTCGACAAGGGAAAATCCTCTGGTTTGGCACGACAATAAGGAATGGAAAGACATCCTAACAGATTCTGAAAGTATAATCAGGGAATACCTGCAAAAAGGAAAATACAGAAAAGAGCTAAAGGCACGACAAGGTCTAGCCATCGGATTCGTAGATGGCGACTTGGTATTATTGTAAATAATGTTATATTATATCAGATATGGGTCTGTTAAATAGAATATATAAGATTGTACGTCATCTATATAAGCATAAAACAAACTCGTCTTATTCAATGAATCAAAATAAGGATGAGATTAGCAAGAAGCGTCTGATGATGGTTACAAAGGTGGAAGATTATAGCATAGATATATTCCCCCAACCAAATGATAGACTGAAATCCATTATTCAGGCAGTTCCTATTACCCGTTTAGTCCTTTTTCAATACAAACGACTCAAAGGTATGACAAAGGAATGGAAATCATGGGCTTGGGAAATGATGGAGAAAGGGTTTCAGACACCTGGTATCATACAGTTGGCAGGTGAAGATGTGAACTTAAACAAATTTGAACATGCTTCTCTCATAGAGTCTATTCTCAAAGAACTGGAATTGGAAGTTACAACGGATGAAGTCTATCAACAATACGTATTATACATAGCCCATCAGGTTCTTGACAATATGATTTCTGCAGAAGAAGGCCTTAAGATTTTAACCCAAGAGGCAATAGATACAGACTATCATGATGCATTCATGGATGTTTATTATCTGGATGACGAAATTGATTTGGAACGCAACTATTACTGCAAGAATGATAAAGATGGAATTATCTATGAAGACAATGTAGAAGACTGGCTGCATTTGTATTTCGAGAGGATAATCAAACTCAATGAATAATTCAACAATACGACTATGAAGAGTTTTAAATCTACAGCGTGGCTGCTGCCACAGCCCGTGCTGATCATCGGCACATACGACAAAGAGGGTAAGCCTAATGCCATGAATGCTGCTTGGGGCGGCCAATGGGATATGCACGAGATTATCATCTCGCTGTGTTCTCATCAGACAACCGACAATCTGGCAGTGAACCCTGAGTTCACCGTTGCTTTTGCAACAACTGAGACAATGGTAGCTGCTGACTATGTAGGCATTGTCAGTGGCAGGAATACGCCTGACAAGATGGAAAAGACTGGGTGGACTATTGAGAAGGCTCCCAACGTGAATGCGCCCGTCTTCAAGGAATTCCCCATGACGCTGGAATGCCGTGTGAAGCAGAAGATTGACGAGAGCGCGACAGGCTATTACCTGGTGGCAGAAATAGTCAACATTCTCTGTGACGAGAAGTATCTGGCAGAAGACGGAAAGCCCGATGTTGAAAAGATGGGACTCATCACCTTCGACCCCGTACACCACACCTACATCCAATTGGGTAAGACCGCTGGCAATGCCTTCTCTGACGGCAAGAAGCTAAAGTAAACAAACGGGTTAATGAAATACCACAACCATTTGATATTCTATTTATTATAATATGAAAGTCCTAATGATAAACGGTAGCCCCCGTAAACAGGGCAACACATTCGTGGCACTGAGCGAAGCAGCTAAGACGCTGGAGCAGCAAGACATAGAAACAGAGATTGTACACATAGGTGTAAAGCCCATTCGCGGCTGCATTGCATGCGGACAGTGCAAGGCTAAACAACTGGGCAAATGCTCATTCGATGATGACGTTTGCAACAGCATCTCAGAGAAGCTGGACAGTGCAGATGCACTCATCGTCGGCTCACCTGTCTATTATGGTCAGCCCAACGGAGCGGTACTGTCACTTATCCAGCGTATGTTCATCTCGGCAGGAGCCAAGGTAGTGAACAAGCCCGCTGCAGCTGTGTGTGTATGTCGTCGAGGTGGAGCTACGGCTGCCTACCAGACCCTGAACATGCCCTTCCAGATGATGAACATGCCAGTGGTGACATCTCAGTACTGGAACATTGTCTATGGTCGCGAAGAAGGTCAGGCCGCCCTTGATACCGAAGGTATGCAGACCATGCGCACGATGGCCAACAACATGGCATGGCTGCTGAAGAAGATTCACGCCAACGGCAATCCCGACTATCCTGAGCGCGAGGAGTGGAAACCCATGAGTTTTATCAGATGAAATTAAAATGATAAAGAGTATTCTGTTGGTAGCAATAGGAGGAGGTGCCGGCTCTGTCTGTGCCCTGTATATCGGAGCAAGTGTGGTTGTTGGCGTGCTGGCTGTATGGACTGGATTGAAATTGTCAGGAGGATAGATTATAAACAATAAACGACATGAAACAAGAAATCAATCCCCAGGAATGTAGCCGTGCTGAGGCATTCAGCATGTGGATGTCGTCGCCCCAGCCAATGGTGACGGTGGTGAAGACGTTTGAGGTCGGCAGGCTACGGAAAATAAGCCGGAAGACAGGCATCAAGTTCAACGTGCTCCTGTGCTGGTGCATCTGTAAGGCAGCCAGCAGCATCGAAGAATTCTACCTCCTGCCAGAGCCCGGCCATATGTACCGCTATGACAAGTTGGCTGTGAATGTCATTGTGCAGAACGCCAAGGGAGGCATCACCTTCTGCGATGTCCCCTACTCTGAGGATATCAGGCAATTCAATGCCGACTATCTGCAGATAACCAGCCAGGCTGCTAAGACCAGCCAAAGCATATCGCTGGAAGATACCATGATTATCGGAACCTCAGGACTACCGCATACAGAGCTGGATGTGATAGTCAACCAGTATTCTGGTCGCTGGAACAACCCGTTCCTTGCATGGGGCCGCTATCGCAAAGGGTGGCTCAGGACCACCCTACCCATCTCTATGCAGTTCCACCATGTGCAAATGGATGGCATACAAGCCGCCCGTTTCCTGGAAGAGCTACAAAAGACAATCAACACATTATGAATATCATCCCCGTCTATATCATTCTTGCGGTGCTGAATTTCGTGCCCGTGCCCCTTCCAGTCCGGATGATCTTTCCCCTTGCTTGGCTCACCCTGTGTGCCATGTATAAGAAGCAATGGGTGTTGACGGCAGCACTCTTCTTCTCCTTTCTGGGCGATGTCATGGGCTCTGCGCCATAAGAATATTTGGCTGATTATGGGTGCCATCCTCTTTGTCATCTCCGATTTCACATTGGGCTTTCATCTGTTTGTCCACCCCCTCCACCACTCCGTCCTGCGTATCATGATTCCCTATTATGCCGGACAGCTATTCCTTTTTTGGGGCGGACAAAAGCTACTGCGCAATACAAGGCAAGGAAGAGATGAAGCAGTGTGTAGATAACCACATTTATTGTGCAAGATACTTCTTTCCACCTTGAATGTAATATCCGTTTGCAGACTTCTTGGGCACCCTGCGTCCGTTGAGGTCATAGATGGGGGCATTCTTGCCAACTTTTGCCGAAGGAGTGTCCTGAGCCTTCAGTTCTTCAATTCCTGTCGGATCAGTTCCAACAATAGTGCCGAATTCCCTCCATTGTTCAGCAGCCTTGTAATAACTCGCAAGAAAGTCATAGACGTAAAGCGTAGCAGAACTTTGGGGGACATTGTAAAACACATCTTCGCCCATCGTTGGCGGCTCAGATCTCCAACAGATGACAGACGTGAGCCTGGAACAATCTTTGAAGGCATACCAACCGATACTCCTCACATCTCTACCAATGCTGACTGATGTAAGGCCAGAACAGCCCTCGAAAGCACTTTGCTCAATACTCGTCACACTATTGGGAATAGTAATAGAGGTTAGGCCAGAACAGCCTTTGAAGGCATCTAAACCGATGTTCTTCACATTTTCTGGAATAACAGTATTCTTACAACCTGCAATAAGTGTATTAGAAGAGGTCTCAATGATAGCATTACAGTTCTCGCGACTGTCGTATTTAGGATTACCTGATGCAACGGTGATGGACGTGAGGCCGGAACAGCCAGAAAAGGCACTCCAGCCAATGCTCGTCACACTATTGGGAATAGTAATAGAGGTTAGGCCAGAACAGCCTGAAAAGGCACTCC
>CAMOMP010000097.1:0-4842 GCA_946619915.1 uncultured Prevotellaceae bacterium | reverse complement strand
CTAATGGAATTAATTTTTTTCTTTAAATCACTTGTATTATAGATAAAGCCTTTACCTGCCTTCAACTCCTTTGTAGAAGGTTTCATATTAAGCAGCAAACGTTCGATATCTGGCAATTCGGAGCGGTATTCATTTACAGTATCTTGTATTCTACCTTGCGAATATTCCACAAAGATATTTTTAAGATTATCTGTCTGTATCAAATTATAATCTTTGTTATATGCGTCTTTGGCAGCAAGGGTACACAATTTAATAAGGTCACGAGGGCGTTTACGTATAAGCGACATCAGAATCTTATACATTGGAATATTGGCCCAATTACCAACACCCATAAAGCGTTTTTCAAAAACACTATCTAAATAATATGCTAGATGAACTTGCTTTGTTTCTCTCAATTTGTCTACATCTACGTTTCGACCGAAGAATGCTTCTATACGCTTAATAAGAAGTATCAGGATTTCGTGATTTGTCCAACTGTGCCAAATAACCGAACTCTCAATCTTGTCCGTTGACTCATCAGACGTTCTTACAAGATAATACACATCTGATCGTAAAGACAGTCGGAATTGAAGACCTTTATTCTCGTTACTGAGATCGCGTATTGCATTTAACAAAGCAGAGATACGACGAATATCCTCTTTCTTACTCTCCCAACCTCTATCCATATCGTCAATATAGACAATAATTCTGTTCTCTTTAAGGAATTTCTCTATTAACAATTTTGAAGCCTCTGTAATCTCTACAGAACTGTTAATTTGTTTCTGGAACAAAGTCTTAAAGAAACCTAACACTTTTCCAGTACTATTAATAATATCTTGATATTGATTATCTTGTGTTATTAAGCCAAGATTATTGCATACTTTTTCCACAATAATAGAGAGGAGACCTTGCTTCCAAGCCCTAATCATTTGGGAAAAATCTGTTTCTTCTCTACTCAAGTCAGAAACATCATCAGGTTTTATAAGCATGGATAATCTGCTTTCTCTTATATCTTCGTGTCTGGCCATCGTGAATATAGCAGACTTACCAATACCTTTATGAGCAACTAAAATCCTTAAAGGCAAATTTGATGTGACTTTCTCATGGGTCTTATTTTTAAGATAGTATGATTGAAGCCGGCTGAAGTCTTCGTCTTCAGCAGCCTCAGTACCAAATAGCTTAGCTATATTTTCCTCTGTAAAAACTATCTTAATGTCTTTTGCCATTTTACATTTAATGCATTTATTTCATTTATCGTTGTCGCAAAGCGATGTTTCGCTCATCCTATGTGCATCATCCTATGATGGCTTTGCGGTTTGATAAAAAATCTGGGGCGCCAGGCGCTAAGGCCCGCGCCCCAGATGTGAATGTCTTTAGATGATGTCTATCGAGTGACGAAATGAATGCTCTCAAATCTTTCGATATAGTTAGAGATTATCATTTCAGCCAGTCTGCCTAGTAGCCAGAGTTTTACAGGTCTATCCATGTTGGTTCCGCATTGAGGATACATGTTAAGCACAACCTCTGTCCCCAGTTGAACGACATGGAAGTAAGCTATCTTGTTCTCCTGTCGCGTCTGGTCAGTATCGTGGTAGATACAAGGCAAGTTTCTGCGTTGTACATCTACGTTGACATTGGCACAGCTCCAAGTCTGGATTTCTCCATTTTGTACCTGCTGCAGTATATCTCTCGCAAGAGATTCTGCATTGGGCTGAGTTTGACAATTTACTCTTAGTTTCATCATCTCTTCTACATTTAGTTGGCCTTTGCAGTCCAAGTGTAGAGTGCAGTTTCATCATCACCAAGATCACTCAAAGTACCATCAGTATCGAATTGCGGAGTTACATAGGTGTAGTTCGTTGTAGCAGTCTTGCCAATGGTAACTGTACCGATAGCGGTGCCAGGAGCAGTCTCAGAAGCACTGAAACCAATCCACTGCTGGTTACGGCTCCAGCTCCACAGCTTGTTACCAGTACCGGCACTTACAGATACATAGAGTTTACCTTCACCACCTGCAGGCAGCGTAGCTGATACATTCTTAGTGGTAGCACCATAGGCAATAGTTACATTATTGGCACCAGCTACATAACCTACTGCACCACCGATACGGCCATAGTTCATTTCGATGTTGGTAGCAGAGGGATCGCTGTAGTTTGACTTGAATGCTGTGATGTTAGACTTACAATTCATGTCGATAGCAATGTCACCAGTTGCAGTTGTCACACCGATGAAACCGCCAAGACTGGTGTAACCCTGAATCAGAGCACCGTTAACAACTACCTTGCTCAGGGTTGCTGCACCACCAGCGATACCAACGAGACCGCCGACACCAACCGCTGTTGCATGTGTTTCTACCGTCTCACCAGACTTTGCGGTATAGCTGCTATATCCGAAGTCAGCAGCCAAGTTAACGGTCACACCAGACAAAGTGATAGCACCGGTAACTTCACCAGCCAGACCACCTACGCCAGCAACCTTAAAGGTATTTTCTTTATTATCACCCTGATTATTATAACCCTTTGTGAACTTGACATTATCAAGAGTCAAATCGTATACCTTGAGGAAACCTGCTGCCTTACCGATGAAACCAACACCAGCAATTGACATACCATTGGTGCTCTGATATTTCTCATCAGGGAAGTTGTTCAGATTGATGTTAGAGATGGTATGCTTGTAACCGTTAATAGTCAGGCCAGCACTTGCGCCATTGATAGGCTGCAGCCACTTACCTTCTGGATCATTGTTCAGATCAATGTCATTTCCAATGTTGATAGTTTCAGCAGCTGTACCCATATATTGTGTCAGCTGGGCAGCAGTATAAACATAATTATCATCGATGAAGGCTGCAATAGTACCAGCGGTAGGAAGCTTGCCATTCCACTTAGACGTGCTCGGAGTAATCTTAGTGCCAAGCTGAGCGTTGATTGCCTTGATAGCAGTAAATCCTTCGCCTGCGGGGAATACAACCTTAGCCTCCTTAGAATCAGCCTCTCCAAGAGCATCGAAGTCGTTGGTGATAGTACCTACATAACCCTGAGTGATGCTCACTGTGGTGGGCAGGTAGAGCTTAATAGACTTGTCTGCTGCAACGGCAATGGCCTCATTAGTCAGGTTGATGTTAACGTTACCCTTTGTCTCAATGTTGCCAGTAACCGTACCTCCTCCAGTGATGTTAATGGTTGCAGGAGAATTCTTGACTTTAACGTCATTAGCTTTACCTTGGATGTTAATAGCAGTCAGAGTAGATGTAGCTGTAGAAACTGTCAGCTCATTGGCAACCTCAGCCTTCTTTGCAATAGTAAATTCTGTTGCAACGTTGTTGAGGTCCAAAGATGCAGTACCAATCTTAGTAACGATGCTTCCGTCACCAAACTGAACCTCATCGGCAGCTGTCAATGTGATGGTTGATGCAGTTCCACCTGTTGTATAGTCGCCCAACAAGACAACCTTTGCCTTAGGCAGGTTGACGGTTACAGGGAGGTCAGAAGCCTTTGTAAGACTTGGATTATCATCTGCATCAGTAACATTCAGAATCAATGTACCTGTGAAAGGAGCCTCGGGGTCAGCATCCTGCAGAGTCAGCGCCTCAGGAGTAGGAGTGGCGGCAGTGACATCATTTTGAAGGTTAATGGTAACCACGTTGGCAGCCATAGCAGGAATCTCGATAGTCTTATCAGGATCACCACTACCAGCAAGTGTCTGATCCATCTTCAAGGTATTCACAACATTCAGCGTCACGTCTGTGCTCTGCTCGTTGAACTGAGCCAGTGCAGCAGAAATGGCAGAAGGAGTATTGGCAGCCAGATCGTAGTCGAAGCCCACTTTCTTATAACGATTACGTGCGAAAGTATAGGTATCCAGATTAGAAACGGTCGTCCAATCACCAGCAGCAAAGGCTGCTGGGTTGTCATCTGTTTTTGTCGCTCTTGAGATAACGAGGTCAGAAACACCTGCGATTACAGGGAGGTAGAGCACAGCCTTGTCAGAGGGCAGGTTGCGCATATCTACATAAATAGTCTTTTGGTAGGTAGGTCCATACAACTCATCATTGCTCTCTACCAATTTGGGCTCAGCATCGTCGAGCTTTGCGATGAAGCGGCCAGACAAGTTCTTAGTAGCAGACTGCAGTCTAATCCAAGAAGCATTGCCGAGAGCATTGGTCAGTGTCATGTACAGAACACCAGTCAGAGGCTGCATACCATTGCCAGTTACCTCTACAGTAGCATCATCCTTCTTGGCTGCCGTACCCCACATGGGAATAGGCATCTGGTAAACTACAGTACCGTCAGCCAATGTCTCTTCTGCGCCTTTATCCTTATTATACTCGATGATATTCGGAATAACCACTTCAGCCACGTGGCCGTCTGTCGGATCCCAGTAACCCTTCTTGATATTCTCAGCGGGGAACAAAGCAAAGGCAGGATCTTTGGTCAGTCGTGTATTACCCTCACGGCCAAAAGACCCAGCGAACTCATAAGTGTCATAGACAGCCAGGTCGGTGTCGTATACACGAATCTGGTCTTCCTCCTGCCATGTGAAGCCACCAGCATCGGCATTACGAGCGGCACGTGTCACGAGGCCGTCAGGAGTCTCAACATCAGCAATCAGCACGCTTGTGAAATTCTTCTTATGGGCATCCGAGCCGAAGAAATCATCACTTGAGCAACTTGCAAAGGCTACCAGTGCAAGTGCTGCAGTTGTCAATTTGAATAATTTTTTCATACTTTAATTTTTAAAAATCTAACTAATAAAGTCTTTAATCAATAATAGGTTCTTCAACAGGGTAGTTTTCATCATTTGTGCTAGCACAGAGAAAACCCTGCAGTTCCATCTCCTCCACCTCGCAGGCGGGAGCCTCATACA
>CAMOMP010000096.1:0-5003 GCA_946619915.1 uncultured Prevotellaceae bacterium | reverse complement strand
GTTTCGGTGGCGGGGGATTCAAGGATTACGCCATTAGGGGCAAAGTTGAGGCATTATAAGCTGGATGAGCTGCCTGGGCTATGGGATGTGCTTATCGGAAACATGAGCTTTGTGGGCCCAAGACCTGATGTGCCTGGCTATGCGGACCAATTGCAGGGTGATGACCGACGAGTATTAAAATTGCGCCCAGGTATCACAGGACCGGCAACATTGAAATATAGGTTGGAGGATGAGATGATTTCAGAGTTTGTCGCTCAGAAACAGAAGGAAGGTGATACGCGACCAATACAGGAGATTGCCGTGGAATATAATGACAATGTGATATATCCCGACAAAGTACGCCTGAATAAGTATTATTTGGATCACTACTCGTTCGTGAAGGACATACAGATGATGTGTTGCACAGTGCTTGGAAAGAAAATGGAATATAATAATGAGTTGATATAACGATATGGAAAGAAAAAGAATTTACCTTTGTCTGGCGCATATGTCGGATGAGGGAATAGAACAGAAGTACATTAAAGAAGCTTTTGATACAAACTGGGTGGTGCCCCTGGGACCTAACGTAAATGGGTTTGAGAAGGACCTGGAGGCCTTTGTTGGCATGGACAAACGAGTGGTGGCGCTGAGTGCTGGTACGGCGGCGGTGCATTTGGCATTGTTGGCGTGCGGCGTAGGGCCTGGTGACGAGGTGCTGGTGCAGAGCTTTACATTCTGTGCATCAAGCCATCCTATTACGTATCTGGGGGCTACTCCGGTGTTTATTGACTCGGAACGTGAGACTTGGAACATGGATCCGGAACTGCTGGAAGAAGCAATTAAGGACCGTATCGCTAAGACGGGCAAGAAGCCCAAGGCTATCGTGCCAGTGGCTCTGTATGGTATGCCGTATAAGATCGACCAGATTATGGCTATCGCGGATAAATACGGAATACCAGTGGTGGAGGATGCTGCTGAGGGATTCGGTTCGAAGTTTAACGGTCAGGTACTGGGCACGTTTGGTAAATATGGTGTGCTTTCGTTCAACGGAAACAAGATGATTACTACCAGTGGTGGCGGCGCGCTGATTACTGAGAACGAGGAAGAATGGCGCGAGATTATGATGTATGCCACGCAGTATCGCGAGAGCTATCCCTACTATCAGCACGAGAAGATAGGCTACAACTACCGTATGAGTAACATCTGCGCTGGTATCGGTCGTGGACAGATGACGGTGGTGAATGACCATATTGCACACCACAAGCATGTGCAGAAAATGTACGAAGAACTGTTGGCTGATGTGCCCGGAGTACATGTACACTCTCAGCCGAAGACGGGTGAATATGATTCGAACTACTGGCTGTGTACTATCACGATTGATGAGAATGTGAAGGTAAAAGGCCAAGAAGATGCTTATAAGACTATCGTAACAGGTGCTGTTGGTGGCGCAGCTGGTGTGATCCATGCAGCAGAGTCTGCTCATACCGATTGTGAACCTAATGCTAATGTAGAGGCCATGCGTGTAGCTCTCGACAAAGCGCAGATAGAAGCACGTCCAGTATGGAAGCCAATGCACAAACAACCGGTATATGCCCAGGCTCCCGCCTACGTAAATGGCGTGAGCGAGGCAATCTTTAAAGTAGGCATGTGCCTCCCCGCCGGTCCATATGTAACAGATGATGATGTAAAGTATATCGTAGCTACCATCAAGGCCGCAATAGAATAGCCATCCTCCCCTGCTCCTGCCAGGGGACAGGTTCGTGACATGCGGGTATCTGGCAGGCAGGTGCGTTGGCAGGTGGGGTGCGTGGCAGCAACAGCTTCCTGACATCACCTGCCAAGGGACAGGTTCCTGGCATGCGGGTATCTGGCAGGCAATAGCCAAGCGCAAATAAATAGACAAAAGGTCGATGCAATCACGCATCGGCCTTTTTTGTTACCCCAACGGGATTTAATAACATAGCATAGGGCCCCGGCCCTATGTGAACGTCGCCCACACCATCACCACCCATGGAAAATATTTTTGTGCATTTTGTTTGGCCTTACAGCTATATTTCGTATATTTGACTAACGCCGAAAATACTTCCGCTTGAAAAATCTCTAATATAATTTGGATTTTTGCTCGCTTATTTGTATCTTTGCCAACGGAAAGGGATGTCGACATACGAAATCACCCTGAGTACATAAATGTGAATAAACTAAAAATATCCCGTAACGCGTTGAATCTTAATCGATTAAGATTTGCCTTGCGGAAAATTAGTGTGCCAAGGGGTGCTGAAGGTGATTGGGTAGAAATCGGTAAGGTTATGAAGATAATTGATGAACAGCTGTTGAATGAGGTGAGTGTGCAGGCGAAGGAATCTTCTCGTTTGCGAAAGAACTATAATTTTCATCAGAGCCTGGATGAGAAGTGCCATCGCTTTATAAACGCTGTTGAGCCAGGGACGGAAGTGCCAATACATAAGCATCCCACAAAAGATGAGACATTCGTGATTCTGCGAGGGAAGGTGCGGGTGACTACGCATAGGGATGATGGCTCGATTATCGAGGACGTGGTGCTATGTGCTGAGGATGGTAGATATGGCGTGAATATTCCGAAAGGGGTGTGGCATACGATAGAGGCCTTGGAGCCCAATAGCGTGATATTTGAATGCAAGGAGGGCCCGTTCGTGGAGCATGAGGTGGATGGGATACTGAATGTGGAGAAGAAAGGATGAAGAGAAAGTTAAAGGGATATGGCTGATGAGGCTGTGCCTGTTTATGGTTTAAGAAGAAGCTTGAGAAGTAGAGAAGGGGACAAGTGACGATGATGCCGGGATTATAAGTAGAGATATTTTAATGTGTCGGGTTGAACAACTGGAGTGGTTGTCAGCCCGATTTTTTTCGTTAAAAATGCAAAATAAAACAAAAGGAATGCAATTTGATTGAGGAGAAATTGCTATATTTGCAGAATTGATTAAATAAGATATGGCAGAAGATATTAAAATGGAAACTAAGACAAACGGCAAGCGCCGAGGCAGGTTGCCTCGGATAGAAGTCGTTGATCTGTTCTGTGGAATAGGTGGCCTTAGCTACGGAATGAAGAGTCATGGCCTTCATATCATTGAAGGATTTGACTTGGATTGGACTTGTCAATATGCCTATGAAGCCAATACGGGCGCAACCTTCATCCATAAAGATATACGAAAAGTAACGGGTAAAGAGATCCGTTCAAAATATAAGAAAGGGGCGATAAAGGTGCTTGCAGGATGTGCTCCTTGCCAACCTTTTTCGTCCTATGCATTTAAAAACAAACATAAGGATCCCAATAAATATGACCTTCTCTATGAATTCGGTCGTTTGGTGAAGGAGGTACAACCAGATGTGGTGACGATGGAGAATGTACCTTCTATAGCATCTTTCGGCTTGAAGGACGTTTTGGGAGACTTTGTTAGGACTTTGAAGAGTGAAGGTTTCTCTGTTAAGTATCAGGTAGTCTTTTGTCCTGACTATGGCGTGCCACAAACCCGTAAACGCCTTGTGTTGTTGGCTTCTAGGTTGGGCGATATAGAATTGACGAAGCCTACACATAAAAAAGGCGAATACGAGACCGTCAGGAAAACGATAGGTGATTTGCCAGAGTTGAGGGCAGGAGAAGCAAATGAAACGGATGCACTTCATAGGTGCGCTGCTCTTGGCGAACTAAATATGAGGCGAATGCAGGCAACTCCATACGGGGGCGGTTGGAAAGACTGGCCTGAGGAACTCCTGTTAAATTGTCACAAGAAAGAAGCAGGTAAGAGCTTTGGCGGTGTTTATGGCAGAATGGTATGGGATGAGCCCAGTCCGACGATAACCACACAGTGTACAGGTATCGGTAACGGACGTTTCGGGCATCCGGAACAAAATAGAGCCATCTCCATAAGGGAGGCTGCTTTGCTTCAGACTTTTCCGATGGATTATAAGTTCTTCCCAAATGAGGAGGAGGTGTCTATAACGAAGGCCTCACGCTATATAGGCAATGCTGTGCCCCCAAGGTTAGGTGCAGTAATTGCTGAGAGTATCAAGGTACATGTCAGAAATCATAAGTAAAGGATATGAGCGAGCAAGGTTCTTTGAAATGGCGATTTGATGTTAGCACATTCAGGCTAATAGGCAGGGATCTTATTACAGACAGGATTACTGCCTTGTTTGAATTGGTTAAGAATTGTTATGATGCCAATGCGCAGAATGTGATAGTATCGTTCGAAAATGTTGCTGCAGGTGAGAGTGGTGCTATTATCACGATAGAAGATGATGGTTTTGGTATGTCATTCGAGGATATTCGTGATAAGTGGATGGTGATTGGCACGTCCAGTAAACGCAAAGAGCCATTTTCCCCAGAGCCATTTAATCGAAAGTGCGTTGGTGAAAAAGGAATTGGTAGATTTGCTGTTGATAAGCTTGGCGATAAGGTAAACATTATCACAAAAAAAGCTGGTGAAACACAATGGTTGAATGTTGAGATAGACTGGACGGCATATTATAACAATCAGGGAAACAGTGACATAACCTTATTTACGGATGTTGAAAACCATTATTCCTATATTCCTTGTGAAGAACCTTCTCAGTCAGGAACAAAACTTGTTATTACAGGCGTTCGAGAAATATGGACCAAATATGATGTGGAACGATTTATTTCCGAGGTTGCAAAAATAGTATCACCGTACGCCAATTTAACGAATCCGTTCCAGGTCTATGTAAAAGCGCCATCATTTGATATTGATACGGCAGCCACAAGGAACCAGGACGATGTGGGTATCGCGACCGTCAGTTTTTCGATTGGTTATGACAATAAGGATAATATACAGGAGGCTGTATATTTTGATGATAAGACAAAAATAATAGAAAAGATTTATGTACCGCAAAAATCATTTGGAGGTATCAAAATGAGGGTCTATTATTTTGATGATGTGGCTCGTAGGAGGTATAGGAAGGAATTCCCAAATAATGAAATTGATGGCATCAAGATATATCGAGACGAGATTATAACCACTCCTTTTGCA
>CAMOMP010000095.1:0-5049 GCA_946619915.1 uncultured Prevotellaceae bacterium | reverse complement strand
GCCGTACTTGGAGTGGTTCTCCATGCCAGTGCCCACGCAGCACCACATGCCCTGGTTCACCTGGCTGTACATGCGATAGTGCTGGGGGCGCAGAGAGGTGAAATATACATATCCGCCCGTGGTTGGGTTCTGGGTGGAGAGGATGTGGTTGTAGGTGGCTTTCTCAAAGAAGTCCGTAAGTTCAGAATTCCCCATTTCATCACGGAAAAGGTCCTCCGTGAGTTTCAGCATGTTGTTGGTGTTGCAGGATTCTGGTCCGTTGGGGTTGGTAATGTAGCGGTTCGTGTTCTGGCTGGACATGAAGTGCTCGTCAACGCTGTTGCCTCCGATGCAGGCCGTTCGGTTGCGGGTGACGTCGCGCCAGAAATTCAGTGCAGCCTTGTGATACGAGGTGGCAGTCGCGTCGGTCTGATAGATGCGTTCGAAGCCGATGTATTTGGGCACCTGGGTGTTGGCGTGGCGGTTGTCGAGGAAGGTGGTGGAGAGTGTCTGCATGCCGTTGATCATCGTCAGGTGGCTGTATCGCTTGGCAGCAGTCAGGTATTTCTTGTCGCCCGAGAGTTGGTAGGCATCGGCCAGCGTTTCGTTGACGCCTCCGTGCTCGGTGTCAAGAATCGACTGCATTTGCTCATCGCTGAACTTTGCCACCAGATTGATGCCCCAGTCACACATCTTCAGGAACATCTCCTTGGCCCGCTCGCTGCCGCCATAGACGTAGGCATCGCGAAGGCCCGCCATCACCTTGTGCTGCACATAGAAGGGCACGTTGCCGCGGTTCCGGTTGAAGACGTCCATGTTGCCGCTGTAGAGCGAGGTCCATAGGGTGTTGTCAGGGAAGCCGCCAATGTAACCGTAGAGGCCCTGGGTGTTCTTATCGAAATGCTTCTGGCAGCGTTCCATCACGTCGAGCATGTATTCCATGCGCACTCTCAGTCGCTCGTCACCGCTGGCAGCATAGCCCAAGGCCAAGGCCGACAGGTAGTGACCGCCCACATGACCGTCGAGACGGAAGTTGCCGCTCCCCCAGTTGGAAAAATTGGGATGTTTCGACTCCCATGTGGCATCGATGCCTGCCTGACGCACATAGGGTGTGAGCAGGCGGTCAACATCATACTGCATCAGCACCTCGTTGTTCAGCATCAGTGCACTTTTGAAAACGCCGTCGCCCAGTGTCACCTCTGAAAGGTCGAAAAGATGCGGGTAAAGTTTACTCTGCGCCTGTGCGCCTAAATGGATGCACACTACGAATACCAAAAGTCCGAAAAGTCTTTTCATAGCACCAATTATTAGAATTTGGCTGTAAAGTTAAGAAAAAATAGCAGACATGACAAAATAAAGATGGACTTATGAATGACAGGAAATAAATTCATTGACGTCCATGAGGAAAAAAGCGCATATG
Source organism: uncultured Prevotellaceae bacterium (assembly GCA_946619915.1). Taxonomy (GTDB): domain Bacteria; phylum Bacteroidota; class Bacteroidia; order Bacteroidales; family Bacteroidaceae; genus Physcousia. The sequence continues at coordinate 3,650 of CAMOMP010000095.1, read as the reverse complement.
CCTGGGACCTACATGATGCTGCTACAGGTGGCTGCAGACGTCATTAGCTCTTCCTCTGGTATCTCATAGCTTCTGACGCTATGGTCTTGCAGGAAAACTTTTGGGGGCGTTAAAGAGTCAATTTTATTGTCTAATCCCCTTAGTCGTTTTGTCGGTTCTATAGTGGAATTATATATAAACACATCTGCAACTATCATAACACTCACTTATACCTGTTTTTGAGAATGTACTTACCCCATTTTACATACTTGACTTCTGGAAGCCTTTTTAAGTACGAGTCAATAGTATCTTCACGTACGATTTCGTCTCCCCATGCACTACGGCTGATAGCACGAGCTATATCATGAGGTGTGGCAGGAACATAAAAATGAGATAGTGCCTGCAGAATTGCTTCCATCCTCCTTAAATCCTCGGAATTGGAAGCAACACTCTTATAAGAATTCTGGCCTTTCTCCTGATAGGATTGGGGTAGCGGCTTTGCAACATACTCAATACGGTTAAAATCCTCCAACTGCGTAGGAGTAATCATAGTTCCCACCTTTTCTTGTATCCAGTTATCTGGAGCTGGCCAGTCGACTCCAAGCGCAGCCAACTGGCTTCTGGTAAAACCTCCGTTGGGAGTTCTGGCACTTTCAACGACCTCTCTTGTAAGCACGACTGTTGCTTCATCTGTCTTTACAATCCTATTCTCACAATTTCTACTGCCCTCTGTTTCTCTATCATTTACAATCTTTTTGCTTTCACTTCCTATCCATTTTCTTTTTGCTGCATACCAGTCATTTTCATTCAAAGCAACAACAACTTCTGTAAGCGACAAACCATATGTCAAGTGAAAGTCTTCCAACAATTGCGAGATTTCATGCACTGTCTTTCGCCCACTATTCCTTGCGTTTGACAATGTCATGGAACTATCTATTTGCGGAATATCTGCAAATTTCGTTACTCCCATGGACAAAAGTATGTTAGTAGCCCGTACGGATACTTTTATGCCAGTGAGAGGTGTTTCAAGCAACCCTGCTAAATCTGCATTTATGTCGTCATCAACATGGTCTTGATTAGATGAAACTTCTTGGGGGAGCAAAGCCTTCAACTAACTAATCTCTTCTCTCAGAAGATTCATCTGAACTCCCAATTTAGAATTTTCCGCTTTGGCTTCTTCAAGGCTTTTGTGTTGTTCTATGAGCAGTTCCCGGGCTTGCTTGGTCGCTTTCACGGCAATCTGTCGTATACGCTCTTGGGTAAGATGAAATCTTGATGCTGTCTCGCTCCGCGAATCGCCTTGCAACGTATCATGCAGTATCTGATAGCTACGCTGGTCCATCTGGTCTTTTATGCAAGTCAAAACAGAAAGGCAGAACCACTTGATGTCATTGCTTTGTGGCAAGACGTCAACGTCAGTATATTCTTCCTCGTCTTCATCTTCCAATTCTTCATCCTCATCCTCCTCTGGCTTCGCTATAAAAGCAGATAATGCCTCCTCATCCCCGTATACTATCTCAATGTCGTCTTCCCCTGTCAGTCGCCTCAATACCATCAAGTCCCAATAGTCCACAAAACCGGAAAGAACCGCTGACGTATCGTTCAAGAAATCCAAGAGCCATTCTCCTTTACATTCTTGAATCAGCTGTGTCAGCAACATGGTATCTCCAATAGCATGCTTTTCGCCAAAAGGCGCACACAGCACACTATCCGTCTTGGGAAGATGATAACTCTTCAGCGACTTGGAGTCTATGAACTTGAAATCACGCCAGATGGAATCCGTCTCGGTCTCGCTGTCCACATAAATAGTCTTGACTGCGTCTCCGTCATACAGCATGCAGATGTCGCCCTCCTTTATCGGATAGCGATAGTCTGTCAGTTTTTCGCTCACCTTATTGAGATAATAGACAACCATCGGTTAGAAAAGCTTATTCTCCGTAAATCCTCGTTCAACAATATCTACTACCGGCATACGTGTCTTGAACTCAGGGTCTATGTTATGACATTGTGTCTTTACAATGCCACGTCTATGAATGGCGGGGTCAAGGCAATACATGCGGAACTCATCTTCATTGACATCCTCTATCTTGTGCCAATGCGGGAAGAGCAGTTTCATATAGGCAGTCGCTATACGCTTGATGGCATTACTGTCACGGACATCTGCCTTTTCTTCGAATCTGACTAATTGGTCGAAAAGCAGTCCGTAGGTATTCTGCGTCCTCATGGTATGCAGAATCTCTGAGAAATACTCAACATTGATAGTCCAACCCTTGAAAATCATACTCTTATCTACGCGGGGTAACAGCCATCCCTCAATAAAACAATGGAAGCGGTCAAGCAATGCTGACTCTTGGAAATTCTTTGGCAAGTTGCTGAAATACATCTGCGACAACGGAACGTTATGCGCTGACAGGGGGATATTACCCATCAGCATCAACCCACATTCCGAGGTAAACTCATTATTGTCGATAGTAGTCTTACCGCTTTCCAGATATGACTTCAAAGCTGCCTGTATCTCTGCAGGTTCTTGGAACACAATGGTCTGAATCTCATCAAACACCGTGAAGTCGTGGTTCTTGATGATGCCGTTCTGCTGCTTGGTTTTGTCGAAGAACAGTTTGGCACGTGTCACCTTTCCGCCGCTTACCAGCCAGCCATATTTTGACAAATTGCCAAACACAAAACTCTTACCCGTACCCTTTGGGGCCAATTCAATCACATTCAGTCTTGGCTCAATGAATATCAACAGACGGGTCAGGAACTCCAGTTTCTGTGTCAGCGAAGCAAAGCCGTCAGGGTCGTACTCCATAGCTGACAACAGTACGTCTATCCACTCCTGCGTAGTGAAATACTTGCGTGCATCAGCCAGATAACCCACATCCACAGAACTATAGGGCTTGAACGCCTTGTAGTCCACCATCTGGATATGGCTGGTCTTACCATTGTTGTCTGGCAACAGGCAGAGTTTGATGATTCCCCAACGTTCTCCATCCACGAAATCGCCTGAGTTCTTCGAATAGACATATTCGGGTATGATGCCCTCACGCAGCTTTATGCCATAGTCGGGAATGGCAAACTGCCTTTCGTTCTTGATGATGTCGATATACACCGTGAAACGTGCCAACAGGGTGACTTCCTCGCCATTCTGTAGGCGGTCCTTCACGCTACCTTGTTGCGAAGGTATCACCTTGTCGAGAAACTGCGTCAATGCCAACTTGTCTATCTCTCCCGTCTGAACGTTCAGATAACGCTTTAGCAGAAAGTCCTTCACGAAGGCCGGAAGATTACGACCTACAAACAGACTACCAGTAGATGCAGGGTCTTTATAGATGGACATGGCAGAAAAATGCTGCCTGATTTTATTGCATATTTCTTCTTTCATACGTCTTTAACTTAAAAACCAAACAAATCTTCTTCCTGAACTCCCGTGCTGACTTTTATCTTCATCGGGCGCTCAACGTCACCGATGTGCAACGATATATCCTGACAGTTCGCGTCCAGTATCAAGTCATCGGTCTCATAGACATCTCCTCCAAGATGATGCAACTGATACACTTTACCATTATAGTTAACATGAGGAACATCGGTAGATGGCAGGTTCTTAATCTCTATCTGAGCCTTGGGGTTAGAACCGCTTATCTCGTAGGTGAGCAGTTGTGCAGACCAGTTTG
>CAMOMP010000094.1:0-5192 GCA_946619915.1 uncultured Prevotellaceae bacterium | reverse complement strand
AGCACCTTGGCCATGATGTCGTTCACATCGTCGCTGATGACGCAACGGCCCAGCTTCTGACAACCAAAGCATCCTTTGCAGAACTGAATATCCTTACCAACGAGGGAAATTTTCTCCACCTCGTTTCCGGCAGCCTTGGCTCCCTCAATAAACTTGTCTGCCAGCATGTTGCTATTGGAGCCGCGACGCAGACTTGTAGAAATGACTATAACTTTTCTCATATTCCAGTCTTTAGTATTTTAAATTCATGTTGCAGAAGTACATTTCCCAACCAATCGCTTCCCTAATTCATAGGCGTTCCGGAGGTCTGTCTCATAGTGCTCATCACGATACTTGCGCTTCTCCTCCTCTGAGAACAGATTGAAGTTGTATTGCGAGTAGTCGTTAAACTGATAGGTATTATCTTTTTCGGTTCCATAAATCTTTTTTTTATGAGAATTCAATAATTGCACTTATATCTTCGCCTATAGACAGAGATATGATAATCGCATTGTCGGGTTTGTAGATTGTAGGAATGAGCATTTCACCAAGCTTTGCAGCTACCCGGTATTCTACCCGAAGACCGTTCACAATGAAATCCTCCGGTAACAGCTCCATTGCCATGCGTACATAGTTGGCATTGTTGAGATGCCTGTTGTAGTCTATGTCGGCACGGAGAACTTTGACAGGCTCCAATACTTCACCATCGCTTTTTGGCAGGATGATGCGACGGTCCTTATAGTTCATCTCTAACTGAGGCTCCAATGTCATGGACTGAATGGTCTCGTCATCCACCCGTTTCAGTTTGCCTGCATCCTTATCAACAAATGCCCCCATGCTCCATGTCTTGTAGCAGGGATTACCCTGTGCATCATAGATGAAGGTGTTGCGGAATCCGAACATCGGCTTCATACCATAGACGGAACTTGTAACCGTCAGTTCCTCCTTGTATGAGGGCACTCGGACAATCTCCACCTGACGTGTTGCCAGCAGCTGTGCCATGTTCTGCTCCGCAAAGTACCGCTTCACTCCAGGCTCTGAGTCAATCCACATCTCAGAGCAGTCCTGCATCATCTGGAGGGCTGAATAAAGTTTCAGTCGTCCTTCGCTGTCACAGGCACTTGTCGTAACTTTATAATTCAAACTGTACATATTCCAAAAGAATTGTCGTTCCCGACTTTATTGACCTTTTCCCCCCTGACACTTGACTTAACTTCTTATCTGCCTCAGGGGAGTAGAATGCTATCGGCCTAAACGCAAAATGGTCTTGAGGTCGTCTGTTCTGCTTTCCAATCTCTTGTCGGGGTCGTTATACTGGTTGATATCTGTCAACATGCTCTTTAATCCCGGCTCAATGCTCATGTTGTATATGCTATGGAAGGACGTGATAAGGAGTTCCGTCTGGGACTCCTCTACGCTAAGCGATGTTGCCCTGTCACGCAGCATATTCTCCATATTGCTCTTCAACTGGTCTTCCAACCCTAATGTCTCAGGATTCTTCCACTCGTTGCCCTCGTTATGAATCATATATATCTTGCTCATCTGATCGTCGAGGTATTCATTTAGAATATCAGTCAGTTCTTCGGGCGTTTCAGGAATGAACTCCCTTGTTAAGCCAAGAGCGTACGTTGCATCCCGGTATTTTTCGATGTTATTCCAAGCATCTTTGATGTGCCAGCCTATTCCTCCTTTTAAATTTTTGTTAAGGCGATTGTAGCACGTCGTTTTCACATCGCTGAGCGAAGGTATGGACGTTACGTATTCGGTATTGATCTGCCACTCCGTGAAGTCATTGTTCACCTTGATCGTGCGCCAAGGGTTGGGGTAGGAGATGACAGAACCTGTAGCCACATCAACCAGGCTGTCGGGCTGGGCAGCGGCGGTTATGTCGCGATACTGCGAAATGTCTTGCAGGTGCGTATGTCCTGTAAACGCCATGTGTATGCCATGTTCCATCAGCTGCCTGCTTACATCCTTGTAGTCGGCGATGATATAGTCGCTTTGCAGGGTTCCTTGGGCATCGTAGTGCTGTACGATGTTATGGTGTTGTACCAGCACAACCTGCTTTCCCGATTTGCGCGCCTTGTCAGCCTCAGCCAGCATCCAGGTCAGCGTGGCCGGACGGATGCGGCCTGAAGTCTGGTTATAGTTTTTCGCATCGCCCTTATCCAGATAGAGATTGTCTTCATACTTATTAGTGTCAATGCACAGCAACACCAGTCCTTCAAGCGGTTCACAGACGAACGACAGCGAGGCTGTGTCTTTTGCATAGGTCTGGTTGTAGCCGAAGTCAGCATACAACGCCTTGAACTGCTCTGGCGATGTGCGTTCTGCCGGGCTCGTGTTGTCTCCGTTGAAATAATAGCCCTCAGGATTGTCAATGTCGTGGTTTCCCGGCACCACTATTACAGGAATGCCGGCATTGCGCAGTCTTTCGAGAATCCTCACCACCAGCTGGTGGCTAACAAGTTCACCGTCTTTGGTCAGGTCGCCCGGGATGATGACAAGGTCAGGGTTATGCTGCAACGTCTTTCCTACAAGATATTCCAACACTTCGCTGCTGTATTCCAATAGTTTTGGGTCCTGGCTCAGATAGTTGTCATAGGCCGTACCTCTTTTCTCCAGCAGTTGGGGAGCCATTACGTGGATGTCGCTCATCACAATAATGGATTTGAAGTTCGGGTCTTTCGGATTCTTACCATTGTCGGGTACTCCCATGTCATCGTTACAACTTGTCAGGCTCATGCTGAGTGCCAACAAGACCATCGATAAAAGATTTGTAATTCTCTTCATCTCTTTCTTGGGTTTGTTGTTTAAGTTCTGCGTTCGCTCTGCTACTTAACTACTATTGCATCATAGGTGGCATCATCTACTGGCTCACACCCATTCCTGATACCAGCCACGACTGGCAACACAGATGAGCACCCTCATGTTGCAAAGATAAGCAAAAATAACATTACAATGTAATTTTTTTAACAATAAATTACAATATCACCCTGAACTATGTTCGTGTTCAATCACGTTCGAAAATGCAATCGGGCTTCCCTTTTACTCACTTAATCACGACCTTCTTGCCATTCTTGCTATAGATACCTTTTGAGGGAATCTCCACCTTCATGCCATTCAGCGAGTAATATGCTCCATATTCCAAACGGTTACTGTTGATGCTCCTTATGCCTGTTGTGCCCGATGTCAGCGATAATGTTACACTGATGTTGTTTTGGCCTGCCTTCAGAAATGTGCGCAACTCACTTTCTGACAGTCCGTCGATATGTCCCAAACGAGTATAACTCCAAGAGCTACTGCCATAGAACAAACAGATATTGCTGCCGTTATAGAGCACAACATCTCCGGGCTGGGCTGTCATCTGCTCGTTCTTCGTTGTCAGCGATCTGCCCAAAGAGCCCCATATCTCGAAATTGTTGTCATTAAGAGTTACTGTTATGGGCGCGTTTTGAAGGGCTGTGACCAACTCGCGTGTTGCGTCATTATCGGCCAGCGTTACGCTCTGTGTTTGCTCTCCGATTGTAATATACATTTTATCCATAGTTGTATTATCCTCTGCGAAATTCAGCGTCTTGAGCCAGTTCTCTGTTAGCGAGGCACGATTGGAGTGGTTGCTGGCATTAATCCATAGCGCATCACCCATCCATGTGACATCGGGCAACAGTCGCTTGGCGTCGCTTACCACGCCGCCGATACTGCTTGAATGACTCGACACAATCATGCCGACGTGCTTTCCTGCCATCTGAGAAGCACTCAGAAACAGGTAAGTCTGCATGATAGCAGCCATCTGACTCCACCACAACGGGGTGACGATGATGATGTTCTGGTAGTTGCTGAGCGAGGTAGTAACGGGGTCGATAGCAGGATAGCTGCTGGCATCGTTTGGATTAGCTTTGATGGCATTCAGCAATTGGGTGCCCAGGGCGTAGTTGTTTGCCTCGTATCTGAGTCCCTTCTCAGCAGGCTGGATCTCTAGCACGTCCGCCTCCATCTTACTGGTCAGCGTGGTTACTATCTCGCGGCAGTTGCCTGTGTAGCTGTAATATACCACAAGTGTCTTAGCCGCTGCGTCTGTGCTCAGCAATGTAAGTATGGCGCTAAGGAATAAAAACAGTCTTTTCATCGTTATCTCTGCTTTTTGAATATCAGTTTCATCGTCTCTGGGTCCAGAGGTTTCATGGTGGGCAGTTTGAGGTCTTTTACCATGTGGAGCGTGCCCTGCTTGTACTTCTGGAAGTGGTCGGTCTTCAGATGCTGCTGATAAGCTTCCTCGGAGGCATAGATCTCGAGGATACGAATCTGGCAGGAATCCTCGGCACTCTGCATGGGGTAAAGGCAGATAACACCCGGCTCGCGCTCGATACTCAGGCGATCCACCTCGTTGGCAAAGGCCAGATATTCCTTCAGATACTGCGGATAGACCACAATCTCTGCTATGCGGACAATCATATTAGCGGCAGCAGTCACTGCAGCCGGTTTTTCTCTGGTCTGGTTAAACGGCCATAGGGCATTCTTCCACAGTATCATCTCCTTAAACGGAGCCAGGTCAGGCTCTGTTGTCAGGTACTGCTTCATCCTTGCCAGACTCTGTGTGAGCACCTGCGGGGCTGCGTAAGGATAGTCGGAGCCGTAGAGCAGATGGTCGGGCGTGGTGATGCTGAGCAGCATGCGGATAACCTCGGGAGAGTGTGCTCCAGCGAGGTCGTAGTAGAGGGTGCGGAGGTTGGCCTCGTAGTCAATCTCGCCCACCATTTTGTTCGCCTGCATCACGGGCGTCAGCGACTTCATGCGGGGAATAGCCAAAGGCAGATAGGCGCCGCAATGGGGAACCACCACCTTGATGTTATTATAGCGGGCCAGTACATTGCGACTAATCATGTTCGACACGGCGCGGGTGGTCTCCGAGAGATATTCCTGCATAGCGAGTGGTGTCTGCTGCATCACCTGCTGGTTCACGGGTTCAGGGCGATGCGGATGCAGAATCACCACAGCCTTTCGTTCGTTCAACACCGAGAGGAGCGTGTCGAGCTCGGGTGCGCCCAGATACTGTCCGTCAACATTCGTAGCCAGTTTGATTCCGTCGGCTTTCAGCACATCGAGGGCATATTTCGCCTCCTCAATAGCTTTTGAAACATCGGGCAGCGGCAGGGCTGCACAGAACAGGAATCGTCCGGGGTGCTCCTTCTTGATGCGTGCGGCAACCTCAT
>CAMOMP010000093.1:0-5429 GCA_946619915.1 uncultured Prevotellaceae bacterium | reverse complement strand
CAGCTGCGCGACCTCTTGGAACAACTTTCGAGAGAAACATATCTGTTAATCATTCTGGTACTTAGCAAGGTTGATGACATCCCAAGCTTTATATCACACGTTATACCCATAGAGGGCCTTCGCATTCTGCCTAAGATTACCCTTGGGGAATACCAACGGCAACTGGAACAGAAGACCTACGATGGACTCGCAGAAGAGAAGCGAAACTGGATTCTGCAACTGCCACACAAGGATTTAAAAAAAGAGGACTTCTATCCGCAAGACGGTCAGGAGATTCTGAAGTTCAACAACGTAAGTATCCGATATGGCGCACGCACCATCCTGAAGGACCTGAACTGGACGGTTTGCGAGGGCGAGAAATGGGCCATGAGCGGCGAGAACGGCGCAGGAAAGAGTACCCTGCTTAGTCTGGTTTGTGCCGACAATCCACAAGCATACGCCTGCGACATAGAGCTGTTCGGACACCGCAGGGGAACGGGCGAGAGCATCTGGCAGATAAAAAAACACATCGGCTATGTGAGCCCCGAGATGCACCGCGCCTACCTGAAAGACCTGCCTGCCATAGACATCGTGGCCAGCGGACTACACGATTCGGTAGGCCTCTATACCCGTCCACGCCCCGAGCAAAAACAAATCTGCCTGGATTGGATGAACATCTTCGGGATAAAGGAACTGGCAGACCGTACGTTCCTGAAACTGAGTAGCGGCGAACAACGCCTGTGCCTGTTGGCACGCGCCTTTGTAAAAGACCCCGAACTGCTGATTCTGGACGAGCCTCTGCATGGCCTCGACCTGAAACACCGTGTCCTGGTAAAGGACATCATAGACACCTTCTGCCAGCGTCCACACAAGACTTTAGTGATGGTTACACATTACAAGCAGGAGTTCCCGAAGTGCATAGATCATAGCATATTTCTTAAGAAAAACGATTAGCGTTTTTCTTAAATTAAAAATTAAAAGAGAAAAGAGAAAAGTTAAGTTTACTGTTGAGCGGTTAGCGGTTAACGAACATCAGACATCAGACATCTTACATCAGACACTGTTGAGCGGTTAGCGGTTAGCGGTTTATCGTGATTTCGAGATATCGTGATTTCGAGATATCGAAACAAGGTACTTACACTCGGGAATAAAAGAAAAAACTTGTTTTTCTTTGTATTCCACCCACTTTTTCGTACCTTTGCAGGCCGAAAAGCGTAAAAAGATGAAAGTTGCAGTAGTAAAATACAACGCAGGAAACATATATTCCGTAATCCACGCCCTTCAGAGACTGGGGGTAACACCCGTTCTGACAGACAATTCTGAAGAGCTACAGAAAGCAGACAAAGTACTATTCCCTGGACAAGGCGAGGCAAGCAATGCCATGCGCTACCTAAAGGAACATAACCTGGACAAGGTAATCCGCGACCTGAAGAATCCCATCTTGGGCATCTGCATAGGTCAGCAGTTGATGTGCCGCCACAGCGAAGAGGGCGACACGGATTGCCTGGGTATCTTCGATGTGGATGTGCTGCGTTTCCAGCCTCAGAAGCATGAGGACAAGGTGCCTCACATGGGATGGAACCAGTTGAGCTTTGCTCAGAATGAAAAATTAAAAGAGAAAAGAGAAAAATTATCACTCGTAGAGAGTGGTCTGTTTAAGGGATTTTCGGAGGGCGAGTTTGTGTATTTCGTACACAGCTTCTATGTTCCTGTATGCGAAAACACCATTGCAATTACCGACTACATCCTACCCTATAGTGCAGCCTTGCACAAGGATAACTTCTATGCCACACAGTTCCACCCCGAGAAAAGTGGAAGCGTGGGCGAACGTATCATAAAGAATTTTCTGGAACTATGATAGAACTGATTCCTGCCATAGACATAATAGGCGGAAAATGTGTCCGACTTACCAAGGGTGACTACTCCACCAAGAAGGAGTACGGTGACCCCGTAAGTATGGCCAAAGAATTTGAGCAGCTGGGATTCAAGCGCCTGCATGTGGTGGACTTGGACGGCGCCAAGAGCAAGCATGTGGTGAATGACGCCACCCTGAAGGCTATCACCCAGGCAACAAACCTGACGGTGGATTTCGGAGGCGGTGTGAAGACAGAAGACGACCTGAAGAAGGCCTACGATGCTGGAGCAACATTAGTAACAGCAGGCAGCATAGCCGTTACAAATCCCGAGCTATATCTAGAATGGCTACAGAAATATGGTGCCGAGCATCTAATCTTAGGCGCCGACGTGCGCAATGGCAAGGTTAGCATAAACGGATGGCTGGAAGACAGCGACGTGGAACTGACCGACTTCCTGACCCGATATATGAAAGCGGGCACACGCAACGTGCTCTGCACAGAGATTAGCAGAGACGGCATGTTGCAGGGAACTGCCGTTGACCTATACAAGCGAGTTATGAAGGCTCACCCCAACTGCCACCTTATCGCCAGCGGCGGCGTTAGCTGCATAGAGGACATAGTGGCGCTGGAGGAAGCTGGCATCCCTGCCGTAGTATTCGGCAAAGCCATTTACGAGGGTCGCATAGACCTGAAAGAACTGATAAAAAAGTACCCCCAAACATGTTAGCAAAACGAATCATACCCTGCCTGGACGTTAAGGACGGACAAACCGTAAAAGGAACCAACTTCGTAAACCTGAGACAAGCTGGCGACCCTGTAGCATTGGGACGCGCCTATAGCGAACAGGGAGCAGACGAACTGGTATTCCTGGATATCACAGCCAGCCACGAGGGACGAAAGACCTTTACCGAGATGGTGCAGCGCGTGGCTGCCGAGGTAAGCATCCCCTTTACTGTTGGAGGAGGAATCAGCGAACTGAAAGATGTAGATAAGATGCTGTCGGCAGGAGCAGATAAGGTGAGCATAAACAGTGCTGCCCTTCGTAACCCCAAGCTGATAGACGAAATAGCCTATAACTTTGGCAGCCAGGTTTGCGTAGTAGCCATAGATGCACGTCTGGACGAGAACGGATGGACTTGCTACCTGAACGGAGGACGAATCCCTACGGAGCGCGGTCTGTTTGAGTGGGCACGTGAGGCCAACGAGAGAGGCGCCGGCGAGATTCTGTTTACCAGCATGAACCACGACGGCGTGAAAGCAGGCTTTGCCAACGAAGCTCTGGCCCGCTTGGCCGAAGAGCTGACCATCCCCGTGATAGCCAGCGGCGGAGCAGGATGCATGGAGCACTTCCGCGATGCCTTTGCCATAGGACACGCAGATGCCGCACTGGCAGCCAGCGTATTCCACTTTGGCGAGATAGGGATACCCGAACTGAAAGAATATTTAAGAGCAGAAAAGATAAACGTAAGATTATGAAGATAGATTTTGAGAAATGCGGCGGACTGGTTCCCGCCATCATTCAGGATGCAGATACAAAGAACGTACTGATGCTAGGTTACATGAACCAAGAAGCCTTTAACAAGACAAAGGAGACAGGACTGGTAACTTTCTACAGCCGCTCGAGACAATGCCTGTGGACAAAGGGCGAGACCAGCAACAACTTCCTGCACGTAGTTGATATTAAGAACGACTGCGATCAGGATACATTATTGATTACTGTTCATCCCGACGGTCCTACCTGCCACACAGGAACAGATACCTGCTGGGGCGAGAAGAACGAGAAGAATCCCCTACTCTTCCTCTCCGAGCTGAGCGACTTCATCGAGAAGCGCCACGAGGAGATGCCTGAGGGCAGCTACACCACCAGCCTCTTTAAGGATGGCTTGAACCGCATGGCTCAGAAGGTGGGTGAAGAGGCATTGGAGCTGGTAATTGAGGCTACAAACGGAACTAACGACCGCCTTATCTACGAGGGCTCTGACATGCTTTATCACCTGATTGTGCTGCTTACCAGCAAAGGCCTGCGCATAGAGGACATGGCTGCCGAACTGGCCGAGCGTCATAACCCCGGGTGGAAGAAACATTGATAATTATGAATTAAAAATTAAAAGAGAAAAATTAATTCTCAATTCAAATTTGATAAATTCAAAAATCAAAATTATTCGCTAACCGCTAAACCTCTCCTCCATCACGGGAGGGGTCGGGGGTGGGTCTTTAAACGGTAAACTAAAATGATTTTAAGCTACAAGAACATTAACATCTGCCAAGGCGAACATCAGGTGCTACGTAATGTTAACATCAGCGTGGAAGAAGGTGAAATGGTTTACCTGATAGGACAGGTAGGTAGTGGCAAATCGTCGTTACTGAAGTCCTTCTATGCAGAAGTGCCCTGCCAAGGCGAAGAGGCTAACGTACTGGGATACAACATGCTGAAGTTCAAGACTTCGCAGCAGCCAGCACTACGCCGCCAGATGGGCATCGTCTTTCAGGACTTCCAGTTGCTGACAGACCGTACTGTCTTTGAGAACCTGAACTTCCTGCTGAAAGCCACAGGATGGAAAAAGAAAGCAGAAAGGGAGGAGAAAATCCTGGAAGTGCTGAAGCAGGTGAGGATGGAAGACAAGATGGACAACTTTGTCTTTGAACTGAGTGGAGGAGAGCAACAGCGCGTCTGCATAGCACGTGCCCTACTGAACAACCCCAAGGTTATACTGGCCGACGAGCCAACAGGAAACCTGGACATGGAAAACGGCGAGATGATACTGGCACTGCTGGATGAGATACGCCGTCAGAACCATACAGCCGTCATCATGAGCACACACAACTGGCAATGGATTGACGACTTCCCCGGTACAGTTTACAAATGCCAGAACAACGAACTAATAAAATAAACCATATACTAAGATGAAAGTACTGAAATTTGGCGGTACATCCGTAGGTACGCCACAAAGAATGCAAGAAGTCTCGAAACTGGTAACAGCAGACGGAGAAACAAAGTTGGTCGTATTGTCAGCAATGTCAGGCACGACAAATACATTGGTAGAAATCTCAGACTACCTGTACAAGAAGAACCCCGAAGGTGCCAATACGCTTATCAACAGACTGGAGGAGAAATACCTGCAGCACGTAAAGGATCTTTATAAGACCGACGAATACAAGCAGGAGACAGAAACCTTCATACGTGATGAGTTCAACTACCTGCGCTCGTTTACCAAGGTTCACTTCACCTCGTTCGAGGAGAAGGTTGTCCTGGCACAGGGAGAAATCATCAGCACCAATATGGTAACAAACTACCTGAAGGAATGCGGTGTGAAGGCCATCCTGCTGAATGCCCTGGATATGGTAAGAACAGACAAGAACGCTGAGCCCGACTTCCTTTATATTAAGGAAAAGAGCAATCAGATACTGAAGGATAACGACGGCTATGAGATCTATATCACACAGGGCTTTATCTGCCGCAATGCTTACGGCGAGATTGACAACCTCCAGCGTGGCGGTTCGGACTACAGCGCCAGCATCGTGGGCGCCGCCCTCCGTGCCGAGGAGATTCAGATTTGGACCGACATCGACGGTATGCACAATAACGACCCGCGC
>CAMOMP010000092.1:0-5456 GCA_946619915.1 uncultured Prevotellaceae bacterium | reverse complement strand
TAGACCAAAAGTACATTGACATGATCATCGACCGCGTAGACCTCGAGAAGGTTGTCTCGGGCTACGTTGGTGAGATGAAGCGCAAGGGACATCGCTCATGGGCATGCTGTCCCTTCCATCAGGAAAAAACTCCGTCGTTCTGTGTTGACACCGCCAAGAACCTGTGGCACTGCTATGGTTCATGCCAGGAGGGCGGCACTGTCATCAAGTTCATAGAGAAGATCGAGAACCTTCCCTTTCCGCTGGCCGTCAAGAAACTGTTGAAGGATGAACTGCATATTGATTTGCAGGATGCGGACATCCAATCGACGCCAGAGGAAGAGGCAAAGCATAAGAAGATGGAAGCCATGCGCATTATCAACGACCATCTTTCCCAGTGGTTCTACCATCAACTATGGCAGGACAATAAGGAGGCCAAGGCGGCTAAGGGTTATATGCTCGGCAGATGGGGTGAAGAATACTGTAAGGAAATGCGCATAGGCTTTGCACCAGAGGACGGCAAGAAGGTTATTGAGTACTGCGAGAAGAAAGGGCTTAACTTTGACATCCTTCAGGAAATGGGAATCCTGAAGATGAGTGAAAGGACCCATCAGCTTTATTGCGTTTATCGCAACCGATTAATGATTCCTATCCGTGACCGTTACTCCAATATCATTGGCTTCACAGCTCGCACCATGGACGGAGAGGATGACCGCAAATACATCAACTCAAGCGAAAGCGATATCTACCATAAGAGCCGTTCGATATTTGGTATCGAGCAAGCAATAGCAACGGCACGCAGACAAGAGAAGGTGTTCCTCGTTGAAGGAGGACCAGACGTGATGAAGCTGCAGTCTGTTGGTATATTGAACACCATCGCATCGCTGGGTGGTGCTTGGACTCGTGAACAGTTCGAACTGTTACGTGACTATCGCATGCAGAATATCACGCTCTGCTTCATTCCTGACAGCGATGTCCCCAAAGCAGGCGAGAAACTGGGGGCTGGTTTCAAGAATGTACTGAAGAACGGAGCCTTAGCCATGGAATGCGGATTCACCGTTTCTGTTCGTGAAATTCCTAATGACCTCGATGCGGAACATCCGAAAAAGGTGGATCCTGACGAATTCATTAATAGAGAAACGGATCTGTTAGGATTGACGGAGAAGGAGTTCCTTCTTTGGTATGTAGAAAAGAAACTGGATAAGGAGACTACGACTGAGGAACGCCAAAAAGTTATCAATAGTGTGTGCGATCTGTTGGTATGTATCAAGGATGAGAACCTTCAGGAAACTTATCTGAGTAAACTGGCACATTACGATGGTACCAAACAACTGTGGCGCAACGCCTTTAATTCGGCCAAGCGCAGAAAGCAGGAGAAGATCTCAAGTAGGAACAAGAATGGCGATATCGATATGCTGCGCCAGTTTGGTTTTATCGAGAAGCATAACTGCTACTATGGTACCAATAAGGATGGTGACGAAAGCCAATGGTCGAATTTCACTCTTAAACCTCTTTTCCATATCAAGGACGACCTGAGGCCTGTACGTTTGTTCGAGATTAATAACAACGAGGATGAGGATAAACCGGAGATTATAGAACTGGATATGGAGGTTTTGACATCATCCAAGTCTCTCAGAAAAAAACTGCTGGGTATCGGCAACTATATATGGATGGCCAGCGACCAGGAACTGATAAAGCTACAGAGTTACCTGGCCAAGGTTACAGAAACAGCAGTCGAGATTAAGCAGCTGGGATGGCAGAAGGAAGGATTCTATGCTTTCTCTAACGGAGCTCTTGAAGATTCCGACTGGCACGATATTGATAAAATGGGTATTGTGCGCCTGAAAGCCGGTAAGTTTTATCTTCCAGCTCTGTCACAGCTTTACAAAACATCTAAGGAACTATATGTCAACGAGCGTAAGTTCCAGCTTACCCGATATTCAAATATATCATTGAAGGAATACTTCACTAAGATCTGCCGCGTGTTCGGACCAAACGCCCGGGTGGCGCTTACTTTCTATATGGCCTCTCTCTTTGCCGATATCATCCGCAACAGAGGTGTGAAGATTCCACTCTTAAACCTGTTCGGTCCTCCAGGATCAGGAAAGACAGAACTGGCTCAAACACTCATGAGCTTCTTTCAGATAGACTACGAGGCTCCAAACATTGAATCTTCAATCCCATCGCTGGCCGATGCCGTAGCTTCTGTGTCGAACGCCCTGGTGCATCTCGACGAATATAAGAATGGCATCGATATCAAGAAACTCCAGTTCCTGAAAGATATCTGGGGTGGAGTAGGCCGCATGCGTATGAATATGGATAAGGATAAGAAGCGCGAGCAGGCACGTGTTGACTCTGCAGTCATCATTACCGGTCAGGAGATGCCGACAGCAGATCCTGCACTGTTCACCCGTCTTATCTACCTGACATACGATAAGCACTCTTTCAGTGAGCAGGAACGACAAGAGTTTGCCGACCTGCAGCACTGGCGTATGCTTGGTGCCTCGCATATCACCATTGAGATACTGAAACACCGCGATAAGTTCGAGGCCTCATTCGGTTCTGCCTGGCGAAAGGCAGAGAGCGACGTGAAGTATGCACTCAGGGGTGAAGGCTCTATTGTTGACCGTATACAAGGCAACTGGACAGTACTATTGGCTACCTATATATCATTGGAAGACGTGCTCGATCTCCCATTTAAATATGAAGAGCTGCTGGATCTGGCCGCAAAAGGTATCCTCAGGCAGAATGAGATGTCTGCATCCGTCGATGAGGTGGCCGGGTTCTGGAACATCATCAGCTCTGCCATTCAGAAGGGAATTCTGGTTAAGGACCAGGATTACAAAATCCGGTACAAGCAGAAACTGCGCACTTCGAAGCAGAAGGAGGAGATGGATTTCGAGAAGAACATGCCAATCCTGATGATCAGAAAGAACGTGGTCTTATCTACATACAGAGAACAAGGACGCCGAATGGACGAGCAAGTGTTGCCGCAGGAGTCGATGCTACACTATCTGGAGATCACCCCGGAATACTATGGATATACCACAAGTCCAGAACGATTCAAGAAGTTCAATATCAATGGTATGCCTGAGCGCGAGGAGATACTGGACGATAAAGGTAAGACACAAGGCTTCAGAACAGTGTGGAGCCAGGATCGTCCTATGTGCTTCAACTATGAGATTGTAAGTCAGAAGTATGGCATTATGCTTGATACCTATGCTGGTGGCGAAAATGATGCTATTCCCCGTCAAGAACCGGAACAAGGAGAACTGTTCCGTGAGTCAGAAGAAGTTGCACCCTATTAATATAATCTTTCCACTGGTCTATCTTTGGGTGGGCGGTTGCCGAGAGGCAGCCGCTTTTTTCGTGCGTTTTCCAGGCGTGCATACGCGTTTAGAGCCCCGCAAAAACGACTTTGAGAAATAAAAAATAGGGTGTTACATTTGTAGCATTTTGTAGCATCGGTATAACTATCTGATTATCAGCGTAAAACGCAATGTAGCATTGCTGATTATTTTGTAGCAACGATGTAGCAATTTGTAGCAACGTAGTTATTTAACTATATGTTTGTAGCATTGTAGCAGCAAAAATGTAGCATAATACAAATATGCTACAAACGTAACTACCTGATTATCAGTACTTTTTTTCTTTGTTTCTCGTTGCTACACAATGCTACACATAGTGTATACGTGTGCGCGAGAAAAATTTTCCGTCAAAAAGCGGATTATTTTCAGATTAATTTCTTAACTTTGCACCCAAAACCTATTTTTTATAATATGAGCAAGTTTGTTGTTTACCTTCAATTACAGCCGTTTGTGGCACAATGGCTGCATCATCATTACGGTGACCCTATCCAGTTTCAACCGCAGTCGGTTGAAAATGCAACCATTCTGCAGTTCACTCAGAAACTTCCTAAGGATAAAGAGCCCGATACAGCAGCCGAGGGTCTGACGGCTGTATGTATTCCAGACAATGAAAAGAAGAATCCTGAGACATATAACTATCTCGGTCCGAAAGGTAAGGCTGCTGTTGTGGATTGTATTGAGCGCACATTTAAACTAATGATGTGGAACGAACTTAACGATATGTCAACTATCGGCTGCTCAGTCCTTGTTGCCATTGATGCGTGGTGTGAACAACACGGCATAGATATAGAATACGATCGTACGATTCTGATGCGCTACAATCGTCTTCGCAACTCTTATGTAAAAAAAGGGATTGACCTCAGACGCCGCAAAAGAAATCATAATTAAGTAATTAACAAAAAATAACGCTCTTATTCTTAACCATGATATACCCTTTATTTTTACTGGGCGATAATACCCGATAAAATGCAAACAATGCCGATAAAAGGCGTTAACACCCGATAAAAGATGAAAAAGATAAAAATCATCACAGCAGTTGAACGAACACCAGTCGAAAGTCTGATTGGCATGGTTCGAATTTCCAAGACTTCCGTTCGCCTCCCAAACGGTGTCAGTTGGTTACCCGTTAAGATAAAGCCACACGCGCAGTTGACTATCTCAGATAAGGTGGAGGATAAAAACACTGTTTGGTCTGCCAAACTCATATTTAAGACCTGTGAGGATTTGGTTGATAATGACAGATTTGCCTACCGTTGCCGTCTGCAGGATGGTAGCTATAGACTTATTGGTTCTGCCGAAAGGCCATATCCCATTGCGTCTATGGGCGAAACAATGCCGGAGGCAATCACTGAAAATCAGCTCAATGAGGTTACAATCTCCTGGCAATCTTGCTGTTTCATACCTTCAATAGCTGATTAATAGGTATTTTTTCCTTTGAATTCCATTATCTACCTTTGCCGTAGAAAATCAAAGAGTAGATAATGGAATATCAGTTTATCATTTCCGGAGAAATCGGTGTTGCCTTCGACTGGTGGACAGGCCAGCGTGGTACCACCGCTAACCAGGTTAAGAACTTCCTCGATGCCCACAAGGATGAGGATGTTCATATTGCTGTATGCTCTCCTGGTGGCCTTGTTGATCAAGGCTTGCAGATTTATCAGCATATCAGGAACCATGGAAAGGTGCATTGCCACATCATCGGAATGACTGCAAGTGCAGCAACATTCCTTACCATGGGGGCCAAAGAGGTGGATATGGTGGATGGTTCGTTGATGCTGATTCACAATGCTTCCACTCAGGTAATGGAGTGGCAGTTGGCAAACAAAGAACAGCTCGACCTGCTTATCGCTGCCTTCCAAAAGGAGCGTCAAGATCTCGACACTATCGATCGAGTTATCGCTTCACTCTATGCCAAGCGTAATGGCAAAACTGTTGATGAGTGCATGAAGAAGATGACAGCTGCTGCGTGGCTGTCACCTCAGGATGCTTTAGAGTTCGGTCTTATCGACAGTATCGTTGAGGATGTTGACGTCAAAAAGAAGTCAAACCGTCTTCGCACAACTTTTACTAATTCCATATTCAAGGATTTCGGTCTTCCTTCCCTGCCTG
>CAMOMP010000091.1:0-5506 GCA_946619915.1 uncultured Prevotellaceae bacterium | reverse complement strand
TGGGGCGGAAACCTACGAGCTGGACAATTTCCTGAACGGTTCGGCTGTGGTCGAAGGTCAGCCTATCGGCACTTTCTATTCCTACCGTTTCCTCGGACTGAGCCCCATAGACGGAGGGCCTGTGTTCGAAGATTGGGAAGACCGCTATACCGAGCTCAATAATGCCGACAACTACAGCACTTATACGTCAGTGCTCACCCCTTCGGGCAAGCGCGAACCAGATATCACCGGCAGCATCAATAACACCTTCACCTATCGGCAGTGGCGTTTGGGCGTGACGCTGCTATATAACCTTGGCGCTAAGACGCGCCTGTTCCGCTTGTTCGATGGCGTGAACGGCAACGGCTACTCGTCTGAGCTCAATGTGAGCCGTGACCTGCTGGACCGCTGGATGAAGCCGGGCGATGAACGCTATACCAATATCCCTGCTATCATCGGGCAGGGTAATCCGGCTTACTACTATTACAACAACCATTATGCCGTGGGCGGCGATTCGCAGATTACCTGGAAGGGTGCGCATATCGCTGACAACGCCTGGCAGATGTACGATTACTCCGATGCACGTGTAGTGAGTGGCGACTTCCTGAAACTGTCTACCCTGTCGCTCACATACGAGTTCGACCGCAAGCAACTGGAGCGGATGCATCTGGAACGTCTCGCTCTGACGCTGAGCGGCTACAACCTGGCCACTTGGTGCCATAAGGAATTGCGCGGACAGACACCTACGCAGGGCGGTTTCTCGCAGGTGCAGCTGGGTGATACACCATCCTATACGCTGGGCGTGAGTGTGGACTTTTGATTGTTTAAAGTTAAAAGATTAAGGTTTAATGAGAATGCATGAAGTAATGCGTGTTCGATATCTAATCGTTGTGATATGCCTGGGCATGGGGCTTAGCTCCTGTTCATCGTTTCTTGAGGAATATTCACAGGACACCGACTATGTGCGTACCTGGAAAGACTTGGATGAGTTGCTCATAGGCGACTGCTACTGGCCTGTGGCTGCTACCTACAATTTTAATATGCAATCCAACCAGGGCATGTTTATCCATCTGCTGGCTGATGAATTGGAAGAGCAGAACAGTGCATCAAGCGGGCGCAGCAACGGCATGTTCGATGACCATCAACGCCTCTTCGGCTACCTAACGTGGCAGCAACGTGTGGGACAGAACGAGACCTATTCGGGCTATTTTGCCGAAAATGAGTTCTGGACGCAGGCTTACAAGAAAATCAATATAGCTAACAATGTGCTTTACAGTCTCGATGCTGTTCCTCGGGTCACAGTTGCCGAGCGCGAGGGTGCTGCGAAAGTCGAGGGTGAGGCACGTTTTCTCCGTGCCTATTATTACTGGATACTGGTGAATCTGTACGGTCAGCCTTACGTTCCCGCCACTGCCAGCACTCAGCCTGGGGTGCCGCTTAAAACCCGCCCAGAGGTGGAGGATCAGAAGTTCAGCCGTGCTACGGTGGAGCAGGTATATGCGTTGATTGAGAACGACCTGAAGGCGGCTGATGCTGCTTTTGAACAACTGACGTCGACGACTCGCCATAACCTGTATCGCGCCAGTCATGCTGCGGTACATCTTCTGCAGAGCCGCGTTTATCTGTACATGCAACAGTGGGAAGAGGCCGCACGTTATGCCCAGAAGGTGATTCAGGAGCATGGACAATTGCAGGACCTTCGCATGCAATCCACCCCAATGATGCAGAAGACATGTGTGGAGAACATCTTTTCAATGGGTGGTGACGACCTGCCCGCAATGATGGACTACACATGGCAGAGCCTGCGCGTGAGCCACGACCTCTATGCAGCCTATGCAGCCAATGACCTGCGCCGCATGCAGTGGCTGTGGCGCAACGGTAGTTTCCGCGGATTGATGCTGCGCGAGAACGGTGCCCAGTACCTGACGGCCCCGCTGCCTGCCACCAGTTCAGACACCTATTACTATTATGCCTACACCTTCTCGTTGGAGACTCGCACTTCGCCCGTATCGTCCATATTCTGGCTTCGCTCTTCCGAGGCATATTTGAATCTGGCCGAAGCCGAGGCTTATTTAGGTCATGAAGAGGAGGCGCGTGCAGCCGTGAACACTTTGCGCCGGGCTCGTTTCAGTGATAGCGGCTCATGGCAAATCAACTCTGCCGGCGCACAACTCATTACAGATGTACGTGCCGAGCGGCGCCGTGAACTGTTGCTGCAAGGGCAGCGTTGGTTTGACTTGCGCCGTTATCGGGTTTGTGCAGTGCAGCCCGAACGCATTGCTCTTGTACACAATTATACTTATTATGCCGACCGTGGAACCACCATTCCATTGGAAACCCATCGGTTCGTGTTGACAGAGGACGACCCTTCGTGGACATTGCCCATTCCACAGGAAGTGCTTAACTTCAACACGGGCATGGAGGGTAACGGAAACTTATGGAGGGAGTTCACTGTGGTGCCAACGGAAGAGTGAAGGGTGAAACTGACAACTGAAAATAGACAATAGATGAGAATACATACAAATAAACCATGCTTATGGGTGGCTGTGGTCAGTGTGTTGCACCTTGCCTTCACAGCTTGTTCGGAGCGGGCATTAGAGCCTGACTTCAAGAACCCATCTGACGTGTTCCGGCCAGCAGCTGACGACCAGAGTGAGGAGGCACTACTGCGGCGTCAGTTCCAGGAGCAGACAGGCTGTTATCTGTTATTTAATGACACACTACAGCAGGAATATCTCGGTACCGATATCAATGGTACACCCCGCTATTTTGTGGAGACGCTGGATATGACCTATTCAGTTGGGCTTTCGGCTTACATCAGTACCTCCTATACATACACCTATCTTGATACTCAGGAGCAGAAGTCCGAGGCTGCCGACTTTATCCAACGTTTTATTATGCCGCATCTAACCGGAACCTTGCGGCCTTATAGTTGGTTTGCTGCCAATGTCATTACGGGTTGGGCTGATAGTGGTGCAAGCACCGGTAAGCCTTATGCCATAACAAACCAGCGATGCATAGCTATAGCTTCCAACTATCTGGTACAGCGTGAACGTACCGATGCACAGAAGGAACAGTATGCGCAACGTATACTTAACATAGTTATTGGCCAGCTTGCCACTAATAATAGCGATGCTTTCTCTGCGTTCTATGCCATCAGCGCCGATTATTATGGTCGTGATTATAGAACACTGGGCTACGATGGGAAGCCTTCTACGTCAGAGTTGTACGCCCTGGGCTTTCTCAGTTCTACGAGCATCTCATCCTTCCCTTCGACCACCCAGGACTTAAACTCCTACGCACTATTGGCCATTCAATATACCGACGAACAACTGCAACAGCAGTATGCCAACTATCCTTTGGTTTTGCAGAAGGCCGCAATTGTGCGGGCGGTGTTGGTAGAACTGGGTTACAGGGTCTAAACAAGAACTTTTCAGACGAAGTATGATACGCAAAAGTAATTATGTAAAATACACACTCTTCCGTTTTACAGTTGCTTTCTTTGCGCTGGTGATGAGTATGTCCATGCTGTCTTGTGCAGCTGACGACGATGCTCCATCCACCATTCCGGCCGAGACGCAGGGCACTTTTACCGATCCGCGCGACGGTCACCAATACACCTGGGTGCGCTACGGAGGTTTGGATTGGATGACAGAGAATGCCTGCTTTGACATTCAAGACGATGTAAACAGCTCTATTTATTTGGATGCTGATGAGAATGGGAGCGTGAACGGAGGCTATAACCCACAAAGTACCCGCAACCTCTCTGCTTTCGGTCGGCTTTACACCCTTGCCGGTGCCAAGTTGGCTTGTCCGGACGGGTGGCGCATCCCGACCGATGCCGACTGGCAGGCGCTGGAGCGTTCGTTGGGGATGACTGCCGACGAAGTTGCTGCTGATGGCTGGCGAGGACACAGCGCACCGCTTATGCTCAGCATTTATGGTGAACGTCAGCCCCTCAACCTCCTTCTGGGCGGCTATTACTTCGGCAATTCCATCCAGACGGGATGGCGGTTCTTGGGTGCCTTGGGCTACTACTGGAGTGCAACGGTTGATACAGCCAAAGGCGGCGAATACTACTATGTGCGTAAGTTGTCTGCTGCTCGCGACGGCGTGTGCCGCCTGAGCATGGAGCCCACGGGATATAAACTCAGTGTTCGTTTCGTACGCGATGCGCAATAAGTGTCTGACATATTGTTTCGTCCTGCTCAGCATACAGTGTATCTGCATTCGCTGGGGAGCTATGGCTTTGGCTGCGATGCCTGTAGCATCATCAGCACTCCATCAGCCTTCATCCTCAGCAAGGGCGGATAGTATTCAGCTTGCAGCACAGGACCCCGACTTCGTTCGTGTGAGTTTGCTCACCACCTCGGCTGGCCGAAAGGTATATTCGGCTTATGGCCATGCTGCTCTTCGGCTGGAGTGTCCCAGCCGTGGCTTGGACTATTGCTTCACGTTTGAAATGGCGCTTACACCCAATGAGAAACTGCGGTTTTTCTTAGGCCATCCCAAGGCTGGGTTTATTGCTGCACCTACCGCCCGGTTCCTGGCGCAGTACAAAGAGGAAGGCCGGGAGGTGATGTCCTATACGCTGAATCTGCTGCCTGACGAGGAGCAGGCGTTGTGGCGTAGCTTGGACGAAGAAATGGCGCGTGGTGCCTGCTGGGACTTTGATGTGACTGAGCACACCTGCACTTCGATGGTGGCTTGGGTGGTGCAAAAGTCGCTTCGTAGTGGCACTATTACTTACCATGACCTGCCCACCGAGTTGGCCACCGGTACCTACCGCGACGTGGTAGATCTCTGCTCAGGCCTTGCACCATGGTCGGGCCTTTTCTGGAAGACGCGCATTGGTGCGAAGGGCTTTCGGCATGCGGCACCTGATCGGATGATGATGCCCGTGCTGATGGGGCAGGTATGGATGCAGGCAACCATAGATGATGCCGAGGGGCACAGTCGGCCTTTGGTGTTGGGACAGGGGCGGCAGCTCTTCTCCTCCACATGGCAGCCCACGGCTACACGCTTTACCCCTATCAGGGTGGGAGCTATTTTAGCGCTTCTGATGTGTGGCACGATATGGTGGCATTGTAATCGGAAGCGACGTAGGCTGGCTTCACGCCGTGGCTGACTTTATCATATGGAACCAATCACATTATCTACTAACAATAAACAAAAAGACGTATGAAAAGAATCTTTACTTCAGTTTTAGGAGGGCGTAGGATGCTTGCCGCAGTAGCCCTCATCTTCTCTGTTTCTGCAGTGCAAGCTGGCGGCGATGAATGGTATGCTTACAAGGTGCAGGTGGATGCCTATCCTACGGGTGCCGGTACTGTGTATGTAACCGATGATGCTGCGGCTCTGCCCGAAGCCGAGGATTATGTACCCTCGCAGGACTTTGAACTGACCACCACGGGGTATAACCTCTACGGCTATGCTAAGGCTGCTGAGGGCTGGCAGTTTATCGGCTTTGCCCAGGATGCGCTTGACGAGAACGGGGATGTTGTGCGTGTTGATGAGGTGGCTGCCA
>CAMOMP010000090.1:0-5926 GCA_946619915.1 uncultured Prevotellaceae bacterium | reverse complement strand
TGTAAGCATACCTGTGCCTGGTTTGCGTGTAGGCAGATTGTCTGCAGGGAAGCTTCTGTCGATGTGTATAGCATCAAACTCAACGCCTTCGCCCTTCAGAATATCCAGCATCAGATTCTGAGTGGGCCAGAAATCCTTCTCGGGATAACTGTCCGTTCCCAAACCATCCTGGTTGCTCACCATTATAAACTCATAATCTGTATGCTGACGCAAGAACTTCAGAGCACTGATGACACCAGGCACAAACTGAAACTTCTCGTAGCTATCTATCTGTTCGTCGGCGGGCTCCACCAATATGGTGCCGTCACGATCTATGAATAATGCTCTTTTCATACTTATCAAACTCTAATGTCTAGCGTCTAATATCTTACTTAAACTGACGTAATGCGCTTAACAGTTCGTTGTTCTCAACCTGAGTACCAATGGTGATACGCAAGCAATTTCCGCAGAGTTGAACCTTGTTTCTATTACGAACAACTATGCCCTTATGTATCAAGTAATTGTAGATAGCGGTTGCATCTGTTACTTGAACCAACACGAAGTTAGCATCGCTGGGGTGAATCTTCTTGCAAATAGGCAGTTCGCTGAGGGCTGGCATCATGTGTTCGCGCTCACGCTTTATCTGACGTACCCACTGGTCAACCTTTACCCAATCATCCATCATCTGAATGGCTTTGTCCTGAGTCAGTTTGTTTACGTTGTAAGGATACTTCACCTTATTGAACAAGCCGATAATCTCCTCGCTGGCAAAAGCCATACCCAAACGAATACTAGCACATCCCCAGGCCTTACTGAAAGTATTCAGTACGATCATGTTGGGGAAACGGTCCATAAAATGACGGAAGGGCTGCAAGCCAGAGAAGTCGGAATATGCCTCGTCTATGACAACAATGCCAGGGAACTCCAACAGGATACGCTGCATCTCCTTCTTGTCCAATTCATTACCCGTTGGGTTATTGGGAGAACACAACCAGATAACCTTGGTATTGGCATCCGTAGCATCCAGCACTTTCTGAGCCTGTAGCTGATAATTCTCATCCAGAAGGACAGAACGATAAGCCACATTGTTAATGTCGGCACATACCTTATACATACCATAGGTGGGAGCAATAGCTACAACATTATCCTTACCTGGTTCGCAGAAGATTCTGTAAACAAGGTCTATAGCTTCATCGCTACCATTACCTAAGAATATCTGTGATGGTCTGACCTGCTTTATGGGCGAAAGCTTCTTCTTCACCTCTTCCTGCAAAGGATCTGGATAACGATTGATAGGTTCGTTATACGGACTCTCATTAGCATCCAGGAAAACGTGTGCATCCATCCCCTTGAACTCATCGCGTGCGCAACTGTAGGGTTCCAATGCCCATATATTAGGTCTTACCAGTTTTTCTAATTCAAAAGTCATAATTTAGTTTATGAGTTTATAAGTTTGTGAGTTTTTGAGTTGGAAATATTTGTTTACCGTTTTTTAATTAAGAATTAAAAGAGAAAAGAGAAAAATTAATTTTCAATTTTCAATTTTCAATTTGAAAAACTCTTCATTTTCTCATTCTCACCGTCATCGCATTCTTATGTGCATCCAATCCTTCTGCCTCAGCCATCAACTCAACGGTACGGCCAATGCTTTGGATACCCTCTTCCGTAATATGCTGGAAGGTTATCTTACGATTGTAGCTATCCAGATTGACGCCATTATAAGCCACAGCATAGCCGTTCGTAGGCAACGTGTGATTGGTTCCACTGGCATAATCGCCTGCACTCTCGGGTGTAAGACTGCCCAGGAAAACGCTTCCTGCATTAATCACCTTCTCAGAGAGTTCCATATAGTTCTTGGTTTCTATGATAAGATGCTCAGGAGCATACTGATTGGTAACATCCATCATCTCCTCATCATCACGAACCAGAATAATCTTACTGTACTCCAAGGACTGAGCAGCAATCTCATTACGAGGCAAAAGAGCTAATTGGCGCTCTACTTCCTGCTGAACCTTCTCTATGATCTGCTCGTTCTTGGTAACAAGCAAAACCTGACTGTCCACGCCATGCTCGGCCTGACTCAGCAAGTCGGCTGCTACGAAGACAGGATTAGAGCTATCGTCGGCCAGCACCTCCACTTCGCTGGGACCAGCGGGCATGTCTATAGCCACATCATGCAGACTAACCTGCTGCTTGGCACACATCACGAACTGATTACCAGGACCAAATATCTTGTACACCTTAGGCACAGACTCTGTTCCATAGGCCATAGCGCCGATTGCCTGCACACCGCCAATCTTGAAGATTTTGCTCACGCCAGCAATACGGGCAGCCACCAAAATAGCAGGATTAACCTTGCCGTCACGAGCGGGAGGTGTACACAGAACAATCTCCTCACAGCCCGCAATCTTGGCAGGAGTAGCCAACATCAACACCGTGCTGAACAAGGGTGCTGTGCCACCAGGGATATACAGACCCACCTTCTGAATGGGCACTGACTTCTGCCAGCACTCCACACCATCGGTAACCTGAACATGCTCTGCCTGGAACTTCTGTGAGGCATGGAACTTCTCTATATTCTGATGAGCCAGCACAAGGGCCTGCTTCAAATCGTTGCTTACCAACTGCTCGGCCTCCTGCATCTCAGCCTCTGTAACAGCCAAGTCCTGCAGACTTACATGGTCGAACTTCTCCTCGTACTCCTTTACTGCAGCATCGCCTTTAGTCTTTATGTCTGCCAGTACAGCAGCAACAGTAGCATTCAGCTGACCGGCATCACGCACAGGACGCTTTAGCAGTTCTTTCAGTTCCTCACGAGTGGGATACTTATATATTTTCATTGAAAGTTGAAAATTGAAAGTTGAAACTTACAGAATCATCTTCTCGATGGGAACAACCAGGATACCTTGTGCACCCAGGTCCTTCAACTGACGGATAATCTCCCAGAAACGCTTCTCGTCAATAACAGTATGAACGCTGCTCCATCCTTCTGTTGCAAGAGGCATCACTGTGGGGCTCTTGGCACCGGGCAGGATATTAACAACCTCTTTCACCTTATCGGTTGGGACGTTCATCAGCACGTATTTCTTGTCCTCAGCATTCTTTACAGCCTCTATACGGAAAAGCAGCTCGTCCAGCACAGCCTTCTTCTCATCGCTCATATTCTTGTTACCGATGAGCAAAGCCTCGCTCTTCATTACCACTTCAACCTCTGCCAAGTTGTTGCTGACAAGGGTGCTGCCGCTACTTACGATATCAAAGATAGCATCAGCCAAGCCAATACCCGGACTAATCTCAACAGAACCTGTTATAACATGGATATCGGCAGCAATATGGTTTTTCTGCATAAAACGACGCAGGATACCAGGATAGGACGTAGCAATTTTCTTACCCTCAAACCATTTCAGGCCTGTATAATTAACAGCCTTGGGGATAGCCAGGGACAGACGACACTTACTGAAGCCCAAAGGACGGATAACCTCTGCATCCTCCTGACGCTCCTCAAACTCGTTCTGACCAACAATACCCAGGTCGGCAACACCTGTTGCCACGCTCTGTGGAATATCATCATCGCGAAGATAAAGAATCTCTACGGGGAAGTTACTGCTCTGCACCAGCAAAGTACGTTTGCTGCTGCTAACCTTAATGCCTGCCTCTGCCAGCAGCGCCATTGTATCCTCAAATAATCTGCCTTTCGACTGTACTGCTATTCTTAACATTTTCTCTTAATATTTGAACCTTTCTACCTTATATATTTATTTTGGGGTACAAAGGTACGAAAAAGCGAGCGAAAAGCGAAATAAAAGTTTATTTTTATTTCCTTTTCCGAGCGAGAGTACCTTCGAGACGCAGTCTCAAAGTTACGAATAAGTGAGCGAAAAGCAAAAGAAAAGCTTGTTTTTCTTTTCTTTTCCGAACGAGAGTACCTTCGAGACGCAGTCTCAAAGGTACGAATAAGTGAGGGGAATACAAAAAGCAATGGAGGCGAAATCACCTCCATTGCTTGTAATTTTATGCCTCGCTGAATTCATCTTTACCAACGCCGCAAAGTGGACAAACCCAATCTTCTGGCAGATCTTCGAAAGCCGTACCTGCTGGAATGTTGTTCTCAGGGTCTCCAACTTCAGGGTCATACTCATAACCGCAGACATCACAAACATACTTTTTCATGTTCTTTTTGTTTTTGAGGTTTAACATCTAGTGGATACTCTTACGATGCAAAGATAACGTCTTTGTCCGAAACCACCAAATTTTAATGTAACCTTTTTGTGCGAAGTTGACATGAGAGGGGGTTATACAATACCCTGAGCCATCATAGCCCTGGCAACCTTCATAAAGCCAGCCACGTTGGCACCCTTGACGTAATTGATGTAGCCGTCAGACTGAGTACCATATTTACAACATTGTTTGTGGATGCCATGCATAATCTCGTGCAGGCGCTTGTCAACATCCTCAGCACTCCATGACAGGTGCATGGCATTCTGGCTCATCTCCAATCCGCTGGTAGCTACACCACCTGCATTGACAGCCTTGCCAGGAGCGTACAAAATCTTATTACGCAGGAACAAGTCTATTGCGTCTGGCGTACAACCCATATTACTAATCTCGCCAACACAGAGCACATTGTTGGCAATCAATTGCTCAGCATCTTCTGCATTCAATTCGTTTTGGGTAGCACAAGGCAGGGCAATGTCAACCTTTACCTCCCAAGGTTTCTTGCCAGGATAGAAGGTGGCGCTGGGGAACTCATCAGCATAAGGTGCCACGATATCGTTACCGCTGGCACGAAGTTCCAGCATATAATCAATCTTGCTGCCTTCGATACCGTCAGGATCATAGACATAACCATCTGGACCACTGATGGTAACCACCTTGGCACCCAACTCCGAAGCCTTAGTGGCAGCGCCCCAAGCAACATTACCGAAACCGCTGATGGCAACCGTCTTGCCCTTTATGTCGTGACCAGCTGTCTGCAACATCTCGTTAACGAAGTAAAGACCTCCAAAACCTGTTGCCTCCGGACGAATCAAGGAACCGCCATAGTCGAGTCCTTTGCCCGTGAGGACGCCACTGAAGTCGCGTGTCAGCTTCTTATATTGGCCAAAGAGGTAGCCAATCTCGCGGGCACCAACGCCTATATCGCCAGCAGGAACATCAACCTCAGGACCTATATAACGATACAGCTCGCTCATAAAAGCTTGGCAGAAGCGCTCAATTTCGCCATCGCTCTTACCACGTGGAGAGAAGTCAGAACCACCCTTTCCACCACCCATAGGCAATGTTGTAAGGGCATTCTTGAAGGTTTGCTCAAAACCAAGGAACTTAAGGATACTCAGGTTTACAGATGCATGGAAACGCAAACCGCCCTTGTAGGGACCAATGGCACTATTGAACTGTACGCGATAGCCCAGATTAACCTGAACCTGCCCCTTGTCATCAACCCAAGGAACGCGGAAGGTAATGATACGTTCGGGTTCTACCAATCGCTCCAAAAGGGCTTTACGTTCAAATTCCGGATGCTGGTCGTACACATCTTTTATAAAGACCAACACCTCGCGAACAGCCTGCAAATATTCTCTCTCGCCTGGATGACGCTTCTCCAGCTTCTGCATGAAATCATTAATGTCTAACATAATATCTTATTAGTTTAAGTTGTTTAATTAGTTTAAAAGTATAACACAAAATTACTAAACTAAATCTTCATGTCAAACATTATACGGATAAAAATTATGCACATACCTATCATTTTGTAAAGTACAAATTGTCAAAAACGCCAACACAAGGGCAAATTTCGTAACATTTTATCACAACAACAAGCATTTACTGATTCGTGATTAGTGCTTGCAAGAATGCGTAGACACAAAAAAAAGAAGCCGTTGTGGCTTCTTCTTGGTTGCGGGGGTCCGACTCGAACGGGCGACCTCCAGGTTATGAGCCTGGCGAGCTA
>CAMOMP010000089.1:0-5987 GCA_946619915.1 uncultured Prevotellaceae bacterium | reverse complement strand
CGAAAGTGCTGCTCTATCAACCAAGAATCATTTGACCTGCGAATAAAATTTCTGCTATTTCTGCTATTTCTGCGGGACTAAAATAAATCTGTGGAATCTGTGTGAGAATTTTGAATTATAACATCACCTTTTTGCCGTTAGCGATGCATATGGCGTTCTTTAATTTTGAAATTTGATTTTTGAAATTTGAATTGGCCAATCTTCTGCCGTTCAAATCAAACACCGCCCCCTCCCATTTGGGGGAGGGCTGGGGAGAGGGGCGATTTATTGCCGTCTCATCATCTTCTATGAGTTCTATCCTGAAGTTATCCACCTTGAACCATCCCGTTCCGTCGTTTGATGTCGTAACGGAGCCATCGCTCTTCATGTTTCCGCTGCGTATTCCTAAGGTCAGCGACTCGCCTGCCGACACATGAACCGTTACCTCCATATCCTTCAGGATGAACGGCGTGCCGCCCGTGTCTCCTGTATAGCCCGCAAAGGTAGCCTCTTCACCTTCCGTCAGGCAGTTCTGGTAGTCACTCTCGCTGCCAAAGTATGCCACGTTGTCGTTCGCAAACAGACGGGTAACACCCTTCTTGTTGTTCGCCACCCATAGCTGGCAGGTCACGCGGTAGGTGCCAGCCTTCAGCTTGCTGGCAGGAATCGTCTGGTACAGCTGGAAGTTGGCAGGGAAGGGTATGGTGTTGTACCAACAAACATTCTCGCCGTGGTGGTTCACCGCATCCCTGTTGATGCCGTAGCTGGAACCGCTCAGTGTTCCTCTCACTTTCCATCCGTAGGGCAGGTAAGCCTTCTTCTCTACGCCTCCGTGGTTGAAGGCCGTGGCAGAGGTCTGCTCGAAGTCGGGGTTCACCAGCAGCTGCTCCGTCAACGTCTTCTCGCTTTCCTTGGCCAGCGTAGGGAATACCGTAACCCTCAGCTCCGTACATCCGTAGGGGATAAGGCGTATCTTCTGTGCTGAGCCGTTGGCCACCGTAGTGTTCGTGCTTGGCGTTACGGGGTTGTAGCGGTTGTCCAGAATGGTCCATTTGACGGGTGTCACATCCACCTCTATCGATACGGGAGCCGTCTCCTTGTCGAAGGGATAGGCCGTTGCCAGCAGGTTCTTGTCGGTAACGAGGGTAAGCTGCTGCTCGCCCTGCACCATGCCATAGTTCCACTGGCCCGATGGTGTGATGCTCCAGCACTTAAAGTCGGGGTTCTCGGGCACCTTGCCTGCCATATTGCTATAGACATTGGTATCCTCCGTCATCGTTTGCGGAATGGCAAAGCAGTAGAGCAGGGGACCGCATTCCACGTATTGTCCCTGGTCGGCATTCAGTGTGCATATCTGAGGTTTCATCTCGAAGTCAACGCTCACTACGTCGCCATTCTGGAATGTGCGGTTCAGTGTGGCAAACGTCTGAGCCTTGGCATCAACGTTAACCGCCTCCCCGTTAATCTTTACCGTATATTTTTTGCACCATCCTGGAATGCGGAAGAGGAAGGGGAATTCCGTTGCATTCTTCATGCTGAAACGGAAGTCGATATGCCCGCTGAAGGGATAGTAGGTCTCCTCCACGATGCGCACACTGTCTGTCCCCACCTTGAAGGCAATCTCCGAAGGGCTGTACATGGCAGCCACGATGGCGTTATTCTCTCCGCGCAGCCACAGGCGACTGGCAAAATTAGGCATCAATCGGTGTATGTTGCCCGCACAGCATTCCGTCTCGTGTGTGGGGCGGTAAGCTTGCCAGGTAGAGCCGCGCTTGAAGTAAGTATTGTCCGAGTTACCTGTACACAGAATCTGGTTTAGCCCCGAGAAGTACTGCAGCGAGCGGAAATCCTTCGTGTGGCAGGCAGGTCCCGCATTAAAGACAGCACGCTCTATGCGGTCCGCCCATTCAGCTTCGCCCGTTGCCGTCAGGAAGTAGCCCAGCGACCAAGTATAGTCTATGATGTCGCAGGTCTCGTGTACCTGGTCTATGTCGTTGCCAACCGTATATTCCTCGCTGCTGGGAACGCCGTCGGGCAGGAGATGGTCGCGTTCCAGTCGTCTCTCGGCATTCAGCGCCAGCGTCAGGTACGACTTATCGCCCGTGTAGGCATACAGCAGCATGGGAATCTTCAGCATCTCGCTGTACGTAACGCCATGTATGTACAGGAAGTCCTCTGCCCCGGCCACCTTGCTGTCCAGCTCAAAGCCACCCGTTCTGTAGGCAGTCTTTGCCTTTGTCATCAGTGCCGTCTGTGCCTGCTGACCGTACAGCCACATCATACCCTCTATATTAACAATGTGACGGCGCCCGTTGCACAGGTCGCTTGTTGTCATAGAGTTGTAGTTGTTGGTCAGGGCGGTACGCACCTTTCGGTCGCCCGTCACCTCGTAGTAAGCTTTCAGGGCACGGAAGAAGACCGCCTGTGGCCAGAGGCTTGATATCACCCCGTTTCCCAGTCTGCCGTTGCTCTGCGGATGGTTCAGCGTATATTTTATACCCTCTTCGCCTTTGCTGATCAGTTCTTCGTCCTTCAGCAAATAGCCCAGACGCAGCAATCCGTCCGTATAATAGGCAGTCTGCTCATAGCGCCACCAGTCCTGCCCGTAGTCCCCGTTGCGTGGGATGTCGCCCGCCCACAGACAAGTGTTGTAAGGGTAGGAGAGGGCCTCGGGGTGCCCCGTCATACCCTCCTTCATGCGTTGCATGTATTCCAGAAGCCAACCTTTGGGAGTTATATCCTTTATCAATCCTTCGGTAAATACCGAATAGTTCTTGGCGCTTGCCAATGATGCTGATAGCAAAAGGCTACCAATAATGATGCTGCTTTTTAGTTTCACTTTTTGAAGCATTAGGTTAAAATTTGCGTATATAATTTGTATTTTGTGTCACAAAAGTACATATTATAATTCATATATGCAAATTCTATCTCCATTTTCTTACTGACCTTCCGCCATCCTTCTATAGAACTCCGGCTGCGCCAGTTCCATAAACGGGTGTTTATTTCAGTTGCCTCAGCGCCTGGCAAAGCTGGTCGGGGCATGAGGTTGGCTTGGCACCGCAGCGGATGCCATCTAGCTTGTCGATAACATCATCTATCTTCTGGCCTTTTACCAGGCTGCAGATTCCCTGCAGGTTGCCCGGACAACCGCCAAGAAAGGATACCTGCTGAATCACATTGTTGTCGTCTGCTGTTACAGTAATCAATTTGGAACACGTTCCTTGTGTGGGATATTCAATCTGTTTCATAATTTCTGTCTTTATTTCATTGTCATTATCTTGGTTGGACATGCCAGGGTGCATTTACTGCACTTGATGCAGTCGGGATGCAGGTAGCCGTTCTCTTGTCCGCGGCTGTCATAGGGTGTGAGCTGCATGGGGCAGACACGTGCACAGCTTTTACACTTCATCTGGCAACTGCTGGCAACGTGGATGTTGCTAAATGGGCCAGGCAGGGGAGCCTTCTTCGGTGCCACCCAGTTAGAGATGGTTCCCATCGGGCAGAACGAGCACCAGGTGCGTGGTGCATAGATGAACGAGAGGACAACACCCACAATGGTGGTAACTACTATGATTGTCCAGAACACACGACCGATGCCAGCCCACATGGCTAATCCTCCCTCGCTCCAGGGAACAGTCAGCGTCAGCTGAAGTCCAAACATGCTAAAGATGAATATCACCATGAACAGGCGGAAGCCGAAGGTGCGTACGAACTGAGGGATTGGACGGTGGGGCGAATACTTCGACAATAAACGGTCGTACATATTTCCGCGCGGGCATACATGTCCGCACCACCAGCGTCCCTTCCAGATACTTGTCAGTACAGGACCTATCATGCAGATAATAGCTATAAGTCCTATCACCGGGAAGAACCATGCCAATGCAATGTATGCCAGGATTATCCAGTAGAGCGGTTTGCCCGGCGTCTCAAAATGTCTGTGAAATCTCTTCTGTGCCATTTCCTTTGTCTCTTATATATATATAATACCTTATATTATTATTGGTATTTCGTAAACTGATATTTCTCCCTTAATTCTGCTTTCTTCTCATCGCTTAGACTGTTAAAGTACCCTTTCCAACCGGGGCAGAAGTTGATATGCCATCGCCAGAAGCGGCCCAAGGCAGACTTAGGGTTCTTGTCGTAGTAGGCTCTGAATTTGCAATTCTCACATTGATACTGTTTCATAATTTTATTTTTTCTTTAGTGTTTCAATAATTGTATCCAGGTCTTTTGCCAGGTGGACGTAATCCTCCAATTTGAATGGGCAGGCCCTCATTTCCTTTCTCATGCCGGCGGGGATACACTCGTAGGCCTGTTCCTCCATAGCCTTTCCCTTCTCCGTCAGGCTTACTATTTGCTGACGTTTGTCCTCTTCCCCTTTTTTCCTGAACACGATACCCAGTTTCTCCATGCGTTGTAGTAGGGGAGTAACGGTGTTGGTTTCCAATAGCAGGCGATGGGCAATGTCGTTCACCGGCTGTCCGTCCTTCTCCCAAAGCACCATTAGTACCAGGTATTGCGGATAGGTGATTCCCAGCGTGTTCAAGATGGGGGTATATGCCTGGGTTATCAGTCGTGCTGCCGTGTATAGACGGAAACAGATCTGCTTGTCAAGTCTTAATTCTTCATGCATAGTCTTTTGTCCTTTACAGCATTGCTTCTACATCCTTCTCAAAGTCTTTCGGGGCTGTAGTAGGAGCATAGCGTCTGATGGTCTTTCCGTCTTTTGATATCAGGAACTTGGTAAAGTTCCACTTGATGTCGCTATCTTTCTCCACACTCTTACTGATAGCCTTAAAGAGCGCCTTGGCTGCCTTACCTTTCAACCCCTTGTATTCCTCGGCAGGAGCCTGAGCTTTCAGGTACTCAAAGATGGGTTCAGCTTCAGGGCCGTTCACATCTCCCTTCTTCATAATCTGGAAAGTAACGCCATAGTTCAACTGGCAGAATTCCTCAATCTGTCCGTCGCTGCCTGGGTCTTGCTCCTTGAACTGGTTGCATGGGAAGCCGATAACAACTAGACCCTTATCCTTGTATTTCTGGTTGAGCTCCTCCAGCCCAGCAAACTGGGGTGTGAATCCACACTTGCTGGCAGTGTTCACTATCAGCAGTACTTTTCCCTGGAACTGTGCGAAATCCAGTTCCTTACCTTTGCTCGTTAGAGCCTTGAAATCATAAATTCTCTGCATATTTATTTATATTTATATCGTTTGCGATGCAAAGGTAGGGTGATTATTTTATATCGCAAACGATTTACTATAATATTTAACCTTGTTTAACAATAAATCGATTACAGGGTATGGGTAGTCTTGCCCACATGTTTGAGAATTGAAAATTGGACATTATCCGATATCCGCTAACCGATGTAAGAAGTAAGAAGTAAGATGTAAGATGTATGATGTAAGATGTAAGATGTCTAAAGTCTAAGGTCTAAAGTCTACGTGCGAATCAGGGAACCCTTGATCCGACAGCCTGTACCTTGTGGCACGCGCCTTGCCTTCCACCACCACATCTCCCTGAGCCACAGCAGCAGCGAGCAGACGTTTCATGGTAGCATCGCTACCCTCAAAACCCGACCCACGGATTATTTCATCCCTCGATGACAGTGGATGATAATGCAGGAACTGCAAGATGTCTCTTGATATATCCATATCATTACGTTCTTTAATCAGCTCAAAGATGCGATTAAATGAGCAAAAAAAACAAAAGATTTTGATTTTTTTTCGAATGGGAGTATCTTCGAGTATCAGCTCAAAGATGCGAATAATTTTTCAATTATCGGCTCATTCTGAGCTAAAAATCACATTTTGTGGAATTATTTTGAGCCGATACTAGGATTTGTTACATCTTCCATCTTCGAACCTACTCCGAACCATCTCCGAAGGTATAAGCTTGCATCGCCCTATGCTCCCGATTACGAATAATCACTTCTCTGATATAGTCGCTTAAACGCTTATATTCTGTCATTTACCCCCTCCTGCACTTTAATGTAACCACGAGTAACCTTG
>CAMOMP010000088.1:0-6395 GCA_946619915.1 uncultured Prevotellaceae bacterium | reverse complement strand
CACGTTACGGGTGTCTGGCACTTGCTTGGCCAGCACAACAATTTTCAAAGCCATATTAATTATAATAATGTATTTATTTTATCTAAAAAAGCAACGCCTTTTCAAGAAAGGCGCTGCAAAGTTACACATTTTTTGCAAAAGTGTGCAATTTTTATCATAAAAAGATTGTTAACACCTATTAGTCCCTTTTTATAACTATCTCACGCTCCTTTTAAATATCCTGCGTAACAAAATAAGTATACGTAGTATCCAAGAAAAACCGTTTTCTATATCTTGACCATAGGTCAAGCCCGCTCCCACAGCCCTTTATTAACAAAACAAAGAACTTTTCGATTTGTTAATTAATGTTATTTCCAAACATTTTTCAGGTACTATGTATTGCAAGGTATTATATTTCTCCTTTAATTTGCAGCAGAAAACTAAAAAAATATCCTTTAAAAACAAAAGTATTATGGACAACAAACGTTTTTATCTGTCTGTTACAGACAAGAAGATTGGTGGTGTATGCGGCGGCTTGGCCGAGTACTTCGAGATTGACCCTCTGCTGGTACGAGTAGGATTCCTTGTTGCTTTCTTCGGCTTCGGTTTCGGACTGATGGCATACCTTGTTTTATGGCTGTTAGCTCCTAAAGCTCCCTATCAATACTAACACCTTTATATCATGGATATTAACAATGCTAAATCGCAGATGCGTAAGGGAATGCTGGAGTACTGCATACTCCTGCTTCTGAAGCGGCAGGCGGCTTATGCGTCAGATATCATCCAGCAGCTGAAGGAAGCAGACCTGCTGGTGGTGGAAGGAACGCTTTACCCACTGCTTACGCGTCTGAAAAAGGATGGCCTTCTTGCCTATGAATGGCAGGAGAGCACGCAAGGACCACCCCGCAAGTATTACTGCCTAACTGCCGAGGGACAAGGTTTCCTTGCAGAAATGGATCTTGCCTGGAGCGAGATAGAAAGAACCATAAATGTTCTGAAGAATTCACACACAAAAATAGTCTAAAAACACAAACACAAATTCATGAAAAAGAATATCACAATCAACCTTTGTGGGCGGCTCTTCCAAATGGACGAGGATGCTTACGAGATGCTCTCCACCTACGAGCAGTCGCTTCGTAACTATTTCCGCTCTCGCGAAAGTGGTGAAGAAATTGCCGAAGACATAGAAGCACGCATCGCAGAGCTTCTGGACGAAGTAAAAGCACAGGGCGCAGAAGCCATTAACATAGACCATGTAACGGATATCATTCAGCGCTTGGGTAAACCAGAGGAAATGGATGGCCTCTCCCCCGACCCATCTCCCGCAGACGAAGAGAAATCCGACGAGAATGAGAATTCTACGGCTTCTTCCTTCACAAATGGAAGAAAAGGCAAACGCCTTTATCGCGACCCTTACGACAAAAAGGTGAGCGGCGTACTTTCAGGCTTTGCGGCTTACTTTGGCGGAGATGTACTGTGGTGGCGTATAGGCTACGTGGGAATCATACTCCTCTCCTTTCTGGGTTCAACCTTCAATTTCCTATGGTGGTTGCCAGGACATCGTTTCTTCCTTAATATTCAATTCTGGGGGTTTGGCCTCATCATCGCCTACGTTGTATTAGCAATCTTAATGCCAGTAGCCTGGGCACCCGAGGACCGCTTGCGTATGAAGGGAAAGCCTATCAATCCGCAGAATATTGCACGACAGGTAATGGACGAATCACAACGTCCTATCGTACAACAACGTGACCAGAGTAATTATGCCGGCGGTTGCCTAAAGGCGCTGGTTGTCGTTGTCGGGATAACAGTTCTGTTTCCCTTTATCCTATTTACCATTGGCTTGCTTATTACCTTAATTGTTGTCGCAGGAATCAAAACGTCTATGGTAGTAGGTTTAATAGGTGACATGCCATTTTTCCCAGCATTCTCCTCCTTTGTCGACGCATGCCAGCCTTTATTCCTTATAACCTTGATTTGTTGGTTGACGATAGTGGCACTTCCCACCTTCGGTATCATACGTCTGCTGCGTGGCGGCAAGAAGCTTCGTTCCTCTGTAACAACGACCCTTGTAGTGGTATGGATTTTTGCCCTCGGTCTTGGAATAGCCTGTTTAATAGGAACCGGCATTAAGATTGCTGCATGGGAGGATAATGAGGGCCACGAAATAGAACTCATCCAAAATAGGAAGAAACTATCATCAATAGGCTGGACGCTGAAGACGTCCACTAACCTTGACGAATATATAGTCGACATTCGTACTGGTTTCAGCGGTCTTCCTCATTATGCTATTCAACTTGAGATGGACAAGTATGATGATATAACCTATTCCGCCGTATTAGAAAAGGAGGTAAATCTTCCCGAGGAAGGAGCCTACCAGTTCATGTCATTGACGGAAGGGTACGACGCAGGCCTTACCTATACCTTCAGCTATATGGATGGCGGAAAGGAGAAGGAAGCTGTGCTGCGCCCCTCAGAGGATGGTCTTCACATCAATACTATTGGATGCGATGAAGTGGGCAAATACGATATGCTGTTCCCTCATTTGGAGAGAGAGACTGAAGATTCATGGGAGCAATTCTCTCAATGGGGCGAGGATTGGGTTTATCATTGGATTGACCTCCCACATGTGGATGCTGGCAAGTTTAAGATTACCATCAAAGCTCACGAATGCACAGACCGCATGAAGATTCGCGAGATAAAGGTTGTGAAGGCAAACAAGGGTGCAAGAACTGTGGCACTATCAGACGCCAATAGTATTGAGGAGAGCGTTCAGGACAGCACCCAAGAGAGCGTTCAGGACAGCTGCGGAGTTGAAGGCTCTCGAGTGGTTAGAATCCGTCATGGCGAAACGCTGGCCTCCATCGCAAGGCGTAATCATACTACCGTAAGGCAGTTGTGTCGCCTCAATCATATAAAACCCAATTCACATCTCCGTAGTGGTCAGGTGTTGAGAGTAAAGTAACCCTTACAACTGATAAGCGAAACTAACACACATAAAAGACATGAATAAGAAATCATTATCAATTGTAGCAGCGCTGGCTTGTGCCAGCCTGCTCAACAGTTGCGACTTCATCCGTAGGGAGTTCGGAGAAAGAAAACAAACAGAAATCACGCTGATAAGTAAGACCGAGTGTAACATCGATACCGTAATGAACAAGCCCAACTACTCGAAGGGCAGAGAGTGGGTGATACAGAACACCGGAACTGAGAATCTGTGCATCGATAGCGTAATTCCTTCCAGCGACTGCGTAGAACTTATCTTCCCTGGTGGAACCCAAAACGTAAAGGAAGAATATTACGCTCATTGGACAAGCTACGAGAATGGCGAGATGAAGGAGCACAATATCTCTAAGAATATACAAATGACTTTGCCCCGCGATACGGAACCGGGAAAGTATCTTGCCATCCGCGCCATGCTTCACCCAGCAGAGGGAGAGGAAGGTCCCTTCTCCTACTCCATCATGGTATATGGCAACTTCCCAGATTCGCCCCTCGAACTGACTTTAGAGGGTGACTACGTGATAGCAGACTAAACACAATTAATAATAAGATATAAAGATAACACACAACATTATGTTCAAGAAGATTTTTATTAGCCTCATGCTGGCAGTTTCTTTTTCTATGACTGCCAGCGCCACAGATTGGAGTGAATTAATCGGGAAAGAGCTGGTGCTGGACAGATGGGGTAATGTACGGGACGGATGGTTCTCGGATTACCACCCCATGAACACCATGGGGGCGGACCCCGTAGAAAGAATCATCCTGAAGGATGCCACACACGTCGTATGGAACTATACCCAGCAGGGCGACTTCGCACGCGAATGCTCCCTCCAAGGCCCGGTTCTTACCTTCAACGAACCCATCTTCGGTAATAAGGAGATGAGGATACTGAAGGTAGAAGGAGAAGTCGTCCTGACATTGGGCGGGGACAGCCTGACACGCGCCTTCTACATCCTGAACCCCCAGCCGGATGCTGAGCAGCTGCCCGCTTCGGCTGACAGCAAGAGGGGATTCTGCAACGGCAAGCTAAAAGGACTGCTGCCCCATTTCACAGACCTTACCTATAGCAGCCGCACCCCCATGGGACGCCATTTCCAGCTCTGCAAACAGGCTAAGCCGGAAGAGAGACTTTGGCTGGAAAGTACAAAGGAGGTGTTTGATTATGAAGGGGCGCAGATAAAAGCATACGACATCAGCCTGTTCCCCAACGGCAACCCCGCATTGGCAGATATTCAACAGAAAGGCATGATCCAGACCAATGCCCTTGGCGTGCTGAAGGACATGGCCTGCATGTACCCCGGTTTCATCAAGTCCATCATCCATCAGGAGGCCCCGGACTCGTTCCGTGTGGATATGTTCGACCCCGACGGCAACCCCATCCGGGTATGCGTCAGCAACCGCTTCCCGCAGATTGACAAACAGATTTTCAGCACGGGAGAGAACGGTACCTATAACTGGCTGTCCATATTGGAAAAGGCTATCATGAAGTGGCTGAACGTCTATAACAACCAAATGCCCATCGCATCTTATTGCGCC
This sequence comes from uncultured Prevotellaceae bacterium, assembly GCA_946619915.1. Taxonomy (GTDB): domain Bacteria; phylum Bacteroidota; class Bacteroidia; order Bacteroidales; family Bacteroidaceae; genus Physcousia. The sequence goes on along the minus strand of CAMOMP010000088.1, from coordinate 1,880 downwards.
GAATGGATAACCCCCATGCTCACAGGTGACGGCCGTAGCTTCTGTATCCAGCCGGGCCGGCTGACCGGAAAAGAGCTGGCTAAGGTTGTCAACACCTGCCGCCAGAACGGCATGATGGTGAACGGCGTAGCGGATTTGCGCTTCACAAGCCTTTCAGGCACCCCTACTGTTACCAACCCCGACATGGCCTTCCGCATTATCAGCCCCGGAGCCGCCGCCAATTACTTTGACCGGAACGCCGTAAACAACCCGCTAACTGTTGTCAGGACTTTTAAACCTGAAGAGCTTTACCCCTCTAACTGGCGCAACACGCAGACTGGCGACTGGGAAATCGGATTCTTCAATGACTTTGCCATCTACGACTGCCAGTTCTGGAACTATATGCAGAAGCAACAGAATGGCGACAAATATTCCCTCGTTCTGGAGAATAATGGCAGGGAAATAACCGTAAACGTAGGGAAACCGAAGAACGGACTGCGCAGATTAGAGATTGCCGGCAAGAAGGCCGACTATGACATCATAAACACGAAAACCCTGCCCGACTACCCCGTAAAGGACACCCGCACAGACTTTGTGGATAACGGCTATAAGACGGATACCATAACCATCATCGGATGGCTGAAGGACATGCCGGAACAGGACAGGAAAAAGAAAAGCGAGGTTGAAGCCCATTATTCTAACATTCTGAAGAATAAGCAAGAAAATGCATCTGCCAGCATAGATTCATTAGGACGCTTTGTGCTGAGATTCCCCATACTCAACACCACCCGCATTACGCTTATATGGTATCACAACTATATATGGACCGTAGTAGAGCCAGGGCAGACTTACTTCCTGTTCTCGGATTCCAAGTCAGGGCAGAAACTTCTCATGGGTAAGGATGTACGTATGCAGAACGAGATGCTGAAATATCCGCTTGACACAGAATCCGTTTACATGGGGTATGATGATACAGACTTTGACCGGTTTCTTGCCTCCACCGATAGTCTGCTGAAGAAACTGCCCGAGAAACTTCAATGGCTGAAAGAGGAACACCCTATGCTTTCCGACCGCTATCTCCGATACCGGAAGGGCAATACCTTCTGGAATCAGGCCCGCAACGTGGGGCAGTCACGTTTCAGGAACGAAAGCCATCATCTGCCTGACAATGTCAAGAGATTCGCATCAGACACATTCTGGGCGCATCTGGAGAAACCATACACATTGTATATGTGGCAAGAGGATTTCTTGGACGACTATCTGACGGATGTAGTAATATTTGACCGTTATACATATTCATATAAACATTTTGACCTTGCTGAAGAATATGCTGCTAATGAAAAGGAACGGGCCGTTATTGTCCGATGGAAAGAGTGGATCCTGAAGGCACAAGAATCCATTAAGCAGGCTGCTACGCAGGAGGAAAAAATCAAGATTGCAGAGGAGGAGAACAGCCGGAATGCCGACCTCATAAAAGAAGTGGAGAAGATTCTCAATAGTCCAAGAGCCCGTAAAACCATTAACGGAAAGTCCTTCCTTTCCGAATTAGAAAAAGAACTGCATCGCCTGGACTCGCTGGGCACGGATCCAGTCATCAGAGACCTCTTTCTTACAAGCCAAGCGTGGGGCAGACTGGAAGGGATCCATCAGTCATTCCTTCCAGAAGTAACAGATTCCCTTAAGAAGATAATATCCCTGCCTGCCAGTATGGAGCTGATTGAGAACAGGAACAACTACTACCTGGCCTTAGAGAACCGCGAATTTGACAAGCTGGTTCTCAAATCGTCCGACAGCCTGAATGGCATCAGCGAAGGCGAGACATTGCTGCAGAAGATTCTGGAACCCTACAAGGGAAAAATCGTGCTGTTGGATGTATGGGGGACCTGGTGCGGCCCATGCCG
>CAMOMP010000087.1:0-6788 GCA_946619915.1 uncultured Prevotellaceae bacterium | reverse complement strand
GCATCTGGGAACAGCTGCTTGTCCTCCTTATCACATCTGCTTCGTTATTGGTGGTACCAGTGCCGAGAAGAACCTGCTGACTGTGAAGCTGGGTTCTATCAAGTATTACGACAGTCTGCCTACCACAGGCGACGAGACAGGTCGTGCCTTCCGCGATATCGACCTGGAGGAGAAATTGCTGAAGGAGGCTCAGAAGATTGGTCTGGGTGCTCAGTTCGGTGGTAAGTATCTGGCACACGACATTCGTGTGATCCGTCTGCCTCGCCATGGCGCTTCTCTACCCGTTGGTATGGGTGTCAGCTGCTCTGCAGACCGTAATATCAAGGCCAAGATCAATGAGGATGGTATCTGGATCGAGAAGATGGACAGCAACCCCACAGAGCTCATTCCTGAGGAACTGCGTAACCCAGGTGAAGGTCCTAAGGGTATCGAGATTGACCTGAACAAGGGTATAGATGCTGTTCGTGCTGAGTTGACGAAGTATCCCGTTAGTACCCGTGTGAACCTGAAGGGTACCATCATAGTGGCTCGTGATATTGCTCATGCCAAATTGAAGGCTCGTCTGGATGCCGGCGAGGGAATGCCTCAGTACTTCAAGGATTATCCTGTGCTGTATGCAGGTCCTGCTAAGACTCCAGAGGGTTATCCCTGCGGTTCTATGGGTCCCACAACAGCCAACCGTATGGACCCCTATGTAGATGAGTTCCAGGCTAATGGTGCTTCTTTGGTTATGATTGCCAAGGGCAACCGTACACAGCAGGTAACAGATGCCTGCAAGAAGCATGGTGGCTTCTATCTGGGTACTATCGGTGGTGTTGCTGCCGTATTGAGCCAGAGCAGCATCAAGAGCATCGAATGCGTTGAGTATCCCGAGTTGGGTATGGAGGCTATCTGGAAGATTGACGTAGAAGACTTCCCCGCTTTCATCTTGGTAGATGACAAGGGTAACGACTTCTTCCAGCAGCTCAAGCCCTGGTGCCCTGCTTGCAAGTAATTGTAAAAATAAAGCCCTCAGGAATGAGGGCTTTATTTTTACATATAATATAATATATTTTACTTTCCTTCGTTGGCTATCTGCTCGTCAACAGCCTTGATTTTCTGAGCCAGCAGAGAGAGTTCGTCGCGTAGCTTCTCAACCTTCTTCTTCATGCTATCAACCAGTGAGTTGCCCTTCTTGCTGTTGCTGCTGAGGAAGCCCAGGTTGTTCTCGTAGGTATTCAGCTCGTCGCGCATACGCTCATAGGCACGCATCATGCGCTGGCGCTCATTGCTGAGGCTACCGCCTTCCTTCTCGATCTTCTGAGCCAGGTTGTTGCGGAAGTTATTCAAGTGACGCTTAGCGTGAGAAGCGCTCAGGGCACCGTAGATCTTATCGCAAACCTCGCGATATTCCTTATAGAGGCGGTCCTTGTCGCGGAAGGGAACGTGTCCAACTTCGTTCCACTTCTTCTGCAGTTCTTTCACCTCCTGAATAATTTCCTCGCCTTCCTTGGCCGCCAGTTCCTTCAGGCGCTCTATGATGTTCTGCTTCTCCTCCTTATTGGCATTCTGCTCATCGCGGACACCTGCTGTTGCCTGCTGACGAGCCTCGAAGAACTGGTCGCAAGCGCCAACGAAGCGCTTCCAGAGTTCCTCTGAATACTTGTGGGGCACATTGCCGATCTCCTTCCACTGCTTCTGCAATCTGATAAGGATATCGCCAGTGCTGCGCCATTCTGTGCTGTCCTTCAGGGATTCTGCCTTCTCAACCAGCTCCTTCTTCTTGGCCAGATTCTCGTTCAGGCTTTCCTTGAGGGCCTGGAAGAACTGAGCCTTCTTCTCGAAGAATGCGTCGCATCCCTTGCGGAAGCGCTCGAAGATAGCTGTATTCATCTTTTGGGGTGCAAAGCCGATGGTCTTCCAAGTAGCCTGCATCTCAATAATCTTCTTGGTCATCTCGTCCCAGTCGGAAGAGGTCTTCAAATCATCTGTTGAGATAGCCTCTATCTGTTCGCACAAGGCGGTCTTCTGGTTTAGGTTCTCCTCCTCCTTGGCCTTGCGAGCCTCGAAGAAGTCCTGATGACGCTTGTATATTGCTGTGGTGGCAGTCTTGAAGCGGTTCCAAATCTCCTCGCGGAGTTCACGGGCAACGGGACCTGTCTCTTTCCATTCCTGATTCAGTATCAGCATCTGGTTGTAGGCTGCTACCACCTCGGGAGCCTCTATCAGTGCCTCAGCTTCTTCGCACAGACGTGTCTTGGTCTCCAGGTTCTTGCGGAAGTCGTAGTCGCGCAACTCGTGTCCTAACTTCAGCAAATCATAGAACTGCTCAACGTATAGCTGGTAGTTCTTCCACAATTCTGTGGCACGCTCAGCAGGCACCTGCTTAATCTCTTTCCATTCGGCCTGCAGAGCCTTGAACTCGTCAAAGGCGCTGTTTGCTTCCTCTGGTGTGGAGGCCAATTGTTGTATGCGGTCCAGAATCTCCAGTTTTCTCTTCAGGTTTTCTGCCTTCTGGCGTTCCAGTTCCTCTTGTGCGGCAGCTCTGCGGTCGCGAATCAACTGCATGGATGCGCGGAACTCGGGTTCCAGAGGATCTATCTGCGGTTCGAACTTCTCGGGTTCGCCACCGCCTTCTATAAAGGCATTGCGTGCCTCTTGTATGTCGTTGTTGTGAAACTTGTAGAAGAGTTGTTTCAGCAAGTCAAGTTCTTGCTTCTCTGCCAGTTCCTCGCTCTGGGCGATTTCCTTTACGCGATTAACAACCTCCTCTTTGGTGGTGTAAACAGGTGCAGCAGGTGTTGCGGGTTCTGCAGGTGCTGCATTCATCTCTGTGATCTCAGAAGACTGCTCTGTGGCAGTAGTTACATTAGTCTCTAAAGAGTCCATCATTTAAAGTTTTTAGTATTATCTACCCCGATTCTTCGGAGTTGCAAAACACAAAATAAGGTAAAATATCCCTTATAACCTAATAAAAAAAGCTTTTTTTTGAGAAAAAGTGAATTAAATCCACGTTTTCCGTTTAAAATACCACCAGAATAGTACTGTAACGCCAATAGAGAGTATTACAGCAAAGGGGAATCCCCACCAAGCGTGTTCCATACCGTTGATAAGGTTCATACCGAACAAGCTGGCTATCAACGTGGGGAACATCAGGATAATGCTGATACTCGTGAGCACCTTCATGACGCTACTTACATTATTGTTAATAATACTGGCGTATGTGTCCATCGTAGAGTCCAGGATGTTGGTGTAGATGTTACAGGTCTCGCGGGCCTGACTCATCTCGATGTTGACGTCCTCGATCATATCGGCATCCAACTCGTCAACGGGTAGTTTGAACTTCAGCTTTGACAGCAGGTTCTCGTTGCCTCTGATAGAAGTTACAAAGTAGGTCAAACTGTCCTGAAGGCGGCTCAGTGATATAATGTCTGTGTTATTGATGTTGTGGTCAAGGTTCCTCTTGGCCTTGTCTATGAGCAAGCTAATCTGCTTCAGGCGCTTCAGATACCAAACCGCGCTGCACAGGAAGAGGCGGAATATCATATCCACCGAGTCGGTGAATCCCAAACCGCGCTTCTGTTGATAGCTCACGAAGTCTATCATCATATTAGTTTCGAAGTTGCACACCGTAATCAGCACATCGCCCTTCATGATGATACCCAGGGGGATAGTGGTGTAGGGGGTACGGCTTTTCATCTCCTTAACGTAGGGGATACGCAGGATGATAAGTACCCAACCCTCGTCTATATCGTAACGGGCACGCTCGTCGGTATCGGCGATATCGGAAACATAATAATCGGGGATTCCTAATTTCTTTTCCAGGAAGTCAATGTCTTCCTGTGTTGGGCATGTAACCTGAACCCAGCAGTTGGGTTCCCATTTGTCGATGGTACGCAGACCATTCGTAGTGTTCCAGTATGTTTGCATCTTTCAGTACTCTGGCTTAAAAGGGTCCATAACAGTGTTGCCTGCCCGGAGTTCCTTTTGATGCTCCTGGGCGGCTACAAATTCATATTCTCCGCGTGATAATCGTCCATTTTATCTGTTTGTTAAATGCTTTTTGTTGTTTGTGGCTGCAAAGGTATGAAAAATCATTGAACATTGAGCATTGAACATTGAACATTTTTTTTGAAAATAATTTGTTCGGCTCTTTTTTTTCGTTATTTCGTTGTTTCGATATACCGTTATTTCGGTTTAATTTTCAACTTTCAACTCTACACTGACCCGTCGGGTCAAGTCAATAAACTCTGCTACGCTTAATTGTTCTGGTCGTTTGTTGAATATCTCGTCTTGCAGGAAGGCAGTATGATCCAATGCAGGGAGGCCTGCCTTGGCACGTTCAGCATCCAGCTCGCCCAAGAGCGGACGGATATTGTTGCGCAGCGTCTTGCGTCGTTGGTTGAAGGTGGTCTTCACCACACGCTTGAAGAGACGTTCGTCGCAGCCCAGATCCTGCGTGGTGTTCCTGGTCATACGGATAACGGCACTCTTGACCTTTGGGGGTGGGTTGAAGACATGCTCGTGAACGGTAAACAGGTATTCTACATTATACCAGGCCTGTATCAGCACACTCAGGATGCCGTATGTCTTATTGCCGGGTGCTGCTGTGATGCGCTCTGCCACCTCTTTCTGTATCATGCCCGTACAGCAGGGAATCAGATCCTTGTACTCCAGCATCTTGAAGAATATCTGGCTGGATATATTATAAGGGTAGTTGCCTGTCAGCACAAAGGGTTTTCCCTCGAAGGTGCGTTCCAAGTGCATCTTCAGGAAGTCGTCCTCTATGATATTTTCCTCCAGCGAGGGGAAATGCTGACGCAGGTAAGCCACAGACTCAAAGTCAATCTCCACCACCTTCACCTGTCGGGGCTTCTCCACCAGGAACTGAGTCATCACTCCCATGCCCGGTCCAACCTCCAGGACGGGTATGTCAGGGCATGCGTCAACGGTGTCGGCAATATCCTTGGCAATGCTTAAATCAGTCAAAAAATGCTGTCCAAGAAACTTTTTTGGCTTAACAAGTCTCATACGTGCTGATATTTTTGTATTTTTGTGCTGCAAAGTTACGATTAAGCGAGTGATTTTACAAATAAATTTGTGGAAATCCGAGCGAGAGTAAGTTGGAGATGAAGTTTCAAAGTTACGATAATAATTCATAATTCACAATTCATAATTCATAATTAGGAAGGTGAAAAAGGTATTTTCCTCAACGGGTAAGATTGTTCTTCCTTTGCTTTTGGCCGCTGCAATACTATGGTGGATGTATCGTGGGTTCCACTGGGACGATGTCAAACGAGCCTTCGCGAGCGATATGTCCTGGTCTTGGATGCTACTCAGTTTCCCTTTTGGCATTATGGCTCAGGTATTCCGTGCCTTACGTTGGAGGCAGGCCTTAGCTCCCTTGGGCGAGAAGCCCCGACTGCACACCTGCATTAATGCAGTTTTCATCTCCTATGCCAGCAGCCTGGCGATACCCCGTGTGGGTGAGATGTTGCGTTGTGGCATTCTCAGACGTTGGGAAAGAACCAATTTCAGTAAAGGTGTAGGCACTGTGGTTGCCGAGCGAGTTATCGACAGTACCTTGGTAATGCTCTTGGCACTCATCACGGCAGCCTGTCAGATTCCGGTCTTCATGAATTTCTTTACCAAGACGGGCGTTTCCCTGCGTGGCTTCCTGGGCACGTTTACTACTACGGGCTATCTGGTAACGATACTCTCTGGCATCCTTATTCTCTGCACGGTAGCTTTGTTGGTATGGCGACTGAACTTCTTCTCTCGCACCCGAGCTGTGCTGACCGACCTGAAGGATGGTCTCTTCTCTGTTCGTTATGTCCAGAATCCTGTCTTGTTCCTATTAAACTCATTAGGCATCTGGGTAAGCTATTATCTGCATTTCTATCTCACCTTCTATTGTTTCCAATATACGGCTTCGTTGGGTGCTATGGCAGCGCTTGTAGCCTTTGTGGTAGGTTGCTTCGCGGTACTGGTTCCTACGCCTAACGGTTTGGGCCCTTGGCATTTTGCTGTCAAGACCGTATTGGTATTGTACGGAGTGAATCAGATGGATGGTGCCATGTTTGTCTTGGTGGTTCATACCATCCAAACCCTTCTGGTAGTAGCCTTGGGTCTTTATGGTGCTGCCGCTCTTTCGCTGACGAAAAAGGTATCCTCCCAACCCACAAAGTGATGCAGAAGTTCGTCGAATTTTACAACAGGGTTTATTATTCAGTTTATTGTATATGCTGTTTTTGGGATCGTAATGTTTTCGGAAAGATAACGGAATGTCTTATTTGTCGTCCGTTATATAGGTTGGACTTTACGAAAAGAAGACTGAAGAAATACGGCTGGGACACTTACAAAAAATGGATTGGTGCGATTAATAGTACGACAGGAAACCTATCCTCGCCTATTTGTCAGTATTTCTGTAGCGGTGCGATGGCTGCAATTTTCATATTTACTTTTTTAACATTCATACAATTCCTTGTCGGTATATGCGGTTCTGAAGCCAAATGGTTTTTCCACAATCACTTTGGTAAAATACTTATTGTTCTCGCTGGGTTAGATTACCTGTTGGCGTGGAAACTTTCCTGGAAGAACGGCCGTGACCAAAAGTACTTCGCCAAATTCCAGAAAGAAAGTCGCAAAAAGCGAGTCGTGTGGAATGTGGGTGTTTTACTTTATAGCATCTTTATCCTCGTTGCATGGATATGGACTTTGACTTTAACATAGCAGGTAAATTGTAATATTCTACTGTATTGTACTGAATAAGTTGACAAAAATTGAGTTCAACTTATGAGTATGAATGT
>CAMOMP010000086.1:0-6944 GCA_946619915.1 uncultured Prevotellaceae bacterium | reverse complement strand
ATATTCCAGGGCTTCAGTCCTATCTGCTCCATCAGATAGGCTATCTTATAGGTCAGCACACGCGTTTTTCCGGAGCCTGCACCAGCAATTACAAGTGAAGCACCATCGCAATATTCCACCGCTTCGCGCTGACTATCATTGAGTTGTGAAAGAATGTTGTCCATATCGTTGAAATTCGTCTGCAAAGTTAATCATTATTTATAAAATAAATGCCACTTTTTGACGTTATATTTTCAGTATGAAAAATTCTCCTGAGGAAAAGATGCTGATTTCGGTTGTGACGCCTGTGTACAATGGTGAGAAATTTGTACAGAGCGCTTACGACTGTCTGTGTCGGCAGAGCTATCAAAACTGGGAATGGGTGGTTGTTGACGACGGGTCTGTCGACAGCACAGTCAACCGCATAGAAAACCTTGCCTCAGGAGATCAACGCATCCGTTTCTTTCAGCAGAAAAACAGTGGGTCGGCCAAACAGCCCAGAGATCATGCCGTCTATGAATCGAAGGGGAAATTCATACTGCCACTCGACGTGGACGACCGTCTCAGTGATGACTATCTGGAACTGATGATTGAACGTCAGCAGCAGACGGATGCCGACATCATTTATCCCCAGATGGTATTTGTGGACCTAGACTCGGGAAAGACCACGCAGACGCTGCCTGCAGAGGGATTTGACACTGAAAAGGTTTACGCTGCAAGGGATCTGGTAAAGGAGACGGTGCCAGAATGGCGTATTGGATGTAACGGCGGACTATATCGTCGTTCGGCATGGATCAACATGAGTTACCCTGAGAAGAAAGAGCCCATCTGGATGAACTCTGACGAAGTAGATGAGCGTCTGTTCTTGATAAACGCCAGGAAAGCGGCTTTTGCAAAAGCACGCTACTACTACCAAAACCACGAGGCCTCAATCACTACGCATATCTCTCCAAAGGTATTCCATACGCAGAAAACTGCCCTGCAACTGCTTGACATCATGGAGCAGGAATTTGGCAAGGATAGCGAAGAATACCGTAGGACGATGCGTCGCACATTCTGCGACTGGAGGTGGAAGATGATGCTATTCGTAAAGCATCACGATGAACTGACGAATGCCGACGCAGAGATAAAGAAGAACTTGTCTGACTGTTTTCACCGACTAGACCTCAGCGTGCTCACAAGGGCAGAACGCATACAATTTCTGAACCTGAAGAGTTTTCCGCTAATCTTTGCACTATATTGTCTAAAATATAAGCCCTCATTGCTCAAAGAGAAATACATACAGCACAGGAACCCTGAGAACTACGCCAATAGATATATACGTCAGCGCGAGGAACAGAGGGTGCTTACGGAGATAGACATGAGCTATCGGAAAGGAGTGACGTTGAGAAGATATCAGCCATACGTCATCAGCATGTTCTGTGGCAATGCACCCAGTGGCGGACTGATAGACAGATTACGCGGTGCAGTGAGTACTTATCAGCAATGTATCGATACAGGACGTACATTCAAACTGTATTTCACACATCCGTTCCTGCTGACTGACTATCTGGTACCCAATGCATACGACTGGACCATCTGTTCTGATGAGGTGAGTTTCAGTCCGCTGCAATCACAAACGCTGATAGCTTGTAGCGTCTATGACTCGAAACGGGAGCGACAGATGCACAGGATACAGTTACAACAGGGACTTGAGAAGAAAAAGAAATTGCAGGCTCATGTATATTCGAATGCAGCTTTCTGTTATGACAACGACTTTGCACGTTCGTTCGAAGAACTGTTCAAGCCATCGACACGTCTGCAACAGCATATCGATGAAATAAAAAAAGAGATTGGAGGAAGCTACATCACCGTATCTGCCCGTTTCTGTAACTGTCTGGATGATTTCAACGAGGAGGTGTACAACGAACCGCTGTCGGCCACAGAGCGTCAAGAACTGCTCAACAGTTGCATAGCCCAACTTCAAACTATCAAGGATGAGCATCCTCACGACAGGTTAGTGATATGTTCTGATAGCACGACCTTTATCGAAGTGGCGAGGAGGCACTTTGATATCTACACAACGCCAGGCGATATCTCACATATCGGTAACGACGGCGTGCACGACTATGACTACTACGAAAGGACATTCCTAGACTTCTATACCATTGCAGGAGCCTGCGAGACGTTCTTGCTAAAGGGGCCCCACATGATGAAGAGCGGATTTCCATACGCAGCATCACTGGTAGGAGGAACAGACTTAAAGGTGATACAATTCTAAACAGGCATGACAAACGAGAAGAAAGTCAGCGCATACCGCAGAATCATGTCGAGCACGGCCATCTTTGGAAGTGCCCAGGTGCTGAATGTTCTCGTGAACATCATCCGCGCTAAACTGGTGGCCCATATTCTGCACTCTACTGGTATGGGTATTTCCTCGGTATTCAACTCGGCGGCCAACACCATCCAGCAGTTTGCCCTCATGGGACTGAACGTGTCGGCTGTGCCGCCAATCTCGCAGGCCAACAATGATGCTGACCCGAATGTGTTGGCATTCACCGTCCGACTGGTTAGGCGCATCGTGCTGATGGCCTCACTGCTGGGTCTGGTCATCACGGTGGTGTTCTCGCCATTGCTGTCGGCCACGTCGTTCAACGATCAGAAGCATATCCCGTATTTCCTCCTGCTGAGCGTTGCCGTATTCTTCAACGTGATGGGCATGGGCGAAATGGCGGTGATGCAGGGTATGCGGAAATACAAGATGCTGGCGTTCTGCTCTATCGTGCCGCCGATGTGCGGACTGATGTTGAGCGTGCCTATCTACTTCGTTTGGGGTATCGAGGGTATCGTGCCGGCCATGATCGTGGGCAACGTCATCTACTTCGTCGTGATACGCCTGTTGTCCTACCGCCATAAGAAGGAGATGCCGCAGGAGAGGATTTCGCTGAGGACCATGTGGACACAGGGACGCGGCATCATCAAATTTGGTGCTATCATGACCCTGGGGTCGCTGATTGGCACGCTGACCACGTATGCCCTGGTAGCGTTTATCAATAATATAGGCAGTACGGAGGACGTGGGTTTCTATCAGGCTTGCAACGTGATAACGGTGCAGTACACCGGACTGGTGTTCACGGCGATGGCAACCGACTACTACCCTCATCTGTCAAGTCTGATTAAGACGAATTTATCCGAGGCATTCAGAACCGTGAACCAACAGACAGAGATTACCATGCTAATAATTACGCCACTGGCTATGATACTGATGCTGACGGCCCCGCTGGCTATCCGCATCCTACTGACAGAGGAGTTCCTGAGCATTGAGCGGATGGTGTGCTTCATGGGGATGGCCACGGTATTAAAGGCATTATGTTTCGCACGCGACTATATCATTTATGCCAAAGGGGACAACAAGATTATCTTTTGGGTGGAGACAGTATGGGGAAGCGCAAAGACATTCGTCATCATGAGTGTGTTCTATTATGTCCTCGGACTAGACGGGCTGGGCTATGGTGCGTTGTGTGTATCGGTCGTAGAGGTTATTGTAAGTCTGATTCTAATTCCCTGGCGTTATCATTTCCGCTTTACACGCAAGACCATCAATGTGATTATCATCACCACGGCGATGGCTGCCATCTGCCTGACAGGCTCGCAGATTCCCTCCACACTGGAGAAATATGCTGTCATGAGCATCATCAACGCCGTCTGCATCGGCTACTGCATCATACAGCTCAACAAGCGTATGGATCTGCGCGCTATCGTCAGACGGTATAAAAACAAATGCAAAAAGGTGGAGGATTAGAAAAGTTATTCGTATCTTTGCATCATGAAACTGAGTATCGTCATACCTGTATATCAAGTAGAGGACACGCTCGACAGATGTGTGGAGAGTGTGCTCCATCAGGGCATCGGCGATTTCGAGGTGATACTGGTGGACGACGGGTCAAGGGACAAGAGTGCGGCAATCTGTGATGAATGGCAGGCAAAAGACGCGCATATTCTCGTGATTCATCAGGAGAACTGCGGACTGAGTGCTGCACGAAACACAGGCATCAGAAAGGCAACAGGCGAACTGATTACATTTGTGGACTCGGATGATTATCTACAAGAGGGAACATATAGCGTCGTCATACCGCTGACAGAAAGGCACGATATCGTAGAATTTCCTGTATGCAGATTTCTTCAGTCATCACAACAACAGATAATATCTTTTAAAGATAAGGTTTATACTTCCCCCAAAAAATACTGGCTGGAGGCTGAGGGGTATTGTCATACTTACGTTTGGAATAAGATATACAAACGGAGGCTGTTTGACGACATACGTTTTCCAGAAGGCAAAGTGTTCGAGGATGCAGCCATCTTGCCACGACTACTACAGGCAGCAAAGGATATCTGCACAGTGAGTCAAGGGCTGTATTACTACACACTGAACAAGAAAGGCATCACGGCAACGGCTAATGGGAAGGAGTTTAGGGACTTGTTGGACAGCCATATTCAGACAATGCAACAATGGAACGATGCACTTTACTATATGCATGTGCTGAATATCCAGATGGATGTCTGCGAACTGTCGGACGAAACCCCTATTCTACCCTATATGCGTATTAATCCGCTTACGAAAGGACTTCTCATAAAACAACGCATCAAGGCAATACTCCTGGATATATTTGGTATCAACGGAATATGTAAAATCAATAAAGCGATACATCAATGGAAGCAACCCCGTTCTTAAGTTTTATTATACCCGTCTATAACATCCCTACGAAGATGTTACGCGAATGTCTGGATAGTATTCTGCGACTCTCATTGAGAAAATCGGAACGGGAAATCATCATCGTTGATGATGGTTCGGATATTTCGCCCCTCAATGCTCTCAACGACTATTTGGACGATATCATCTATATCCGTCAGAAGAACGGTGGACTGGGAAGTGCCCGCAACAGGGGATTGCAAAATGCTACAGGCCAATATATCCAGTTTATTGATGCCGATGACGCACTTATCACCAACCAATACGAACATTGCATGGACATTGCCCGTTTCAAGGCACCGGATATGGTGATGTTTGACTTTAGCCGGCAGAATAAGAGTCAGAAAATATATTCTGACCAGAAGCCAGCTACAGGACGTTACCTTCTGCGTCATCAGAATATCAAGGCTACTGCATGCGGGTATCTGTTCAAGGCAACTATTTTGGGTAATCTGCGCTTTACAACGGGTATCTTTCATGAGGACGATGAATTTACGCCACTACTAATTCTGCGCGCAGGCACTATCATTCAAACAGACGCCGAAGCTTATTACTATAGGTGCAGGGAGCAATCAATCACAACGAGTCGTGATGCACGTAATGTCGTGAAACGACTTAACGATTTCAAAGCCATTATCTATCGTCTGTATCAGTTTGCTGCCGTCATACCTGGAAGCGACCGCATGGCACTGTTGCGACGTGTTCATCAGATGACGATGGATTATATATATAAGGTGATTGTGGAGACACGCAACAAGCATTACTTGGACCGACAACTGGAGGAACTGCGTAAGAAAGGACTGTTCCCGCTGGCTGACAAAGATTACACGAAGAAATACAAGTGGTTCCGCAGACTGACGAACACGAAGATAGGACTGGCCTTCCTGATGCGTACGCTGCCATTAATCAAGAGAGAGAGATGAGGATACTGCTGCTGGGAGAATATAGCAACGTACACGCCACGCTGGCCGAGGGACTGCGCACGCTGGGACATGAGGTCACAGTGGCATCGAATGGTGACTTCTGGAAAAACTACCCAAGGGATATCGACCTCAGCAGACAGCCTGGGAAACTGGGGGGACTGAAGCTTTTGGCAAAGGTCTATGCCCAACTGCCGCGATGGAGGAAGTATGATGTGGTACAGCTTATCAACCCAATGTTCCTGGAACTGAAGGCGGAACGGATATTCCCCATCTACAGGTATCTGAGAAGGCATAACAGGAAGGTGGTGCTCTGCGCCATGGGCATGGACTGGTACTGGGTCAACGAGTGTACGAACAGGAAGCCTCTGCGCTATAGTGACTTCAATATCGGTGATCAGCTACGTACAGACGAACCTGCCTTGAGGGAACAGCGTGACTGGATAGGTACAGCAAAGGAACAGCTGAACAGGCTGATTGCCAACGACTGCGACCAGATCATCGCGGGTCTCTACGAGAACTACGTCTGCTATGAGCCTTACTTCAAGGAGAAGGCGCACTTCATCCCCCTGCCCATCAAGATGCCAGAATCAGACATCTTACATCAGACATCCCACATCAGCCATCACCCCTCAGCCCTCAGCCCTCAGCCCTCATCCATCTTCATCGGCATCAGCAAGGGACGAAGCGCCTACAAGGGTACCGACATCATGCTACGGGCTGCCGAGGATGTATTGCGTGCGCATCCCGATAAGATGAAACTCATCAAAGCCGAGGGTATCCCTTTCAACGAATACCAAAGACTGATGGACGGTAGCGACGCCATCCTGGACCAGCTCTACAGCTACACCCCATCCATGAATCCGCTGCTGGCTATGTCAAAGGGTATTATCTGCATAGGTGGCGGTGAACCCGAGAACTACGAGATACTGGGAGAGAACGAACTGCGCCCTATCGTCAACGTACAACCTACGTACGAGAGTGTGCGCGATGAACTGGAACAGTTCGTCCTTCACCCTGAGCGTATCCCCGAACTGAAGCGCCAGAGCATAGAGTACGTACGCCGCCATCACGACTATATCAAAGTGGCCAGACAGTACGAGCGTATCTACTCTGAATAGAAAAAAATAGAACGCAGCCCTTCCCAAAAAGAAAGACTATCAAGACAAAAAAAGGCTGTACACATGATTGCGTACAGCCTTAATTATTTAGATATAAAATATAATCTAACTAGATTAGTTCTTGAAGAAGTCCTTAACGGCTTCGTTGGGAACCATCTGCTCATCAAAGATGTAAGCACCAGTCTTGGGGCTCTT
>CAMOMP010000085.1:0-7080 GCA_946619915.1 uncultured Prevotellaceae bacterium | reverse complement strand
GGGCTACATCACCCTTTGCCAACATGCTGAAAATATTGCTGGAACTGCCACCAGGGCAACATGCAATCAGCACCAGACCAATGGTGAAGATGGGATCAAGATGCATCACCATGGCAACAACTAATGCAATGGCAGGCATCAAGAGCTGACCAGCCAAACCGCCAAGCACAGCTTTCCCACGTTTAATCACTAAAAGAAAATCATTTGCTTCCAGCGTAAGTCCTAAGCAGAACATCA
The DNA here is from genome assembly GCA_946619915.1 of uncultured Prevotellaceae bacterium. Classification (GTDB taxonomy): domain Bacteria; phylum Bacteroidota; class Bacteroidia; order Bacteroidales; family Bacteroidaceae; genus Physcousia. Next base: position 6,843 of record CAMOMP010000085.1, on the reverse strand, counting down.
ACAATGTAAGGATGGGAAGCACTATAAGTATACTATTCATATCCCTGTTATCGTGAAATCGGGTGCAAAGGTACACTTTTTTTTCTCATTTTGGGGACTAAAGCATACAACTTTCAAAAAATAATATGTAACATTGCGCCTATCGCCTCGAAATTACGTAACTTTGCACAAACAAACTTTAAAGAATACAATGAAGGTAATAAATCTAAGCGAAAACAACAGCGTACTGAACAAGTACATGAGTGAGCTGAGAAACATTGACGTACAGTCCGACCGTATGCGATTCCGCCAGAATATTGTACGAATCGGACATGTAGAGGCTTACGAAATAAGCAAGTTCCTTACCTATAGCCAGAAAACCATACAGACACCATTGGACAAATGCGAAATCAACACATACGACGACAAGGTGGTTGTAGGAACCGTTTTCCGTGCCGGGCTGCCTCTGCACCAAGCCTTCTTGGATATATTTGACGAGGCAGGCAACGCCTTCGTTTCTGCTTACCGCTACTATAAGGATCGCGAGATGAACGAGGTTGGCATTAAGGTGGAGTACTGTGCATCACCTGACCTGGACGGCAAGACGCTCATCCTGGTAGATCCCATGCTGGCAACAGGCGGTAGCTTGGAACTAGCCTACGAGGCGCTGAAAGGAAAGGGTACCCCCAAACGCTTGGTAATGGCCTGCGTGATAGCAGCCCAGAGCGGTGTGGACTATCTGCAGAACATCTTCCCCACCAATGATGTTGTGCTGGTATGTGGTGCCATAGACCCTGTGCTGAACGAGCATAAATACATTGTTCCCGGCTTAGGCGATGCCGGCGACCTGATGTATGGGGAGAAGATATAAAAACCTCTCCCCCATGGGGAGGGAATGATATAACGTAATAACTTCAATTATTAACAACAAAATTCAAAGATGAAAAGATTGTTCTTTCTTTCTGCGCTGATGGGCTTTGCAATGGCAGCCAGTGCACAGTTTAACTTGCAGTATCACTATGATCTGGGGCGTCACATGAATTCAAATTCTGAGGCTAACCGTCAGTTGTTCACCGTTACGGCAGAGTTCTTCAGACCCGACAAGCTGGGTTCTACCTACCTGTTCATTGATATGGACTACAGAGGAGACGGCCCCACAAACAATGGAGCTATCGGAACATACTGGGAGATGAGCCGTGATTTCACCTTTGCCAAAGTAAAGAATACCAACAGCAGCTTCACAGCTCACATCGAGTACAATGGCGGTCTTAAGAACCAGTTCTCTTTCCAGCAGTGTATGTTGGTTGGTCCCGCATGGCAGTGGCACAACAACGACTTCAGCAAGACCTTTACCTTCCAAGCTCTCTACAAGCAGTTCTTTAGCGGAAATGGATTTGAGGCTCACCCCAGCTTCCAGACAACAGCTGTATGGGGCATTAACTTTGCCAAGGGCCTGTGTACCTTCAGCGGTTTTGCTGATTTGTGGTATGGTTACACACCAGGCTTAGACAAGGGTCTGATCTTCCTCTCTGAGCCTCAGTTCTGGTTCAATATTATTGGCAAGGATCGTCAGAACGACAAGCTGAGCATTGGTACTGAGTTTGAATTGAGCAACAACTTTATCTGGCCCACCAATGGCGCTACACGTACTTTCTACTTCAACCCCACCGTGGCAGTGAAGTATACATTCTAAGCTAATCTCTAATCTATCTAATATAAAAAAAATGTGGAGGCCCAAACAGGCTTCCACATTTAGTTTATTATAGATTGGAATTATTATTCTAATGCTTTCTGGATGGTAGAAACACAGATATCGTCTGAAGGACGTGGAGCATCTGAATTGATGATACTACCATCAGGACTTACAATAAGGAAACGAGGAATGGTCTCCAACTCTATAGCGGTGAAGAAATCGTCTGCATCATCAGAAGAAATACGATATTGTTCCCAAGTGGGCTTATCCTCGGTCACCTTCTTAACCCAAGCGTCACGATCCTGATCGACAGAAATGCTGATAATACGTACATCCTGATTACCGGCAAACTGCTTGGCCAAGGTATCGAGATAAGGAATCTCGGCACAGCAGGGAGGGCACCATGTTGCCCAGAAATCGAGGAAAAGGGTCTTTCCGAACAGGCTGGAAAGTTCCAACTTTGTACCATCAGGACGTTCCAAAGTTACATCTGGCAAAGCAGCTTCTGTGACTGTTGTGGATAGGCTGTCTGCAGCAACACCATTCTCAGAAGTATTGTTGCTCTTTGACTGACATGCAGCAAATGCAAAGGCTGCAAACATCAATACCGTTACAATTGATTTAAATTTCATTTTTATGTTATGTTTTAGGTTCAATTTTTAATGCAAAGGTAATTATAAATATGGTATTATATGGATTTTATACATTTTTTAATTTCAGAGATAGCGTTTTTGTGAAAAAATGGCTATCTTTGGGCATAAATAAGAAATATCTTTTAACATGAACAAACAATTTAGACGCGAACAAGCCATACAAACGCTAAACGCTATAGTAATGGCAATGGAGGGTGAAGTACCAATGGGATACCATGGATTTATCAAAGCCTATAGCAACGATGGGTATAACGTGACAATGCTGATGGAAGACGGCAAAGAAATACCACCTGAGCAGGCCAATCTGGATGCGTTGGAGTCTGCCATATACCAATGGAGGGATGAACACATGCAATTCTTCCAGAAGATTCTAAGCGCTATGATGTAATTACTCTAAACTTTAATAATAAAGGAAGAAGGCAACCCTTAACAGAGTTGCCTTCTTCCTTATAGTATAGGTAACTAAGGACTATTCCTCGTCGTCAGACCAGGCTGCCCAGTCATTCTCCTTGGTCAATGCATTGCCACCATCTACTTCTGTTTTACCATCTATTGGCAGGCTCTCTGCCAGCATGCTGACAACCTGAGCCTCTTCAATCTTAAAAGCGGGTTTAATGTACATATTCGCAATTTTTGATTTTTGAATTTATCAATTTTGAATTAAAAGAGGACCTTGTGTCCGTTAATGATATTTACGCCCTTCTGCAGCTTAGACAGCTTCTGGCCAGCGAGGTTATAAATTGCTCCCTCGCCTTCGGAGAGGGCTGGGGTGAGGCTCTTAATTGCTGTCTCGCTCTCGCCATTGAAGAAGAAGGCCTTGACACCTGCGTTAGAAGGCTGATAGTAAGCCTTGCCAGCAGCAATAGTGGTTCCAGTCTTTGCAAGATAGAAGCCAACTTCCTTATCCGCGGGCTTAGCCAAAATATACATTGTGCCGTCAGCCTCTGTAGCATCAGCTGTACCCTTCAGGTCATTAGCAATGTTGATGGCAGGTACATCTTTAGCAAACTTGTTGTAATAAGTACCCTTTAGAATAACAGGAGTGCCTGCAGGAATATTCTCGATGGCTGTAAGGTCAAGCCATGTGTTGTTCAGGACAGCAACATTAGCCTCAACATCGCCGTTCAGTACATAACCAGTAGTAGCGTCGAAGAGAGTTGCATAGCCTGCATCGCCAACGTAGCTGACAGGTGCCTCATTGAGAGGAGATGGGTATTCGTCGATGCCGATAAGCTGCTTGAAGCCCAAGATGTATGCCACCTTACCATTGGTGAGGTCTGCTTTTGTCAAATCTTCTCTTATGCCACGATTCTCACCGGAATCTGTTCCATCCATATTAGTATCACTCAGGTCAATAACATTCTTCCATGTACCTTGGAAGCGTCCCATATTGCCTCCCTTATGACCCGTGATGGTACCGAGGTTCAGGAAATTCTCGACAGAACCCTTCTCCTGATAGCAGAAGAGAGCACCAACAAATGGATCCTGGTGAGTAGATGTGATGTTACCAGTGTTGACTACATTATGAATGTAATAATTGGCTTTATCTCCACTCTCGCCACCTACAATACCAGCTGCATCCTGACCACTGACAGTAACGTTAGCTTCGTTCACAACATTCTCGATAGTTATGGTAGCTCCAGCCTTGTAGTTCTGAGAAGCTCCAGCTACACCACCACTCTTATTGCTACCAATGATAGAGCAAGACTTATCAATGATGAGATTCTTGATAGTTGTGTTATCGTTACCCTGCAGCCAACCAAAGTAACCTTGAGCCTCAGAAGTTGGACGATTGATAATCATGTTCTTGATTCGATAGCCCTGACCGTCAAACACGCCCTTGAACTTACTGCCAGTTGTGGGACCAATGGGATTATGAAGGTTCTCTATGTTCAGGAAATCAATATCCTGCGTCAGCTTGGCATAGAATGCAGCACCACCAGCACCCTTAACAGCGTTAGACAACCACTCTACGTTTCCAGCATTTGCCAGCAAATAGTAGTCACCATCCTTTTGGGGTTCCTGGAACTGGGTGTAGCAGACATCGCACATACCAATCTTAGCATTTATGTTATGGTCGAGCTGAATAGTCTCGCCGCTTTCATTATTATAATTAAGACCACCTACTGCAACACCTGCACAATTGATAGTTCCTGCCTGATAAACCTGCTTGGATGTTGTACCATAAACAGGCATTGCATCTGTACCAAGAGTCTGAGTATAGACAATAGATGTTTGGTCGCCGTTCAAGAGGTAACACAGTTCACCGCTAGAGATAGGATCGTCTGTATTGATAACGGCTACCTTACCCTGGTTACCAGCGTTTGTGGTGCAAAGGTCAATAATATTTCGTAGAACAATATTGCTGTTGCGGCGAATCAGATTGTAGCCGTTGCCATCGACACCAGTTACCTCACCTATGTTCCAGCAACCCTCCACATCAACTTCGCCATTGACATTACGCTGACCAGTCCATGCGCAGATAGCAGCACTCTCACCACCATTGCCAACAATGGTACCCTTGTTCCAGAGGTTGTAAAGCTTCAAGGCTACATTGGTAGAGGCAACGCAACCAAGAATACCAGCAGCATTCTTACCTGAGGTGGTTACGGCGGCTTCGTTACCACAGTTGCGAATAATAACAGTTGCGCCCGTATTAACAGAATTAACACGGCCTACAACACCTGCCACGAAATTCTTGTCATGCGTTACAGAGCAACTTTCATCGATGATAAGGTTCTCAATGACAACCTCATTGTTAGTAGTACCATTTGAATCTGTACCGCCACCACGAACAGAACCGAAGAAGCCCTGACCATCATTGTCACGATCAGCGAGAGAATTTGCTGTGGTCAAAACCATACCCTTAATACGGTGTCCCTGACCATCGAAATGACCAAAGTACTTCTGTGTATTAGTACCAATAGGCATGTGTGCATCAGCAACACCACCAAAGTCAATGTCAGCATCCAACTTGACCTTCATAGCACCATGACCAATCTTAACCATTGCAGAGAACCACTCAACCTGAGCAGCCGTGCTGAGATGATAGAAACCATCCTCTTCTGGAGTCATAAACGCCTCGTTGGGAGCACCACAGTAGGTACAAAGACCAGTTTCATCACTGTAAGTATGAGGAGGAATAACCTTGCCAGACTCCTCATTGCTATAGGAAACACCATCCTTGGGAGTACCGTCACAATTGTAGGCAGCTACCTCGTATACTGCTTTACCAGGAATGGGCAGAGGAATAGAGTTAGGATCAGAGAGATCCTGAGTGAAAGGATGTGCATTAGGATTGGCATTGGGAGCCAAGTCAGAACGCAAGGCAGTATTAAGCAGATAGCAGATCTCACCGCTATGCAGAGGGTCAGCAGTCTTATAGGTAGGATGCTCGCCTTGGAAGTTGCTGGCACTGTGGAAAGTATCGTAGCAGTTAGCAATAGAACGGTTAGCGCCGCGGAAGAGTTGGCTGCCACCATCCAAAACACTAATTTCTGCAATGTTCAAACAGTTCCACATCTTGGCATTACCACCTGCAGATCTGTTCCATCCGCAGAAAGCAGAACCTTTGTTAACTGCTGTAACAGTACCTGCATTCACACAGTTTTCCATATCAAAATAGGGATACTGGTCGGCACCGGCACCAATCATACCTGCAGCACCAGAAGTTGTGGTAAGCGTTGCAAAGCTGACGCAGTTCAGAATCTCTAAGCCATCGGGAGATTCTGCGGTGTAAGTATTTGTTTGAATGAGACCAATAATAGAACCTACACGGTTCTTACCTCTGATTGAACAAGTAGAATCCATGATAATGTTCTTGATCTTGGCATTACCGCGAACAAAACCAAAGAGACCGAGAGTCTCGTCATCAGGACGATCAATCACTAAGTTACTGATTGTGTGAAACTGACCATCAAATTTACCAGAAAACTTGTAGGTATCGATAACCGCTCCACTCTCGTTTGTATAACGACCAATAGGAGAATGGTCAATACCAGCCATGTCAATGTTAGCTGTCAACACAGCTTGTGCTGTAAGCTTAGCGTCTTTGTCAGGATCATCATTACCAGTCACAGAATTAACATACTCGGCAAACCACTCCAGTTCAGAAGCTGTACCAATTTGGTAAACACCATCTACCTGCGCCGGTTCATCCCACGCACGGGCAGAAAAACCTGTCATCCATGCTAAGGCCAAGAATGCCAGGCTAAAGAGATAGTTTTTTTTCATCTTCTTTTAGTTTAAGTTGATTATTAATTAGGTTAAAATTATATAGCCTCCTTTGTAAACACCCCAGTAAGTTAAGGTAATTTTGTACAAATTTTGCAACTGTACGCCGCAAAGTTATACAAATATTAAATATCAGTTATAGTATTGTTTGTTAAAATACGTTAACAGAGCAAAAGTTATTATTACACCACTCACCCCCTATATATATATAATAAGGTATAAGGAAAGACTAACAGTGCTATAAATGGGCCAATATTACTTCTAAAAGACAAAAAAGAAGATTAT
>CAMOMP010000084.1:0-7125 GCA_946619915.1 uncultured Prevotellaceae bacterium | reverse complement strand
GTCTGGCTCTGGGTCTGGTTGCCCTGTTCTCTGCTATTCGTCAGGCTAAGGTATGTGCTAACGGTATCAGTGCTATTGGTGCTGGTCACAGCGCTTTCGGTACCACCATGGTATTGGCTGTGTTCCCCGAGCTTTACGCTATTCTCGGTCTCTTGGTATTGATCCTGACAGCTAACGCACTTTAATTGAGCTTAATGGCTTAATAGCTTAGTGGCTTAGTGGCTTAATAGATTAGTTTAATTATAGTGGAAAGGGACAGGAATTTGATTTCTTGTCCCTTTCCTTTGTTATCCTGTTATCATCCCACCTTACCATTTGAGTCTTATGGGTCTTATGAGGCTTCTATGTCCGATTCAGAACCTTCCTCCTCTTCTGTCTCCTCTTTCACCTTTCATACCTCCTCTGTTGCTTCTCATACCTCTTCCACCGAATTTGCCGAATCGCAGGTTAGCCGAGAACATCACGTAACTATGCACCATCTCGCTCTGGGTATCTGTTCTGCTGGTGGCAGAGACAGAGCGGTTGATGTCGTCACGCTGTCCTAAGATATCTACGGCTCTCAGTGTCAGTGTCAGGACTTTGTATGGCAATAGGCGTTGACTGATGCTGGCGTTCCAGATCAATCGGCTAGTGTTCATACTTTCGTCCGAATAGCCCCGACGGCAATTCTCGTTGATGTCAGAGGATATGGTCATGTCCCATGGGGTCTTAATGACAAACGAACCTCCGAACGAGTATCCGTGATGGTCCAGGTTAGAAGCTGTTGCATTGGTGCTACGGCTCAGGTTATAGTTGAAACGGCCGGATGCATTAACCTCCACACTCCAATTACTGTCCCAGTTCCGACGGTATGTCAGTCTAAGTCGTTGACTGAAGTTGCCGCTGCGTGTGGTATTTTCTACGGTGGTGGAATCCTTACTTCTGTATAGATAACCTACGGCATTGGTGTATCGTACCTCCGAGCCTGAGTTAATATGCCAGTATTTCTTGGGGCCAAGTGCTGTATTGAAGTTGAAGTTGGCAGATCCGTCCCAGTTTCCGTTTACGTTTACCGGCATGGTAACACGTCCACCGGTTGTCTCATTATATTCTGTACGGTTGGTTGTGCTGTTCTTCGTGGTTCTGAACTGCAGGTTCAGTGCAGATGTCCTTTGGTATTCTATTACTGTCCTGCGGTAGTCCAGGTTGAAATTCTGTGTGAACGAAGGTTTCAGCGTAGCATTACCGATGCGGATGTTCAAGGGGTTGGCATCCGACAGCGTGTCCGGAATCATGTCCGTCATATTGGGCTGACCGGTACTGGCATTGTACCTGACGTCCAGTTGCTCCTGTCTACTGAACTTGTAGCGGAAGCGCAGGGTGGGGGATAGGTTGGCCACCGTGCGGGTCAGTATCGTGTCTATACGTCCTTTCTGGTAGTCGATTCTACTCACTTGGGGGCGTATGTTACCACCTATGGTTAGTTCGTATTTTGTCCTGTTCAGACGCAGCTGCAGGTTGATGTTATGGTTCTGATAATGATTCTTGGTATAGTTGCACTGCTGCTTGTCTCTGACCGTATATGGCGAGAAGTAGAAATCATTGTAGTTGTATTCGTTCACACCCAGAATGTCGTTGTAAGGGTCAAAGATAGACCTTACCTCCCTGCTGTTGTCGCGGTAGTTATAGCTGTATTCATAGTGTAGTTGCAGATAAGTTTGGAAGGCGATAGGCTCGCTATAGCTCAGACCTGCGTTTACATTGAAGTTCTTCTGCGGGTTCTGGTTGTATTGTACCTTATGATATATACTGTCGCCTCCGTCATGTGCCAGAATCTGGTAATAGTCGGTAAGACTGTAGTTTGTGCTTTCCCCGTTACTGTCCCCATAGCCTCCGCGCAGGTTCACTGTGATGTTGCGTCCAGGCTTCCCTAACCGTTTGTTCACCTGTACTGATGCAGAACCATTAATATTGTTTGACGAGCTGATACTGGAGCCTCTCCGATGGTTCACGCCAATAATCTTGCTAAACTGGGCGTAGTCGGCCAGTGGATCTTTGGTATAATCATAGGGATTGTCGCTGAAAGCAGCTGACTCACTATCGTTTGTGTTGTGGTTTTTACCATAGCTGAACTCGGGACGGAACAGGATGTTCCATGTCGAGTCGGGTTTCCATTCCACACGGTATTGGAACTCGAAGTTCTTGTTGTCGCCGCTGCTCCAGCTGTGGCTATTGGTATAGGCAGAGTTCTTTATCTCAAAGTTTTGGCTATTGCTTCGACTCTCGCTGCTGCGCTGACTGAAGTTGCCGTACACACTACCGTTCAGCTCCACCACCTTGTTCTGCCAGTTCATGGTGGCACCTACTCTCTGGTTGTCCGTCATGCCGTCGCCGTTCGTGTTGTTGCCGTTTCCCATGACGCTGAATTTCTGGTCACCAATAAACCGGTTGAAGTTCACTCGCCCGTTGTAACGGTCTTTTGTGCCGTATGCTCCGTCTATATGTCCGAAGAAGCCTCGTTTCCTGTTCTTCTTGATGGCAAGGTCCAGGACTGTCCGTTCCTCACCGTCGTCTATGCCGGTGATGCGAGCACGGTCGCTTTTCTTGTCGTAGGCTTTTACCTTATCTACAATCTCTGCCGGCAGGTTCTGTAATACCATGTTGCGGTTGTTGCCAAAGAACTCCTTGCCGTCAACCAGAATCTGGCTGATATTCTTTCCGTTGAAGGTATAGCCGCCATTCTCGTCCTCTACTACGCCTGGCAGTTTTTTAATCAGTTCCTCTACCATGGCCCCATCTTCCAGTTTAAAGGCATCGGCATTATACATTACGGTATCATCTACCACTGTCAGTTCCGGCAATCTGGCTTCCACCACAGCCTCTTTCATCAATGTAATGTTTTCGCGCATCATAATGTCGCTGACTTTGAAGTTGCCGCTACGGTTCGGTAGGGTAATGCCAAAGACGTGTTCTTTGTATCCCACGTAAGAGACTTTGATGGTATATTTTCCTGGTTTGACGTTCGGTAGTGTAAACTGTCCTTTTTCTGTTGTCATTGCTCCTTTTACCAGCGAGTCCTTCTCGTTAAAAAGCTTAACGGTAGCACTCTGCATTGGTTCCAGCGTCTGGTTCTCATATACTGTGCCGCGTATATTCAGTGCGGGCAAAGCCTGTTGTGCTGCTGCTCTGTACGAGGGTAAGAGCATCAGTAGCATAACAAGAAAAATGGCTAATAACCTTTGCATACAATTATAAGACCAAGAATACCCCAAAAGGTTTAATCCCTAATCTCTAATCTCTAAACTCTAAACTCTAAACTCTAAACTATCATCTCATCGCCTATCCTTTCCACCAGTTATCTTTGGTGCGGCACAGAGCTTGTGCCACGCAGTTCATGGTTTTACAGAAAGGCACACTGATGGATTCATCTTTTTTACGGTATTGGAATTGCCATGGGCTAACAAGAAGCATCTTGCCCATGGAACAATATGCTATGCGTTCTGCAGATGGGTGGTAAACCTCAGGGAATCCATTATCTACTATCAGCACTACAGGAAAGCCACGGTGCAACGCTTCGTCCATAATGTTCTGCTCCCCTTTAGCTATGCGTGCGCTTATCAATATCGCTCCGCGTTCAGCCTCCTCTATGCAGCGCCTTTTTTGCTCGTTGAAACGGGCTGCGTCTTTCCGATGGCAAACCACTGGCAGGCAACGCTGTGTTAGAAGGGACTGGTTACCATAACTGTCACAGATGACTTTCTTGTCATCCGAAAGCAGTCGGCATTCTATCTGTAACAAGGCTTCTTGGGTAACCAGGCGGGGAGGGCATTCGCGCTGTAGGAAGCCGCGAAGAGCCGTAATGGTTATGGCAGTATCAATGCTACTGCGTTGTGGCATAAGTAGGGAACGGTTGCTGGTACGTAACAGACGACTACGTGGGTTAGCTGCAATATAAGCCCGCTGGGTAGCCAGTTGTGCTGCATCCACTGGCATCACATCACAGTAACCAGAGGCGAAAAGGGAAGGGCGCCCTGTGGTAGCATTGGATGGCACCTTATATGCTGCGGGGAAACCGCAGCCAACACTAGCAGCCATTTGGCTATCTGACATTATATCGCTTGCTGTAGTGTGTGTGGCGGTTTTCCCGCCATTTATGTTGGTAAGTTCCCAGAAGCGCCTATTGCATCCCTTCTTAAACCCTGCAATCACCTGCCCTAATGATTGTATCTTGCCATTCTGGCTCATTACCCTATTCTGCACTTCTAAGATAAAATGCAAATGTTCTGGCATGATAGTGTATGTATCTATCACTACCATAGGGTAGAGGGCATGGATGGTGTACAGTAATTCGTGTTCTACCATCTGCCCTATAGGAGTAAGGACAGTACGGGGCGCATTGGCTGTGCCATCAGGGGCAGACAAATCGCCCACCACCTTGCCGAGGGCCTGCCCTAATTCATCTGCTACACGTATGGTGATGTGGTATACGCCGGCTTGTGTATAGTCATGAGCCGCGGCGCGCCACGTCATCCTATGTTGATTGCTTGTGCTCAATTAGGCCGCCTTTTTCTTTATTGCCATAGCAATAAATACAACAAGTAACAGCGCTAAGATTGTTAGGGCACCGTAGGCGATGGCTTCTGTTATGTGAACGGTTTGAGGATCGAAGGTCATGACTACAGTGTGCTTGCCTGCAGGAATACGGATGGCACGCAACACATAGTTGGCACGGGCTATCTGGGTATCCTGACCATCTACGGTGCAGGTCCAACCGGGATAGTATATCTCGCTGAATACCACTACGCCGCCCTTCTGTGAGTCTATTTCGTATGTCAACTGATTAGCCTCGTATCCTGTCAGTGTTACCTGAGCTGTGGTATCAGGTTGCAAGGCTTCTGTACCCAGTACTTGCTGGAATGCCTTATCCACTACAGCCACATGCTTGGTATCCAGTCCGTGCAGTGCAGCAATCTCGGCATCTGCATCATCTACATATTGCACCTCGTTTACAAACCATGCATTACCATTGGCCCAGGGGTTCATGATGGGGAACTTGCCACCATCCTTTACGCCTAAGATGGCATACTTGGTGTTCAGCATGTTCAGCACAGGATACAGGCTGTCGCCGTTGCAGGCCTCTAATAGACCTTGGTTCTCCACAGCTGCCTGCTGCATGGCACGCATCTCGGTGGATATATGCTCCTCTATCAGTTCCTGATAGCGACGCAGCTTGGCAGCATGATAGCCGCCGATGCTCTTGTGGTAATAAGAGGTGGTGTTGTCGTTGAAGGTGCTGACCGTAAGATTGAGCACACGATAATATTTATCAGAATCGCGCATGATGAGTTCGTCAGCCTGGCTGGGCGGGAATGCCTGCGCCTTAGTACGAGGTGTCACAAACATGTCGTCGTTGAGGTAGCGCTTGTTGATGCCCCACATATCTGTCAGACAGAGCAGCAGGATACATGCCACCATAGGCACAGTCTTAATCTTGCCCCAACGGTAAACCAAAAGAATAAGGGTACCCACGCAGATGATAATGAAGCTACGCAATGCATCTGCTGTGAACATAGCCTCGCGCATCTCGCTCAGGTTAGTCAGTATCTGGTTAACCACACTCTGTGGAACGCCGTTCTGTGCCAGACTTTGTATGCCCATCATCTCTGATGAAGAGATATAGTTGCCGAAGAAAGCATTAGGCATCAGCCAGAACAGGAAGCACATACCACCTGTAGTGGCAAAAGCTATTAACAGTTGAGAGTTGAAAGATGAGAGTTTAGAGCTATTATCTTTTGAATCTTGATTTTTGAATTTTGAATTCTCTGCAATCTCCTTCAGCGCCAGCATGGCCAATAGGGGGATAGTGAATTCCGCTATAACCAGGATGCTGGCTACGGTACGGAACTTATCATACATAGGAACATAGTCCAAGAAGAAGTCTGTGAAGGGCATGAAGTTCTTACCCCACGAAAGCAGGATACTCAGAATAGTAGCAGCCAAGAGGCACCACTTCATGGGCCCTTTTACAATGAACAAACCCAATACAAAGAGGAAGAGCACAAAGGCACCTACATAGACGGGACCACTTGTGCCGGGTTGCTCGCCCCAGTACTGGCCCAGCTGGCGGTAGATGCTCATAAACTGATTGTCGGCATGCTTCATTGCCTCTTCGCTAGCCGACAAGGGTACACTGGCACCACCCTTGGTGTTGGGTACCAACAGGGTCCATGTCTCTCCGATGCCGTAGCTCCATGCTGTAATATAGCTGCGCTCCAGTCCGCTGTTGGTCTGGTCGGCCGCATCTTTTGTCTTCTGCGTCAGCTCGCTCTTGCCACGCATACTCTCCTTGCTGTATTCCCAGGTGTGGTAGAGGTTACTCATGTTGATGCAAACACCCAGGATGCCACCTACGGCAAAGCATGCTGTAGCACGCAGCCACTGCTTGAAGGTCTTCTGGCGGATGGCATCGATAAGATAAGCCAGACTCATGAAGCCTATAACAAAGAGGAAGTAATAGGTCATCTGCACGTGGTTGCTGAGAATCTGCAAGGCAGTGAAGATACCCGTTACTGCCATACCTAACATATATTTGCCCCTGTAGCATAGCACCATACCGGCTATGGTTGGTGGAATGAAGCACAGGGTAAGGAGTTTCCATATATGACCCGCCTGAATGATGATGAAGTAATAACTACTGAAAGCCCATAGGACAGCACCCAAGGCTGCCATCCAAACGCGGAAGTTGAAAGCACGCATCAGGATGTAGAAGCCTAATAGCATCATGAATACATAAGAAGCAACCGTAGGAAGCCCCAGACGGTAGATGCTTTCCAAGGTGCTCAGCTTGTCGGTGCTGGAATAGCTGGGACTCATCTGATAGGTAGGCATACCACTGAACAACGTATTGGTCCAGCGTGTGCGTTCCCCGTTATGGGCAGCACGGTACTGTTCCATTTCTATACCACTGCCAATGGCAGCATCATGGTCCTGACCAGCCAGCACCTTGCCGTCACGGATAGGACCTAAGAAGTAAACCAAACTGACGGCCACAAAGAACAGGATGGCCAGTACATCAGGGAAAAGCTTTTTATAATTCATAATTCACAATTCATAATTCACAATTCATAATTCACAATTCACAATTCA
>CAMOMP010000083.1:0-8033 GCA_946619915.1 uncultured Prevotellaceae bacterium | reverse complement strand
TTTGTTTTTCAATCTTATTGTTGCTCACATTTTGGGCGATTTTTATCTGCAATGGAGTTCTTCTTGCAAAAACAAGATCTTGTATTCTGTAAAGGGGAAGGATTTGTGGTTACATTCTCTGGTAATTGGAATACTCTCATGGATAGCCATATGGGATTTAAGGGGATGGTGGCTTGCCGCTTGCATAATGATCCTCCATTTCTTGATAGACTGGTCTAAGTCATATATACAGGTAAAGCGGAATATCTTCAAGATAGAGAATTCTGAACATGTGAAATTAGTTGTTGGCACCAACAAACGGCATGATTTGTGGGTGTTTTTAATCGATCAAATTCTACACATCGGTGCCATCATACTATTTGCCAATATTTGGCTGGCAGCAAATAATGATTGGCAGCAATTTGGATGGCTTCAAGAATTTGCGGTTAGTCACCCATTGCGTACAAAGACCATCGTAGCCATGTTGTTAGCCTTAAAACCAGCAAACATCTTGATATTGCTTATTCTTGGAGCATGTAAAGTAACTATCACCCCAACTGAAGATGATGAACACGGGAATTTCCATTCTGGAGAACTAATAGGATGGTTGGAGCGTGGATTAATGTTGTTATTTGTAGTAATGTCTCAATATGAGGCTATAGGTTTCCTGATTGCTGCAAAGTCAATACTTCGGTTTAATGAAGCGTCGTCGGGTAGTGAAAAATCCGAGTATGTGTTGACGGGAACACTCCTTTCTTTGGCAACAGCACTAGCTTTAGGTATATTAACCTTGAATATTTAACTTGAATCGCTTTACTTTTGCTCTGAGCAATAGAGATTGATGGCTGTTCAACGCAATGAGGATGGAATCACGACGACGAGTATCTGTGATTTCCTGTTGAATGATAATTCGTTGGAATTGTATTAAGAACCAAATAATAACACCGTAGAAATGAATAATGAAGCCAAGATAATGGATATGTTTTATCGCAGCGAGACGAAACCGCGTATCAGAGAGCGGCTCATCTCGCGCGAACAGTATTTGGAATTCCTGGAAGGGCAACTAGAAGAGAACAGGGTGCTCTGCGTGCAGGGTGTGGAAGGCGTGGGCGTGACAACGACGCTGGCTCTGTTTGCCAAACGACACGGGAGCCACTGTGCCTCGTACTTCAATAATGGCTGGAGTCGCTACCTGCTGAATCCAAAGGCCATAGCGAGCAGTTTGCAGCGTCAGCTGGAGCAGGCTAACGCTAACGTTGAGGATAACGATAGCGAGAAGAACCTGACAACATGGGTGTATAAACTGAACAAGATGACACGAGGCAAGGACCGTTATATTTTCTTTGTATTCGACGGCTTCGACAACCTTCCAATTGTGTTTGTGGACGGCATCAAGAACGTTCTAGCTCCGCTGTTCAGCGTGTCGAATGCCCGCTTTATCTTTTCTGGCGATGCCCAAAACCTGAAGCGACTAATTCCTGAGGGAACTCCCATTAAACAGACGAATGAGCTGTTCAAATTTCAGGAGAACGACGTGGAAGGTTACCTGCGCGGTGTAGACCCCAACATGGCGACGGAGGATATATCCATCTTCTACGACTTGAGCAAGAGGGGCAATGCTAGGTTGCTGACCATCCTGACGGAGAAATTGCAGAAATATGGTGTGGAGAAGATACGCAACTATTATCAGTACGGTGAGGATGACTTCTACGCTGAAGACTACGACTGGATAGAAACCCAGGATAGAAGTGTGCAGCAACTAATGGCTCTGCTGGCCTTCTGCGAAATTCCTATGAACCGCCAGATGGTGAGAAAGACGCTGAACCAGACCGATGAAGAAGTAACTAGTCTGCTTACTTTGTGTGGCGACTATGTGGGTGAAACCGAAGAGGGTCCGATAGAATTGAAGAGTGACGATTTCAGGAAGTATCTGCGCGATAGGATGAGCAGACTGAAGAATGAGATAGAATTGTTGCTGATAGACGTGATAGAGAAAAGCACGGACATGGGCGAACAGTTTGTCTATCTTCCAGCTCTTTATAAGCACGTGAAGGATAACAAGCAGCTGGTGGACTATTTGACCAGCGAGAATGTGCAGCACTATTTGGTGGCGCAGCAGAGCCAGGCAGCACTGAATGCCCAGTGTGAGTACGGTTACAATGCATGTACTGACTTTGAAACACAGGCAGCAGCCTACTTTCGCTTTGCTATCAACCGTAGCGTGAGCCGCGAACTGGAGAAGAACGAGTTGAGCGACACCGAGATAGAGGCTCTGATTGCTATTGGTGATGACAAAAAGGCCTATGGGCTGACGCAGAGCGTATTCCTAATGGAGGAACGGCTGAAATGCCTGCTCATCATAGCCCAGTCTAGTCAGCATCTGAGCGAGTCGATGCGCGAGGAGATAGACCAGCAGATTGATGTACTGACGACCACTATCAACTTTGAATATATCCCCGACAAGGCTCTAGAACTGGCCAAGCTGATGTTGCCGGTGAAGATGGAAAAAGCTCTTGAAATCATAGACCGCGTGGCTAAGGTGACGAAGGACAGGCAGCAGATAGACCGTCTGTACACAGCCATCAGCATCTCGTTCAACAATGAGGGGAAGGCTGATGACAGTATGACGCAGAGAGCCGACATCGCCAACTCGAAGATAGAAGATGACAGCTTGAGGAAGATGGCTTCGGTGATGCGAACCATCATGAAAGAGAGCACGGCGGCACAGGCGGTGGCTAAGATGAAGGAGCTGCCCGCCAGCAGTCAGCTCTACTTCCTGCGTTTTTGGATTCCCGACCATAAGGATCTCAACGACATTGGCGAAGCCGTGGAGTATGCTGTGCGACTAGTAATAGACACCTCGCTGACGATGATGCCGAAGGTGACGCTGCTGAAGATGTATTGCAAGCCGCTTCCCAAGATGAACGAGGAGCAAGTGCGGAAAGTGGTGAGCCTGATTGATGCTGTGGTGGCAACCCTCAAATTCCCAACGGTGGAGTATGTGAAGCTGCAGATACAAGTGGTGGCGGCATTGGTGAAGATAGACGAGGCCGATGCCAAGAAACGTATGGAGAACCTGTATCTGGAGATTGGCTACTTGAAGGACAAAGCTCTGCAAGCCCATTGTAAGGCATTATTGCTGCGCAATTACGAGAATTTGGGCGACAAGATTGAGGATTGGGTGATGAGTGGTCGCAAACTCAAAGAAGAAATTCTCAAAGATATCTTCGAAGTGCTGGGGAACTCAGCCTACCACCTGAAAGTGGTGGAAGGACCTATTGCCGCCTTAGTGTGTACCGAGGAAAACTTCGTGAAGGATGTGATAGCAAAGATGAACACGGCTGAGCGGCAGTCACGGGCCTACCTGAGGGCTGCGTTGGAGTATGTGTGGCAGAAGGATGTGAAGAGTCTAGACTGGAACTACTTCGTTCGACTGTTCAACCAGATATCCTACGACACGACCGATAGGTATAAGCCTGTTATTGAATTGGTCAACAAAGTGACAGAGGTAAAGGACGGCGACAAGAGCCTGCTGAAGAAAGTGTATAAACACTATCCGATGCTGAAGCAGGTGGAGCAGGCCGACGTGGTGTGCTACTTATTCTCGATGCTGTATGTATGGCTGAGCAAATACTATGCTGAAACAGACCTAGTAGAGGACACGGCGGATGCGGATGACATAAATGGGTTTAAGGCGAAGGTGAAGGCTGATCTCGAGTGGGCTTGGAACCAGATTAGTGTGCCTTCGATGAAGGTTGATACAGGCTACCAGATAGCAAAGGTTCTGTCGAAAATCTCGATGAAGAACGAGGCCAATGAATATGCTGCTAAGGCAGCTGATGTGAGAAAGAATCAATGGCTCTCGTCGGTTTCATGCTTGACGGCATATAACATGAGTTTCGGTCTCTATGCTCACTCGCTGGGCATCCTAATTCGTTCGGGACTGTGTAAGGACGAGGACATTGATGAGTTTAAGAAACTGATGGACTACGACAACAACGATGTGGACTGTATCATCCTGTGGTCGCGGGTGGCTCTGGAGTTCTACGGTGTGAATGACATTGAGCGATTCAACAGCATCATGAACCGATTCGTGTCCAAGGCTTCGGAGAAGGTATTTTCGGACTGGGACCAGAAGCGGATGCTGTATCACATAGCCCCAGCAATGTACCTAAATTCGGAGGCTCTCTTCTATGATCGTCTGAAGAAATTTGACAACTGCCTTTGGAATGCATGCATTGAACATGCGGCGCGATATATCCAGACGAAATATCCCTACTCGGAATATACTGGCAACAGCGAGATAGAAGTGCAGGTGGCTCTGGAGAAAAGCGACTACGACAAGTTGCTTGACCTGATGCGGCACACGAAAGATGACGGGTTCATCTTTACCATAACCGACACGATGATCAAGTCCATCAAGCAGAATATAGGCAATAAGCTGACAAGGGAGATGCAGCGTGCGCTATGGAGTGAGATGGCAGATGTGGTGAACGACCAACTGCCAATGGCGGGGGGCATACAGCACGACGGATACAAGATTGCGTGTATGGCGATGATAGACGGATCGAAACCGGGTGGTAAACTGGATGCTGATCAGCTTAAACAGAAGATAGAAGCCATTGGAAACCGAGCCGACCAGGCCTTCCTGTATGCACATGTGGCCTGCTATATGTCAAGCACAGCTCAAAGGAGTGAATTTATTGAGCTGGCCGTGCAGAAGACTGAGGGTATAGACTATACGTTTGACAAGTTCAACCGCTTTTCGCTGTGTATGCAAGACTCGTTTGTGGCTGCGAAATCGAAGGTAAAGGAGATTGGCAAGAAGGTGATGGACTCTCTTAAGAGCGACGGTAATGGATCATACAGCGACTATCAGCGGATGCTGGACTTGGTTAGAGACCACGATGAACAGCTGGCAGACACAATGTTGGAGATGGTGGACGATGACCCTGCTCGCGTGCAATACAAGAAACGACTGAGGCTGCGTATGCAGTCGAATCGGAAGATTGAGGCGGCAAAGAACGACCTGATGCAAGTGTCGCGCCTAAATAAGGACGAACAGGTGAGGTTTTTCGAAAAACAGATGGAGTATCTGGTGAAGAATAAAACGATAGCAAGGGATTTTGACACAACGCAGAATGTGCTAAAACAGGTGTACCTTCATCCTATCACCGACACACAAGATGCGGTGTTGTACTTCATGGAAAATCTGCACAAGAAGAATCAAGCCAACAAGAAGTACCACACTTTGTTGAGAGAGATGCATCAGGCCATCATTGACAACCTGAAAATCGTGCTTGCCATTGCCAGTGGCACAAAGGAGAAGCTGGAGCGGATGGATCGCATTATGAGCGAGCGCAGGGATGAGAACGGCGACTTTGTACATATTGGAGAGGAAGCCAAGTGGATAGAGAAGATTTTGGACTGGTACAAGAAACATCCATACGACGTGCTACATATTATAGACCCATATTTCCATGCAGAAGACCTTTATATTGTAAAGATGCTGATGGATGTGAACAATGGGTTGAAC
The DNA here is from genome assembly GCA_946619915.1 of uncultured Prevotellaceae bacterium. GTDB lineage: Bacteria > Bacteroidota > Bacteroidia > Bacteroidales > Bacteroidaceae > Physcousia. Next base: position 2,518 of record CAMOMP010000083.1, on the reverse strand, counting down.
TGTTCGATACTGACCTGCAAGGATGTGGATGCACATAAGAACGAGTCGCTGGATGATGTCTTTCAAGATGGATGGAACCAATGGGCGTCTGAATTACCTGGCCGTATTGAAGTGAAGTCATGCTGCTATAGGAAAGACCAAAGGAATGCTCCTTTTCATGACCGCTGGTGGGTGTTGCAGGATACGGAAAGCGAAGAGGCTGTGGGGCTGCGGATGGCATCGGTGAGTACGATGGGAAACAGAATTGCAGAGGTAAGTGAGCTGAACGACGATGACATTGCATCGGCCAACAAGCTATGGACTCGTTTCTTCCAAAATATGGTGCCTAAAGTGGAAGGGCGGGAATTGGATTACGATGAAGCGAAGCTGAGGTGATGACAGAAACTGAGAAAAAGCACAGGAACAGGGCAGCATCGCCGATGGTGATGAAGTTCTTGGTATCTGGTACTGGACCGCCGTCTGCATGACAGGATGCGCTATTACCATTTCGAGGACTTGGTGGAGGCAGTAAGTAGGATGCTGGAGCGGTACGAGTTCTATCCAGTGAGGCAGCGGACGATGCAGGAAAATCTGAAATTCATGCAGAGCGGCGAGGGCTACAGGGCAAAGCTGGTGAAACGCTATGGCAGCCACATGAAGAATTATACCTACTAGGCCAGGGAACTTCTCCATCATGAACCAGCGATGGCCTACAGGGAGAGCGACCTGTTGAGTGTCACAGTAATTCAAATGAAGAGTTGTTGCTAACTATAATGATGTATGCCGACCAAATGTAGATGATGGAGACGATTCTCTAAGGGTAAAGCTAATGCAACGGACGATATATATGAGAACAAGCAAAACCTAAACAAAGGTTAAAAACGTTAAATCTTCATCTTATTCACTCTCGGAAAAATCCACGAAATCACTTTTCTACCGTTTTAATTAAAATCTTCTGATACACAACAAGTTGCAAATACTGCAAAAGCAGTAGCCTGATCTCCATCACCTTTCCAAGCGACGCGACGGGGATTAACTTGATTGGTTTCAAGGGCTCTGCATGGTATGATAATCAGCCTGACGGATTGTTTTATATGAATAATGTCCTTTTAGGCTATATAGGAGATCCTGTAGGAGCTATTACCATCAAGGAAGGTACTAAAGCAATCAATGGCAGCGCTTTTGTTGGTTGCAAAAATCTGACCTCCGTCACGATTCCTGGTAGCGTGACGAGTATTGGAAGTCGTGCTTTCGAAAGTTGTAAAAGTCTGAGTTCCATCACGATTCCTGATGGCGTGACGAGCATAGAACACAAAACTTTTCAGGGCTGTAGCAGTCTGAGTTCCATCTCGATTCCTGGTAGCGTGACGAGTATAAGATATGATGCTTTCAGGGACTGCAGCAGCCTGAGTACCATCACGATTCCTAATGGCGTAAAGAGCATAGAATACCAAACATTCTCTGGTTGCAGCAATCTGACCTCCATCACGATTCCAGGTAGCGTGACGAGTATAGGATTTATTGCTTTCCAGAATTGCAATAATCTGACCTCCGTCACCATACCCAACAACGTGACCTCCATCGACTATAGTGCTTTCTCTGGTTGCAGCGGTCTGAACTCCGTCACGATAGGCAAAAGCGTGACGAAAATAGGAAATGATGCCTTTTATGGTTGCAGCAATCTGACTGACGTGTATTGCTTAGCTGTTGATGCACCTACCTTAGATAAAAATACTTTCCAAGATTTTAATAAAGGAAATGCTACACTTCATGTGCCGGCTGCATCTGTTGATATTTATACAAACTCTTCTCTATGGAGTGGTTTCAAGGAAATTGTTCCCATCAATGATGATGGCCAAGAGGTTGAAAAATGCGCCACGCCAACCATTACGATTGAGAAGGGCGACTTCGTGTTCAACTGCGAGACGGAGGGCGTTACATTCCATTACGAGATCTCCTGGAGCAGTTCTGGCAGTTCAACAGCCAGCGGTACCGAAGATAGGGTTACGGCATATAGCCCCATCACTGCCACCGTATCTGTCTATGCGACAAAGACTGGCTACTTCCGTTCTGAAATAGCTACCAAAACATTCTCAGGCCAATTTGGCGACCTGAATGGTGACGGTGAGGTGAACGTCGCAGACCATGTGGAACTGTCGAACATCATTCTGAATAGCGAATAAGAGTAGAACAGCGAGAGTGTCAGGGATCATTAATAGTCGTGGGGATTTCTAAGACTGGCACTGGGTATGGATGCCTGTTATTGGTGGATATTGTAAAACTGACAGGGAAGATGTCATATTGAATAGTAATACCCATTATGAAGATTTTTATGGTTTAATTTGGATATTACATAAAAAAGTAATATATTTGCACCCATGAAGTACGTGGTGCTGCCTGACGAGAGGATTCATCCATTGTCGTTCTATCTGACGATGGAGGATTATCTGGCCCAGAATATGGAGGGAGACGACCTGCTGATGCTGTGGCAGGTGGAGCCGAGCGTGATCTATGGCCGCAATCAGGTGGTGGAGAACGA
>CAMOMP010000082.1:0-8614 GCA_946619915.1 uncultured Prevotellaceae bacterium | reverse complement strand
CATATCCAAGCCTTTCAGGTTACGGTTGTCATCTTTCACCAACTGCTCCATGAATGTTTCGTCGCTCACCACATACGAACCGCAGGCACCGGGACCAACGTGAATAGCAGGTACTTGCATATCATCTACTAACAAATCAGCCCGCTTAAGTTCCGCAAACACTTTAGAGGCAGCTACCTGCTCTGATATAAAGTCGTTCAACTTACCAAGAATATCATAACTGAATGGCATCTGCCTTGGTTCGGGCATCACTTCCTGTCCGTTCTCTTTCTTAATGAGCTTACCACTGCCGTAGTCATATTCAGAGTCAGCAATGAAAAGATCACCCAGATTGACATCAGACTTGTCTTTCTTTTTAAAACCAGCACAAAAACCCGTCATAAACAGGGTTCCTAAATCGAAACGGCTCAACATAAATGATGCTGTTATGGCTGCGGCTTGCATTCCCGGCACATTGTTGCAACAGGATATCACCTTGATAGTGTGGCCCAACTCCGTCCTCAGTTGTATAGCATAAAGTTGGTAAGGCATGCCATCGTTCGGTACGCTGCTCCATTGGCTGCCAAACGCCAACTTCATCTGTTCAAACTCCTCGGGCAGAGCACAGAGAATACCCACGTCATAATGGCGCTCTTCCACAATAGACTTCAGCAGTTGCTCTTTGGTAGCCACGATGGTATCCACCGCTTCTTGCAGCACATCTTCCCAGTCGGTTTCCTTGAGGTCGTAATGAATCAGCTTCCACAACTTCTTGGCGTATGACTGCTTGTGCTTCTCAACCTTCTCCTCATATTGAGTTAGTGCAATAATATAAACGGGTTTATGCAGGCGGCCTACACGCGACAATTCATCTATGAAGTTCTCACTGTTGCCTTCTGCCTCAACCTCATCACCATCGTTGATGGGCATCACAAGGTCAAGAATCAGCAGGTCATAAACCGTCGAAGCAAGTTTTCTGCGCCCACTATTGATGGAACCAGACCATTCAATTTCTTCATCTTTCAGTAAACACCTCTCCTTTAAGACCGACCTGATTTTGGTAGTCTTCTCGGGAGTGTCATCCATAATCAGTACTCTTATCATAACGTCTGTGTCAATTCCTTTAAGCGATTAATCCAATCTTCGTTTCGCAGGCTGTAATACACAAATCCCTTGTAGAATTCGGGATACTTCTCGCGAAAGCCTTCATCGAGTTTGTCAATTTTGATACCATCTACAAAACTCTCATACATAGTAACCACAATAACAGGCACCTTAATCTTACGGAGTTTCATGAAGCGAAGGATGTTGGAACCAGCCAACGGCTCCTGTTCGCCATCAGATGCATCACCGTTAACATCGTAAGTATTCATACTAACATCCAACAGAATGAGGTCATAGTTTTTTCCATTATGCACCACCTCTGCCAAAGCCGTATTGTACGAGCGGCGGTCTTCCACATCATAATCCTGCAAGTTCTCCTCGCAGAACTGACGCAGATGATTCAATTTGGGCTCATTGTCTTCAATTATCAGTAAGCGCTTGTTCATTGGCTTTCAAATTCATTGTATAAATGACAACATCAGTGACGCAAAGACCATCCCTTGCCACTATGCTGATAGTGTTGTCCTCGGTCTGAAGGTCAGACTTCAGTATCTTCTTGGACTTTGCAATACCACTGCCTCCTTCGGAGTTGTAGTAGGAGGCCTGAGCTGAGAGTTTTTCTTCAAACTTCTTGTTTAAAACCTCTTCCTCACCAGGTTTCACCTTGTTCTCAAAATGCAGGGTCAGCGTTTCATCACCTATCCTAAATTGCAGAGTTATTGGTTTCAAACCAGTTTCGTCATCAGGCTCACCGTGTTTGAGCATATTGGTGATTAGGTTGGTGAGCAAGTCCTTATAGTGGAGCACATAGATGGATTTTACCTTGAAAGTCTCGCCTTCTATCTCCGGGCCACCATCCACGGGATACTGCGGATAAGCAGTCTCAATGTTGTTGAACACCTGATAGGTGAGTTGTACCAAGTCAACATCCTCCAGCTTCATACCAGAGATATTGAACCAGCACTCAATGTTCTTGATTTTACCGGCGATGACCGTAGAGGCCTCTGTGATGGCGGACTGCAAATACTTCTGCGCATGTCCAACAGGGAGTACCTCGGGGCGCAAATCATATTGCAGGTTATCGAACAACTTATTGATATGGTCAGTGAACTCACCAGAAATGTAGTGTCTGATTTTTGCCAAGCTACTTTCGGTTTTTTCCCACAGCCAGCTAATCATCCAGCGGCAGAACTCTTCTTTGCCCTTTTCACCAGCTTTTCTGGAAAGCAAACCTATCTCCATAGCCTTAGAGGGCAATTCATTGGTGTCGGTCTCGTAATCAAACAGGCCATTGGGCTTCTTGTCCTTGTCGTATATCTGCAGACGCTCCTTGATTAGGTTCACCACCTCCTCATCAAAGCCCTTAGAGAACTTGGTCAATGCTTCATTGACAATGGTGTTCTCATTGGGACTCAGGTTATACTGGATTGACCAGTAAGGAGTTGGTTGATAGGTATCACCGTTTGTCTGAAGTATGAGATTACGCTGAGTAAGCTCAGGTCTCAGTTTACTTTCCAACTCACCGTGACGCACACGGGTACTCAGGTAAGCCACCAGACCAAACTCACTCCAAAGGAACTTGTCACGAATGTAATCGTAGAGAGAATAGAACACCTCGTAGATGCCATTCTCACGAACGCTGGTCTTGGATTTCACCTCTTCACCTTCCACATCCTTTTCGCCATAGAAAATGGTAGAGCTGGAGAGGTCAAGCACAAAGAAGGTCTTTTTATCCTTGATGATGATATCAAGCAACTGCATAAAGCGGTTGTAGAGGCCATCTATCTCGCCTAACTTGTATTTCAGAATAGCCTGATCGTTGGCATAGATTTTTCCTTCGTTCAGGTTGGATGACACTTTGTAAACCAGCAGGGCATCCTCCACCTCTTTCTGCATCTGAAGGTATGCCTCCTTGTTATGGGTATCGAGTGATATGAGGAAGTTGATAATCTTCAAACGTTCGTTGAGTCTGTCCTTTAGACTGGGGATATTGAAGTAATGTCGAAGCGTTTCGTCATCGTTCATAATGGCAAAGAACGCCTCCTGGCGGTCTTCTGGTTCGTCCAAATTTCCAATCAGGTCTGCAGGACGCTCCACACCCTGCGTTTCGCAATACTCCAACAGAATAAAGCTCTTGTCAACACCGTCCTTGCAGTTAAGTCCCATGAAGATAGCAAGGTCAATATTACGACGTATGTCCTCATATAGGTTATCCTGCAAGTATTTGATTATTTCGTCCGTATCTACCTTCTGCGTGGCGGGCTGGTCATTCAGCAGGAAGTCCACGTACAGGGAGATGGCTTGCTCCACCTTCTTGCCCAAGAACAGACACTTCACCATATTACGGACGGCCTTCTGACGGTTTGGGAGCCAGGCCCCAGAAGCCTCATAGTAGCTTTGCCACATTTTGAAAGCAGTGCCATAGTCACCCCGTCGCATCACAATGGTGGCATTATGGGGCAGCATGATATTGTAGCTGGCCATACCCTCGGAGAGTTCTTCTTCCATCAGACGGGATTCATATACCTTGCAGATAACAGAATTCTGATAATTGCTATAGCTATGCAAGTAATCTATGGCATCATCCTTATCATCGAAGGCTACTTGGGCAAACTCAGGGTCAAAGTGGTTGCACCACAAAGCGCGTATCTTGTCGTCCACCGCCTCGTTCATCTCGTGTTTTACAAACACGTGCATAGCCGCTGCAAGGTGAAAACCGTAGAGGTTCTTATTCATCTGGCACAACGAGTACACGGCATCCGTGTCACCTTGATTAACCAGAGCCTCGTAAACCAAACGGCTGAGTTTATTAGCTGGAATATTGGAGCCTCCAGGGAGGATGTTCTGATAGCCCTTCCCCAAATAAACCAGGCAGCGACTGTAGATGACGTACATATCAAAGTGGCTGGCATCAGCGGGTACGCAAGCCTTGCACTTTTCAAGCGTCTCCTTATAATGGCCACTATAATAGCTGTCCAGAATATCTATCAGGTGTTCATCATAATAAAGAGCTTTACGGGTTTTACCTAGCTGGATCATGATGGGTGTGAGTTCCTCATCTTCGGTCTTAGAGTAGAGATAGAAGGCACGGCTTTTCAACTCTGGACTCAGTTTGTCTTTGATGGTTTCTGCCTTGAGCAGGTTCACAGCCATCAGGTAACGATCAATTAGAGAAGAGACTGACTCAAACAACATGTTGAAAGACATCTCCTCTTGACTGATATTGTTGAAGAAGTTGAGCCGGAATAGGAAGTATCGGTAGCAGTCCTCGTGGAACAGAGTCTTATTCCGCTTGAATAGCGCATCTAAATCCTCATCGAATTTAAAGGGAGACAGGTTGATGGTGGTACGCTGGTGCAACTTATATACCATGGACTGGAGATAATTGTAGTAGGATTCCTGCGTGGACTCCAAACAGTTAGACATCAGCATGATCCCGTCCTTGCGTTTGTCCCAATATTCATAAAGCAGGAACATAGCCTCGTAGTACCATAAGGATACGCCCAACCTTTTCTTCACCTCCTGCAGCAGGTCGTAGCAGTCTGCAAACTTGCCGGTCATGAACAGCTGTTCAAACTCCTTCTTGCGACCAAGGAACCACTTTATCTCGCCAAAGTATTTGATGGCATAGCTACAGAACCACACCAGCTCGGAGTTGAGCGACACTGGACGAACAAAGATTGGACGCGTGGCGCAAAGCTGCTTGTAATCCTTAGGGAATAGGCAGCCCTCTATTTCGTCTACAACGCCCTTGGAATACACGGAAACGCTCCTTTGCATATCACGCAAAAGATTCAAGTCCTCGATGGACTTCAGGCTACTGACAGCCAATGACCGCTTGCTATTCTGAAAGAATATGTGCAAGTATGTCTGTCGCTCGTGGTGGCCTGTATTCTTTTTTCGTCTATTCTTTTTTGTCATCGATATAAGTGTTTGTTACCTGCTTGGGGTTGATGTTTACCTGGTTTACAGATGGTATATTAACAGCGGTCACGCCTTTCTCACGTTCAATAACAGCAGCGACTATGTCATCAATGGCACGGCTAGTATCCTCATTGAGATAGCCGTGCTTGGATGCCAATTTGTATAGCATATTAGAAAACTCCTCAGCTCCCGCCTTGCTGAAACGGGCTTTTACAATTTCTGACATTTCAGAGAAGGTGTAAAGGTGGGCATCAGCATCGTACTGACGACGTTTGTTTAGGGCTTTCTCTTCCAACTGCTCACGAAGTCTATTCAGTTCATACTGATGCTCACCCTCCAGATGACGGATGTGGCTCTCATGCTCCTGTTCCTGTTTTCTATACTTTAAGTGCAATGCTTCCAATTCCTCTTTGTAAGTAAGTCCCATGCCCTCTGCATAGTCAGGATCTTCCTCAGCAACTGAATGGTATTTACCATGAAGTATACCTTCTTTGAGTTTGGAAAAGTTGACACGAGAACTCTTATCTCCAACCTCTTTAAAAGCTCCCTCAATGAACGACAACAGGTTATTCTGCTCTTCGGGCGACTTGTAAAGGCCCAAATACCGCTCAATGGTTTTCTGCGAAAAGTTCTCCATAACTTCACACCAAGCCTCACAATCTTCCTTGCTGGTTATCACCGGGATTTCATCCACTGGCGTAGGATTAGGAAGAAATCGTTTGGGCGGAAGTATGCGGTCGCCGGCGGTGTACTTAATTAGAATATAAGCAAAACGCTCATCACTGCCGGTACCCATTAGCGGATAGAACTGCTCTACAAAAACACCTTCATTGAAAGATGCCTCATCCTTGCAACGCATGATACCCCACACCAAACTAAAAATGACCAAGGCATTCTTGCGTGAGCCAAGCCAGATTGCCTCCTCATTCAGATAACGCGCTTCAAGGTCGGTGCCAGGATTGGCATCGAAGTTTACGCGGATGCACTGGTAGAAGATCTCATTAAAGACGGTAAGCACCGGAATCTCCAACGGCTTAGGGCCGTGACGGAGAATCACGTTATATACACAACGGTTGAAGGGATTGTTACGCAGATAATCCCCCATATCGTCGAATCCCTTGTAGAGGAGAATTCGTTGCAGCTCTGATGCGGTCATTATCAATACTTTTCTTTCACTAGTTTATCAATGGCTTCGCGAACATCCACAGGAGGTTCATCCCGCAGAGCATGCTTCACGGAGTGCTCCTTATTTCCTTCCAAATATTCTGCCATCTTGGCGCCATTGTAATTGTCCCTATACACCACGGCATATATTTTCCTAGCCCGCAGGTGATACAGGATGTTGGCCAGTAAGTCACGGTTGAAATTCGTGCCCCATTGCTTGCCAGACCTATACACCTTACTGCTCACCTCGGGCAAATCCAGGATATCTTCCCACATCTTCATATAGGTACTCTTGGCTTCGTCGGTAAGGAGCGGGCGCACACGGCTAACGTAGTTCAAAATCTCGGTGCGGATGGGAGTGCAATCTATGTTGTCCTCCGGTTCACGCATACGGTCAAACGGGCTTGCAGGTTTTGACCCTAAAGCCTCCTTCACAGCATCTGCAGCCTCACGTCCCGAACTGATATTGAAGGTGTTATTCACAACCGTCGCAGCGGGGTTCACGTTGTATGCCTTATCTATGTTGATTATAATCTTTCCTTCCTCTTTTTCCATAGGTTTCAGGGTAATATTTATCTGTTTTCTTTCGCTTGTAAGTCATTGATTTCCATCCAAAAACAAGGAAGAAAGTTACGCCCAAGTTTCTTCCTTGGTTCCCCCCTCCTTGCCATAGTAATTTTGCCATCGAAATCAGTTCCGAACTGCATCCCGGGTAAGTCAAGGAGGGGCTGAGATCAACAGACAAAATTAATGTTTAACAATTAAAAATGTATACGAGTATGACAAGTAACATTTCATTATCGCCGCACTTCTGCCTGGACGAGTTCACCAAGAGCTCCACGGCAATGAAGCACGGCATCAAGAACACTCCTCCTCAGGAGGCGGTGGACAACCTCAAGGCGCTCTGCCAGAGCTGCTTGGAACCGCTCCGCGAGGCGCTTGGGCTGCCGGTGGTCATCACCAGCGGTTACCGCACCAAGGCGCTTAACAGTATGTTGGCGCATTCCTCGGAGCGCAGCCAGCACATGCTGGGGCAGGCGGCAGATTTCTATGTGGCCCCTGGCCAGTCTGGTCTGAGTCGTCGCGAACTGCTTATCAAGGCTTTCCGCCTCATCATCCTGGATGGGAGCATTGACTACGACCAGCTCATCCTCTATCCCTCTTTCATTCACGTGAGCTACGTGTCTCGTGAGCGCAACCGCCGCACCATCCTGCTTGGCATGCGTAATGGCAAGCTTGGCTACGGCAAGTGCTCCGTCCAGAACGCGCTCAAAATCGAGTAAACTCGAATTCAAAGTTAAAAGTTTAAGGTTCAAGGTTTTTGAACTTTGAACTGGGCGCAAGCCCGTTGAACTTTGAACTAAAAATTTCAAATTCTAATTTAAAATTTTACAATTATGGCACAGATCAAACAAGTCGGCATTGGCCGCAAGAGTTCTGGTACCATCGATGGTATCACTTATTACACAGTTAACGGCAAGACCTTTGCCCGTAGTACTCCAACCATGCCTGCCAGCGTGTACAACACGCCTGAGGCCCGCACGCGCCAGGCTATCTTCAAGATGGTGCAGATGCATATGAAACATCACCTGCGTACCATCCGCCAGACCATCACCAACAAGACGGGGTCGCCCAGCAACCGCTATTTCAGCCTCAACTACAAGGCCCTCTCGCAGGCGCTTCAGGCGCTGGCTGAACTCTATGTGAACGGTCAGGACGTCACCATTACCGATGTGGAGCAGGCCATCAGCGACTACGCCGCTGAGCACCCCACCAGCATCAAGATTGCCTCCAAGAGCGGCTATCAGGACGTCTATCTGACCGGTCCCTGGCCCGACACCATCACCCTCAACGCCCTGGCTGGCGACCGCACCGTGATTATCATCGTGGCTGAGAACGGTACCCAGACCATCATCAACGCTGACGGCACCGTGACTACCGGCCAGTACTCCGGAGGCGGCTCTAACACCAACACAGGTGGCAACAGCAACACCGGCGGTTCCAATACCGAAGGTGGCAACACCAACACCGGTGACAACAGCAACACCGGCGACAACAGCAACACCGGCGACAACACTGGCGGCGGAACCACCACAGGTGGCGGTACTAATCCCGACCCTGATCCCGACCCTAGCACAGGCGGTGGCGATAACACCGGCAACAACGGCGACGAAGGCTAATCCCCACCCACTTGGGTCACATAGGCCGCACGGCCAAGTAAGGTCTGTGTGACCCTTTCCTAATCAACAATATTATTAATTTAAAACGTTTACAGCAATGAAAAAAGTATTCAGCAACCTTCTCAAGAAGGTATTCAAGAAAGTCATTAACAAGAGCGTGACCGAAGCGGTCAACGACCCTGAGGTTCAGTCTGCCATTGTTCCGGTGGATGACTCCAAGAAAAACCTCTGGAAGTTCATCCTGCAGACCCTCATCAGCATCC
>CAMOMP010000081.1:0-8636 GCA_946619915.1 uncultured Prevotellaceae bacterium | reverse complement strand
CAGCCATCTACGGCTCGCGTGGTGCCAACGGTGTGATTATCATCACCACCAAGAAAGGCAAGAAGGGCAAGCTGAAGGTAAACTACGGCTACTCGTTGGGCGTATCCAACGTGCGCAAGACCCTGGATCTGCTGGATGCCCAGGAGTGGGGCGACCTGTATCTGGAGTTGGCAACCGATGCACAGAAGAAAGCCACAGGCGTGACACCCGAGGCAGTAGCCTCATGGGGCAAGGGAACAGACTGGCAGAGCGAGTTGTTCCACACAGCCATCACCCAGCAGCACCAACTCTCTGTAAGCGGCGGAGGAGACAAGGAGCGCTTCCTTATCTCGGGTAACTACATCAATCAGGATGGTATCGTGCGCGGCACGGACTTTACCCGCTTTGGTGGTCGTATCAACTACGAGCGCGACCTCTTCAAGAACTTCACAGTAGGTGTAAAGGCCAATGTCTCTAAGACTACACGCAATGGTCAGCAAGGTTTGCGCGGTATGGCAGGCAACTTCAGCGGCCTCCTGGACAAAGCCCTGCGCTCCTCACCAGCCGTAGCAGTCTATAACCCAGACGGTTCATGGAACTACGAGAACCCCTTCGAGTCTGGTGACTTCGTACGCAACGAGCACACCATCAACCCCATCGCCGACCTGGTGGACGTATCTGCCGAGACCAAGAGCGACAATGTGCTGGTATCAGGATTCGCCTCATGGGAGATTATCCCCGGCCTGCGCTTCCGCACTCAGGGTTCTGTCAATATCATCAACACCCGTCAGAACATCTTCGGTGGCGAATATTCGCAGATAGGCTTCAACTCTAACGGCTACGGTGCCATCGGAACAAGACGTTCGGAGAGCGACCAACTTGAGGCCACACTTACATGGAACAAGAAGTTCGGCATCCACGAACTGGAAGTATTGGGCGGTTACACCTACCAGCAAGAGAAGAACGAGCGTTTGCTGGGCTCCACAGCCTACTTCGCCAACGAGAACCTGGGCTATCACAGTCTGCAATCCGGTTCGCTGAACCTTGCCACAGAATCTGACTTCGTTAACTCTATTCTCTATTCCGGCATCGGACGTATCAACTACTCCTTGCTCGACCGTTACCACCTGACAGCAACCCTGCGCGCCGACGGCTCCAGCCGTTTTGCCAAGAACAACAAATGGGGATGGTTCCCCTCTCTGGGTGCATCATGGAACGTGAACGAAGAGAAGTGGCTGAAGGATGTTAAGTGGATAGAAGACCTGAAGCTGCGTGCCAGCATCGGTACGGTAGGTAATCAGGAGATTGGCGACTATCGCTTCCTCTCCACCTATGCCGCCACACACTACTTCCTTGGCGGAACAAAGAACATCGCCTACTATCGCTCAGCCCTTGGCAACGACAACCTGAAATGGGAAAGTACCACCTCTTACGACCTCGGTTTTGACTTCAACATCCTGAAGGGACGCGTAGGCTTTGTCTTCGACTACTACCGCAAGAAGACCTCCGACCTGCTGCTGGAGATTCCCGTTGAGCAGACCACAGGCTTCAGCACACAGCTCTCGAACATCGGTAATGTAACGAACGAAGGTGTGGAGTTTGCCGTGAACGCATCACTGATTCAGAAGAAAGACCTTTCATGGAATGCTTCTGCCAACATTGCCCACAACACAAACAAGGTTACAAGCCTGGGCGGTGCACAGAGCGAGATTATCAGCGGCAACACCATTATCCGTGTGGGCGAATCGCTGGGAACATACTACGGATGGGAATTCGACGGTGTAGTGCAGAAGGGTGACGACCTGAGCAAGGTACCCGTACCCTCTACCAAGGCCACCATCGAATACGGAGATGCCAAGTGGGTTGACCAGAACGGCGATGGCGTAGTAGATCAGGAGAACGACCGTGTGGTACTGGGTTCCGCACAGCCCAAGCTCACCTACGGATTTGCCTCACAGCTACGCTACAAGAAGTGGGACCTCAGCCTTAACTTTCAGGGCTCTTATGGCAACAAGCTCTACAACCGTCTGCAGCAGGCTCTGGAGACACCCAACATCAGCTACAACGGTTCTGCCAAACTGCTCGACCGCTGGACAGAGAACAACCCCAGCACTACCGTACCCCGTGCTTACGTAGGCAGTTCAACAGCCCTTTACCTGGACAGCCGTTATATCGAGGATGCCAGCTACCTGCGCCTGAAGAACATCCAGTTGGGTTACAACCTGCAACCTAAGTTGAAGAACGGACAGAAACTGGGTCTCTACCTCTACGCATCGGCTCAGAACCTGCTCACCATTACCAGCTACAACGGCTACGACCCCGAGTACAGCGGCTATACCGACAATGGTACTTATCCCTCAGCCCGCACCTTCACCTTCGGCGTAAAACTGTCGTATTAAACATCAATCCCATTAAGATATTGCATTATGAAAAAGATTACCATATATAATACTGCCATAACCCTGGCACTGGGACTTACCGTCTCTGCTTTCACCGCCTGCGAATCACTGAATCAGGGAAACCTGAGCGAGCTGGCCGAGAGCAACCTCCCTCAGAGTAACGAAGATGCCAAAGCACTGGTAAACTCCGTGTATGCATCAGACATAGAACTGGCCACCACCTATATGTACTTGATAGACCTGCCCACCGAGACTACCGTTTCGGGCGAGAATCCCAATGGTGGCGGTGGTATGCTGGGACTGCTCTCTTGGGACGGTAGCAACTCATACATCACCAAGTTGTGGCAAGCCGTTTATACCTCTCTGGCACGTGCCAACGATGCCATTGAGAAACTGGAAGCCCAGCCCTCTGGTGTATCACCAGAAATAGCCTCACAGGTAATCGGCGAAGCCAAATTCCTACGTGCTTATTATCTGAACTATGCGGTACAGCTATGGGGACCCGTACCCATCGTCACTACCGTTGGCGGAGGTGTCAATGCCGTCAGAAGTTCAGAAACAGAAGTGTATCAGCAGATAGTAAACGACCTGGAGGATGCTGCCAATCGTCTACCAGAACGTAGCAGTCAGGGGCTTAGCGATATAGGTCGTGCCACACGCGGAGCTGCCAACGCAGCATTGGCTAAGGTCTATCTCACCTGGGCGCAGGTAGATGACAATCTTACAGAAGAACAGCATAATGAATACTTCGGCAAGTCGGCACAATATGCCCAGAAGGTTATTGACTCGGGCGAATACAGTTTGGAAGAGGACTTCTACGACAACTGGAACAATCAGAACCGCAACGGAAAGGAAAGCATATTTGCCATACAGTTCTATTTAGGCTCCAGCACTCGCGACAACGATGCTTCGGGTAACAACCACCTCTGCCACTGTTCGTTCTCAACAAGCTATAGCGTAGCACTCCCCCACATAGCACCAGGTCCTGACAATACTGTAGAGAATTCCTACCTGCCAGGCGACCAGCGCAAGGATGTATCGTTTGCCGACTCACTCTGGCGCCCCTCAACACAAAGTTACTTCCATTTCTATTTTGATGCCGATGGTGATGGCACCCGCGAATCAGGTTACTCACGTTACAATAAGTATATAGACCATGATACTCCTGAAACAAGTGCTGCCGACCGTGCCATGAACCGTCAGGTAATACGCCTTGCCGAAGTGTATCTGGTTCTGGCCGAGGCCATCAACGAACGTGACGGACAACCCAATCAGCAGGCATACGAGGCATTCAACAAGGTTCGCCGTCGTGCTTTCCGCGAGGATATCAATAGCTCAGCCGCCCAACCACACGACCTGGCAGCAGGCCTCGACTATCAGACATTCAAGGATGCCATCATCCAGGAACGCAGTTGGGAGTTCACCTTGGAGCAGAAACATCTGTTGGATCTGAAACGCTGGAAGATTCTGGTGAAGACCATCAAGAACAGCAAGTTGGCAACAGATTATCCTGAATACAAGAAGCAGACCATCGACTTCAAGCATTACCGCTACCCCATCCCACAGGCACAACGCGAGGTAAATCCCAACCTCTGGCAGAACTACGGATACGACGGCAGCGAAATTACAGAGAATCCCTACATTGGACGAGAATAATAAAGAACGAGTATGAAAGGAATTATATTATCAACCATCATAGCAGGTGCTGTTTTCACAACTGCTCAGGCACAGCAGAACGACCAGCGTCTGAACAATGCCATCACCGACAAGGCTTATTTTCAGAAGGCATGGAAGAACGCACCATCATTCCGAGATTTGCTGAAACGACGCAAGAAGGCAGTCAAGCAGTTCAGTGCTATACCAACAGCAGCCCTTCAGCCCATCACCATTAGAGCTTTTGCCACAGCAGAGCAACGTGCTGGAACACGTCATGTGATTATACGTGAGCATGAGTACCTAAATGACAGTGGATACAACAATGGCGGTTTCGACCTTGGTATAGGAACCCCTGACCACGTTATCGCTGCCATTGCTGGAGACATCATTGACAGTTATGTAACACAGGCTGCCATCAAAGGGGTAGCTATCGACTCGCTCGCCATCAACATTAAACAGACAGGTCACTCGCTGCAGAATTGGGGGCTGGAATATACAATCTTCATCGATTCTCCAGCCTCGGACAAGCAACTTGAAGAACTTCGTGTGTTGGCTGAGACAAACTCACCGCTATACCAGTTCTCTATACGTGCCAACAATGTTAACACAACAGTGGAACTACATAAGAGCGCCGAAGAACTGAAAATTCCCCCAACGTATCAGCCAGGCTTGCGTGAGTTCATTGAATGGGAGATCCGCAAGGGAGAAGCTAACAAGCAACTTCGTGCAAGCGGTCAACGTCCTGACAAATCCAAGTTCGGTGGCTATGCTTACGACTATCCCTATTCACGCAAGAACGAGTTCACACCAGCTCAAAGCGAGAGCTACCTCAATCCCGACGGACCAAGTGCATTCATCAATCCCTCGTCTGGCGTAACGGTATTGCAAGTTCGTCATCACAGGGTTCTACAGGATCATCCACAGATATTTGGTGGCAACGACCTCGGTCCCACGGCAGTTGAAAGTCACATTGGACTGCTTGGTTCATGTTTCACCCACGTAGCAGAAGGTACAGCCGCACGCAATAGGATTCCTGTTGACACCCTCAACGTGGCACTCACAGCAAAGTTTGACCCTCGCAGCGGACGTAAAGGATTTGAGCAGGTACCACTTTATCCTACAGACATAGAGATGCGTGTAGTTATAAGCAGCCCGCGCGGTGAAGCCGAAATCCGACAGCTGGTTGCCGACACCGAACACGGATGTCCCATCTACAATCTGGTGAGCAACGCACAAGAAATAAAAGGAAGAATAGAAAGAGTAAACGCAAAAAACAAATAATCATTTAAAAACTGAATTTTATGAAAAAGTATTCAATCATTTTCACCATAGCCGCCCTTACCATTCCATTTACAACGGCTACAGCACAGGGTGTCCTGGATATCTTCAAGAAGGATGCCACCAAGCAACAGTTAGAGAAGAACGCTCCATCACTCCGCAACCACCTCAGGGAGCGCAGAGGAGCCCTTCTGGCATGGAACGCCATCCCTGGCGATGAGTTGCAACCCGTTACAGTGACGGCTAATGTTACCGCCAAGAACCGCTCCGGCGTTCGTGAACTGCGCATCCGCGAGTTCCATTACATTGGCGACTGCGGCTATGCACACGGCGGACAGGATTCTGGAGTGGATACACCCACAACAGCTCAGGCTGTCTTTGCCTCTGACCTGGCCGACAGCTATCTGAATCAGGCTGCCCTGTTAGGTATTGACATTGACTCGCTGACCATAGAGATTCATGGTCGCCCCGACACAGAACCTACAGGCCGCGTGGCTTATCCTCGCAATTTCCTATACACTTTGTACATCGATTCACCCGCCTCTGATGCCGAGTTGGAGAAACTGGCCGAACTGGCTGAGCAGAACTCTGCAGTAGCCACACTGGTGAAGGCTGCCGTTACGCCCCAGTTGATTATCGACCGCAAGGACTCACCCCGCAAGCGCAAGGTGGAAGGCGAGACACTGGCTGGCTTGCGTGAATACATCCACGGCAAACGTCAGGCCCTGCAGGCAAGTCGTGCCAAGTGGGAGAAACTGGCCAAGAATAACAAAGCTGCCGCCGACCGCAAGCCCAGAGAGGTGAAGCAGGGTCCCTGGGTAAAAGTATTCCCCAATGGCGTTCGCCAATTGACCGTAAACGACAAGTACCTGATTGTGCATGACAATCCTGCCTATCTGGGCGGTACCAATCTGGGTATGACATCCATAGAGGGCGTCCTGGGTATTCTGGGCACCTGTATTACACACATCTCACTGGGTCAAGCCGCTGAACGCGGTCTGGACGTTGACTCCATCTCACTGACCGTTGAGGCTGAATGGGACCCCCGCGCTGGACGTAAGGGTTATGAGAACCTGTCTATCGCTCCACAGAACGTACGCTATACCCTGCACGCCCTGACACCAGAGAATGACAAGACCGTCAAGGAATGGATAGAGGCTGTGGAGAAAATCTGCCCCATGTACAATCTCTTCAAGGATACACAGACCTTTGAGCACCGCATTGTACGAGGCAGTTTCAAAAGAGAAAAGAAATGAGGTATGAATCAGCAACTTTACTGGCATTAGCAGCGGTCCCTATAACGGCATACGCTGCTGATGCACAAGCAGACTCACAACGCATAGCTCGTCCTGCCGCTTTTCCAGCAGTCAGTCGGCACCAATCATTGGACTCACTGAAAACTGAGGTAAAGCAACAACTGGAGAAACGGTATGGACAACACTATGGATGCTCGGCACTCTCGCTGACATCTATTGCCGCTACGCTTGGAAGTCCACTTTCCGAACAGCAGCTTCGCAGTATATCAGATTCGTTCTCTGGCGGTATCGGTCACGAGTTCAAGGAGGGAACCTGCGGCGCCCTTTCTGGAGCCATCATGGCATTGGGCTTCTATGCCAGCGGCGATAAAGAGAAACATCTAAGGCTGGCTGCTGAGGTTTATGATGAATTTAAGAAACAGCAGGGATCTGTTACCTGTGGCGACATATACGGCAAATACCGTTTCAGCCACTGCGATGGTTGTAATCTCTGTGCCGTGCAGAAAGTCGTAGAACTTTTGTATCGCGAGGGCGACATCCACACCAGCACCATCGCCCCCTGGCAGCAGTTGACAGAGGAAAAACAATAACAAACACAAAAAGATTGGATTATGAGAAGGAATGACTTTTTGATTATAAACACTTTTGTATCTCTCTTGTTCGTGGTTTTCACGCTCTCGGCTTGCGACAGCAAGGAAGAGAATGTTGTGCCCATTACCATACCAACAGATGTAGAATGCTGCAGTGCCGAGGAGACATTTCTGGCTTATACATTTCTGCACAACGGTTATCTAAAGGAGATAGAATCGCTGCGCGACACCATAGATGGGAAATATGCGCTGAGCGTATACTCCAGAAGCGGCAAACTGCATGTCGGGTATAACGACATCTTTTTTGCGCTGACAAAAATCTCTAACCAGGGTTATGTGCGAGACTTCTCCGTTACAGAGATAACACCGCTCATGAACATGTCTGCTATGGGCATGAAACACTCTACGCCAACAGCCTCAGAGAGCACCACCTATGATGAGTCATTCCCCGCTGTACAACACGCATGGGTGTCTTTCGTAATGAGTAGCACCGAAAACGATTATTGGGAGCTGTCATACAAGGCCAGCACCAAGAACCAATCTACAATACATGAAAACAGCCAGCTGGAGGTTAATGCTATTGCCGCAGGACAGGCGTGGCTAAAGTCGTTCAAGGTGGGCAATGACACATATTACCTCTCGCTGGTAAACCCCACAGACTGGCAGACTGGCAGAAATACAATCCAAGCCTATGTATCCAAGAAGAGTTCTCCCGCCACAACACCCTATGCCTTGGCCTCAGAGACCTTTACAATTGAGATAGACCCACGTATGCCAGATATGAGTAACCACACCTCGCCCGACAACACGCCGTTAACAAAACAGGCTGACGGTAGTTATCAGGGCAACATAAACCTTACGATGACTGGTCTCTGGCGCATTCATCTGACAGTAAAGGATGCAGAAGGTAACATAGTGGCAGGAGAAGAAGAACTGAGTTCGCTGTATTGGGATGTTACAATATAAAAAAAGGAATGAAGGATGATTGGATTGTTATTGTTAGCATTCGGACTTTTGAATGACACGACCACCACCAAGCCACAACAATTGGACGAGGTGGTGGTCGTTTCTCGTTCACAAGGCAGTAAGCGCTCCATTAAGGGTAACGTGGCCTCTATTGACGAGCATCTGAAGGAGCTGAACAACGTCAGTCTGGTACGACGCGGCTCGTATGCCTGGGAACCAGTGGTGAACAGCATGCAGACGGAACGCATATCAACCACTATCGACGGCATGAAGATTTTCTATGCCTGCACAGATAAAATGGATCCCGTGACAAGCTACGTGGAGAGCGGAAATCTGCAGAGCATCCTGCTGAACTCGGGTCTGAACGGCAACCCGCAGGCCACAGGCAACATTGGAGGTTCGTTGGATCTGAAGTTGCGCAGGGCGGGATTCGATGGTGATGACTTCCACATGGGTGTAGATGCTGGTTACGAGAGCAACGGCAACTTGCAGGTATATGGTGCAGATGCCGC
>CAMOMP010000080.1:0-8664 GCA_946619915.1 uncultured Prevotellaceae bacterium | reverse complement strand
ATCTGGATGCTTGCATACAAGGAAAACCATGTGCTTTCAGCATCAAAACCGGGCATAGAACGGTTAGCACAACACCAAAGACACCGCTTTAAATAATTTCTGCAATTTCCGCGATTTCTGCGGGACATAAAAAATCTGTGGGATCAGTGTGAGAATTAAACAACCAACTCATGAACTTATAAACTCAAAAACTTACGATATGAAAAAGGAAACTTGGAAATTCGTCATTCAGACGATACTGGCTGTACTGACAGCCATTGCAACCAGCTTCGGTGTTACCAGCTGCATGAATTAGACTTTAGTCAATTCATAATTCACAATTCATAATTCATAATTCATAATTACTTGAAACCCGAAACCAAAAAGAGGACTGACAGATTTGTCAGCCCTCTTTTTATTTATTGTTTAATTCCCTACGACGAACTTGCCGTCTTCTGTTATACCTTCGGCAGAGATTATCATATCCGCTTATTTGCTGTTACAGCTTTCCAGCCAATGCAATTACCTTCTGCTTGGTCTCCTCGGTCTTCTGCTCGTCGATCTTGGCAGAGACGAAGCCCATGTTCTCGACCTGCCAGTAGTTGCAGATGTCGCGGAACTCGGAGGTGGCACCATCATAGACGCCAGGGGAGTAGGATGACATCAGCAGCGCCATCTTCTTGACGTTGGCGGGCTTGTTGACGCAGTACATGCGCTGGATGGGTGCCTGAATCTGTGCACAGAGGGTGAAGTAGTAGATGGGCGCAGCCAATACCAGCACCTCGGCCTCGTTCATCAGGGGAAAGAGCTCTTGCATATCGTCCTTCTGGATGCAGGCTCCATTACCCTTTGTGCGACAATACTCGCAAGCCAAGCAGCCTGCAATCTTCTTGCGCGCCACATTCACCAACGTAACCTCGTGACCTGCTGCCTCGGCAGCCTTCTTATATTCCTCCGCCATCCAAGCGGTGTTTCCCTTAGCTCTCGGGGAGCCCTGTAGAATCAAAACCTTGCTCATAATTGTATCTTTAATGGTTAATATTACATGGGTTTATCCACATGTGTACTGAGAGGCAAAGATAGGAAAGTTGCTGAATATAAACAACTGTTTTTTGAGAAAATCCTATAAAACATCATTAAATGATACTCACTTCTTGTTAATCATGATATATTAGTGGTGCTGTGTAAGTGGCGTGGAAAAACACCTATTTTTGTGTATTGCGGCATCTAAATCTTCGCCATAACTTTGCAGTCGAAATTAGATTTCGCCTGCGAGCCTCGGCTGCACTCGGGAAAGCTCAAATAGATTTGGCTCTCCTCTCGTTTGCACGAGCCTTGCACCTGGATTTCATCCAAGTTAATTATTTATTTAAGGTAAAATGAATACAACAATTGTAGTTTATGGTTCCATGACAGGAACGTGCGAGGCTATTGCAGAGAAGATAGCCAAGAAGTTGGGTTGCGAGGCGCTCAATGTGCAGGACCTTACAACCGAGGTAGTGGATAATCATCAGAATCTGATCTTGGGCACCTCCACCTGGGGCGCAGGAGAGATGCAGGATGACTGGTACGACGGACTGAAGGTGCTGCAGGGTGCCAACCTGACAGGCAAGACCATTGCGCTGTTCGGTTGTGGCGACTGTGCAACATACAGCGACACCTTCGTGGGTGGCATAGGTGAGTTGTATAACGGTATCAAGGGAAGCGGTGCCAAATTCGTTGGAGCCGTCAGCACAGACGGATATACGTTTGATGCCTCTGAGGCTATCGTTGACGGCAAATTCATTGGCCTGCCATTGGATGATATAAACGAGGACAACATGACGGATGCCCGTATAGATGCTTGGATTGCAGATATTTCAGCGTGTCTTTAAGAATGGAGATAATGGGACAGATGCCGGAAGCTAAAGTTCTGGCCAATCATATATACGAATATAAGAAAGGAGTACGGCACATGGTGCTCTTCACCTGTAACCGACGTTTCGAGCAGCAGGCTTGCGCCCGTCTTTGTAGTCAGAGTATTGACTATATGGTGCAGCCTGCTGGCCGGACCAATGTGAACGTTTATTTCGGTCGGCGCGAATGCCTGGATGCCATACGCCTGATAATTACCCGTCCGCTCAACGAATTGACGCCCGAGGAGGACTTCATCCTCGGCACTATGCTGGGATACGACCTATGTGCCCAGTGTGAGCGCTACTGTGAGCGCTGTAAAAAGAAAAATAAGCAGGTAAGTTGAGCTGTTCATGACTTTTTTGTATCTTTGCACCTACTTTTTTGATACTTTATGAAGTTATGATAGAAACAGGACTGAAACATACGAGTGAACTGACAGTTACAGATGCCGTTACCGCTATTGCAGTAGGATCGGGTGATATGCCTGTGTTAGCCACCCCCATGATGATGGCACTGATGGAGAATGCAGCGATGCTGGCCGTTAAGGATGAACTGCCCGAGGGTTGTACAACCGTTGGCGGACATATCGAGTCTTCCCATCTGAAGCCTTCGAAGGTTGGCACTGTGGTCAGGGCAGAAGCTGAGGTGACGAAGGTGGAGGGGAAGAAGATATTCTTCAAGGTATCTGCCTATGATGGCGACACGCTGCTTGGTGAAGGAACCCACCTGCGATTCGTCGTGAATAAAGAGAAGTTCATGGGGTAGTTTTCTTTTAATTCATAATTCATAATTCATAATTCACAATTCACAATTCATAATTCATAATTCATAATTCATAATTCATAATTCACAATTCATAATTCATAATTCATAATTGCCACTTCGTTCTCGCGTTCGCTCGCGACCCCTTCGGCGTTCATAATTCATAATTCACAATTTCGAATCTGAAACCTGAAGGCTGCGAACTGACGAACGAAGCAAGAGCTGAGTCGAATCCTATTCGAACTTAGCCTTGCAAGGAGGAAGAAGACCGAAGGTCACTGAGCGAGAGGCGACTGAGGTGGGGGTAATTTTTGTATCTAACTTTCACACAGATCCCGCAATTTAAATTGTGGTCCCTTGCCACAATCTTACCATTTTTTAGTGAAGAGGCGTGGATTGATGTTTAGCTGCACCCACGCCCAGTCCTGCCACGACGTATGGTTGCCTCCCTTTACGATGTCCATCGTTTCTGTGCCAAACATCGTAGAGTAGCCTGCCATCAGAGTGACATCCTTCATCAGTTTTGAGGTGAGTTGGAGGTCAATCTCATGACCCAGACTTTTCTTGCCGTTGATGGCTTTTTGGGCGGCTGAGAAGTAGTGGTAGTTCAGCTGCATATTGGTTTTCGACGATGCCTTGCAGGTGATGCCAGCCTGGATGTCGTGTAACCCGAGGGGTACTTTCTGCAAAAAGTAGTCCATTGCGCCATTAAACAAGTGGTGTGAACCGTACAGTTGGTCGAAAGCCTTGATTTTATCGCTGCCATCATTGCCACTACGGTAGTCATAGCCTGCTTTCACGCCCCATATCGGGTTGAGTTTGTAGCCCACCTTGGCACTGGCCATCCATGCCGAGTGCTTGATGCCGGTGGCATCCTTACCCATTTGGTAATATAGGGCGCCATGAATGTCGAACTCAGCAGGTTTAAACGTTAGATCTGTTCCAAGGGTTTGCATATAGTTGGCTTTCCCGTTGCCATTGACGGCATCCTTTCGCCCTAAATTCATAAATATAAATGATACGCCCAAAGGTGTTTTGGGAGCCTGGTAATGATACCATAGCGTTTGCATATCGCGATAGTCCATCGGACCTGTATAGTATGCGTCCTTGACATTGTTCGCGTTTTGGTTCCATGCCATAATCAAATGCAACTTGTTTGTGCCGTTCTCGTAACCTAGTTTCAAGGCGTCGTGCCAGTTGCCAGCCACGTGCCATTCCAGCGTACCGAGTATCCGCTCGTCATCGTAGCTTAGCTGCTGACGACCTATCTGAGCGAAATAGCCTTTGCCAAACTTCAGCTTTGCCCAAGCTTCGTTCAGCGCCACCTTACCATTAGGCGTCTTTACATCCTCGTCGCCCCACAAACCTGTATGCTGTATCGAGGCCTTCATCTCAAAATTATTGCGCAGGTAACCCATACTTAGGCGGGCACGCTCGTTAATATAGGTGGCAGGGCTCTCACCCTCAGCACGTGGTGTGCTGGCACCGTTGTTGTACTCGACCCTTGTACGCAACTGGGCATCAACTGTAAACTGGTTCTCTTCCTGTGCCCATGCGGACAGAGCAAAAGCCGCAAAGGCTATAATGGTTAATTGTTTCTTCATAACTTCATTAATCTATGATTTGTTTGGCTAATGTGCTTAGTTGTTGATAGGGCATGCTACCAATGTGGCGATGGATGTCGCCATCCTTGTTGATAAAGAACAGGGTGGGGATGGACATGATTTTGGCAGCGGTAGCGAGTGCCAGGTTCTTATCGACGTCTACCTTCAATACCTTAATGCGACCTTCGTACTCTTGGGCCAGACGCTGAAGCATAGGAGCCATAGCCTGACAGGGTCCGCACCATGTGGCATAGAAATCGATGACAACGGGAGTATTACCCGTGAAGTTGTATCCCTTGAGATACTGCTGATAGTTCTTGATATTTTCCATAATTAATTGTATTTATATAAATGTTTAATGTGTTAGCTCTACTATCTTTATTGGGCATGCGAGTGTGCACTTGCTGCATTTAATGCAGTCGGGGTGTAGGTAGCCGGCTGCTTCGCCACGGGAGTCGTAGGGCGTAAGCTGCATGGGACAGACACGGGCACAGTTCTTGCACTTTAACTGGCAGGCACTCGACACGTGGATGTTGGAGAATGCCTTAGGTAGAGGCGCATGCTTAGGTGCTACCCAGCTGGAGATGGTTCCCATGGGACAGAACGAGCACCAGGTGCGTGGTGCATAGATGAATGCCAGTACTATGCCTACGATGGTGGTTACCACGATGATTGTCCAGAATACTTTGCCGATGCCTGCCCACATAGCCAGTCCGCCCTGGCTCCAAGGCACGAAACTCAGTTGGATGCCGAACATCGTGAAGATGAAGAACACCATAAACAGGCGGAACCCGAAGGTGCGCACAAACTTAGGAATCGGGCGGTGGGGTGAATACTTGGACAGCACTTGGCTGTAGAGATTGCCTCGCGGACAAACGTTGCCGCACCACCAGCGTCCTCGCCAGATGCTAAATAGCACTGGTCCAATCATACAGATGATGGCTGCCAGACCAACTACAGGGAAGAACCAACCAAGAAGGATGTATGCGATGATAATCCAATAGAGTGGTTGCCCTGGCGTTGCAAAGTGGCGATGGAACTGCTTTTTACTTTTGTTTTCTTCTTGTGCCATAATTCTTTATCTTTTTTCTTTATAATGTTTACTTTTTTTTTGTTTTGACGCTGCAAAATTACGACATGTTTGATAGATAGATGAATTATTTTTTCTATCTTTGCATCGAAATTATCTATTATAAGAGTTTCAAGATTGAAGTTTCAAAATGACATTACAGCAACTGAAATACATCGTAGCCATAGATCGCTACCGCAACTTTGCCAAGGCTGCCGACGCCTGTGGCATCTCGCAACCCACCCTCAGCGCCATGCTGGTAAAGTTGGAAGAAGAACTCGACGTACGCATCTTCGAGCGTAGCAACAAGAATGTTAGCCCCACGATTGCGGGCGAGAAGATTATCCGCCAGGCTGAGCGAGCCATCGCTGAAGCCGAGCGCATTAAAGATCTGGTGAGTGAGGACAGGGGCGACGTGGTTGGCGAGCTCAATCTAGGCGTGGCCCCTACGGTTGCGCCTTATATCCTGCCTAAGTTTATATACCATTATATGGAGAATTATCCGCAGGTAAAGCTGTCCATCCGTGAGATGAAGGCCGATATGATACTCAGCGAACTGGCCCTTGGTCACCTAGACGCAGGTATCGCCATCAGTGGCAACACGCATCAGGGCATCTTGGAAATACCGCTCTATACAGAGAAGTTTATGGTATATCTATCAGAAAACTGCTGGCGCAAACTACCCGTGTTTCATCCCGAGAATCTGGAGCACGAGAAGATGTGGATTATGAAAGATGCTCAATGCCTGCGCGATAGTGCCTTTAGTTTCTGTAAAGCACGTACTAAGGGCCGTCGTGTTTACGAGGCAGGCAGCATCGAGACGCTTATTCGTATCGTAGATGAGAATGGTGGTTTTACTATAATCCCTGAAATGCACCTTCCGTTCCTCACCGATCGTCAGCGTGAGAATGTGCGCCGTATAGAGGGCGATTACCTCTCCCAGCGCCGTGTGTCGCTCTACATTCGCGAGGACTATATCCGTCAGGCCATGTTGAATACAATTACAAAAACACTCCTTCGATTCATGCCCGAAGGGATGATGGAGGAGCGGATAGTAAAGTACGGTATTAAATTATAATATATTATTTAACATCGAAAGACACGAAAAATTAGACTTTAGACTTTAGACCTTAGACTTTAGCCAACTTTTATCTTGCTAATTAACTTTTGACCTGCGGTTGAGCCTGCTCACGCTCGGAAGGACTCAAACAAGTTTGGCAGCCCCCGTCGTGAGTGGGGACTCCCCTTCGGGTCTCCGTCAGAATCGTAGATTCTTCCCCTCATCAGGCACAGAAAGACATTGAGTCTTTCTTCCAAAGGGCCTTCTTCGCCCCTTTGTGAGGCCGTAGCCACATTTAGTGGCTACTCTGAAGACCTCAGTCGCCTCTCGCTTAATCGCAGCCTTATCTTTTATCTTTTCATTTTTATCTTAAACAAGGTTTTCTCTGTTTTTCGATGTTAATAATAAAAACATCCGTGAGATACGTGTGACAATTATCAATTTTGAATTTATAAATTTTGAAATTTGAATTAAAAATTCGTACCTTTGGCTGCGATAAGCACATTTTCAGACCTTTAAACCATAAATTATTAATGAAAAAGCTTCTTTTAGTGACATTGATAACCCTGATGGGGGTGCAGACAAACGCACAAGATGTATGCGTCAGCAAGGCGCTGTTCAAACAAGGTGACGATATGAACTGGGCAAAGCCCGAGATGGACGATGCCTCGTGGAGTGAGATTGATATTACGAAGAGATGGGACGAACAGGGCTATCCCCAGAACACTAAGTCCTATGGCTGGTATCGCATTCACCTAAATATCCCCCAAAGTGTCCTGCAAGGCGCTGACCAGCAGAATGCCCTTATCCTTAACATGCCCAAGGCAGACGATGTGGACGAGTGCTACCTGAATGGTAAACTGATTGGCTCGACGGGTCGTATGCCAACAAATGCCGCTGGCTATTTCCCTGCAAGTAGTATGGTTCGAAACTATGTGGTCGATGTTAAGAACGATGGCCTTCGTTTCGATGCAGATAATGTAATTGCCGTGCGTGTCTATAATCGTGGCGGTGGTGGCGGTTTGTATAATAACCCGCTGACAATTTCCTGCCCCAAGGCTGCCGATGGCTTCTCTATGAGCCTTGCGGATACTAATATCGGGCAGTATCATTACGATATAGAAGTTAATAACGCATATCTGTCAACCACTACAGGAACTTTGAATGTCACCATCACTGACCGCGAGACGGGAGCCACGGTGAAGTCTCTGACCAAGAAGCTTTCCATCAAACGCAATAAGCCCGTTCGCGTAACTGTTCCCTATAGTATGGATAAGCCGTATCAGCTGACGGCTACCTATACCGATGCCAAGACTGGGAAGGTGCTCAGCGAAAGCAAACAGCTGAAATACGTCCTGACACCTGCGGCTCCTGTCACACCTCGCTTCAACGGTGCTCCAGTATGGGGCGTTCGTCCCGGCTCCCCCGTTATCTATCGTTTCCCCGTATCGGGCGAGAAGCCTATGAAGTTTACCTGTAACGATTTGCCAGCAGGCCTCCAGTTGACAGAAAACGGTGTGCTGAGCGGAAAGATAGAAAAGCCCTGCATCCTAACCTTCACCGTAACGGCAGAGAATGCCAAGGGTAAGGCTTCGCAGGATTTCACTCTGAAAGTGGGGGATAACATGATAGGTCAGACACCACCTATGGGTTGGAACTCGTGGAACTGCTGGGGTCTGACCGTAACACAGGAGAAGGTGATGGCCTCTACGCAGGCGCTTATCGATAAGGGCTTGGCTGACTATGGCTACAGCTATATTAACATCGATGATGGTTGGGAAGCCCCTGAGCGCAACCCTGATGGCACGCTCGATGCAAACGGGAAGTTCCCCTCGATGAAGGGACTCGTTGACTGGCTACACGAGCGTGGACTGAAGTTCGGCATCTACAGTGCACCTGGTGCAACCACCTGTGGCGGCTATCTGGGTAGCCTCGGCTACGAGAAGCAGGATGCCGATGTATGGAACAAATGGGGTGTGGATTACCTGAAATACGACTGGTGCAGCTACGAGAATGTGCGGAGGGAGGAGAATGACTATGGCTATGCCAGCTGCATTCGTCCCTATCTGCTGATGCAGAAGTTCCTGCGCCAGCAGCCCCGTGATATCTTCTATAGCCTTGGCCCCTTGGGCGGAACGCAAGTTTATCTGTGGGGCTTGTATTGCGACGGAAATAGTTGGCGTACAGCTCAGGACATCAACGACACATGGAAGTCGATATCCGATGTAGGCTTCCGTCAGCAGGCAGGTAAATCCCAATATTCATCTGTCGGCCATTGGAACGACCCCGATATG
>CAMOMP010000079.1:0-8736 GCA_946619915.1 uncultured Prevotellaceae bacterium | reverse complement strand
ATTGGGGAAGAATGGAAAGGGGAACAGCCGTTCCCATCGGTACTGTCTTTTTTTGGTAAAAAATGATTAAATGCTTTACAGATTAATTTATAT
Source organism: uncultured Prevotellaceae bacterium (assembly GCA_946619915.1). Classification (GTDB taxonomy): domain Bacteria; phylum Bacteroidota; class Bacteroidia; order Bacteroidales; family Bacteroidaceae; genus Physcousia. The sequence continues at coordinate 8,643 of CAMOMP010000079.1, read as the reverse complement.
TTGTTAACTTTGCGCCACGCTATGCGGAAAAATGGTATAAATGACACATAAATGGGAGTAAAAAGAACTAAAACGAAGATATGAAGATTATGAAAAACCTGACAGCAGCGGCAATACTTTTTGCTGTCACCTCATTCGCAGGACACGCCGCACAGAACAAGGAGATTGTATCCCCCAACGGCACTTTGCATGTACAATTACAACAGAGTCCTTTAGGATGGACGGTTACCAAGAACGGAACCCTGCTCTATACCATGAAGGATGTAAATATGCAGATTGGCGGTAAGAACTATGCCGGTAAAACTCCTTTCAAGGGCGTAAAGACAAACGCTGTAAAGGAAACCATCAAACCTGTCGTTCCCATTAAATATAGTACGGTAGACAATGTTTATACGCAGGCTACCCTTTCATATGGAAACTACACTGTAGAGATGCGCGTGATGGATAATGCTGTTGCATACCGATTCGTAACCAAGATTAAGGGTACGGTTGAGGTTCAGGAAGATAACTTCACCTTGGTTCCTGCTGAGGGCTATGTAGCTCATCGTCAGACGACAGGTAACTTCAATACTTCATTCGAGGAGGCTTACAGACACGAGAATCTGGAGCAGTGGAACCAGAGCGACCGTAAACTTTCCACCATCCCCTGTTTGCTTTCAGGCCCTAACGACAGCCAGTTGTTGATGGGCGAGGCTGATGTGGATGACTATCCCCGTCTTTTCTTGCAGCCCACAGCAGAAGGTATCGAAGCTATTTATCCGAAGGCTCCTATTAAATGGGAACCCAGAGGCGACCGTGGAGAGAAGATAACAGAGGAAGGAAACTTTATTGCCAAGACAGCTGGTACCCGTACCTTCCCTTGGCGTTATGTTGTATCTACAGACAGTAAGGGAATCGTAGAGCAGACAGTTACATTGCAGCTCTCACGCAAACCTGCCTTCACAGATACCAGTTGGATTAAGCCCGGACAGGTAAGTTGGGAATGGTGGAACGGTGCAGCTCCCTTCGGCCCTGATGTTGACTTCGTGTCTGGCTGTAACTACGAGACCTATGCCTACTTTGCAGATTTCGCAGCTAAATATGGTGTTGAATATATCCTGTTGGACGAAGGCTGGGCTAAGGATACCCGTGATCCCTATACAGCAAACGATGATATGCGTCTGAAGGACCTGATTCAGTACTGCAAGAGCAAGGGTGTGGGTGTTATCCTGTGGCTCCCTTGGTTGACAGTAGAGCAGAACTGGGATCTCTTCAAGACATACGCAGAATGGGGCGTAGCTGGTGTGAAGATTGACTTCATGGACCATGCAGACCAGTGGATGGTGAACTTCTACAAGCGTGTTGTCTCTGAGGCTGCCAAGTATAAGCTGTTGGTTGACCTGCACGGATCATTTACCCCCACAGGTTTGGAATATGAGTATCCCAACTTCCTGTCTTACGAGGGCATACGTGGTTTGGAGCAGATGGGTAGCTGTCGTCCTGAGAACACCACCTACCTCCCCTTCATCCGTAACGCTGTTGGTCCTGCCGACTTCACTCCCGGCGGTATGAACAACATGCAGCCCGACCGTTACCATGCCAGTCGTCCCAACAGTGGCGCTATGGGAACTCGTTGTTTCCAAATGGCTCTTTATGTAGTACTGGAGAGCGGTATTCAGATGTTGGCTGATAATCCTACACGTTACTATCAGAACGATGACTGTACACGCTATATAGCTTCTGTTCCCACTACATGGGACGAGACCCGTTGTCTCGCTGCCGAAGCTGGTAAGTATGTTATCACCGCTAAGCGCAAGGGTAACAAGTGGTTCATTGGCGGTATCTGCAACGGTGAGGAGGATTCACGCACCTTTAGCCTGAAACTTGATTTCCTGGGCGCTGGCAATCATACGCTGACTGCCTACAAGGATGGTGTGAATGCCAACTGGCAGGCTATGCACTACAACAAGGAGCAGCGTCAGGTTAGCGCCTCCACTACACTTGACATTAAGATGATGAAGAACGGCGGTTATGCTGCTGTAATAGAGTAATAACTATATCCCTAAATATAAGAAATTAACTACAGAAGATGAAACGTAATCTTTTTTTAAGTGCCATCCTTGTGATGGTGAGTCTAATGTCATACGGACAACGTCTTGACATTACGTTGGATGACAACACCATTGTCTCCTATGATGTACAGAAAATCAAATTTCTGGAGTTCATGCCAGCATCAGAGCCAGGTCAGCTTAGTGGATACTGGTATCTGGGATGGCGTATAATGAGCAGCTCGACCAAACATTACGAAGGTGATGAGAGGTGGGTATTCAGCGGTCCTGTGATGAAGCAAATAAAAAGCACAGGCGAGGAGTCTTTATTCGATCTTGTATATGCCGACGACATGAAGAGCTTCAAGGCCATCCCTCGTGGGGCTGGCACTACAAGCACCTATACCATTCTCAATCATGATGATGAGTTACTTGTATTAAAGGCAGGTACCATCGTCCGCCATTTCTATAAGTCTCCTGCAGCAGCACATGATGCAACGGAGAGCGTTCCCTTCCCTTCTCGTACAACTATCTATACAGATACAACTAAGGTATGGAACTTGAAAGGCAGCTCATCACACTCCAGCACTTCACCTATGGGTAACAAGTATGCAAAATATGCTGCAGCTACCCAGGAGCAGATTGAATGGCTGGCCAACGCCAGCAACCAACCGGATTGTGCGGTTGCCGATGTAAATGCTGATTATAACAAGTGGACAGCAAAGTCAATCAACCTTTACCCACTTAACAATGGTAATCCTACCCCTGCCGATGTAAATCAGCATGGTATTGGTGACTGCAGTATGTGTGCCGTATTTGCCTCTCTCGCATATATCTACCCCGACTTTATCAAGAGTATCATCACTAAGAAGACAACCACCCAGTACGTTATAAAGATGTTTGACCCACAGGGCAATCCTATTGAGGTGGCTGTTGATAACAAACTGCTTTGCAACAGCAGCGGAAGCTGTGTTCAGGTTAGCGGCAAGAATGGCGTTTTCAACTGGGCGACCATTATGGAGAAAGCACTGATGAAATGGCTCACCTGCTTTGGCACAGGTAAGTTGGGCGGCATCGGCACAGAGCATGCGGCTCCCCCTTTTACTGGCGATGGTGACAGTTGGTCATACGGCTGGAACACACTCTACAATAATGAGTTGTCCATCGTTGTTGACTATGCGCTGAAGAACGGAATGATCAGCGTAGGTGGATTCCACGAGGGTGGCGTGCCAACCGGCACATTGGAGACCGTTACTGGTCACGCCTTCACGGTTATGTACACACGTTATCCTGATAAATATGCCTTCTCCATGCGTAATCCTTGGGGTGTTAGCGAAGTGGACGGCGTATTGGAGATAGCCGAAAAACGTTCTCTCATGTATCTCATCGACTTCCGTTTGGTAATGCCAGGTGCAGCTGCACCCTATAAGCGCCAGGATCTGGGTGGCTATATACCTCCCAAGTTCACAATGGGCAAGGATGACAGATTCCTCAGTCCTGAGATACTGAAGATGTATAACCTGAAATCCTACGGTCCCACTCCAGCAGAGGAGGATGAGGAAGTAATCGACGAAGAATGACAATACTGGTAACAGGAGCCAGCGGCTTCATAGGCAGTTACATAGTCCAGGAGGGACTGGACAAAGGGTTCGAGGTCTGGGCAGGTGTCCGCGGTACCAGTAGCCGCGGCTATCTGCAAGACGAACGCATACGTTTTGCCCAACTCGACCTTTCCAACCCTACCCTACTGCGCCAGCAGCTCTGCCAATATAAGGAGCAGATGGGCGGTAAGGGATGGGACTATGTAGTGCATGCCGCCGGCGCTACCAAGTGTCTGAACGAGGATGACTTCTTCCGTACCAATATGGACGGCACCCGACATCTCATAGATGCACTACGTGCAGAGGATATGGTGCCAAGGAGGTTTGTCTTTGTGAGCAGCCTGAGCATCTATGGCGCTATCAGAGAGAAACCCGTGCGGAAGGCGTCAGCAGACAATCCTTGGATATACAGCCCTATACTGCTTACAGATACCCCCCAGCCTAATACCGCCTATGGCCGTAGTAAACTGCAGGCTGAGGAGTATCTGCAACAGCAGAAGGACTTTCCCTACACCATCCTAAGGCCAACAGGTGTATATGGCCCGCGCGAGAAAGATTACTTCATGATGGCAAAAAGTATCAGTCAGCATATCGACTTTGCTGTTGGTTACCAGCCTCAGGAGATAACTTTCGTTTATATGATGGACGTCGTTCAGGCCATATATAAATGTATGGATGCACCCGATGCCGTTGGTAAGGGCTACTTCCTCAGCGATGGCGAGATTTACAACAGTCGCCGCTTTAGCGACCTGCTGCAACAGTGCCTTGGTAATCCCTGGGTTCTGCATATAAAGGCTCCCCTGTGGTTGCTGCGTATCATCTGCTGGGTAAGCACGCGTGTAAGCCACATCACAGGCAAGATGAATGCACTGAACGATGATAAATTTCACATACTTAGCCAACGCAATTGGCAATGCGACATAGAACCTGCTAAACGCGATTTTGGCTACAATCCTCAGTGGAAATTGGAGCAAGGCGTTCCAGCTACCATAAAATGGTATCAAGATAATGGATGGATATAGCTCTAAACCCCTTTTCTGCGCAGGAAAAGCAAGAAAAAATACTATTCTGTCAAAAAAAACAAAAAAAAATAAAATAATCTTTGGTGGTTGAAAAAAAATGTGTAAGTTTGCATCGTATAAGTGTGCTTAGACCTAGAAAGCTTACTTCAAGACATAAACTAAAACAAATAAAAACAATTTATTCACTTTAAAAATTTATCTTATGAAAAGAAGATTTTTATTTATGTTGATGGCTGCACTCACCTGCATTGGTGCAAATGCTGCTCTTAAACGCGCGAACAACTACCTGGAAGCAAGTGAGGCAACGGCTACCGCAGGTAAGACTGTCGTAGTTAACATCCTCATGATTAACAACCTTAACATCGTCAACTGGCAGACTAACCTCGTTCTTCCCGAGGGTATCACTCTGGTTAGTGCAGAGGCTGCTGAGAAGTGGGTAGATCCTGTAAACGTTGAAGGAAACAAGATTTCTGCTGAGACTGAAACACCTGTTGGTCCTAGCCAGAAGGCTGTTATTGCTAAGGTTACATTGCAGGTTGCTTCTACTGTAGCTGCTGGTGAGTATGAGATTGCTCTTCATGGTACTGTTATGATAGATGAGAATTCCGACATCGTAACTCAAGAAGTCGACAAGGTTTCTAAGCTGACCGTTGAAGAGGGTCATGCTAAGGAAGGTGACCTGACAGGTGATGATGAGGTTAATGCTGGCGATATCCAGGCTATGCTGAACCTCATTGCTGCTGGGGAAAATAACCCAGCTGCAGATTTGACAAAAGATGGTGAAGTTAACGCCGGCGATATTCAGGCTCTTCTGAACATCATTGCTGCTCAGTAATACGCATTGATTAAATAAACAATTAACAATAAAATATTTTGATTATGAAAAAGATTTTTACTTTACTGGCTGTCTTCGCTATGACTATGGCAGCAAAAGCTCAGACCGCAGAACTTATTGTTAGTGGTGAGGGTAATGACATTATTACCGTCAGTGTTAAGAATGACTTCAATCTTGGTGCATTTGGTTTCAAGATTGACCTCCCTGCAGGTGCTGAACTTAAGAAGAATAACAAAGGTAAATACGTTGTTACCAAGAACGAAGATCGTTTCGAGGGTACAGTAGATATTAAGACCACAGAAACAGGTTACTCTATTGTATGCTATGGTGAGCAGGTATACGAGAATTCTGGTGAAGTTTTCAGAATGCAGTTAGCAGCCCCCGTTACCGGTGATGCAACTATCAAGGGTATCAACTTTACTGATATGGGTCAGGACCTGCAGGGTACTACTTCTGTATATATGGAAAATAACAAGGACCTTACTCTTCCCCTTCATCTGAGTGCTGACGCTATCAAGGGTATCTCTGCTGACGAGACTAAGAGCGGTGTTATCTACAACATGGCTGGTCAGCGTGTAAGCAAGGCTACAAAGGGTATCTATGTAATTGATGGCAAGAAGGTTGCTGCTGGCAATTAATCCTGAATTACATCTTACAAGATAAACATTAAGGCTCGACTTTTAGTCGGGCCTTTTTTTGTTTATATACGCACGTGATTTTATCTCCCAGGTTAGAGAAATATTTTTCCCTAACCTGGGAGTATAAGTAATATAATGTACGCATGCGCGAGGGGGAACCCCTAAAAAAACAAAAAAAAGCCTGCATCGCTCTGATATATAAAAAGAAAAGTGTAACTTTGGCATACAAATGTATAAGCTAACAAATCCTTTTATCTGGCTTAGACGCATCAGACACCGATGCGGATATGGAGTGCACTCGCCCTTCGCCTTCCGTTTTATAACGGATGTGCTGTACATGAAGCTACCCTACTACGCCTACGAAGAACTGGACAAAGGGTTGGCTTTTAAGGATACCTTCAGAGTCAGGAAGATTCTTCACATGTTGCTACGTGTAAGCAACTGGAGGCAACCCGAGACGATAGTTTGTCTGTCCGCCCCAGTAGATGTGGCAAGCTATTTACAGGCGGGATGCAAGAAAGCTAAGTTGACTGACCACATCCCCGAAGGAGAAGTAGATATGTGTTGGCTAAGTGAACCTAACGATGAGATTATCAGTCATCTACACGAGCATTCGGTGCTGATACTGGATCACTTAGACAAACATAAGGAATGGTTCGGAAATCTTCCTTCGGTAGTTAGCTTCGACCTATACGACACTGGCATAGCCTTTTTCAATACCAAGTATAACAAACAACACTATATTGTAAATTTCTGATGAAAAAATGTAATGTCTATACACGCACAGGAGACCGTGGAGAGACCAGCCTTGTTGGTGGCAAACGCATACCTAAGGCCAGTTTACGTTTAGAGTCTTATGGCTCAGTCGATGAACTGAACAGCCAGTTAGGACTCCTGCTGACCTACCTGAACGAACCTGCCGATTGCGAGTGTCTGATTAAAATTCAAAATCGGCTCTTCTCCATAGGAACCATTCTGGCAACAGATCCCGAGAGTACTCAACCATGTAAATGTCAGATAACTGAGGAGGACATTGCCGAACTGGAACAATGCATAGATCAGGCCAATGAAGGACTGCCCGGATGGCGCGGTTTCACACTGCCTGGCGGATGCAGGGCAGCTGCAGTAGCACATGTCTGCCGAACGGTATGCCGACGTACAGAGCGAAGGATTTATGCACTGGATGCAGAGGAGCCTGTTGACAAAAATGTGGCGGCATACATGAACCGTTTAAGCGATTATCTGTATGTTCTGGCCTGCCGACTGAATTTTTTGGGCGGTACAGATGAAATTTTATGGAGTAAAGGTTGATTATTTCGAGAAAAATTGTATCTTTGCGGCTCATAAAAGGGAAACCCTTTTAAAAGACCATGGACTTTAGGCATTAAACCTTAGTCAAATTTATTATTGAATTTAAAATTTGATTTAATATGTACTGGACATTGGAATTAGCCTCAAAACTGGAGGATGCTCCCTGGCCTGCGACCAAAGAGGAGCTCATAGACTATGCAACACGTAGTGGCGCTCCTCTTGAAGTGATAGAAAATCTATCCGAGATTGAAGATGAGGGCGATGTGTATGAAAACATCGAGGATATCTGGCCTGATTATCCCACCAAGGAAGACTTCCTATTCAATGAAGACGAATATTAGGATAGTCTTAAAGCAAAAGGACTTAACAAAGTATATATAAATATGGCACAACAGGAAGACGTTTTCAAGAAGATAGTTTCACACTGTAAGGAATACGGTTTTGTATTCCCTAGCAGCGACATCTACGATGGATTAGGCGCTGTATATGACTATGGACAAAACGGTGTAGAACTGAAGAACAACATAAAGCAATACTGGTGGCAGAGCATGGTGCTGCTGCACGAGAATATTGTGGGTATTGATGCAGCCATCTTCATGCATCCAACCACATGGAAGGCATCAGGACACGTAGATGCTTTCAACGACCCCCTCATCGACAACCGCGACTCTAAGAAGCGCTATCGTGCCGACGTGCTCATTGAGGAGCAGCTGGCCAAATACGAGGATAAGATTCAGAAGGAGATTGAGAAGGCAAAGAAGAAGTTCGGTGATGCCTTTGACGAGGCACAGTTCCGTGCCACTAATCCCCGCGTTCTGGAGAATCAGGAGAAATTCGATGCACTGCACAAGCGTTATCAGGAAGTGATGAATGCCGAGGGCGGCATTGACCTGGATGGCATGAAGCAGATTATCCTGGACGAGGGTATTGTATGTCCTATCAGTGGTACACGCAACTGGACAGACGTTCGTCAGTTCAACCTGATGTTCAAGACAGAGATGGGTAGTACCGCAGACGGTGCCTCTACTATCTACCTGCGCCCCGAGACCGCCCAGGGTATCTTCGTAAACTATCTGAACGTTCAGAAGACCGGCCGTATGAAACTGCCTTTCGGTATCGCTCAGATCGGTAAGGCCTTCCGTAACGAAATTGTTGCCCGTCAGTTCATCTTCCGTATGCGCGAGTTTGAGCAGATGGAGATGCAGTTCT
>CAMOMP010000078.1:0-8913 GCA_946619915.1 uncultured Prevotellaceae bacterium | reverse complement strand
AACGTCGCAAATTCTGCGACAAAGATACTAAATTAATGTCGAATAGCCAAACAAATCTGCAAATTATCGCAAATTATGCAACGTTTTTAGTCAATAATCGTCGGAAACCTTCTTCCGAAGACTAAAAAGGGACCTGCCCAAGCGGACAGATCCCCTTAATATTATGTTGGAATAAAATTACTCCTCAACAGCAGCCTGCGCGGCGGCGAGGCGTGCGATGGGCACGCGGAAAGGAGAACATGATGCATAGTTCATGCCAACCTTAGCACAGAACTTGACTGAGCTGGGTTCGCCACCATGTTCACCACAGATACCTGTGCGCATTCCAGGACGTACCTTGCGACCGTTCTCGACAGCCATCTTGATGAGCTGACCAACACCGTTCTGGTCCAGAACCTGGAAGGGGTCAACCTTCAGAATTTTCTTCTCCAAGTATACGGGCAAGAAGCTTGCAATATCGTCACGAGAGTAACCAAAGGTCATCTGTGTGAGGTCATTGGTACCGAATGAGAAGTACTCAGCCTCCTGAGCAATCTTGTCGGCTGTAAGGGCAGCACGAGGAATCTCGATCATGGTACCAATCTCGAAGTCGATGCGTACACCTTCCTCGGCGAATACCTCTTCGGCAACAGTTTTGATGATCTCCTTCTGCTGCTTCAGCTCATAGAGGATACCAATGAGGGGAACCATGATTTCGGGATGAGGATCATAGCCTTCTTTCTTCAACTGGCAGGCGGCACTAAGGATGGCACGTGTCTGCATGGCTGTGATTTCGGGGAAAGTGATACCCAGACGGCAACCGCGGTGTCCCAACATGGGGTTGTTCTCGGCCAGAGAGTTTACACGCTTGTTGATTTCCTCGACGGTTACACCCATCTCCTTAGCCATTGTGGCCTGACCGGCTGCATCGTGGGGGACGAACTCGTGCAATGGGGGATCGAGCAGACGGATATTGACGGGCAGGCCGTCCATTGCCTTGAGGATTCCATAGAAGTCTGCCTTCTGGTAGGGGAGGAGCTTGGCAAGGGCTTTCTCACGGCCTTCTACGGTGTCTGCCAGAATCATCTCGCGCATGGCGATAATCTTCTGGCCGTCGAAGAACATGTGCTCGGTTCGTGTAAGACCGATTCCCTTGGCACCGAACGCACGTGCCACCTCTGCATCATGTGGTGTATCGGCATTGGTACGGACTTCCATCTTGGTATATTTGTCGCAGAGATCCATGAGAGCCTTGAAGTCGCCGCTGAGTTCGGCAGCCTTGGTGGGAATCTCGCCGGCAAATACCTGACCGGTTGTACCGTTCAATGAAATAAAGTCACCTTCTTTATATACAACACCCTCGATCTCTACAGTCTTTGTCTTGTAGTTTACGTTGATGGCACCAGCACCAGAAACGCAGCACTTACCCATACCACGGGCAACAACGGCAGCGTGAGAGGTCATACCACCACGAGCGGTAAGGATACCCTCGGCTGCTGACATACCAGCGAGGTCTTCGGGTGATGTCTCGATACGAACCATGATAACCTTGTGTCCGTCGGCGTGCCATGCCTCTGCATCATCAGCATGGAATACAATCTGGCCGCAGGCAGCACCAGGTGAAGCGGGCAGGCCCTGAGTGATTGCCTTTGCCTTCTTCAGCGCATCCTTGTCGAATACGGGGTGCAGCAGCTCGTCCAACTTCTGAGGCTCGCAGCGCAGAATGGCGGTCTTCTCGTCAATCATGCCTTCACGCAGCAAGTCCATAGCTATCTTGACCATTGCTGTACCTGTACGCTTACCGTTACGAGTCTGCAGGAACCACAGCTTGCCTTCCTGAACGGTGAACTCCATATCCTGCATATCGCGGTAGTGCTTCTCCAGCTTGTCCTGCAGAGCATCCAGCTCTTTGTATAGCTCTGGCATAGCCTCTTCCATAGAAGGATACTTGGCAGCACGCTCAGCCTCTGAGATGCCGGCACGTTCAGCCCAACGCTGTGAACCAATCTTTGTAATCTGCTGAGGAGTACGGATACCTGCTACCACGTCCTCGCCCTGAGCGTTAATCAGGTACTCGCCATTGAACAGGTTCTCGCCGTTACCGGCATCGCGGCTGAAGCATACACCAGTTGCAGAGGTGTCGCCCATGTTACCGAATACCATAGCCATAACAGAAACAGCAGTACCCCATTCGTCGGGTATTCCTTCCATCTTACGATAGAGGATGGCGCGCTCGTTCATCCAGCTGCGGAATACAGCACAGATAGCACCCCAAAGCTGTTCCTTGGGATCGGTGGGGAAGTCCTGTCCGGTCTGGTCCTTGATGGCTTTCTTGAAAAGCTGAACCAGTTTCTTTAGCGACTCTACTGAAAGGTCCTTATCGAGAGTAACACCCTGTTCTTCCTTTACCTTCTCGATAATAGCCTCGAATGGATCAATATCTTCCTTGTTTACAGGCTTCAGGCCCAATACAACATCACCGTACATCTGTACGAAGCGACGGTAGCTGTCATATACGAAGTGGGGGTTGCCTGTCTTCTTAACCATACCCTCGGCAACTTCGTCGTTCAGACCCAGGTTAAGGATGGTATCCATCATACCGGGCATAGAGGCGCGTGCTCCTGAACGTACAGAAACCAACAGAGGATTGTTGGGATCTCCGAATTTGCACTTCATCAAGTTTTCTGTATGAGCAACTGCTGCGTTTACTTCATCCTGCAGCAACTCAACAATTTTCTCTTGTCCTACCTTATAATATTCATTACAAGTATCTGTGGTAATAGTAAATCCTGGAGGAACTGGCACTCCAATGTGATTCATTTCGGCGAGGTTAGCGCCCTTACCGCCCAGTACTTCGCGCATCTGAGCATTACCTTCGGCTTGTCCGTTGCCAAAGGTGTAAACACGTTTTTGACTCATAATTTTAAATCAGTTATATTAGTTAGTTTATTGTTTTTTGCAAATATAGACCAAATTCCTTATTATTCCAAAGAAAATGATGATTTTTGTTGATTTATTATCTAATTTTGCAAAATCAATCGTGAATAAAGTAATATGGCAAGAAAAAAGAAACAATTACCGATATACGTGGAGGTAGAGATTCAGGATGTTGCGGCTGAGGGTAAGGCGCTGGTTAGGATTAATGATTTGGTGGTCTTTGTGCCTTTTGTCGTTCCTGGCGATGTGGTAGATTTGAAAGTTACTCGCAAGAAGAACCATTATGCCGAGGCTGTGGCTGTTAAATTTCATAAGTACAGTCAGCAGAGGGCTGTTCCTTTCTGCGAGCATTTTGGATTGTGTGGCGGTTGCAAGTGGCAGTGCCTGCCTTATGAAGAGCAGATACGTTACAAGCAGAAACAGGTAATGGATAACCTTACGCGCATTGGCAAGGTGGAGCTGCCTGAGTGTTCTCCCATCCTTGGTAGTAAGAAAACGCAGGAATACCGTAACAAACTGGATTTTGCTTGTAGCAACAAGCAGTGGCTTACGGAGGAGCAGATGCGCGCTGGTGTTCCCTTCGAACCTGGAATAGGATTCCATATCAGTGGTGCTTTTGACAAGGTGCTGCCCATACAGAAGTGCTGGTTGATGGATAATCTGAACAACGAGGTCAGGAACTGGCTCTTTGATTATGCGCGCACCAACAATCTCACCTTTTATGATCTAAGGGCTCAGCAGGGATTCTTGCGTGGGATTGTCATGAGGAATTCTCTTTCTGGCGAGTGGATGATGACTGTTCAGTTCGGACCATCCGCTCATGTCGAGGCCAGCAAGGAAGCAGCCGACGAGGAGATTCGCACAGAAAGCCTCTTTGCCAAGGATGAAGCGCTGAAGCTGTTGCAGGCTATGCACGAGCAGTTCCCTCAGATAACCAGTCTGATGTATGTCTATAATCCCAAGTGCAATGATACGTTTGGGGATTTGGATGTTAAGTGCTTCTATGGCACCGACCATATCTTCGAATTAATGGAGGATTTACGTTTTAAGGTTGGTCCCAAGAGTTTCTATCAGACCAATACCGAGCAGGCCTATGAGTTATATAAGGTGGCAAGGGATTTTGCCGGTCTGACAGGTAATGAGTTGGTATATGATTTGTACACAGGTACAGGCACAATAGCCAACTTTGTAGCCAAGAAAGCTAAGAAGGTGATTGGTATCGAATATGTGCCTGAGGCTATCGAGGATGCCAAGGTTAATTCCTCTATCAATAACATTGACAATACGTTGTTCTATGCTGGCGATATGAAGGATATCCTGAATCGTGAGTTTATCCAGCAACACGGACGCCCCGATGTCATTATCACAGATCCCCCACGTGCCGGCATGCATCAGGATGTTATTGACACCATCCTGTTTGCTGAGCCTAAGCGCATCGTTTATGTGAGCTGTAACCCAGCTACTCAGGCGCGCGACCTGCAGCTGTTGGATGTTGATTATAAGGTGCTCAAGATACAGCCGGTTGATATGTTCCCGCATACACAGCATGTCGAAAATGTTGTATTGTTGGAACGACGATAAGATGCAGAAAATCAACGCCTCTCATTTATTTTGTTAATGAGGGGCGTTAACTTTATTTCTCCTTGATTATTCCATGTTGATAGGCGTAGAGCAATTCGCGTAACTCCTTGATCTGGCGCTGCAGGATTGCTCCCTTGTCGGTGTCTCTTACGCGAACTCTTTTGCCTGTCATAACCTCGATTTGTGTACTGCTCTTGATGTCCGTTTCGTTGATGATGGCCTGACGTGTGCTGGTAAATGGTTCGTGTTGTATCAACAGGAATCCGCGGCTGTGATATACCAATGTGTATCCTGCAATACCTGTTGTGTCGTGATACGCCTTTGCGAATCCTCCGTCTATCACCATTAGTCTGCCGTCTGCCTTTATGGGGTTCTCGCCTTGCGAGGCATGAACGGGTACGTGCCCGTTGATGATGTGCCGGTTGTTGCCTTCTACGCCAAAGGCATCCAATATGCTGTCGCAGATTTCAGGCTTTTCGCGCAACTTGTAATAATTACCCTTTTCCTCATGGTGAAGGGATGAGTCGGCAAGGAAGTAACGCTCAAATGTAGTCATCTTGTCTTTGTCGAACAGGGGGCTGTCGGGACCGCACCACAGATACCAGAAGTAGTCTCTGGCTTTCTGGCGGTCAGCCTTGGGTGTGTCGTTCTGGAAGGCGGTTCGCAGGTACATGCCTATGTGGTGCAGCAGTTCCTTGCCTTTGTATGGATGGCCGTTAACCCTCACTTCTTTCAGGCTGCCGTCCTCGTTCAGTGGTATGGAGGCATGGAAGAGCAGGTTGCCGTTGAATATGCCATACATACAGCCGTGCGAGAGCAGGCAGCGGATATGCTTCTGCAGCTTTTCCGATATGCGGAACGAGTGGTGCAGTTTGCCCACCAGATCCTCTTCCTCGGGTGTCAGTCGGTAGGGGTCTTTCGCATCAACGGTGGGGAAGAGGCAGTCTTTCATTTCGTATTCTTTACCGCCTAAGATGTAAACACCTCTCTGGTAATCAATGTTTTCCAATGTTCCCTCGCTGTTCATCTTCCATTCCGGATATTTTTGTCGCATCTGCGCCTCCAGCTTGAACTGTATGATGCTGATGGCCTTGTGCATCTGGGCTATCAGACGGGTATTCTTCTCGTCCAAAGGCTTATCTGTATGCGGGATGAACTCCTTGCAAGGGTCGTTGGCGTAGTATTCCATTGCAAAGGTGGCCAGTGGCAGCAGGTTAATGCCATATCCTTCCTCCAAGGTTGTCATGTTGCCGAATCTCAGCGAAAGTCTCAGTACGGTAGCTATGCATGGGTCGCATCCTGCGGCAGCACCCATCCATAGGGCATCATGGTTTCCCCATTGGATGTCGAAGTTCTCGCGTGTCAGCAGGTAGTCCATAATGATGTGTGCACCTGGGCCTCTGTCGAAGATATCTCCCAGTATGTGCAATTGGTCTATGCTGAGGCGTTGAATCACGTTACAGATGGCCGTGATGAAGTTCTGTGCCTGTCCCGTCTGTATGATGGTTTCGATGATACGCTGGAAGTACGCTTCCTTGTCATCGTCTATGGGGTTCTCGTGCAGCAGCTCCTCTATGATATAGGCAAATTGTTTGGGCAGTGCCTTACGCACCTTGCTTCTGGTGTATTTGCTGCTAACAGATTGCAATACGGGAATCAGTCTGAATAGCGTTGTGGCATAGTAGGGACTCAGGTCATCGTCTGTACGCTCCTTTATCATCTCCAGTTTCTTCTCGGGGTAATAGATGAGGGTGCATAGTTCGCGTATCTCATGTTCTGTAAGGCTCTCGGCAAAGATTTCCTTTACCTTACGCTTTATATTTCCGCTGGCATTGCGTAGGATGTGCAGGAAAGCCTCGTGTTCGCCGTGAACATCGGCCACGAAGTGTTCCGTACCCTTGGGCAGGTTCAGGATAGATTCCAAGTTTATGATTTCCGTGCTGGCACTTTGACTGTTCGGAAACGTCTGCGAGAGTATTTCCAGTAGTCGCATGTCAGCTTCCATTGCTTTTGATTTCATGCTCATAGATTGAGGTTTCTTTTCTATAATTATACAAAATTACTCCTTTTTTGTGTTTTTTGCAAAGGATTACGTGTAAATTGTGTAACTTTGTGTCCTGATTAGGATAAAAAGATAAAGTATGAAGATAAAAAGCCTTCTTTTGGTTCTCTTAACCATTTCATTGAATGCATTTTCAGAAGAAGGGCAATTAAGCTATAGCAATTTCGATACGTGGATTACCCGTTCCATCAAGGAGAGTGTCTTGGTGGGAGGTGAGACGCGTACATTATATGAGGTTGGTCCTACGGGCAGCTTCAATGGGGCAAGGGCTTTTACCAATCAGGGCGGATGTCCCTGGGCGAATAGTAATGTCTATGCCAAGATTGCAGGTGTCGTAAAGACCAACGTCAGCGTATATCCTGACACGCACGGGAGTGGCAAGTGTGCAAAGTTATGCACACATATTGTTACCTGCAAGGCAATGGGCGTTGTCAATATCAGTGTTATGGCTGCGGGCAGTATGTTTACAGGCGTTGCGATCGAACCTGTCACGGGTTCGTCCAATCCTATGTCAAGGGTCAGCCTGGGCGTGCCTTTTACCAAGCGCCCCAAGGCAATAAAGTTCGACTATAAATATTACAATAATGGCAGCGAGTCCCGTATCAGGGAGACGGGGTTCAGCAAGACTAAGGTTATCCTCGGTAAGGATAAGGGCGGTTGTATCTGCCTGTTGCAGAAACGTTGGGAGGATGCCGATGGCAATATCCATGCCCTGCGTGTGGGAACCATGAGGGTTCTGTTCGACAAGAACACCAAGGGGTGGATCGAGGGTAAGGAATTCCCCATCCGTTATGGCGATATCACCAAGGAAAGCTATTATCGCGACTATATGAGCCTCTTTACGGGCGAACGTGCCCTTTATGCCTTGAATAGCAAGGGCAAGAATGTTCCTATCCTCGAAGAAGGATGGGCTGATGCTTCCGAGGCACCTACGCATCTGATTGTCAAGTTCGACAGCAGCACTGGTGGTGCCTACATAGGAACAGAGGGCAATACCCTCTGGATTGATAATGTAAAATTCGTGTATTAATGACTCC
Organism: uncultured Prevotellaceae bacterium; assembly: GCA_946619915.1. Taxonomy (GTDB): domain Bacteria; phylum Bacteroidota; class Bacteroidia; order Bacteroidales; family Bacteroidaceae; genus Physcousia. The sequence continues at coordinate 1,317 of CAMOMP010000078.1, read as the reverse complement.
TTATTATCTATTAGAAGAAAAACTGTTACGCCGCAATCTCGAACTTATCAAGCATGTTGCAGATACGGCTGGTGTGGAGATAATTCTGGCTTTCAAGGCCTATGCCTTGTGGAAGACCTTTCCTGTTTTTCGTGAGTATATCCGCCATACTACGGCCAGCAGCGTTAATGAGGCGTTGCTTTCCTATCGCGAGTTTGGCAGTCTGGCTCATACCTACAGTCCTGCCTATACCGAGGAAGATTTCCCTACCATATTGGATTGTAGCGGACATATAACCTTCAACTCCCTTTCGCAATACCAGCGCTTTATGCCTATGGTAAAGGCTTACAAGAAACATCCCGTAAGCGTTGGCGTTAGGGTTAACCCAGAGTATAGCGAGATAGAGACGGAACTTTATAATCCTTGTGCGCCAGGCAGCAGGTTTGGCGTCTTGGCAGATCAGTTGCCCGATACATTGCCAGAGGGCATAGAGGGTTTCCATTGTCATTGCCATTGCGAGAGCTCGGCTGAGGCGTTGGGTAACACCTTGGTTCATCTGGAGGAAAAATATGCCCGCTGGTTCTCGCAGATCAAGTGGCTTAATCTGGGTGGTGGTCATCTCATGACGAGGGTTGATTACAATGTCCCATACCTTATTAATATATTGCAGTCGCTCAGGGAGCGTTATCCACACCTGCAAATCATCCTTGAGCCGGGTAGCGCCTTTGCTTGGCAGACGGGCCCCTTGGTGTCTCAGGTTGTTGATATCGTAGAGAATCATGGCATCCGAACAGCCATTCTTAATGTGTCCTTCACTTGTCACATGCCTGATTGTCTGGAGATGCCTTATCAGCCAGTTGTCCATGGGGCGGAATCTTTACCTGCCGAGGCTGTCAAGACGGCACGTCCAGAGGAGAATATCTACCGTCTGGGTGGCAACAGTTGCCTGAGTGGTGATTATATGGGTAGCTGGAAATTTCCTGAACCATTAAGGGTGGGGCAGGAGATAATCTTCGAGGATATGATACATTATACTACCGTTAAGACCTGTATGTTTAATGGAATCTCGCATCCTTCAATCGTTTTTGAACGACTCGACGGAACCCGTGAAGTGCTCAGAGAATATAATTTTAACGATTATCTTACGCGGATGGATTAAAAAGTTGGGAAAATGTTTGGTCGTTTCACCAAAATGTTATACCTTTGCACTCGCAATTCAGGGGAATTGGTTAAATCCTTAGGGATACGCAATTGAAATATTGAGGATTATCTAAGCAAATATCCTGCGGCAATAGCTCAGTTGGTAGAGCACAACCTTGCCAAGGTTGGGGTCGCGAG
>CAMOMP010000077.1:0-9172 GCA_946619915.1 uncultured Prevotellaceae bacterium | reverse complement strand
ATGGGGTTCCTTCAGCTCGCAAAGGTGGCCGGAGGTCCACGTTACCTGGTATCCGTTGCCCTCCATATATCCGTCGTGCGAGGTGTTAGCACCCAGAACGTGGGCTATATCGCGGGCTACGGACGGTTTCTCTGCTATACAAACAATCATTCGTTGGTTCTTTTACCTTGTTTCGTGGCCCAAAGGTAGTCATAATTTTCGAATTATCTCTTATTATTTGCAGAAATCTGAAAATGTCATTACCTTTGCCATGTTGATTATGAAAACAAGTAGCATTTTACACACCAACTGGCTGGCAACCTTCCGCCTGAATTATCTTGCAGGAGGCTGGAAGGCTGTGATGCGTATGCCTATCAGGGTGTATGGCTCCTTGAAGTTCTCTCTCGAGGGAAAAATTATTCTCCCGTGTGACATCAGGAAAAATATGCTAATCATCAACTCTTGTCACGAGGATTATACGGCATCATCAGGAAAGGCAGAATTGAATATTCAGGGGACTTGGAAGTTGGGCGGAAGCCTGCATGTAGGTCCTGATTGCTGCATTGCCGTGGCCGAGGGTGCTTTGTTGGAGACAGAAGCAGATACATATCTGGGACGCGACACACAGATTCACTGTTATCGTCATGTGCAAATTGGCAAGAACGTATTTGCAGGCGAGATGTATGTATGTGACAGTACCATACACCAAGTGCTTTCCGCAGATGCGGAGAAACCTATGCATGGCGAGGTGATTATTGGCGATGGTGTCTATCTGGGCTTTCGAACGACATTGCTGAAAGGTACTGTAATTCCCCCACTTTCTGTGGTAGGAAGCGGAGCCGTTTGCACTTCGGACTTTAGCAAGGATGGTGTAGAGCAACTCCTAATCTGTGGTAATCCCGCTGTCGTGAAGGCTCGGGGTGTAACAGCCAAGTTTTAATGCTATGAAGAGAATCTCCTTTATCATTACCTATTATAATGAGCCGCTCCAGATGTTGCAGGAGTGTGTTCAGAGCATTCTGTCATTAGCATTGCAACCAGAGGAGAGGGAGATTCTGCTCATTGACGACGGCAGTGCCGTTCCTGCTCCTGATTTTGACGGAGTGAAGGTTGTTCATCAGGAGAATCAGGGCCTTTCTACCGCACGTAATAAAGGAATTGAACTGGCGCAGGGCGAATATATCCAGTTTGTGGATGCCGATGATTATCTGTTGACGGACGCGTACCAGCATGTGCTTGACTTGCAGTCAGCCCGCCAGCCAGATATGCTGATGTTCCGCCTTACGCATAGCATCCCTAACGATAACTCCCTGGCGGGTATTGTGCATTTCCGCAGTGGCACAGAGTTCCTGCGAACCCGTAACATGCGCGCCTCAGCTTGTGGATACCTGTTCCGTCGGGCTATCCTGGGTGACCTACGTTTCTACCCTGATATCTTGCACGAGGACGAGTTGTTTACGCCTCAGTTGCTGTTGAAAGCCGGGAGCCTGTTTGTGGCAGATATTCCTGCTTATTATTATAGGATAAGTGCCGGCACTATTACGCACCAGCAGGATTCGGCCCACAAACAGAAGCGGTTGTGTGACATATTATTTGCCATTAAGGAACTGAATGAGTTAGCTCAGGCTGCTCATGGGAAGGAGCGAGAGGCTTTGCAGAGGCGTGTCAGCCAGCTTTCCTTAGACTGCATTTATGTCTGCTGGGTGCTGACCCATAGCATAAAGGATGTCTGCTCCTGTATTCGTTCCCTGAAAGCAAATGGCTTGTGTCCTTTGCCCCTCAGTTGCTATACGCTCAAGTACTGGATTTTTGCCTTAACCATAAACTGCCTATGCGTCTTTCTGTAATTATTCCCTGTTATAATGTGGCTGATACGCTGCAAAGATGTGTGCAGAGCATCTTGTCGCAGTTGCCACGGGATGCCGAGGTTATCCTTGTTGATGACGGTAGCACCGATGCAACCGGACTCATAGCCGAGCGTATCAGTGCCGAAAATGTGGCTGTGCGTGTCTTTCATAAGCCCAATGGCGGCCTTTCTGATGCCCGCAACTACGGAATCGCTAAAGCCGACGGAGATTATCTGATGTTTGTGGATAGTGACGACGAGGTGGCCCCCTCAACATTACCTTCAGTACTCAGGTTCATGATTGAGCACCCCGAAGTGGATGTGGCAGAATATCCTGTACGTGTACATGTGGGGCATGAGTCGGAATACCTGCAGGATTTCCCTGAGAAGATATGGCATTCAGCCAAGGAGTACTGGCTCCAGACAGAAGCATGGGAGCACACTTATGCTTGGAATAAGATATACAAGAGGCAACTCCTTCTGGAAACACGCTTCCCGAAGGGACGTCTGTTTGAAGATGTCTGGTTCTGGTCCGAACTTCTCTCCAAGCAGCCTAAGGTTGCCACGCTTTCCTGTGGCCTATATTTATATTGTTGGAATGAGGATGGTATTACGGTTAATGCCGATGCCGATGCCCTGCAACAACAATTGGAGGGACTTGTACGGGCAGCCAAGTTAATGAGGACCAGTATCTTCTCCCCTCATGGTTGGCACCTTTACAGATCCATGATGTGCAGGCAGATGGATATCTGTAATCTATCGGGAAGCCCAAAAGTCAAGATACTGCCTTGCTACCTTCACATAGTTGTGATGGCGTTGTATAAAGGCAATGCTTTGTTCCGAAAGGCGCTTCAAGTTCTCAGGCTGCAGCAATAATTGTTCTTCTATCTGGCGGAAGACATCCTCCTTCGTAGGTTGTACGTTTATGATGGGGCGTAGCTCTTCCTCGCCTTGCAGTTTGTAGAACTCTTCTTCGCCACCGCCTACCAGCACTAATCCCTTCGACATGGCCAACAGTCCGTTCATGGCAGGCGTGTAGCTGTACAGTTGGTCCAGAAGCACATCGCTGGTGTTCATCATGTTCTGGTATTCGGGATAGGGAACGCTCTCAGCCTTCACTATCTCCATCTGTTCGGGATACTTCTTCTTTAACTCTTCGAGGGCGCTCAGCATGATGTCCGTCCCTTTGTAGGCGTTCCTGGTTTTCTGAATGCCAATGAAGAATCGAATGCCAGGGTATTCGGGATGAGGCTTTATGTGTGTAGTCTTTGAGAGATTGATAGGATAGGGGATGTAGATCAGTTTCTGTGCGTATTCTTCCTTATAGCAACGCCAGTATTCATATAATCCGGCTATGATGCCGTTGCAGTCGTTGGCTATCTCCAGGTTTACCTGTCCTTTGGCACCCTCCAGCCATTCGTGTTTCATTTCCTGCAAGAAGGGATAGTCACGCAACTTGCCGTTCAGGTAGAAGTCGCTGTACTTGAAGGTTTCTGGCTTTAGACCCTCCCTTACCCACAGATGGTCTATGCCATAGGCACCCAGGAACATTTTCTTGTTCTGCCGACGCAGCTTGCGGTAGTAACGCATCATGCGTTCGGCTTTCAGGTCCAGGAAGATAGGATTGATTATCTGTACAACGTCGTAGCCTTTCAGTCGCGATATGGTCAGTTCAACGTCTGCCAGATAGCGCAATGAGTCCAGTTTGCCCAGGCTTCGGCGTTTCAGGTTGATGTCGCGCTGGTAGTTTTTCCAGACGTCGCCATCTGACACTACAGTAACATCGTGCCCCAGCACTCGCAGTCCTTCTGCGAGTGTCCAGTGCACGTTGCTATATTCTCCTATCAGTAGAATTTTCATTTTTCTTTCTTACAGAGGATATTCCTCGAAAGCATATAGAACAGTTGAGAGATAACGCTCGCCAGTGTCGGGCAGCAGCACCACAATCTTCTTGCCCTTGTTCTCGGGGCGCTTAGCCACTTGGATGGCAGCATAGAGGGCAGCACCGGCAGAGATACCTACCAGCAGACCTTCTGCCTGGGCAATCTCGCGACCTGTGCGGATGGCATCATCGTTCTCAACGTCGAATACCTCGTCGATGACGTTGGCATCATAGGTCTTGGGAACGAAGCCGGCACCGATACCCTGAATCTTGTGGGGGCCACTCTGACCGCCGTTCAGCACGGGGCTTGACTTGGGTTCTACGGCAATAATCTTCACGTTGGGATTCTGCTCTTTCAGGTACTTGCCTGTACCGCTGATGGTTCCGCCTGTTCCTACACCACCGATAAAGATATCTACCTTGCCGTCTGTGTCGCGCCATATTTCAGGACCTGTGGTCTGATAGTGCTTGGCGGGGTTGGCACCGTTCTCGAACTGCTGCAGGATTACACTGCCGGGAATCTCGTCGCGCAGTGCTTCGGCAGCGCGGATGGCACCTGGCATACCGTCTTTACCAGAGGTGAGGCGAACCTCGGCACCGTATGCCTTCACAAGGTTACGGCGCTCCACGCTCATGGTTTCGGGCATGGTAAGGATAAGATGGTAACCCTTTACGGCGCTAACCAGTGCCAATCCTACGCCCGTATTTCCGCTGGTGGGTTCTATGATGGTGGCTCCGGGCTTCAGGATGCCTTTTGCTTCAGCATCCTCGATCATTGCCAGTGCAATGCGGTCCTTTACACTACCGCCGGGGTTGAAGAACTCTACTTTGGCTATGATGGGGGTATCCAGACCCTTAGCCTGTGAATATTTGTTGAGCTCCAAAAGAGGTGTGTTGCCGACGAGCTCTGTCAGCTGCTTTGCAATCTTACTCATAACCTTATCCTTTGTTAAATATTAGTTTACCGTTTACTGTTTTTTAATTAAGAATTAAGAGAGAAGAACGCCAAAGGGGTCGCGAGCGAACGCGAGAACGAAGTGGCAATTAAGAATTGGTTTCAGGTTTCAGAGGTCTTCGACCTTGGTTTCAGGTTTCAAGTGATTTATATTTTCACTTTTCACTCTTTCACTTTTCATTTTCAAAAATTCTTCACTCTTCACTCCTCACATCTCCCTCCCATTTGGGGGAGGGTCGGGGAGAGGGGCCTTTCATTCTTCATTTTCACGTTGCAAAGGTACGGCGCTTTTCTTATCCCTACAATACCATGTGAGGGTTATTTGCATACCATACGTTTGGTATTTCGCCTTTATTATATATAAAAGGTAGGGCAAAGTTACATAAAAGTTGGCATAATGCAAAAAAAAAGCTAACTTTGCACTTGCATTATGAGGGCACTTTGCTCGTGTCCGTATCATGTGCGTTTCTCATGCGCATGAATCCCGATGCTACGTTTTTTATTATCAGGATTCATGGCATATTTCACATTTCACAGCGTAAGCGATGCAGCCAAACGCATCTCATATCTTGCAGCGCAGCAAGAAGCATTCCTTTTTGTTGCCAACTTTGAATGTACCGAGTTTATCATCGTAGAGAACCCGTTGCAGCAGACGGAGGTTCTGTTCGACATCCCTTCCGTATCTAACGTAAACAGAGATCTGTTTCATGCAGAGGATAAGTGTTTCATGTTCCAGCCCGAAACGTTCGATAGATACAAGCAGCGCTTCGATATTGTAGAGAGAGGACTTCGCCGAGGCGATTCTTTCTTGACAAACCTCACTGTCAAAACTCCCGTCCGGACTGCATTAAGCCTGAGGGAAATCTTCATGACGACCGATGCCCGCTATTCCCTTTATATTCCCAATCGCTTTGTCTGTTTCTCCCCCGAATGTTTCGTAACCATCAGCAGTGATGGCCAGATATCCACTCACCCGATGAAAGGGACCATCGATGCCGACATTCCTCATGCCAGAGAGATAGTTCTTGCCGACATGAAGGAAAGTGCTGAACATGCTACGGTGGTAGATTTACTGAGGAATGACCTGAGCATATTTGCCGAGAAGGTCCATGTGGAACGTTACCGATATGTAACAGAACTGCATACCAACCGTGCACATATCCTGCAGACGAGCAGCGAGATTGTTGGTCAGTTACCCTCTGATTGGCGAAACCATTTGGGGCAAATACTTACATCCATGCTTCCTGCAGGGAGTGTGTCGGGCGCACCCAAACCACGTACGGTTCAGCTTATAAAGGAGGCTGAGGGCGAGCCCAGGGGCTTTTATGCTGGTGTGTTTGGCTATTTCGATGGTCAGGCGTTAGACAGTGGCGTGATAATCAGATATATAGAACAAGCCCCTGATGGGCAGAAATTCTATCGCAGCGGTGGAGGAATAACAGCCATGAGCAATGCACATGGCGAATACGACGAAGTGATGGAGAAAATATATCTGCCCGTCAGGAGACCCGTTTTCTCCGAGGTTGTTTGCATCAAAGACGGGCAGCCCATGCACCTGCCTTATCATCTCAGGCGAATGGAAAAGACCATCTGGGATATTTATCGAAAGCCGATGCCGAAGCTACAATTGGAGATACCGGCCGAAGTACGACAAGGGAGGGTCAAATGTCGCATAGAATATGCCGACACCATTCGTTCCGTTCACTTCTCGCCATATAGGCAGAAAATAAGGAAAAGCGTTGCCCTTGTTCATTGCGATAATATCTGCTACAAGTATAAGAGCACCGACCGTCGTCAGTTGACACGTCTTGTCCAGCAAGCCCACACCGACGATGTCATCATCGTCCGTAACGGAATGCTTACCGATGCCAGTTATTGCAACCTTGTATTCGAGGATTCTTTCGGAAACCTGTTCACACCATCAGATGCATTGCTGCATGGCACATGCAGGCAACGCCTTATCGACAACGGTGTTGTGCAAGAGTTCCCTATTCGTGCAGATGATATTTGCTGCTACAAAACTGTCTATTTTATCAATGCCATGATGGATATTTACGAGGCACAACAAATGCCAGTGGAACGACTTGGTATCATATCATAGGTCTTGTACCATATAATATATAAAAAAGGTAGGGTCGGGGAAGATGTATTTGTAAATAACATTGTATCTTTGCACCCAAATTTAAGTGAATTATGGCCATAGAACAAGCAATATTCAGACGTGCAGAACTGCTATTGGGCACAGAGGCAATGGAGCGCATAGCCCAGAAGCGGGTGATAATCTTTGGTGTAGGCGGCGTAGGCTCTTGGTGTGCCGAGAGTTTGGTGCGCAGCGGTTTCCGGCATTTGACCATTGTCGATTCCGACCGCGTGTGCATCACCAATGTGAACCGTCAGCTGATGGCCACCATGAAGACCGTGGGGCAGGTAAAGGTTGATGCCCTGAAGGAACGCTTGCTCAGCATCAATCCCAAGGCAGAGATAACAGCCCTGCAGAAGATCTTCACGGCAGAAACGGCAGCTGAGTTCGACCTCGGCAGCTACGACTATATCATCGATGCCATAGATTCCCTAAAAGACAAAGCTGCCCTCATCCTACTAGCAACAAGCACTCCCTCCTCGGAGGGAGATGGTGGGAGGGTTAGGTTCTTCTCCTCTATGGGTGCTGCGCTGAAGATGGACCCCACGCGCATCCGCGTAACGGAGTTCTGGAAGGTGCAGGGCGATCCGCTGGCGCGTGCCCTCCGCAATCGTTTCAAGAAGGAAAAGACCTTCCCCCGGCACAAGTTCCAATGCGTCTATAGCGACGAGCTGCTGAAGAACCTTGGCCACAATGCCACCTGCGGCACCGAGCAATGCATGTGCCCGAAAGCGAAAAATGGTCCAGGCGACCCCAATCTCCTGAACCATGAATGGTGCTCGTCTAAGGCTCAGATTAACGGCACCGTTTCCCACATCACCGCCATTTTCGGCTTCATGCTGGCCGGGTTGGTGATGCAGGATGCTACGACATTATAATTCAACCGAAAGATTCATGTAGATATTGCGCCCCTTCTGGGGAATATTGCACCAGTCGGCATAGGAAGTGTATCGTTTGTCGAGCAGATTCTCTATGCCAGCACGGAGTGTCAATTGAGAAGCGGAAATTGCGAACTGATAATTAGCCGAGAGGTTGACGATGGCCCATGCAGCTGTTGGCGTCTCGCCATATTTCCTACCGAAATAACTTTGCCTGGCATTACCTTGCAACTCCACTTTTCCCCAAAGGCGTCCCAAACGTACGTTCAGGTTAGTGGTATAGGCGAAAGGTGAGATTAGCGGCAGAGGCTCGCCCTCGTTGTCACGTCCCAAGCTGTAACCCAGTCGGGTGTTCCATTTCAGCCAAGGCAGGACATCCCATCCATAGGTCAGCGAGAAGTTGGCAATGGTGGCATGTGGAATGTTGCCATATACCTTCACGCCTTCGGCAGCAACGGTCATGGCGCTAAGGCGCGGTTCAAACAGACCGATGATGTAGTCCGAGAAGAAGAACGCATTACAGTCAATTTTGAACTTTGAATTTTGAATTTTGAATTGATAGCTTCCGTTGAGCTCGATAGCCGACTCGTTCTTTAGATGAGGATTGCCGATGTAATCGTACTGGTCGAAGGTGTTGTTCAGATAGTATCCGTATGCCTCCGTTACCGTTGGCGCACGATTTCCCCAACCCATCCCAATTGAGAATTGAGAATTGAGAGTTGAAAGTTGATAGTTGGCGGCGATGCGACCAGTTAGTTGATGATACTGCTGCTTCATGCCAGGGAAAAAGACACTCAGTGCCTGATAACCCTCCTGACTGTTCAGTCGTTGCTGTTGCCATGCCAGTTTGGCTGAGACGTTTACTGCATGAGCCTTACCCAGTTGTATGTAGTCGTTCAGTGCCAATCCTGTATTCAGTGTTCCTACATCGGGCCACGTAACCATATACATGGGTGCCGCGCCGCCAGGATACATGGTCATGTCGGCAAAAAGGCGGTTGTAGTAAAGGTCGTAGTTACCAGTTAGCTTATGAATCCCTTTCTGAGCACCCACTAAACTATATAGTCCCGTAGTCCAACTCTCGCCTGGCATATCCATGTGTATCTGCACATTGGGGCGCTGGGTGTCGTCCATCACGTGGGTGATATGGTTGTAGTAGGCTTTTGTTTCCCACGACTGCACCAGTTTCTCCTCCCAATGCCGCTTATACGACAGTGAGGTGATGAACGCTTCGGCTTTAGCCACATCCATATTCAGTGCAGGATACCCTACGTTGGTAGCGCGGTCATAGATAAAGGTACCCTCTATGGCATCTTGTTCTGATAGCCTAAAACCGAGGTTGTCATAGGCATTTACCTTCTGGAACTGTGAGAAAAGAATCTCGCGGCCGCCACCCTCCTTGTAATTACCTGCATGACGATAGGAAACACCGCCGTTGGTGTAGAACGATTTCTTGGATACAGCGGCATCTGCACCATATACCTGCAAGTTG
>CAMOMP010000076.1:0-9565 GCA_946619915.1 uncultured Prevotellaceae bacterium | reverse complement strand
CAGAGCCAGACCTACACCGAAGATAGCACAAGCAGCAGGCATAGTAATCTCGGGAGTAACCTTGCTATTCAGCATAAAGAAACCTACGAATCCGTACAGACCCTGAGAAGAAGGCAGAGCTGAAAGACCCATGTAAGAACCACTGGCAGTAGGATTCTTCTTGAAAGCACCAATAGCTGCATTACCACAGATAGTTACGCCATAAGCACTACCGATACCAGAGAGGGCTACACAAAGAGCTACGCCCAAATAAGCTAATAAAATCTCCATAACTTTGTTTTGTTTTAATTCATAATTCATAATTCATAATTCATAATTTAAGCTTTGCAGAACCAGGCTTTGCAACCTTCATCCATTTGGGACTTTCTATTTTTGGTTAGCCAACTTCGTTACGAACAAGAACCATGTCTTATGAAGGATTAATAATTTTGTTTAATTCATAATTCACAATTCATAATTCATAATTTGAGTCTGCTAGGACAGACTCCGTTACGAACAAGAACCATGTCTTATGAAGGATTAGTATAATATTTGTTTATTTATTGGTTTACCGTTTACTGTTTACCGTTTCTGGCCGTTTTCGTTATTCCGATATTTCGAGATTACGACAAATTATTGCGGCCAATTTTGAATTGTGAATTATGAATTATGAATTTCCCTAAAGGGAGTGTATTCCTTGCCACCACCCTCGAAGTCTGCATTCTTGAAGAACTCTACGAAAGTAAGACGCATGGGGTGCACGAAGGCACTAATCATGCTAAGGGCGAAGGTGATACCATGTCCGAACAAGAGGATAAACACCATAGGCAACCAGCGGACAAACCAAGGCAGACTGCTGGTCATATCATAAGCCAATGAGTTGAACACACCACCCAACACACCACCTGTCAATCCGAGGGCGAACAGACGTATGTAGCTGAGCAGGTCGCCCAACAAACCTGTGGCCATGCCATAAGTTGCCCACACACCGCCACCGATGTTCAACAATGGGCCAGTAATGGGATTCTTATAGGCTGAAGGATTGTTGTACAGGAAGATACCAACGGTGCTGATGCAGATAAGACCCATGAGTATGTACTGTACCACCTCTGGCAATGCCACGCCACAAGCAGGTATGCCATAAAGAGCAATAGCAGACAATAGGGCTGTTACCCAACTGAAAGTTCCTATAGCATAACCGAAGCCGTAGTTCTTCCAAGCCTTGGCACCCTTAAGCACCATACCCAGAAGTACCTGTACCAAACCAATGATAACAGAGATTACCATCATAGGCGAATAACCGAAGATGGGACCTACACCATTATCATTCAGGAAGTAAGGTTTAACGGGAGCCAGTATTGCCCAATCCTGCTTGGTCAGATCGATACCGAACACAGTACCTGTAAGCAAGCCGCAGATAATGGTCATGAGACCCAACCAGATACCCAGACGTCCGAAGCTCTTTGTCTGCTCTGTACCCTTCAGGGCCAAGAAAAGACCGCCCAAGAATACCAGCAGGCCATAACCGCCGTCGCCCAAGCACAAGCCAAAGAACAGCATGAAGAAGGGTGCAAAGAATACAGAGGGATCAATATCGTGATAACTGGGTAGAGAATACATACGCAGGATAGGCTCGAAGAGACGAGTGTATCCATCGTTGGTAATCTGAACAGGCACATCATCCTCGTAAGCAGGATCTTCCATCTCGTAATAGATTTTGTCCTTCTCGAGATACTCAACTAGTGCCTCTGTCTTGTCTGCACGTACCCAACCAATCATCAAACGGAGTACATCGCCAGCTACACGCTCATCACTGAGACGAACCTTGCTGAGGGATATATCATTCTGTACACTGACAAGGCCTGTATTCAATTCCTCACACAGATTGGCATTTATATACAATAATTCAGCACGCAAAGCGTCGAGTTTCTTCTCTTCTTCCTTACGTTCAGCAATATAACCGCTCAAGGTTCCGGCAGGAAGGAAAATCTGCTCTGCTTGAATATCAGGCATTTCCTCGCTGAAGGTGATGAAGTAAATGCTCTTGTTCTGCTCGCTGATAGGTGTAGCAAAATAGGTATCAACCCATTCGTTCTTGAAGAACTTGCTGCTGCAACGGAAGAAATGAATCTGCTGTGCGCTGGCATCGGAAAGGTTCTTGATGCTGGCAGGTTCGAAGTCGCCCCAGGGCTCCAACATCTGAATATTCTTCTGCAAAGCATCTATGTTGTGAAGCAGCTTCAATTCCTCAGCCTGCAAATCCTCGATATGTTGCAACAAAGCCACGGGAGAGGTACTTTCGTCCATTGCCTGAGGCACTTCCATACCATCGTAGGTCTTGGCATATATCTCCAAAGCTTGAATAGCAGCCTTGTAACGCTGCTCCAGCGCCATACCATCCTGCAATTCCTGACTGGTAGCTCCTTTCTGCAACTGTTGGATGTGTACCACACCCAATTCTCGCAATGAAGCGATGAAAGAATCATATTCCTTATCAGTCACCAAGAAGGTGAGCTTTTTCATTTTCTCAATCATACGGCTACCTCCTTTTCTTCTTCAATACGACGCTTTTCCTGCAGTGACTTCAGAATCTTCTGCGAAGACTTAGAAAGGTTCTCTTCGTCCTCCATGAAACGCTTAATCTTACGTACAGCCTCCTGGAAGCCTGGTATCTGAACCTTCTCGAAGAGGTTCACCTTCTGAGTCGTCTTCTTACGAGCATGCTCCAACAGATGAAGCTTTGCGAACACGAACTCACGCTCTACTGCCGTCTTGGCCAAGCCCTGCAGGAGGTTGATACCATCGAAATACCATTTGGGAGCACTGAACAAGCCAAAAGGACGTACATCCAACTCAATGTTATCAAGAACAGGGACACGCACACCGGCCACTTTCTTAACACTCAAGTGAACATCCTTCAGACTTACCAAAGAAGTATCGAACTCGCCCCACAAAGCATACATGCGCTCGTAACCAGCAATCTGGCTTTGCAGTTTATTCTCCAACTCATCAGCCTCCTCCTTGCATCTCTTCACCTCGAGACGTAGGGCTGTCTCCTTGCTCTTGATAATAGGCAAGGTACGCTGACGCATCTTCAAGTTCTTCTCGATCTGCTGAAGAGAGGTCTTATTGTATTGAAACTTTATTGCCATCTAATCTGTTGAGTTAAACTCGTTATTTCAAATATGGCCACAAAATTAGAAAAACTTCACCTAAAATCCAAAAAAAAGAAGCAATCATACTGCAAAAAAGAGATTTCAAGAAAGCAGATACATGGTTTTATGTAAAAAGTCAGTACTTTTGTGATATGAATGACGAAAAATCTCTAAAAGAGCGCACTGCAAAAGGACTGATTTGGGGCGGCTTTTCCAATGGGGCCATGCAAGTGATTGCAGCTGGCTTCGGGATGGTTCTGCTCACATACCTCACACCAGCAGACAAAGGAAAAGTGCAGGTATTGTACATTTTCTCCGCCATTGCCAGTGCGCTGCAGGAGAGTGGTTTCATTGCGGCCCTTTGCAACCGAAAGGAACCGACACACGAAGAATACAATGCAGTCTTCTGGTTCAACATATTGGTCAGCATAACTCTTTATATTGTATTATGGTTCTGCGCCCCACTCATTGCCAACTTTTATGGCGACAAAGACCTGATTTGTCTTTCCCGGGTACTATTCCTCGGTTTTCTACTCTCAGGTATCGGCACTGTACAGAGGGCCTATCTTTTCGGACATCTTATGGTGAAGCAAACAAGTATTTGCTCTATTACCGCGATGATTATATCGGGCATAGTGGGTGTTGTTATGGCTGCAAACCGCTTCGCCTATTGGGCCATTGTATCGCAGGCCGTCTGCTTTGTACTTATCACTCAAATCATGGTGTGGTTCTTCTCCCCATGGCGACCGACACTTCCAAGAATACAGAATTCTGGCGGCAGCAAATTTTACACTCTATACTCTTCACTCTTAACCACCTTAGCTCCCGCATGGAAAATGTTTGGCTTCAGTAGCAAACTGATGCTAACAAACATAGTGAATATCTGTAATCTGCATGCCTTCTCCGTCCTGCTTGGAAGGTTCTTTGGCGTGCATACCGCTGGTGTCTATTCTACAGCTAGAGAATGGGATGACAAGGCCTCGAACACCATCAACGGGATGGTGACGAGCGTAGCTCAGCCCACTCTGTCACAAGTAAAAGAGAACATCGACCGATACCGTCAGGTATTTCGAAAAATGATGCGCTTTATCTGCTTCATAACCTTCCCTGCCATGTTCGGATTAGCCATCATAGCACAAGATTTTATTTTACTGGTGGGTAAGGAAAAATGGGCAGAATCCGGTGTCATGTTGTCAATTCTCTGCATACATGGTGCGATTGTACCCATTACAACACTATACAGCAACCTAACCATCAGCCGTGGCAAAAGTAATATCAACATGATTTGTACCATTGCCCAATGTTTGGCAGTTTGGGCGGGCCTGATTCTTCTTTATCCGAAAGGACTGATGCCTATGGTAATATACTTCATCGGGCTTAACGTTGCCTGGTTAGGTATATGGCAATGGTGTGCAAAGCGTCTGATAGGCCTGCGGTGGAGAGAAGCACTGAAAGATATCCTTCCCTTCCTGATCTTTACACTGATTGTCCATTCCTTTGCGTGGTGGGCGACAAGCGGAATAACAGTCATGTGGCTGAGAATGATAAGTAGAATCGCCATGGCTGCCATCCTTTACGCTGGCATCATGTGGGTGAGCGGCGCTAAGATAATGAGAGAAGCGATTCAATACTTAGTGAAACATTGAACATTGAACATTGAACATTGAGCATTGAACATTGAGCATTAGACTTTTGTTAGGGCGTTTTTCGATATTGCGAAATTTCGATTTTTCGACAAATAGTTGCTACCTAATTATGAATTTTGAATTATGAATTTTGAATTAAAGAAAAGAAATCATGCCTTCGACCTGCTGTGCGGACTCTGCATCCTGCGCATGGTAACACTGCATGTTGTTTGCCAAACAGCACTGAGGCAAGCCGAATGGTGGAAGCTGATTATGGAATGGAGCTTCTACCTGATGAGTTTCTTTTTCTTTAAGGCTGGTTATTTCAACAAAGGTGTGCAGGGTAATTCACGCGCCTACTGCTGGGATAAGTTCCGCCGTCTGATGATACCCTACTTCTCATGGGCAGCCATCAGTGCTGGTATATGCCTGTTCTTTATGTTGGCATTCCCCGGTCGATTTCCAGGCACCGAGCAATCGTTCCACACCTTTAGGGTATGGGTAGGTGGATTCACATGGGGCAATAGTCCGCTGTGGTTCCTGCCTTGTTTCTTTGCCTCGTATATTATCGTTCATTTCATAGAGAAGGTACGACACCTGCATCTCATCATCATACTATTCCCACTGATCAGCTACTGGCTGTATAAGCAGGGGAATCCACTATACCTGATGATGAACAACGTCTTCTGTGGAGCCTTTTTCTTCTACTTAGGAAAGCTCTGGCACAAGACACTGGACAGAACGGGCAACAAGAAGGGCCTCATCCTCAGCATCATATTGGTGATAGCATTTGTTTGTATGAATATCTACCTGCATGGCGAATATGAAATGAAGACAAACACCTTCACGGGGCCATTCTGGAGGGTTATGCTGAACACAATGCTGGCACTGACAGGACTATCCGGCATCCTGCTAACCACAAATGTTAAGCGTATTCCTGGCATCTGCTATATCGGAGAACACAGCATGGTTTATTACATAGGGCACTATCCACTGATTATGTTCTATGTTTTTATAGCCATTCTTCTGGGGCACAACATCAAGAAGAGCGTGCCCGATATGTTTATCATGACCACCTTGGTTTTTATCATCTGCACACTACTGGTTCCATTCATAGAAAGAGTATTCTGGCTAAGCGGAAAGAGCCTCCCCCAGCCCCTCCCAAGGAGGGGAGAACAAGGGGACAACGGAAGCGGCAGGACCGTCTATTTCTACCACACACAGGACACGATGCGGATTGTGAGGGAATGGAAGGAAGGAAAATTCCCAGCCCACTTCCTATATGGAGCATTACAACTGGAGAAGCACGGCTTTGAGGTTATCTGGCATGACCAGATTCACGTATACAAACGGGTGCAAGATACGCTGAAGGCTACGTGGAAGATTCTGACATGTCGCCAACACTATGACGTTCTGTATGCCACTCACACACGAGGCATTGAGCCTATCATCCTACTGCATGCCATAGGCCTGTACCGCAAAAGGATTGTGGTATGGCACCACCAGCCTATTGTAAAGGCAAAGAACTGCCTGCGCGAGACTTTGGCACGTCTTTTCTACAAAGGGATGGATCACATGATATTCTTCTCGGAGAAACTGATGCAGGACAGTCTGCAATCCCAGAAAGCCGACCCAACCCATATGAGCATGGTTCACTGGGGGGCAGATTTGGCATTCTATGACAGCCTTCCCCATTCTCCCGAAAGGAAAGGCTTCATATCCACAGGTAAAGAACTGCGAGATTACAAGACACTGACAGAGGCTTTCAACAACACAGGGTTACCTTTAACGCTTTACACCCAGAAGGAGCAAAAGGGTACGTTTGCCAATCTGGAAATAAAAGACAATATAGACCTGCACTTTGGAGAACGTCTGATGCCCTACGAACTATCCCTGTTGGTAGCTCAGAGCCAATGTGTATGCATCTGCTGCAAGCCCAGCAACTACACTGTAGGACTGACCACCGTGGTTGAGGCTATGGCATTAGGATTACCGATTCTCTGTACCCGCAACCCACAAATGCCTATGGATTTGGAAGCCGAGGGGTGCGGCATCTACTTAGAGCCTTACGACACGGATGGTTGGGAACGAGCTATCCGTTACATTGTAGAGCACCCCGAAGAGGCAAAAGAGATGGGACGTAAGGGACGCCTCTTAGCAGAGAAATATTATAACGTAGAACAGTGTGCGAAGGAGGCTGCCGAGATTATTAGAGTGAAGAGTGAAGAATGAAGAGTGAAGAATTTGGCAGCAATAATTGTCGTAATAACGGTATATCGAAGTAACGAGGGCGGTCTAATTATGAATTGAGAATTATGAATTATGAATTAAACAAACGCATTGAGTGGCTTGATGCCATGCGAGGATTTACCATGCTGCTGGTAGTAGCATATCATGTGGCTCAGTTTGGATTCCAAGAGAACGAGAAAACCAGTGCCGCCCTGCCCTTTCTGGTATTGTTCAGAATGCCCCTGTTCTTCTTCGTGAGCGGTTTCCTGGCTTATAAAGCGAACTTTATCTGGAATATCAAAAATACGCTACCACTGGTAGGCAAAAAATTACATGTACAGATTATTCCTGCCGTCATCTTCCTGTGTATCTTTATCATCTTTAAGACCAACGGAACGTTCTGGGAGGGCTTCCTCAGAGCCATGAAGAGCCCCACAAAGGATGGGTACTGGTTTACCTGGGTTCTACTACAGATGTTCCTGATATATTATGCCATCAGTATTGTTGCCCACTACGTGGGAATTAAAAGAAAAAAGATAAAAAAGAAAAATGATTATTCATTATTCTTCTGGCTCATTGTATGGATACTTTCGATAGTCGCTTACGAAACGTTGTACTTACCCAAAGTATTTAAGTACCATCAGGAACCTATCTATGCTTATACCAGTTTCGTGCAAACCATCCGCTTTATGCAATTCTTCCTTTTAGGTAACATTGTACACCGCTACTGGGATAAGGTACAAAAGCTCTTTGACAGCATATGGTTCTTCCCTCTTGTAGCCACCCTGGCAGTGGTATGCTGTGCTGATATCTTCCGTTGGCATACGCTGAAGTTCGCTTGGACCAACCTACCTCGCACCACAGCCATGTACACGCTGCTTCTGATGGTGGTGATGTTCTTCCGTCATAATCAGGAATGGTTCCGTAAAGAAAAAAAGTTGGGAAAGGCCCTGCAATATGCCGGAGCCCACACACTGGACATCTATCTGCTACACTTCCTGCTCATCCCTTCCCTGCCCTTCATAGGAACATGGCTGAATGTGCACCATCCCAACTTCCTGTTGGATATCCTATGCTCTATTGGTGTGGCCATTCCTATTGTTGCCCTCTGTCTGCTTATCAGTCAGATTGCGCATACCAGTAAGCCATTGGGCAAATTTCTTTTTGGGAAGTGATATCGTATAATGTTTAGAGTGTAGAGTTTAAAGTTTAGAGTCAGTGGAAAGTAGAAAGTTCCTGAGTTGAAAGTTCCTGACAACTATTATGCTCTAAACTTAAAAACTGTCTCTCAACTCTAAACGCTCAACTCTAAACTAAAAAAGCCCCTGAGCGTTTGCTCAGAGGCTTCATTTTATTTCCAATATATATCTGTGAATTCCTTCTTGATGTTTACCTCTTCCAACTTGAAGTACTTGCGGAAGAGAGACCATGTAACATCGAGCATCTCCTCGGTGTTCAGGTTCACGTCGATTGCCAGCAACTTGCTTGAATAATCCTTTGCGAAATCCAAGCAACGGTTGTCGTAATCGGTAAGGTCGAAACCATTCTCCAACTTGGTCTTGGCGTTAGCAGCATCGGCATACAGACGGATGGCAGCATTCATTACCTGTGAATGGTCCTTACGTGTCTTCTTACCAGCAACCAACTGCTTCAGACGAGACAATGAGCGGAAGGGATCGATGACAACCTTACCCACATCACTATCGCGACGAAGATAGAGCTGACCCTCGGTAATATAACCGGTATTATCTGGAACGGCGTGTGTAATATCACCACCACTCAATGTTGTTACAGCGATAATGGTAATAGAGCCACCGCCTACACTCTCGGGGAACTGAACAGCCTTCTCGTAGATCTTTGCCAAGTCTGAATACAAAGAACCAGGCATAGAGTCCTTAGAAGGAATCTGGTCCATACGGTTGCTTACGATACTCAGTGAGTCTGCATAAGAGGTCATATCGGTCAACAGAACCAGTACAGTCTCATGCTTCTCGACAGCGAAATACTCGGCTGCTGCCAGTGCCATATCAGGAATCAGCAAACGCTCTACGGCAGGGTCCTCGGTAGTATTGATGAACGAGATGATACGATCCAAAGCACCAGCGTTAGAGAAGGTGTTGCGGAAGAAGTAATAGTCATCGTTGGTCATACCCATACCGCCCAAGATAATCTTGTCAGCCTTGGCACGCATGGCAACCATAGCCATTACCTCGTTGAAAGGTTGATCGGGGTCGGCAAAGAAGGGAATCTTCTGACCAGAAACCAATGTATTGTTCAGGTCGATACCTGCAATACCCGTTGCAATCAGTTCACTGGGCTGCTTACGACGTACGGGATTCACGCTGGGTCCACCGATGGGCACTTCCTTACCTTCGATCTCTGGTCCGCCATCAATAGGCTGACCATATGCATTGAAGAAACGACCTGCCAACTGCTCGCTAACCTTCAGTGAAGGAGACTTGCCCAGGAAAGTCACCTCGGCATTGGTGGGGATACCACCAGTTCCCTCGAACACCTGCAGGGTAACATTGTCACCCATAATCTTCACCACCTGAGCCAGCTTGCCGTTGATGGTTG
>CAMOMP010000075.1:0-9616 GCA_946619915.1 uncultured Prevotellaceae bacterium | reverse complement strand
CATTCAGAACCACAATCTGACGCTCTAACCAACTGAACTATAGTCACCATCTAATAGAGCGCTTGAGAGCATATCTCTCATTTGCGAGTGCAAAGGTACTACAATATTTTGGTTCTACCAAACTATTGGCGACCTTTTTTATCAATAATACAATTTTTCTCCTGCTGCAAGGGTATTTTGCATGAGCATACAGATGGTCATGGGCCCTACTCCACCAGGGACGGGAGTGATATAAGAGCAGAGAGGAGCAACGTTCTCGAAGTCGACATCGCCACTCAGACGGAAGCCGCTCTTGCGTGTAGCATCGGGAACACGTGTGGTGCCGACATCTATGATGGTGGCGCCGGGCTTTACCATATCGGCTGTTACAAAGCCGGGCTTGCCAATGGCTGCTATGATGATGTCTGCCTGCAGGCACTCTTCCTTGAGTGTCTTGGAACGGCTATGACAAACAGTTACGGTGGCATCCACGCCCTTCTGCATCATCAGTTGCGACATGGGCTTGCCTACAATATTGGAACGACCTAAGATGACACACTTCTTACCGCTGGTCTCTACATTATAACGGCGCAGGAGCTCCAGAATACCCTTGGGAGTGGCGGAAATAAAGGCTGGCAGACCAATGGCAACACGACCCACATTGATGGGATGGAAGCCATCCACATCCTTGCGATAGTCGATAGCCTCGATAACCTTCTGCTCGTCGATATGCTTGGGCAAAGGCAGCTGCACGATGAAGCCATCTACATCAGCATCCTCATTAAGCTGCTGAACCTGAGCAAGAAGCTCTGCCTCGGTGATATCGTCCTCGAAGCGCAACAGGGTACTCTTGAAACCACAAGCTTCGCAGGCAAGTACCTTGTTCTTGACATAGGTCTCACTACCTCCGTCATGGCCTACCAATATGGCAGCCAAATGAGGACGTTTGCCTCCGGCAGCTACAATAGCTTCAACTTTCTCTTTTATCTCGGCTTTTATTGTGGCAGCCGTAGCCTTTCCGTCAATCAGTTCCATTTATTTTCGTGTTTTGTATTTCGGTTAGTGGTTAGCGAAACTGTAAACAGTAAACGGTAAACCGTAAACCAAATTATGAATTCATGCCTGGCATCCCTCCTGGCAACGAAGGCATTTTGCCCTTCATCATCTTAGCCATTTGGGCCATCTTGCTGCTATTGGTAACAAGCTTCATCATCTTGCGGGTCTGGTCGAACTGCTTGATAAGGCGGTTCACCTCCTGAATATTGGTACCTGAACCCTTAGCCAGACGCATACGGCGACTGGTATTCAGGCACTCGGGGTTGGTACGCTCCTTGGGAGTCATGGAGAGGATGATAGCCTCGATGTTCTTGAAGGCGTTATCGTCGATATCCACGTCCTTGAGGGCCTTGCCCACACCAGGAATCATACCTGCCAAGTCCTTGAGGTTACCCATCTTCTTGATTTGCTGAATCTGAGAATAGAAGTCGTTGAAGTCGAACTGGTTCTTCTGAATCTTCTTCTGCAGGCGGCGTGCCTCCTCCTCGTCGTACTGCTCCTGAGCACGCTCGACAAGAGAGACGATATCACCCATACCCAAGATACGGTCTGCCATACGGCTGGGATGGAAGGCATCGATGGCCTCCATCTTTTCGCCTGTACCAACGAACTTGATGGGCTTATCGACAACGGTACGGATACTGAGGGCAGCACCACCACGGGTATCACCATCGAGTTTGGTAAGGATAACACCTGTATAGTCGAGACGCTCGTTGAACTCCTTGGCTGTATTAACGGCATCCTGACCGGTCATAGCATCCACAACGAAGAGAATCTCGTCGGGCTGAACGGCATCACGGATGTCCTGAATCTGCTGCATCAGCTCCTCGTCGATAGCCTGACGACCAGCCGTATCCACGATAAGCACATCATGCGCCTTGGCCTTGGCCTGCTGGATGGCATTTTTGGCAACGCTGACGGGGTCTGTAGCGCCCTCCTCCATATAAACGGGAACACCCACCTGCTCACCCAGGACACGCAACTGCTCCATAGCGGCAGGACGGAAGGTATCACAGGCGGCCAGAAGGGGATTCATGTGACGCTTCTCCTTGAGCATCTTGGCCAGCTTACCACTCATGGTGGTCTTACCGGCACCATTCAGACCTGCCATCAGGATGATAGCGGGATGCCCCTTGAGCTGCATATCGGTGGTCTCGCCTCCCATCAGGGAAGCCAACTCGTCGTGCACAATCTTAACCATCAACTGCTGGGGCTTAACAGCCGTGAGCACATTCTGGCCAAGGGCTTTCTGCTTGACGGTATCCGTAAAGTTCTTGGCAACCTTGTAGTTGACATCGGCATCAAGGAGTGCACGACGTACATCCTTCAGCGTTTCGGCAACGTTAATCTCGGTTATCTTGCCTTCACCCTTCAGTATCTTAAAGGACCTTTCGAGTCTCTCACTTAAATTTTCGAACATATTCTCTTATACCTTATATATTATATATGCATTATTCTTTACTTCTGAGGCGGTAACTGCAGAATCTGCTCCACAAGGGGCAGGACTACACGCGAGAGCACCTTGTCGTTCAGGAAATGCTCGCCCTCAAAGAGCCTCATCTGCCCTGCGCCATAGTTCTTCTTGAAGTCTGCCTGACAGTTTACCAGTTTGTCCTGCGTTCCGAACAGCCCCCATACCAACTCCTTCTCCTGCGGAGTGATGCCCTTGAAGGATGTCTTCTCGACCTGCTGAAACTCGCTGATGAGCTGCTTATCGACCTTGAAGTCCGTTGCACCATCCTGACGCTTGTTCCTGAACTCGCGTCGTCCCAAACCACGGAACGTAAGCAAGCGGGCCATGTGGAAGGAGGGATTGACCAAGATGCGGGGGACACCCCTTAGCTGCTCGGCATACATGGCTCCCATGCTGGTGGCCACGATGATATCCGGCTGCTCCGTCTGGACAAGGTCAGAAAGCATCTGCTGGGCCTGGAGCGGAGATACGGGGATATCGGGACTAAGCACCATAACGTCGCGCCCATACAGCAGGTTACGCATCGTAGTGGCTGTGCCAGTACTGCCTGCTGATGCAAATCCGTGTAGGTAAATAGCTTTCTTCATCTATGGTGCCGTTTTATTTTAATGGCGCAAAGGTACAACTTTTTCAGATAATAGACAACATCTTCACTACTTGAGATTAGCAATGCACAATCTCAGGCTGTCCGTCCAATAGGGAACGGCAACAGAGAAGGTCTGCTTTATCTTCGTCTTATCCAAAACGCTGTACGATGGACGGGTTACAGGGCTGGGAAACTCTGACGAGTGACAGGGCTGTACATCGCATGCCTTCTGCCCCGCATACTCCTGAATCTGCTTGGTGAAGTCGTACCAGCTGCAAACTCCCTCGTTCGAAAAATGGTAGACACCATTTTTTGAAAAGTTGAGAGTTGAGAGTTTAGAGTTTAGAGTCAGTGTATAGTCGTTGAGGATGACGGAGATGGCTTTGGCAAGGTCGTAGGCGTAGGTGGGGGTACCGACCTGGTCGAAGACGACCTTAAGCTGAGGCTTGGAGGCTGTAAGACTGAGCATGGTCTTGCAGAAGTTCTTGCCAAACTCGCTATAGAGCCATGCCGTGCGGATAATGATGTGCTGGCAACCAACAGCCTTTATGTTCTGTTCGCCACAAAGCTTGGTATAGCCATACACGCCTGTGGGAGTGCCCTGCTGGTCTTCGCGACAGGGAACATTATAGGGTTCCTTGCCAAAAACATAGTCCGTAGAGATATGAACGAGCAGGCCGCCGGCCTCCTTCATGGCAATGGCCAGATTCTCTGGCGCCTTGGCATTGAGCAACATTGCCAAATCCTGATTCTCCTCGGCAGCATCCACATTGGTATAAGCCGCACAGTTGATGATAGCCTGAATCTGATTCTGAGCCACAAAGGCACGGATGGCAGCAAGGTCTGTTATATCGAGGCGCGAGGTTTCTGTGCATACATCATCGCCTGCCAGCTTACGAAGCATGGCAAGCGTCTCCTCATTGGCATCGCATACGTCAGTAAAGAAATACCTGTCTGCAGAACCCTTGGCCACGATTCGCATCTCGTTGCCTAACTGCCCATTTGCCCCTGTTATGAGAATATTCATACGCCTTTAACGTCCTTTGTACATATTTTCGTAATATGACTGATAGTCGCCAGAGGTGACATTATCCAGCCACTCCTCGTTATCGAGATACCACTTCACGGTCTTCTCTATACCCTCTTCGAACTGGAGCGACGGCTCCCAGCCCAGCTCCTTCTGCAACTTGGTGGAATCGATGGCATAGCGGGCATCATGACCCAGACGGTCTGTTACGTAGGTGATAAGGTCGAGGTCGGCACCCTCGGGGCGACCTAGCAAACGGTCGACGGTAGCAATAACGGTCTTGATGATGTCTATGTTCTTCCACTCGTTGAATCCACCAATGTTATAGGTCTCGGCAATGGTACCATTGTGGAAAATGGTATCGATGGCACGGGCATGATCTACGACATAAAGCCAGTCGCGCACGTTCTCGCCCTTACCATAGACGGGAAGGGGCTTGCGATGGCGGATATTGTTGATGAAAAGTGGAATCAACTTCTCGGGGAACTGGTAAGGACCATAGTTGTTACTGCAGTTGGTAACAATAGTGGGCATACCATAGGTATCGTGGAAAGCACGGACGAAATGATCTGAGCTGGCCTTTGATGCTGAATAGGGAGAGTGAGGATTATACTTGGTAGTCTCGTAGAAGAAATCCCGGCCATAAGCCATATGATGTTCGCCAGAAGAGGCCTTAGTGGTGAAAGGAGGTTCGATACCCTCTGGGTTGGTCATCTCGAGAGCGCCATAAACCTCGTCCGTAGAGATGTGATAGAAACGCTTGCCCTCGTACTTCTCTGGCAGCGACTCCCAATACAGCTTGGCTGCCTGCAACAGGCTAAGGGTACCCATAACATTGGTGCGGGCAAAGGTAAAGGGGTCCTTGATGGAACGGTCAACGTGCGACTCGGCTGCCAAGTGAATGATACCATCTATCTTCTCGTCCTGCATAAGCTGGTAGAAGGCGTCAAAGTCGCAGATATCCATCTTGACAAACTTATAGTTGGGCTTGCCCTCGATGTCCTTGAGATTAGCCAGGTTGCCGGCGTAGGTCAACTTATCGAGATTGATGATGTTGTACTCGGGATACTTGTTAACAAAAAGCCTTACAACGTGGGAGCCTATGAAGCCGGCACCACCAGTGATAACGATATTTTTCATGATTATAACTTGTTTATGGGTTCTACATTATATTCGAAAGGACTATCGAAGTCCTTGAGCAAGGAATGCTTGGTATCCTTCTCGCTCAGAATGGCCCGCTCAACAGGGATACGCCAGTCGATATCAAGGGATTGATCCAGAATGGAGATGCCTCCATCTGCCTGCGGAGCATAGAAATTATCGCACTTATACTGGAAGACAGCTGTCTCAGAAAGAACGGAAAAGCCATGAGCAAAGCCATGAGGGATGAAGAACTGAAGGTGATTCTCCTCTGAAAGTTCTACGGCTACGTGCTTTCCGTATGTGGGAGAGCCCTTACGGATATCCACGGCAACATCCAGTACCGCTCCCCTGACGCAACGCACCAACTTGCTCTGGGTATAAGGGGGATACTGAAAATGAAGTCCACGCATCACTCCGTATGATGACATAGACTCGTTGTCCTGAACAAAAGTCACCTTTCCGACCTTCTCCTCAAACTCGCGCTGAGAAAAAGACTCGAAGAAGTATCCACGCGCATCCTCGAACACTCGTGGCTTGATTATCAAAAGCCCTTCTATTGCTGTCTTTTCTATTTCCATTTCAATATATTAAAAATCAATGTTAGGGAGGCCAGTCTCCTTCATCTCGTCGATAACCTTCAACAGATACTGGCCGTACTGGTTCTTTATCATTGGCTGGGCCAACTGACGCATGCGCTCCTCTGTTATCCATCCCTGACGGTATGCAATACTCTCGAGGCAGGCCACCTTGAGTCCCTGACGCTTCTCGAGCACCTCGATATAAGTGGAGGCTTCGCTCAGCGAATCATGCGTACCGGTATCCAACCAGGCAAAACCTCTGCCCAATGTCAGCACCTTGAGGTCGCCAGAAGAGAGGAACTCCTGATTGACGGTGGTAATCTCGTACTCGCCACGTGCAGAGGGCTTTATGTGTGAAGCCACATCAACCACACGGTTGGGATAGAAATACAGACCCACAACGGCATAGTTGCTCTTGGGCTTTACGGGCTTCTCCTCGATGGAGAGGCAATTGCCCTGTGCATCAAACTCTGCCACGCCGTAGCGCTCGGGGTCGCTCACCCAATAGCCAAAGACGGTTGCCTTGTGCTCCTCCTCGGCAGTACGGACAGCCTCCTTCAGCATACCCGTGAAGCCTGAGCCATGGAAGATATTATCGCCCAATACCAGACATACGGAATCATTGCCGACGAAATCCTTGCCAATCACAAATGCCTGTGCCAATCCGTCTGGAGAGGGTTGCTCGGCATAAGAGAAGTTCACACCATAGTCAGAACCGTCGCCTAAAAGACGCTTAAAGCCTGGGAGGTCCTGAGGAGTAGATATAATGAGTATATCCCTGATACCAGCCAACATGAGTACTGATATGGGATAATATACCATAGGCTTATCATATATAGGCATCAACTGCTTGCTAATGCCCTTGGTTATGGGGTAAAGGCGTGTACCTGCACCACCTGCTAAAACGATTCCTTTCATGATACGTGTAGTTTAATCTATCTGTTTGTTTATTATTGATACCATTGAATATTACCGCTGTATGAACTCTGCTTTCTCCACCTGAGCGCATCTGCCAACGTTCCTGCCTTACAAGCAAATGTGAAGTTATAACTTGTATATGGGAATATAACCATGCTGGCCGACATGGCGAAACAGTGAAGGTCGCGGCTCAGACTGGCGGTAGTCATACTCAGTTTCTTATAATTGAAGTCGTAGCCGGAAGAGAAGTTGATATTCCAACCCTCTGAGATACGCACGCTACCAGAGAAGTTCAATGTCTGCGTGAACTTATACGGATAACGCATCCTGACAGGGTTAATGGGCGCTGCTGTATTCTCGCGCATGGTAATACCATAACTTACAGAGAGGTTCCAAGGCATAGAGAACTTCAGGTAACCGTCCTCGTCAATCTCGCCAGAATTCTTGCTGTCCTTGGCCCCCATCCTACCCTTCTTGCGCTCTGGGTCAACGTTCTGCATCTCGGGATCTGTCTCGTCCTCATCATACTCGTCATCGTCTTCTTCTTCGTCATCCTTATCCAGATTCCTATGCGATTTACTGAACATGCCCAACAACTTCTTAAACGACTGATTATTGAACGTATATGAGAGGTTCTGGGTCATACCCTGGAAACGTCCGAATCGACCCTGGCTATACTCAGTCTTCTCGCCCACACGCACATTTCCGTTCTTGTCGAACTCGTATGCATACGTGGCAAAGACGGCATTCATAGAGAAGGTATAGCTCTTGGTCAACTTCAAACGGACACGCATGTTCAGGTCGCTAAGAGGACGAACCTTTGCTGCCATATTATAAGACATGTTAAGGCCAAACTCATCTACGAGGCTTACCTTCTTAAACTCGACAGAGTCCTTCTTGGTGCGCAACTTCATCTCGATGTTATTGGATATGTCAACAGAGACATTACCCGTCATACCCGTACCTACGGTTCCATATACGGCACCACTGAAGGGGGAATAAGAGACTGTGGAGACATTACCATTGGCATCCGTCTTGACGTATGAATCATAGAACCCGAAAGCAGGACTACTGAAATCCGGAGCATAAGAGAAGCTTACCGTGGGCGTAAGGACATGACGGATGGCATAAATCTTCTTTCCGCCTGCCCATGGCAATGGACGGTACATACCATATATCTTGGTGTTGGCACTTACGCTCATGTTGAAATTATAAACGTTGTAGAAGCCATATATGGTATCCCTCTTTACGCGCTGCAAATCCTGATCCCACGACTGCATGACCTTATGGCTGTACATACGGTCTGTAAAGTTGAACGAGGGAGTAACGTTGATGTATTTGAAGATACTGAACGATGCACTGATAGGAATCTGGTGACGCATACCATTACGCCAGTCCTTTATAAGGCTGCTCTTGAAGAGAAGATTCTCCTTGGTATTGATACTGTTGGAAAGGTTACCCGTATAACTCATGGCAATCTTCTCGTACCAGCGCTCCTTACCTACCATCTTCTTACGCTTGAAGGGATAGAATCGATTCAGAGAAACAGTAAGGTTGGGAAGGGTTACTGATATTGAGCTGTCACGGACATTCTGGCTCAAGTTAAAAGAACCGCTAAGGGTAAGACCTATGTTAGGGAAAGACTTGCTATAAGAAAGGCTACTGGTTCTGGTACTCTGCGTATAGCTCTCGGGGTTGTACATACTGGTGAGGTTATTACGCTCGTAACTGCTTGTAGCAAAGTTGACGCTGGCAGAGAAACTCTGTGTGGGATTAGCCTTGGAATCCTGACGATGGCTCCACGTAACCTTGAAGCTCTTGCTGGTTGCCTCGTCGGGGAAATTCTTCTCTCCCTCGTGCGTGTACTGATAGCTGATATACAAGTTTCCGTTATACTTGTAGCGTCGCCTGTATGTACTCTGCGCAGAAAGGGACCATGAACCCTTGGTATAGATATCAGCCAACAACTTGACATCCACATAGTCATTAATAGCGAAGTAATAGCCTCCGTCGCGAAGATAAAAGCCTCGGTTCATTTCGTCGCCATAGGTTGGCATAATGAAACCACTACTGTACTTCTGCTTGAAAGGGAAGAAACCATACGGCAAGGCCAAAGGCAGTGGAACATCCTCGACAACAAGATGAGCAGGACCAAAGATTACATTCTTGCCAGGATGCATCTTGGCACGCGATAAGGACAAATAGAAATGGGGATGCTCGGCATCGCATGTGGTATATTTACCATGACGGATATACATAACGCCCGAACTGTCACGCTTTCCGTCGATGGTCTGCATGAAACCCTCGCCCTCCTGAGTATAGACATTCGTAACAAAAGCCTTACGCGTCTTGAAGTTATAGGCAATCTTGTCTGGCTCATATTCATCTGCCCCCTGCTTGAACAAAGGCTTTCCCTGAATGGTACCAGTTGAGTCCTTGCGACCTGCAGCATATACCAGACTGCTGTCGATGCTGATATCAATCTCGTCGGCATCCAGCTCCAGATTCTGATAATTGACTTTACTACTTCCGTAAAGATGGGCACGTGAATTACTATAGTCGAAAACGATGGAGTCCTTAGCCTCGTATCTAACAGGCGCATCCAGTACATTTTCATTCTTGGATGTATCTACACGAGCAGTATCCTTACGGGTAGTATCCGGCAAGATGGTAAAGGAATGCTCGGGCATGGAGTCCTTAAGCAAGGAGTCCAGTTCCTCACGGCTGATATACCGCCCTCCCATGACAGGGCGGGCAGAACGGGCTATTGTATCAACAACCTGAGGTAAGACAGAATCTGATGCAGAAAGGGAATCTGTATCGTCATCCATGCTTGCATAAAAATAGCAATACGG
>CAMOMP010000074.1:0-10125 GCA_946619915.1 uncultured Prevotellaceae bacterium | reverse complement strand
TATCTGACTTTGCGCGAAACCATGCGGCGCAGCACATTGGTATACTTCTCCATCATGGCTGAGTAGGTGGCTTCGTAGGCAAGACGAGTGCGGTAGTTGATATTTCCGAAGAAGCCCTTGCGGCGCTCCTCGCTAGCGGGACGCATCATGATAGCGCACAGGGCAGGACAGAGCACTAGGGCACTGACACACGAGAGACCGACGGCTGTGGCAAGTGTTACGCCGAACTGGGTGTAGAAGATTCCTGCGGTTCCACCTGTGAAACTGACAGGGATAAACACTGCCATGAAAACGAATGTACATGAGATTACTGCCATGGTTACGTCACTCATGGCATCCTTGGTTGCCTGATAGGGACTGGTATATCCGGCATCGAATTTTGCCTGAACGGCCTCTACAACAACGATAGCATCGTCCACCACCGTTCCGATGGCTAGCACGAGGGCGAAGAGTGTCAGCAGATTCAGTGTAAAGCCGGCTATGGAGAGGCAGGCAAAAGTGCCGACCAGAGATACAATAATGGAAATGGAGGGAATGATGGTGGCTCTGAAGTCCTGCAGGAAGAAGTAAACCACCAATACTACCAGAAGGATGGCAATGAAGAGGGTCTCCTCTACATTGGCAATAGAAGCCAGAAGGAAGTCGTTGCTGGACATCATCTTGATGAATTTCATACCCTTGGGCAGTTCTTTGCCCAACTCATCCAACTTGGCGCTTACGCGGTCATTGGTTTCCTTGGCATTAGCACCGGCTAACTGGAAGCAGAGGAAGGTTACACCGGGATGTCCGTTGGCTTCACCATGGAAGGAGTAACTGATGGCGCCCAACTCTACATCGGCAATATCCTTGAGTCGTAGAATTGTTCCATCGGCATTAGCGCGGATGACAATGTTCTCGAATTCGGAGATTTCCTTCAGACGTCCTTTGTACTTAAGGGTGTATTGGTAATAGTTGTCAACTCCGTCGCCGTGTGAACCGTTTACGGGTTTCTCGCCTAACTGTCCGGCGGGCGACTCCAGATTCTGCTCGGCCATGGCTGCGGTGATGTCATCGGGTACTACACCATACTGGGCCATCTGCTCGGGCTTCATCCATATACGCAGTGAATAGGTTCCGCCCAGGAGCATTACGTCTCCTACGCCTTCTACTCGCTTAATCTGGGGGATGACGTTAATGTCAAGGTAGTTGGAGATAAAGTCCTCGTCGTATGTTCCGTCCTCGCTGACAAGACAGTCGATCTGCAGGAATGAAGTTTGTCTCTTGGTGGTGGAAACACCGATACGGGTAACCTCCTGTGGTAGCAAACCCTGTACACGGCTTACACGGTTCTGTACGTTCACGGCAGCCATATCGGGGTCTGTTCCCTGCTTGAAGACTACGTTAATGGTTGCAGAACCTGAGTTGGTGGCAGTACTGCTCATGTACAACATGTTTTCTACACCGTTAATACCTTCCTCCAAGGGCTGGATAACGGCCTTCATTACTGCGTCTGCACTGGCACCAGTATAAGTGGCACTGACCGATACGGTTGGAGGAGCGATATCAGGGTACTGCTCCAGAGGGAGCGATGTGAATGATATGGCACCCACCAACAGAATCATAATGGCTATAGAGATGGCCATTACAGGTCTTTTGATAAATATATTTCCTTTCATTGACTTTTATATGTCTCTAAACTCTAAACTCTAATCTCTAAACTATCAACTCTAAACTTACTTATTAGGTTTGATGTTCTGTCCGTCCTTAAGCATACCTGCTCCTTCGGCTACAATAACATCACCAGTCTTCAGTCCTTCCTTAATTACATATTCCTTGCCATTGGTGTGTGACTCGGTAACAACAAGCTGCTCGTGGGCAATGTTGTTCTTATCGACAAGGTAGACCTTGAACTTGTCCTGAATCTGGACGGTAGCTGTAGTGGGGATGACGATTCTGTCCTTATATACAGTGGGAATGACAACATAGCCTGTACTTCCGCTATGCAGCAGTTTTTCGGGGTTGTCGAAGACGGCACGAACCTGTACGGTACCTGTTGAGCGATCGACGACACCACTAATGCTCTCAACCTTGCCAGTATACTTGTATTCGCTGCCGTCAACCAGTAACAGCTTAATCTCAGGCATAGCTTTGATGGCTGCCTCTGCGCTACCGCTTTCACGAGACATAGCCAGTAGTTGTGCTTCGTTGATTGAGAAGTAAACATACATCTGGTTGTTGTCGCTGACGGTGGTAAGAGGCTGACCCATGCTGGGGCTTACCAAAGCACCCTGACGATAGGGGAGCGTTCCTACAATACCATTTGAAGGACTCTTCACAACTGTATAGCTGAGGTTGTTACGGGCATTGACCACCTGAGCCTGTGACTGTGCCAGCACAGCTTTTGCTGTCTGCAAGGCGTTTTTGGCCTTCTGGATGTCGAACTCACTGACAACATGCTGATCGAAGAGTTGCTTCTTGCTGTCGTACTCCAACTGAGAGGTTGCCAGCTGAGCCTTGGCTGACTCTAATGCCGCCAGTGCTGTGTTCAGTGCTGCCTGATAGGGAACTTGGTCGATGATGAACAAGGTCTGTCCTGCTTTTACAACCTGTCCTTCCGTTACGCAAAGCTTTGTCAGTGTGCCGCTTACCTGTGGCATAATGTCAATATCCTGACGTCCACGAATGGTGGCACTGTATTTTGTGTTCATGGTTACATCCTTGGTCGTAACCTTCATAGTTTCGAAGTTTGCTGTTGGCATTTGTCTTTGTGAATTGTCGCTGCATGAAGAAAGAATGCTTGCAGCTACTACGCCAATAATAGAGATGTACTTCAGTTTCATTTTCATCTTTTTATTTGAATTTTTGATTATCTTTTTCACCTGTTAAGTCTAAATCGGGTGCAAAGGTATGAATTTTTGCAGAATAATGAGGTGGCATTTTTGGAATTGTATAAATAATTGTAATTATTTAACAATCCTTGGATGCTGTGCGAAAAAAAAAAGAGCGCATAACCTGTGATTATGCGCTCTTGTATGTTAAATATTGTATTTTTGTGCTGAATTAGGAATTCATGCTTACAAGGAACTCTTCGTTTGTCTTTGTGTGCTCCAATCTTGACTTAACCTCGTTCATGGCTTCGATAGCATTCATGTCGCTGAGGAACTTACGCAGGATCCACATGCGGTCGAGGGTCATTTTGTCTTGTAACAGATCGTCTCTTCGTGTGCTGCTGGCAACGATGTTAACAGCAGGGAAGATACGCTTGTTGCTGAGCATTCGGTCGAGCTGCAACTCCATGTTACCTGTTCCCTTGAATTCCTCGAAGATAACTTCGTCCATCTTACTACCTGTATCTGTAAGGGCTGTTGCAATGATGGTAAGGCTACCGCCGTTCTCGATGTTACGGGCTGCTCCGAAGAATCGCTTGGGCTTGTGCAGGGCGTTAGCATCCACACCACCACTCAACACTTTACCGCTGGCGGGTGAAACGGTGTTGTAAGCACGAGCCAAACGTGTAATAGAGTCGAGGAAGATCACCACATCGTGTCCGCACTCAACCATTCTCTTGGCTTTCTCCAGGACGATTCCTGCAATCTTCACGTGGCGCTCAGCAGGTTCGTCGAAGGTGCTGGCGATAACTTCTGCCTTTACGGTGCGGGCCATATCTGTTACCTCCTCAGGGCGCTCATCGATGAGCAGCATAATCAGGTATGCCTCGGGATGGTTGGCAGCAATGGCGTTGGCAATATCCTTCATCAGAATTGTCTTACCTGTCTTGGGCTGAGCCACAATCAGCGCACGCTGACCTTTACCGATGGGGGCAAAGAGGTCAACCACACGTGCCGACATAGTGTCATTCACGCCGTTGCAAAGCTGGAACTTCTCGTCGGGGAAGAGTGGGGTAAGGTTCTCGAAAGGACTGCGGTCTCTAACCTCATCGGGGTTGCAACCGTTGATGGTCTCCACCTTAATAAGAGGGAAATATTTCTCGCTCTCACGTGGAGGTCTTACAGGACCTTCAATCACGTCGCCGGTCTTCAGTCCGTACTGACGGATAATTTGTGAACTTACATATATATCATCGGGGCTGCTCAGGTAGTTATAGTCGCTGCTGCGCAGGAAACCGAATCCCTCGTTCATTACTTCCAAAACTCCTTCGCCACGGATATTCTCTCCGAAGTCGTATTTCTCTTCTTCCTTCTGCAGTGGAACTCTTCCTATCTCGGGCAGATCGTCGATAATACGTGTGTCTGCCTCTGGACGATTGTTGGGGTAAATGCTTGTTGCAGCCATCTCCACCTGCTCCTCTAATTTGGGAATATCCTGAAGGATAATGAAGTCGTCGCCGGTGCTGAAGAATTTTCTTACCATATCCTCTGTAATCTCCTGTTCTTCTGGCTGTTTTGTCTTATTCTGAATAGGCTCAACTACAGGTTCCTTTATGGGTTCTTGAACAGGTGCAGCATTCTGCTCCTCTTCCTGTATCTTTGCCAGCTGGGCTTTTGCCTCAGCCTTTGTTTCTCCAATTCTTTTCCTTCTTTTCTTTGCTGGAGCCTCTCCTTCTGCAACAGCAACTTTTGGCTCTTCAGCTTTCTCTGTTTCCTTGGGAGCTTCTGCCTTTTCTGTTTTTTTCTCTGCTTTTTCTGTAGCAGTTGCTTTCTTGCGGGTAGTCTTTTTCTCTGTGGTTTTTGTCTCTGTCTTTTCCTCTTTCTCTACCTTCTCAGCCTTTTCCTTCTTTTTTGTGGATGGTTTTTCTTTCTCGGCTTTTTTGCGGGTAGTCTTCTTCTTCTCTGGGCTCTCGACAGGTTGCACAGATTCCGCGTCTATGATGTTGTAGATTAGTTCTGTTTGGTCGCTAATAACCTTCACGCCAAGTGATTTGGCAAGTGCTGCCAATTCGTCAGAACTCATACTTTCCAGTTCGTTCTTTTTATGCATAGTTTTTATGCTTAATAATTATATAAAATAATAAGGTGTCGGATAATTTAGATAGGGGCCCGATTTAGGCATCTCTTTCAAAAATCACCGCAAAGTTATGGTAAAACCTTTTATCTTCCAAATATTCCGTGTGAAATTATTTTAATAATCCGCCGTTTTTAACTACTTTTGCAGAAAATTTCACATGGTTTCATATTTACAAGTTCAGAATTTAACACGCAGAGTAGGGGATCGTACTTTGTTCCAAGATTTGTCTTTCAGCATTGCTGAGAGGCAGAAAGTCGGTCTTATAGCCCAAAACGGAACAGGCAAAAGTACATTGTTGAATATTCTGGCGGGTAAGGATACGGCTGACGAGGGTAATGTTATCTACCACAATGACCTTCGTATCGGCTATCTGGAGCAGGCACCTCACTATCCGATGGATATGACGGTACTGGAGGCTTGTTTCTGGCATGGAAACGAGACAACGAATCTGATACGCGAATATGAGCATTGTATGGCAACTCCAGGGAATCCCGGTCTTCAGGAGATCTTGGACAAAATGGATCACCAAAAGGCATGGGATTATGAAAACCGCAGTAAGACTATTCTGTCTAAATTGTCTATCACGGAGTTCCATAAACCTTTGTGCCAGCTGTCTGGTGGACAGCTTAAGCGTGTAGCTTTGGCTAATGTGCTAATTATGGAACCAGATTTTCTGATTCTCGACGAGCCTACCAACCATTTGGATATTCAGATGATAGAGTGGTTGGAAGGGTATCTGAATAGAAGCAATATCACCCTGCTTATGGTAACACATGACAGGTATTTCCTGGATAATATCTGTTCAGTGATTTTGGAGCTGGACGATGAGACCGTTTATACCTATAGGGGCAACTATAGCTACTACTTAGAGAAACGTCAGGAACGCCTGGATGTGGCTCGTTCGGAAATTACGCGTGCCAATAACCTTTATCGTACAGAACTTGATTGGATGCGCCGCCAGCCTCAGGCGCGTGGTCATAAGGCTCGTTATCGCGAAGAGGCTTTCTATGAGTTGGAGAAGGTGGCCAAGAAGCGCATAGAGGAACAGCAGGTCCGTTTGGAGATGAAAAGCGCCTATATTGGCAGCAAAATATTCGAGGCTGAGTATGTAAGTAAGAAGTTCCCGTTGAAGGATCCTACGTCTACTGCTACGGAGAAGGTAATCCTTAAGGATTTCTATTATAACTTCTCGCGATATGAGAAGATGGGCATTGTTGGCGGAAACGGTACGGGAAAGAGTACATTCGTTAAGATGCTTCTTGGCGAGGTGAAGCCAGATTCTGGTCGTTTCGTTGTTGGCGAGACGGTGAAATTCGGTTATTATAGCCAGGATGGCATGCAGTTCGACGAGCAGATGAAGGTTATTGATGCTGTGCGCAGGATTGCAGAGTTTGTGGATCTTGGTGGTGGACGTCATCTCTCTGCCATGCAGTTCCTGCAGCACTTTATGTTCACACCCCTTCAGCAGCAGAACTACATCTACAAGCTTTCTGGCGGCGAGAAGCGAAGGCTGCATCTTTGCACCGTTCTGATGCAGAATCCCAATTTCCTGGTGCTGGACGAGCCTACGAACGACCTTGATATTGTTACCTTGCAGATTCTGGAACAATACCTGCAGGATTTCCATGGCTGTGTGATTGTAGTCAGTCACGACCGCTATTTCATGGACAAGGTAGTAGACCATCTTCTTGTTTTCCATGGCGAGGGTGATATAAAGGATTTTCCTGGCAACTATTCGCAATACCGCGAATGGGAAAAACTGGAGGAGCGTAAACCAGAACCCGTTTCCAAGAACTCACAGGCTGCTGCTCCCTCAAAGGCCAAACCTCGTGACGAGCAGAAAAGAAGGCTTACCTTCAAGGAAAAGCAGGAGTTCTCTCAGTTGGAGCAGGATATAGAGCGTTTGGAAGCAGAGAAGGCCCAGATAGAATCTGCCCTGAGTAGTGGCACCATCAGTGTGGAGCAGATAACAGAGATGAGTAAACGTCTGCCTAAACTTACAGAAGAACTCGATGAGAAATCCATGCGTTGGCTGGAACTCAGCGAATGGGCTTAAATTCAAAATATTCTTGTTAATACTTGTTGGTTTGCAAAAATCTTTGTTAATTTGCAAAGTTTTGTGTCAAAAAAGTATTAACCAATGGTAAGAAAATTATTAAACATTATTTTTTTGCTTTGTTGCAGCTCAGCACTTTTGGCTGATGTCAATGTGCTACCGAAATGGGCCTTGGGCGGTTTTGAACGACCAGAAGGAGTTAATCCACTCGTCAGTCCTATTGAGAATACATTGTTCTTATGTCCTATGTCGGGAACAAAGGTAAAGTGGGAATGTGCAGATACGTTCAATCCTGCTGCTGTGGAGAAGAATGGAAAAGTATGTGTACTATATCGTGCCGAGGATAATCCGAATGTAGGAATCGGCAGAAGGACATCACGTATAGGTTACACGGAAAGTGCAGACGGCATAACGATAGATTATCGTCAGCAGACACCCGTTATGTTCCCTGATTCTTCGGCTATGTCTATGAAATATGAGTGGACAGGTGGTTGTGAGGATCCTCGTGTTGTGGAGGCTGAGGTAGATGGAAAGCCTCTGTATGTGATGACATATACGGCTTACGACCGTAAGACGGCCCGTCTGAGTGTGGCAACAAGTCCTGACTTGCAGAAGTGGACACACTATGGCCCTTGTTTCCAGAAGGCCTACGATGGCAAGTTCAATACCTTGTTCTGTAAATCCGGTTCTATCCTTACGACGGTTAAGGACGGACGCCTGCAGGCCTGCAAGGTGAAGATAGACAATGAGATGAAATACCTTATGTATTGGGGCGAATATGCTGTATATGCCGCTGTTAGTGATAACCTCGTAGATTGGACTCCATTGGTTGATGCTGATGGCAATCTGATTACGTTGGCAAAGCCTCGAAACGGTCATTTCGATAGTACGATGACGGAGTGTGGCCCACCAGCCATTATGACGGAGGATGGTATTATATTAATATATAATGGTAAGAACAAGAGTGGCTCAAGTGGCGATACCAGTTTGGCTGCTGGAACATATTCTGCTGGTCAGATGCTCTTCAGCAAGGATGACCCTCTAAAGTTGATAGACAGACTGGATAAACCGTTCTTCCGTCCCATGGCATCGTTCGAGAAGAGTGGCCAGTATGCTGCAGGAACGGTATTCGTAGAAGGCTTGGTATATCATCAGGGCAAATATTTCCTGTATTACGGATGTGCAGATTCCTTCGTGGGTGTTGCAGTCTATGATCCCAAGAAATCGAGTCATGTAGGCGACCCTTTGCCAACAGTCGAGATTCCTGATGGGGTAGTGAATCAGTGGACTTCTGTGAATAGCGGTAAGATGCGTTGCTTCGTTAATTCATACAGCGGCTGTACCAAGCAGAGCGAAGGTCCCATGAATCTGAATGCCAGCTATCTTTATCCCAATAGTAAGTGGTGCGACACCAGCACCGACAATCCTTGGGTCGTGATGGAGTTTACAGGAATCTACAGCATCAATAGGGTGGTGGTAAGGGATGTCGGACAGCACGAGTCAAACTGTGGCAATGTCCCCGAATGGTGGGTGTATACCCGTATTAACTCGACTGACGAGTGGAAGCTAGTGGCTCATGAAGAGAATGTTGCAGGAAAGGATATAAAGGATGTAACGTTCCCTGCGGTAGAAGCCCGTTATGTTAAACTTGTTTTTACACGTGGCATACGTCCTTCGGGCGAGGCTGACAATGCCATCAGGTTATATGGATGTGACATATACGGCCAGTATGTTAGGGATATCAGCAGGGCAGATGGCATGGTAGGTGTTGGTAAGACAGTGTTGCTGTCTTATGATGTTTCTACGCAGTTAGGGTCTCCATTGAACCTGCTTACGGGCGTCTCCGACAAGAGCCGCGCATGGAATCCTTCGAAGGGTGTGCCTGGCTCTGATCCACTCAGGTATGTGTTGATAGATTTGGAGAAATCCTACGATGTAAAACGCCTCCTGCTTTATGATGCTAAGAGTTTGGATGCATCGGCTACGAATATGGATGCGTATCAGGTGTTCTTGTCTGATGAGTGCCCTGACCTTTCGCTTATCTCTCCTATGGGAGATGAGAACGAATGTTGGACGAAGGTTGCCGACAGGAAGAATGTTGGGTCAAGCAGCAAGAAAACGCTTGTTCTCTCTACTCCCACAAGATGCCGCTTTGTTAAGTTGGTGTTTCCCCGTACAAGCGAGTCAATGAATGCAGCTTCGGCTCCTGCGTTGTATGCCTTTCAGGTATATGGAACAGAAGCAGAGACAACGGATGCATTGACAACTCGTGGATCTCAGCTTACTAATCAAAATGGCGAGGGTGAGTATGACCTCGTGGGACGTAGATACAATCTACCCGCTGCCAGCCATGGCATCTTTGTAAAGGGAGGTCGTAAGGTGCTAAGGTAAACGCCTTATGGCATAATCTTGCAATAGAATCCTAACTTGAAAAGTTTGAAGAGCAGAAGTGACGGTTTCTCACCAAGCAGGTTCTGCTTCATCTTGCTCTTGCTGACATTGAAGAGCCAAGTGGTAAGTCCCTTGAGGTGACATTTCTTTAGGCAGAGGGCGATGGCAGAAATGGTGATTCTGCGTTGAACCTTTTCATCCAGTCTTGAGAGTGTAAAGAGAGAGGTCTTTACCTTGCGTAGGTAGGATGGCGTGTTCTCCAGTCCTGTATGGATAAGTTTGTTGTCGATGTGCAAGACAGGAATCTTACGGTCTTTCAGTTCCAGTCCAAACAGAGAGTCCTCGTGTCCGTAGTCGCATATCTCGTTGCAGAAACGTATCTGCATGAACAGTTCGCGCTGAGTCATGAAATTAAAGGTGGTGAACTGAGCATAAGGATGCCTTCTTCTTTCCTTTAATGTTCTTTTTCGTTCTGCATGTACTTCGTATTTGTAACGAAGTGCTTTTTCCTTCGAGGGGCAACTATCGAAGTTGCCTGTTCCGCCACAAATTACTTGGTTTCCATCTGTCAGCTTTAGGTAAGAGGCAATGTAATCCTTGCTGCGTACCTGTGCGTCGCTATCTATAAATAGTATCCATTCTCCTTGGGCCATCTCGGCAAGCAGATTGCGTATTTTGGCTCGTCCCAGGTTCATCTTGGCCTGCCAATAGCGGCACTGAGGAAGTTCTGCTAT
>CAMOMP010000073.1:0-10586 GCA_946619915.1 uncultured Prevotellaceae bacterium | reverse complement strand
GGAGTGGCGCTATATCTCATGGCATGTATGGCAGCAAGCCTGTAGCCTTCCGTGCCTTGCTTATCCTTACCTATGAGGATGGTTCGGAGAAGATCATCCCCACAGATACTTCGTGGTCCTGTAATACCAATGGCGCACTTCGCAAGGGTGATATCTACAATGGTGAGACCTATGATGCCCGCTTGGAGAGTAACTGGTCAGAGGCGGACTTCGATGATACC
Source organism: uncultured Prevotellaceae bacterium (assembly GCA_946619915.1). Classification (GTDB taxonomy): domain Bacteria; phylum Bacteroidota; class Bacteroidia; order Bacteroidales; family Bacteroidaceae; genus Physcousia. Next base: position 10,365 of record CAMOMP010000073.1, on the reverse strand, counting down.
GATTGGTTCGCTACAGCGGTCAGCAACGACTTCCAGGGTACTATCCGTGCTTTCGAAGGCCCTGCCATAAAGGCTGTTCCTGCCTTGGCTCGTCAGCCTAAGACCATCACCATATATGAGGGGACAAAGTCCAATGGAAAGACTTATGGCGCGATAAATACCGTTTCAGAGTTGATAGGGCAGAACAACTTCCAGCTTAAGGCTGGTCAAACTGCCATTATCGACCTTGCTCAGAATGCTGCCGGATGGGTTAGCTTCACAGCTAAGGGCGTACGTGGCACCCGTCTACGCTTCCGCTTTGGCGAGATGCCAAATACAACGGGCGATCGCAATCGTGGTGACGACGGTCCAGCCGGTTCTGTCTATACAGAGAACTTGCGTAGTGCTGAAGCTTCGCTCTATTACACCCTTAAAGGTGCAGAGGAGGGAGAGTCTTTCCATCCCACCACTACATTCATGGGCTTCCGATACATTGAGGTTATTAGCAGCGCTGATGTGGAGCTTACCAACGTAGTAGGCGAGACTGTTACTTCTGCAATGGATGAGCGTTCCAGCTTCAAGACCTCTCATCCCGATGTCAACCAGCTTTATAGCAATTGCATGTGGGGGCAGCGCAGCAACTTCCTAAGTGTTCCTACAGACTGCCCCCAGAGAGATGAACGCCAGGGTTGGACAGCCGACACACAGGTCTATTCAATGGCTGGCCTTTACAATGCCGATACGCGCATGTTCTACGAGAAGTTTATGCGTGACATGCGTGACTCGCAGCGTTCTGATGGTGCCTTCCCACATATTGCACCTTATGCTTGGGGCGTGGGTCATGGAGCCGCAGCATGGGCTGATGCAGGTGTCATCCTGCCTTGGAATGTCTATCTGATGACAGGCGATAAGCAGATTATCAGGGACAACTGGACGGCTATGGAGAACTACATGAACTTCCTCTCTACCAAGACGGAGGGTAGTTATAAGTACAATGGTGGCGAGACTACATACGGCGACTGGGTGGCTTACGTGAATACCGATTCGCGTTACTGCAGTGTCTGCTACTATGCCCTTGATGCTCAGTTGATGGCCAAAATGGCCCGTGTACTTTCTACCTCAGAGACTGACAGCTATGCCCAGAAGGCCAAGCAATACGATGAACTCTTCCAGAATATTAAAGCTGAATGGCAGACACGTTACGCTATCTCCTCTACAGGTGTACCCAACATCAATACTCAGTGTGCCTACCTTATGGCTTTGCATTACAATCTGTTACGCGATGAGAATGCCATTAAACGTACCAAGACGGCTCTTCGCAATGCCATCTCCAATAATGGCTACAAACTCAATACAGGCTTCCTGGGTACAGCTATCTTGAATCAGACACTTACGGAAAACGGTCTGAACGATGAGGCTTACACCCTGCTTCTTCAGCGTAATGATCCCTCGTGGCTTTATAGCATAGACCAGGGGGCCACCACCATCTGGGAGCGTTGGAATTCCTATACTAAGGCTAGTGGATATGGTCCTGTCAGCATGAACTCCTTCAATCATTATGCTTATGGTATCATCGCCGAATGGATGTTCCGTCATATGGCAGGTATCTGTCCGGATGAGGAGAATGCTGGCTTCAAGCATTTCATCCTTCGTCCCAATCCCGACACCCGTAAGATTCTTCGCTACCAGCAGAAGCGTATCACCAGTGTGGATGCTAACTTCTGGAGTGTCTATGGGCCTATCAAGGCAGCTTGGGTATGCGAGGGCGGAGCTGACATTACCTACGACGTTACCATCCCTGCCAACACCACCGCTACACTCTATATGCCTGTTGCGGAAGGGTATGAACTTAAGGAAAGCGGTCAGCCTATATCTGAATGCAGTGATATAGAATACTTGGGTATGCAAGATGGCAGAGCTGTCTGTCGCTTAGGTTCCGGCTCTTATCGTTTTTCTGTGGATAACGCAACTGCAATTCATAATTCACAATTCATAATTCATAATGAGGGGGAGGTTTATGACCTGGGCGGACGTAAGATAGATTCTTCACTCTTCACTCTTCATTCTTCACTCAAGAAGGGAGTTTATATCCAGGAAGGTATAAAAAAGGCTATGTGATAGTTAGTAAATTATAGTTAGAAAGGAATCCTGTACTTGCGTAATGCGTACAGGATTCTTCTTTTTTACCTCTCAGTGGAGAGAGGGTGTTCGACAGGCGAGGTTCTAAATGCCCTTGCTTGTAGTATCTGTAAAAATCTGGTTTAGCACCTGAACAGCTACGTGGGTGCGGTAGTGTGACGTCTCGAAGCAATTGTATTACTTCTTTTTCCCCTTAGGGGCTTTTGAAAGGTCAAGAACACGTACGTTGCGGAACTTCAAACCAGCACCATGACCGAGGAAACCAATGTGGCCGGTCTTGTTGAACATACCGGGGTGGTTGCGGTGGTCAACAGTGTAGGGGTTGTTGTCGCTTCCGTCGGGGGCTACATTGTGGCCCTGGCAAGCTTCCTTGATGTCGCCATCCACAATAACCTCGCCATTAACGGTAACGGTGATGTGATTGCCCTGAACGCGGATTTCCTCCTCGCTCCACTCGCCCAGAGGCTTGTGCTTGATACGCTTGGCAGGGATAACACCGTAAACGGAGCCATGAACCTGGTACTCGCGCAGGCCAGCATACATGGGAGCATCGTGATCCAGAATCTGGCACTCGCACATACCATAGTAAGCTGCATCTACACCCATCGGAGTACGGATACCCACACCATTGTTAACACCTGGGCGCAGGAAGCAGAATTCGAAGCGGAAGACGAAGTCGCGATACTCCTTGGCGGTGTACAGGTTGCTCTCGTTACCATAGTTGGCTGTTACATTGATGCAGCCGTTGATGGGAATGTAGCCAACCTTGTTACCAACGAAGTTGTCCAGGTTGGTACCGTCGAACAACAGCTCGAAGCCTTGTGCCTTCTCCTCGTCAGAAAGAACGTAAACAGGTGAGGGCTGCAACTCAGAGATGATCTTCTTCAGTTCATCCACAGCATAGCCGTCGTCAGCAGTGCCATGAGCCTTATAGCGATCCATAGCCTTGGTAAGGTTCTCTTTTACAATATTGTATTCAATATCCTCGTTGGTTTTATTGATAATGTCTTTCTCAGCTGTGGCAGCGGTGTAACCCAGGGTCTTGTCGTCGAGGTACTTGCCTGCCAACAGGAAGGCATTACGTGTGGGAGTCTTGCCAAGGAAGTTCAGAATAGCCTTCTTCTGGTCGTCAGACTTGGCAAGTTGCATGGCTGTGTTCAGACCCTCATAACGTGAATCAGCGTTCTTCTGATAGTTGCCCATCAGGTTGATGTAACCGTTCAGCGCTTTGTTGTCACCAGCTTTGGCAGCATTCAGCAATGGAGCGGCAGCTTTCAGGTTGGTGCTGCGTAACAGGGCATTAATGGCAGCTTGTGAACCGATCTTCTGAAGTTCCTCAACAGACTCGTTGGTGTTGGTAGAAGCCAGGATGGGGTAGAAACGCTCCTTGTTGGTAGCTTTCTTCATTTCGGCGCTGATAGCTTGATATTGCTGTTTGACATCCAGACTCTTGATGCTGGCAGAAAGAGCTTTCTGATAGTCGCCCATTTCAGAGTCACTGGCAGTGTCCAGCAACTGTGCTACCTTACTGATGTCATTCTTGCCTACAACACCTGCTAGTGCACTGCGGGCAATGGAATTATCCTTTGCCAAATCGAATACAACAGGAGCTGCGCTGGTGATGCGACGGAAGGACGCAAGGGCAAGCAGACGGTTTTGCTGCTGACCAGTAGTAACCTTCAGTGCCTCTGTTACCTTGCCAGAGATGTCGCCCTTGAAACTGAGCAATGCATTAAGGGCTTCCTGGAAATTATCGCCTCCCAGTTGAGCAATCAGAGCGGTAAGGGCATCCTCGCCGCCAATCTTGCCCAATGCCTCGATGGCAGCAACTGCCGGCTTGCCACCCTGTGTGAGCACCTTGTTGAGGAAGGGCTTCTGGTTCTCAATCTTATTGTCACCCAACCAATTGATGATGTCTGCCTTGCCCTCTTCTGTCTGAGATTTGTACTTGGCAACGACCTGCTTAGCCAAATCGTCGGTTACCAGATTGTTGGCAGTGGCAAACTTCAGGGCCTGCATGCGCAGCGCATTGTCCTTGGTCTTGAGGGTCTTAACAATGGCAGGGCCAGCATTAGCACCCAATTTCTTCAGGTTGTCGTATGCCTGAGCATAGGGTGTGGCACCTGCATGCTCGCTGAACTCAATGGGTTTCTCGTCGCCTGCCAACAGACGAATCTGTGACTGCAGGAACTGCTTCACATACTGGTCCGGAGCTTTAGGGGCAGCGGCTTTCAGACCATCGAGGACAGCCTGCTTGTACTTAGCATTGGCTGAGGCATAGTTGGTAACACCATTAATGGCATATTCTACCAGATTGTTCTTGGCCTTCTCTGTGGGTTGCAACATAGCGGCCAGGATTTCGATAGACTGAGGAGCGGTCTTGGCGATGTCCTCCATCTCGCGATTAAAGTCGGTCTGATTCTGCAGAGGCATCAGTGCCAATGCATCCTGCACAATGGTCTGTGTAGTTCTCTGCCTTGCATCTTGTGCAAAGGTGGGTGTTGTGGTGACCGTCAGCATCAGAACGGCCAGCAACAATATATTAAATATCTTCTTCATTGCAGTTTTTAGTTTGTAAGTTTATGAGTTTGTGAGTTGGTCGTTTAGTATATTAATCGTTTGGTCGTTTGGGGGAAATGACAAACATCTAAGGTCTAGAGCCTAAAGTCTAATTAATATTCTTCACTCTTCACTCTTCATTCTTCACTCTTAAATCATCTTTCCCCATTCGCCACGCATAGGCTGGTTGATAAGCAGGTTGGCAGCCTCGTCGTTGATGAAGAGCTGAGTTTTGGGGTCGAAGTGAAGGGTTCGGTTCAGGCGCAATGCACAAACACCCATATTTACAATGGTGGCACTGTGGTGGCCGTTTGTCTCGTTCAAGGCAAACTGGCGACGGTTGCGAACGCACTCCAGGAAGTCAGTGTTGCGTGGCTCTGGGTCAGGCATCTCGTTGATGAGCTCCTGCACATTGGGGATGGTGCACTCGAAGCCCTTGTAAACCTTACCCTTTGGACCTTCGATGTAAGGTACCTTACCCTCACTCTCGAAGCCTTCGCCTTCCAGAATAATCTGGCAACCATCCTCGTAAGTGTATGTAATGCTTCGCCAGATACCCACTGCATCGGGATGCTGCTGAGGAGCGTCTATCTCCACCTTAACGGGGAAGGTGTCGTCCTTGCCAAGGATGTACTGAACGGGGTCGATGTAATGCTGACCCATATCGGCCAAACCACCGCCGTCATAGTCGAAGTAGCCACGGAAGGTCTGGTGCGTACGATGAATATTATAGGGCTTGTAGGGAGCCGGACCTAACCACAGGTCGTAATCCAGTTCCTTGGGGATGGGCTGAACCTCCAGGTTCTCTTTTCCTACCCAGTAGAATTTCCAGGTGAAGCCTGTAGCGCCAGAGATGCGAACCTTTAGGGGCCAACCCAGCAGGCCGCTATCCACCAGCTTCTTCAGGGGTTTAACATCTGTTCCCAGTCCGTAGAAGGTATCCTTGAAGCGGAACCATGTATTCAGGCGGAACACGCGGGCATTACGCTTAACAGCCTCTTCTACGCGCTTGCCCTCACCAATGGTACGTGTCATTGGTTTCTCACAGAAAATATCCTTTCCGGCATTGGCAGCTTCAACCGACATGATCCCGTGCCAATGGGGTGGGGTTGCAATATGGACAATATCAACGTTGGGGTCGTGAATAAGCTCGCGGAAGTCGTGATATGCCTTCACTGTCTCGTTGAAATTCTTTTTGGCAGCTGCTACTGCAGAATCCAGATGCTTCTGGTCTACGTCGCATACTGCTACCAAGCGACATGACTGGTCACTTGCAAAGTGGTGACCTGAACGTCCTATACCGCCTACACCGATGATACCGCGTGTAAGCTGATCGCTGGGTGCAACAAAGTTGTTAGCTCCACCCATCTTACCCAGCACCTCGCGGGGCAAGATACTGAACAGTGCCGATGCGGCAGCAGTTCTCTTAAGAAAAGTTCTTCTGTTTAGTGCCATAATAAGGGTATTTTCATAGATTATTTATGTTGTGTGAGGCAAAATTAGAAATTTCTATGGAAACAACCAAAATTAACAAGAATTATTCTTTTTCTTGCTCGGGTTTTGGATTTTCTTCTGATTTTGTCGCCTCATCAGCGGGTTTAACCTTATCAAAAAGCTTATAAGTGGTACGCAATACCTTAAATTCCGTACGACGGTTATAAGCGTGGCATATTTCTTGTTTCTCGACATCCTCTAAGCGAAGAATAAAGGCTTCTGTAAGTGTGTCGCCCTCATGCAGGAAGTCGTTCTGCTCTGCTATCTTACGTGTTACCACCTTGGGCTTCTTCTCGCCATAGCCAACAGGGGTAAGGCGCTCAGCCTCGATGCCGTGTTCAATCAGATAGTTGACAACACTCTCGGCACGACGCTGGCTCAGTTTCTCGTTATATTCGTCCTTGCCTCGGAAGTCGCAATGCGAGGAAAGTTCAATGGTGACATTAGGATTCTCGTTCAGCAGGTCCACCAAACTGTCCAAGGCCTGCGTGCTGTTTTCTGTAAGGGCAGCGCTATCGAACTCATAGAACACATTGCGGATAAGCACGGGGTTGTTGATGCTGGCCAATGGGAATTGCAGAACAAACTCCTGACTGACGCTGCTGGTGTCGACATGCAGTTCCTCCTTGTGGTTCAGATAACCTGTGCAGGTGCCTAGGAAGACGTAGTCTACGTTGGGCTGAACCTCCTGTACAAAGGATCCGTCGCCATGGACGCTCAGTTTCTGATACGTTCCATCATTGCCAACCATATAGACAAGGCCCTCGGGTAGCTCATAGCCGTCCTTTTCGTACACCCATCCCTTTACGGTGTGGATAACTTCGGGGCATTCAAAGGACATGATATGATCCCATCCGCGGGCATCGCCTCTGTTGGTGCAGAAGTATCCTCTGTTGTGCAGTCCCTCGAATGTCATGCCAAAGTCGTCTCCGCTACTGTTCATGGGTACCTTCAGGTTCTCTATCTGCCAGTTACCTGTTACAGTATCGCGCTTAGCTTTGAAGATGTCCAAACCGCCCATACCAACGTGCCCGTTGCTCGAGAAGTAAAGTTCTCCATTTGGACGGAAAGAAGGAAACATCTCGTCGCCTTCTGTGTTGATGGGCTCGCCTACGTTCTCAACGCCTCCTAAGCCGCCACCCTCCATAAGGGCGATGCGCCAGATATCCTTTCCGCCATAGCCACCTGGCATATCGCTGGTAAAGTACAGCCATTTGCCGTCGGGTGAGATGGTAGGATGGGCGTAGCTGGAAAGCGTGTCCTTGGTAATCTGCAGCAACTGTGGTTTGCTCCATGAGGCATCGCTGCGCTGGCTGGTGTATATCTCGGCATAGCGGGGATAGTCAGGGTCGTAAGTGCAACGAGTAAGGTACATGGTCTTTCCGTCGGGCGAGAAGCAGCAGGCACCTTCATCGTATTCGCTGTTCAGTTCACCTTCGGCCATCTCAGGACTTCCCCATTTACCCTTGTCGTCTTTTTTGCTGAAGAAAATATCCGAGCTCTTGGTTCCTGTGATACCGCTTATCTCGTCTCCGGTAGCCTGAGGGCGTGTGGTAGAGAAGTAGAGTTGATCGGCTTCGCTGCCAAGAAGCATAGGCGAGTAATCGGCACGCCTGCTACTTAGGATGGGTTCCTTCTTGATGCTATAAAGCGTGGGCTTATTCTTCCAAATGGGAGCCTGCATACATCCTTGAATACCATTGATGGCAAGCTTGGCGCCAGGCACCATCTCCAGATAGGTTTTATAGTTCTTGATGGCGGTTTTATAGTCACCTTGCTTGTGCTGCAACTGGGCCAGATAGAGCCATGCCAAAGTGTCTGGGTAATTGTAGCGGACGGCATTCTGGTAGGCACCAATGGCTTTGGCGTTATAGTTAATCTTTCTGTAGCACTCTGCCATCTTCCAGGCCCGGACGCCACGCTTCTCTTTTTCTGTGGTCTTGGTACGGGCGTAGGCTTTCTTGTATTCGGCAGCAGCATCAAAGTATTCGCCAATGGCATAAAACTGATCGCCTTTCTTCAGGTGGTTGTCGGCACCACAGGAAGAGAGCAGGCATACTCCTGCAAGAATAAAAAGGAGATAAAAGGAGATAAAGGGAGATAGAAAGGAGATAAAGGGAGATAAAGGGAGATAGAAGGGAGATAAAGGGAGATAAAGGGAGATAGAAGAAGACAAAAGACGGGTGTGTCGTCCTCTATCTTCTGACGCTGAAAAGCGGCAGTCTTTCTCTATCTTCCTATCCTTTCCTAACATAATTAACGTGATTATTCTATATAATAACGTATTAGGTACGCTTTTTATTGCCTTTCTTGTTAATTACAGGCTCAACAGTCACGCTGATCTGTCGCGGATTTCTGTCGTTCAACACTGATGTGACGATATCCGTTACCATCTGCTTGAGCTCTTCCAGGAAGGTCTTTGCCTGATATTCCTTGCGTTCTATCATTCTCAGTTTCTTCTCCCAAAGACCTGTCAGTTCGGCGCTCTTTAACAGTTCCTCGTGGATAATCTCTATCAATTCCACACCCGTTGGAGTTGCCCAAAGGCTTTTCTTCTCCTTACGGATATAATGACGGCGGAAGAGTGTCTCTATGATGGCAGCGCGGGTACTGGGGCGACCGATACCGTTCTCCTTCAATGCATCGCGCAGCTCCTCGTCTTCGACCATCTTACCTGCCGTTTCCATTGCACGGAGCAGGGTTGCTTCGGTATAGGGTTTGGGAGGTGTGGTCCATTTGTCGGTGAGTGAGGGAATGTGCGGACCACTCTCGCCTTTCTCGAAGATGGGGAGCGAAGCATCTGCAGCTTCTGGTCCTTTCTCCAAGCCCTCCCCTTCGGAGGGGGTCTCTTTCTTGAAGACTACCTTCCAACCTTCATCAGTGGTTACACGTCCGTTCACACGGAAGAGGACAGATTCTTCCTCTGTTTTTTTGACTTCGCCAATAACGGTGGTAGTCTCGAAGAGGCAATCTGGATAGAAAGCGGCAATGAAGGCGCGTGCAATCAGGTCGAACACCTTCCATTCCATCTCTGTAAGTCCCTGGGGTGATACGCCTGTGGGTATGATAGCGTGGTGGTCCGTAACCTTGCTGTTGTCAAATATCTTCTTGCTTTTCTTCAGAGGTTTTCCTCCTAACGCTTTTACTATCTCTGCATAAGGTTGTACACCTGCGTTCTTGGTCAGGAACAGGCCGTTCATGATCTGAGGGCACTTGGGGTACACATCATCAGGCAGGAACGTGGTGTCAACACGGGGATAGGTAGCGAACTTCTTCTCGTAGAGGCTCTGTATGACGTTCAGCGTCTGGTCTGCACTGAAGCCGAACTTCTTGTTGCAATCTACCTGCAGGCTGGTCAGGTCATAGAGGCGGGGTGGTGTTTCAACGCCTTTCTTTTTGGTAATAGACAGAACGGTGAAGGGCTTGTCCTTGATGGCCTCCAGCACGTCCTTGCCTTCCTGCTCAGTGGCATATTCCATCTGTCGGTAGATGGGGCCTTTGCTCTTCATCGTCTTGCCCTGTTTGGCGGCTTCGGCAATCTCGGCTGCTTCCTCGGCTTCCGCCTCTTCGTCGCGCATGATGGCACTGAACTTAACATCTCTATATAAGGTGGAAAGAATCCACGATTGACGTGGAACGAAGTTCTCTATCTCCTTCTGACGGTTGACAATCAGCGCCAACGTGGGGGTCTGTACACGACCTACACTCAGTACCTGATGTTTGCCGTAGGCATATTTCTGCGTATAGAGGCGTGTGGCATTCATGCCCAGCAACCAGTCTCCGATGGCACGCATCAGTCCGGCCTCATAGAGGCTTTGGTATTCAGTCTGATCCTTCAGTTTCTGGAATCCTTCGCGGATGGCCTCTTCCGTAAGGCTGCTAATCCACAGACGCTTAACGGGACATTTAGCCATGGCCTTCTGCATCACCCATCTTTGTATTAGCTCTCCCTCTTGGCCGGCATCACCGCAGTTGATAATCTCTTCGGCCTGACTCATCAGGGAGGCTATGGTGTTGAATTGCTTTTCCACGCCCTTGTCGGCTTTTAGCTTGATGCCGAAACGGGGCGGAATCATGGGCAGCTGGCTTAGGCTCCAGCTTTTCCAAAGGGGGGAATATTCATGGGGTTCCTTCAGCTCGCAAAGGTGGCCGAAGGTCCATGTTACTTGGTATCCGTTGCCCTCCATATATCCG
>CAMOMP010000072.1:0-10940 GCA_946619915.1 uncultured Prevotellaceae bacterium | reverse complement strand
TTTAATAAGTTACTCCCGGATATCCCGGAAATTCCGGACTGTCCGGTATCTCCGGCTTTTCCTGTCTTTCCGGGACTTCTGGATTATCCGGGATTATTCACCTTTCTTTTGCTGTGATAGTGTGCTATACGGCATTATTATTCTTGTTTCCTTTCTTTTTTCTCTTTTTTGCTGTTTTTTCTTGTGATTCTGGCATGGGATTTCAAATAATAATGTTATTTTTGTAGGCAGATTTTAAATCTAAATACGAGAAACCAACATTTTACAAACATGAAACAAAGACTACTCTATTGTTTTCTATTACTGTTTGTCTATATGACGGGCAGTATGAGAGTGTATGCGCTGGAGCAAGATGAGAACAGCGTTTACCAGATTGGAACGGCTCAGGATCTGATAGATTTTGCGGCCTTAGTGAATGACGGTGAGTTCAGTGCTAATGCTGTTCTTACGGCGGATATCGTGCTTACGGAGCCTTGGACTGCACCTATTGGTGTTATTACTGGCGAAGAGAATGGATCAGTAGGTCCTGGTGCCTATTGCGGAACTTTCGATGGTCAGGGTCACAAGATCACAGGCTTTAATGCTGAAAGCACAGGTGCTGGACATGGCGGTCTCTTTGGCGATGCAAATGGTGCTACCATCAAGAACTTTACTGTTGAAGGTACGCTCATTGTAACAGGAGGTCACGGATCGGGTGCTATTGCTTATCCCATCAGCAGTATAATCGAGAACGTTCATTCTGCTTTGAATGTTGATGTTACTGCTGCAGGCGCATGCCATGTTGGTGGTGTGATAGGTTCTTCACGTGGTAGTAACACTATTTCCAACTGTACATACAGTGGTAGCATGACAATCGTAGAAGGAAGTAACGATTGTTTTGCTGCTATTGTTGGTTACGTCGGTGGCGACAACATCAAAAACTGTGTTAACTATGGTAACATCACTTTCTCTGACGCAGGTTGTGCATTAGGTGGTATAGGTGGTTACCTGAACAACTCTACTACAAGCATCAAGGGTTGCATGAATTTTGGTACGATCACATGTGATGCAGCTGAGGGTACTCCTAAGTATGGTAGTGCTATCGTGGGTCGTCTTAGAACTTACGATGCAGCAAAGATCGTTGGTAACTGCTGGCTTGAAGGTAGTGCTAATGGTTCTTCAAGAAACGACAGCGGTGCAGATCCTCTTACAACATCATTGTGCTTTAATGAAGATATACTGGCCTCAGGTGAGGTTTGCTATGTTTTGAACGGCGACCAGACAGAAATCAGCTGGTATCAGACATTGGGTACTGACAAGGTTCCCGTCCTCGATAATACAAGTGCACAGGTTTATAAGAATGGTCACCAGCATTGCGACGATACATGGTATGAAGGCTATACTTTCTCTAATACTTTTACTGGAGTCACTAAGGACGAACATAACATGGTGGATGGCGTATGTGATTACTGTGGCTTCATCGATGAAGAGGCTATTGCTAACAGCATGGTTCTGAATGACGATGGTTTCTATGAGATCGGCAATGCACCACAGTTTATGTGGTTCGCCAAGTATGTAAATGATAACCACGCAGATGCTAATGCAATCCTGATTGCTAACATTGATTTCGCTAAGGTCTTCGGCGTTGGCTATACATGGATTCCTGTTGGTGCTACAGACTCCTATAAAGGTACTTTCGACGGAAATGGTTTCACTATTTCTAACTTCGAAGTCACATCTAGTGGCAATAGTTACGGTCTGTTTGCTAAACTGGCAGGCGGTGCTGTGATAAAGAACTTCACCATAGAAGGTACGATAAATAGTTCTTACGAATCTGCTGGTGTTGTAGGTTCTGCAGAGGGTGGCACCATTAACATCAGTGATATACACAGTAAGCTTAATATTAACTGCTCAAAGACAAGACACGGTGGTATCCTTGGACGTCAGACCAATACCGGTACCATCAACATTAAGCGTTGTATCTATTCCGGTACTTTGGATGCAGGTACAACTAATGGTAACTTAGGTGGTATTGTTGGACTGGCCTATAATAGTGCAAGTGCAATCATCAACATCACTGACTGTCTGTTTGACGGTACAATTCTTGATGACGGTGGTAATAATGCCGGTGGTATAGTAGGTTACGCCAACAAGGCTAAGGTGACAATTAAGAACTGCTTGTCAGTTGGTACTGTTGTTGCACCCAATCCCAGTCCCTTCTTTGGCCAGTTGAATGCCAACAACTCTAAGTGGGCTGGAAAGAACTATTACACAACAGAGGGTAATCTTGTCGGTTTACCAGGTAGTGGAGTTACTGTAAGTGGTACAGAGCCTGTTAAGACAGACGAAGGCCAGCTTTTGTGCGGTGATATCTGCTGGGAGCTGAATGGAGCACAGTTCCTTGATGCTGTATGGCGTCAGACGGTTGATGTTGATCCCTATCCTTTGCCAACATGTGAGGGTAATTACGTTTATTCCTTTGCTTCTGGATGCCAGAACATTACTAGTGAAAACATTGCAGAGGTAATTAACGACCTTAGTGATGTTGAGATGGAGTTCGTTGAGAATGAAGAGCTTGTAGCTAACAAGGCTTTGATTGAACAGTTTAAGAATGCGATCCAGTCTTGGGAGTCAATCACCGACTTTGATGAATTCCTCGTTGCCTATCAGGCTCTGGCTGAACTGAAGGAGAGCATCAATAAATCAGCCGAGAAATACGCCAAGTATGCTGAGACATGTGAATATGCATCCAACTACCTGGAGGAGAATACCAACATGGAAGGTGAATGGGTTGATCTGCTGAAGACCTATCTTGAGGAAGAAGTAGAACCCTGTAAGGATTATCCTAACGGTAGCTATTCATATATTATGGATATGTGCAGTTTGGATGATGAAGCCATTACTGCTGAAGCAGCCTTTGTAAACCAGATGCTGGAGAATGCCATTGCTGGTGGTATTACAGCAGGTACCGAGCTTACCCGATTGATGGCTAACTCTGACTTCTCAAATGGTTTCGAGGGTTGGACTACTGAATATGATGGTGGTGCCCTTGCCACAGGTGGTGTTGATGGACTTACAAAGATTGCCCGTGGTTTGGACAACAAGAGCTTTAATATCTGTCAGACTCTGACGGATGTTCCTAACGGTGTTTATATGTTGACCGTCAATGGTCTGTTCCGTTCAGGAGCTGATGTTTACAACCAGTACCATGCAGGTCAGCTTTATCTGAATAATACCTCTAACTATGTTATGTCTATAGGTGAAGGCTATATCACAGAGGCTGACGCAGAGCCTTACACAAACTGTCTTGGTGAAAATGGTGATGCAGCCTATAGTGGTGCTGACGGAAACGGCTTCGTTCCTAAGTCAATTAACGGTTGTTCTTATGCTTACAGCGCTAATCGTTACCTTAACTTCTGTGCTACTGAGGTTACAGACAGCACACTGACCATTGGTATCCGAAATCTGGGTACAGGCATGGCAAATGACTGGTTGCCTTTCGGTAATGTACGTGTATTCTATCTGGGTACACCAGAGGAAGCTAATGAGAAACTGGATGATGTTCTGGCTGGATATGCTCAGCGTGCCCAGGTTATCATGGAGTTCTCTTATAGCGATGATACAGAGACCTATATGAATTACCCCAACATATCAGAGTCTTTGATTAATAGACTTTCTGCTGCTGTTGAAGCTATAGATGGTGCTTCTACTGGAGAGGAGAAGATGGCTCTCATCAATACATTCTCTACTCTCTTTGATGAGGTACATGCTTGCCGTAAGGCTTATGTTGCCATGTATGAGGCTGCCATGAAACTGTACGATATTGCTACTACCCTGAATGATTTGGGTATAGTACCTGATGAGGACTATAAGCAATGGGAAACTGAAACAGAAGATGCATACCTGCATTTTGCCTTGGGTGATGTGTCTGGCGAAGAGGCTTTGGCTTTAGCCGAGAAATTCAACTCCGTTAATCTGATTCCTATCCCAGTTTCAGAAGATGGTGTATATCAGATTGGTACAGCAGAGCAACTGAGAATATACTCTGAACTTGTTAACAACCTCTTAACCAAAGCAGATGCCGTCTTGACAGCTGACATTGATATGAGCGAACTTGGGGAAGGTGCATTGTTCGAGCCCATCGGCCGTTATGCAGAAGATACCAATAAGAAAATGATTACAGACTATGCCTTCACAGGCGTATTCGACGGACAAGGACATTCCATCAAGAATTTCGTACATCGGTCATTTGGCCATGGTAACGGCTTGTTCGGTCTTATCAACAATGCTACTGTTAAGAACTTCCGTATCAGCGGTACGTTGACATCAACCGACAACTATAACGGCGTTGTCGGAGTGGCAGAAGGTACGTCAACGGTCATCGGTGTTTATAGTGACATGGATATCAATGTTTCTGGTTGCAAGGCTCACACAGGTGGTATCGTAGGTGGTTGCTCAACATCAAGTAAGATCTTCGTTGAAAAGTGCGAATATGCAGGTACGCTTACACATACGGGTAGTCTTGGCGACTGTCAGGCAGGTATCTTAGGCTATACATATTCCGGTGGCGTTAAGGATTGTATCTTCAGCGGTACGATAATCGGTGAGACCTCTAAGTATGGTGGTATCATGGCTTATTGTAAGATTGCTGGTTTCAAGGGTATCCAGAACTGTCTGTCTATTGGTAAGATTGTTTCTAACTCAACTCAGCAGGCAGCCATTATCGCCAGCTGGAATTGTGCCTCACAAACAGAGAATATAAAGAACAACTACTACTGTCTGCAGGAAGGTTCTACCGCTACTATTGCAGTTGGTACACATCCCGAGACTTGTGAAGCACCTGTAGAGGTAACTGCCGAGCAGTTGGCAAGTGGCGAGGTTTGCTACAAGTTGAATGGTGAGAGAGAAAACTTGGATGCCGTATGGTACCAGACTCTGGGCGAGGATGTAACTCCTGTTCTGGACAATACTCACAAGATTGTTCTCTATGATGAGATTCTTGGTTACCACAACCCAACTAAGGATGAGGAAGATGGTATCAATGAGATTCCAAATTCTAAACTCAATGTTCAAAATGATGATGCTATCTTCAACTTGGCAGGTCAGCGCATAATCCGCCTGCAGAAGGGTATCAACATTGTTGGTGGCAAGAAGGTTCTTTTTTAGACTTTAGGCTCTAGACTTTAGACTTTAGAATTAAGATAAGAAGAGAGGGCGTAGCACTTGAAGCTACGCCCTCTTTATGTTTTGATATCTTATTGCGAAATATGATTGCGTTATAAGATACTTTGAATTTCTTTTAGGCTGGTTACCTGATAGGTTGCAATACCGGTTGGTGGTGTGAACTCCTGTGGATGCCGGTTGAAGAAGATGGTGCGCAGGCCGGCTTTGTGTGCTCCTGTGATGTCGGTGTCGAAGTTGTCTCCTACCATAATGGTCTCTTCGGGCTTGGCTCCGGTAAGCTGGAAGGCATATTGGAAGAAGAGTGGGCTGGGCTTGTTGGCACCAGCATCCTCGGATAGGATAATGTGCTGGAAGTAGGATATGCACTTGCTGGCACGTAACTTGCTGTACTGAACCTCGTGGAAGCCATTGCTGCAGATACTTAGGATATATCCCTGTTTCTGCAGGTAGTTAAGCAATTGGTGAGCGCCGTCCACCACACCAGGCTTGATAGCACAGCGAGACAGAAAATAGTCGCTAAACTGGAGGCAGAACTCAACCGTAGGGTCGATACCCTTTCCCTCAGAGAGAGGACGGCGGAAGCGTTCCACGATCAAATAGTCGCGGGTTATCTCGCCCTTGGCATACTGCTCCCATAGTTGATGGTTGGTCTGCCAGTATGGAACGGTAAAGGCTTCTTCGTTGGGGAAATATTGCTCTAAATGGAAATATTGGAACAACTCGGTAAGAGCCAAGCAAGCATTCCCTCGTGTATCATAAAGGGTATCGTCGAAGTCCAGAAAGACGTGTTTGATATTCTTCTCCATAATGGTTAAAGCTTTCCTAAGATACGGTCCATAACCCAGTTAACGCCAGTAGCGCTGATGCTGTCGGCTGTACATATATCGCCTTTCTGCAGATGCTCGACAATATTCTTTATAAGGGGCAACTGTACGTGTTCGGGATTGGGTACAACGATTTCCTGACGTCCCTCGCTATTGTGCAGGGCTATGGGCTCGTAGGTGAAGACCGAGAAGCAGAGCTGTCCCTTGTCTCCAATCAATTCGATGCGGTCTGTGCGGGCACTCTCGTGAGAAACAAAGCACCACGAACCGCTTCCTGTAAGTCCGTCGGCAAACTGGAAGGCGGCGCTGACGGTATCTTCTGTCTCATACAATCCGCCTCTATTGCTGCTGAAACCGTTGGCGTGAACAATTGGGCCGAAGAGCTCCTGTAGCAGGTCGATCTGATGAGGAGCCAAATCGTAGAAATATCCTCCGCCTGCGATATCACGCTGGACGCGCCAGGGGAGTGAGGTGGAATTGTAATCCAAGTCGCGTGGTGGACAGGCAAACCTTATCTGCACGCTGATGACATTTCCTATGGCCCCATTCTGCAGCAGTTCCTTTACCTTCAGGAAGTATGGTAGGTAACGGCGATAATAAGCCACGAAGCATGGCACATGCGTCTTTTCGCTGGCATGATTGATACGTTGGCAATCGTAGTAGCTGCTTGCCAATGGTTTTTCTACGTATACGGGTTTCCCACTTTTCATCGCCATAATAGCGTATGTGGCGTGTGACGAGGGTGGGGTAGCAATGTAGATGGCATTTACGTTAGGGTCGTTGATAAGTTGCTGAGCATCGTTATACCAATGTGGGATGCCGTGCCGCAGAGCATAGGATTGTGCTTTTTCCTTGTTTCTGCTCATTACGGCCTGAACCGACGAACCCGGTATCAGACTGAATGCGGGACCGCTTTTTTTCTCAGTTACCTCGCCGCAACCGATGAATCCCCATCTGATTTCCTTATATATTGCCATCTGCCTGTTAATTTTTCTTATTACGGATGCAAAGATACGCTTTTTCTCTGTATCTTTGCACTTCGAAAGCTGATTAATTTATGGAAACTACAGGAGAAAATCTTTTTCAAGTAAAGAAGGAACGTTCATATATAAGTTGTCTGTTGAATGGTTGTGGATACGGGTTTAAGAACCTTGGTATGCTGTTGCGCTATATCTGGCCCAGCCTGGTCTTGACAATCATTCTTCCACTTCCATTTATAATTTTCTTTTATGCTCAGGTGGACGCCATATTGCGTAAATGGACAGAGTTAGGCTATCTTCCCAATGTTACGTTGAAGACAATGAGAGATGATATAGGGAAATGCGCCAGTCGTAGTGCTTTGGCTTTATTGTTAGATATCCTGATGATACCTGTTTTGGTAGCCGGTCTTGCTGGCCTTGCGTTGCCAATGATTCTGGGCTGGAAGTATATCTGGAGTGTTCTGATCTTCCTTCTTGTATTTGTGCTGGCGTTTGGTATGATTGTTGTCTTAATGCAGATAAGGTACTCATATACGCCATTGAAGGAATGTTTCTGTAGCGGATTCAGACTTGCATATAGAAACTTTGGCAGTCTCTTTGCTTTTGAGTTCCTGGGTTCCTTGTTGGGCGGAATAATCATATTCCTGGGTAGTATCCCCAATCAGGTTATTTCTTCGGCAGCCATGCAAGCATATAAAGGATGGCAGATGGGCGATGTGTTGGATCTGCCAGCTCTGTTTCCCTTATATGTGATATTAGCTATGATTATTTCTGCTGCTGTATTATGGATAACTTATATGGTCTTTAGTTTCAGCAACTGCCTGATGTGGGGCAATTTAGTTAATGAAGTTCCAGCTGAGACCGAAGCAAATAGTTAAGGGATTCATACCATAATAAGGTGCATAGAAAGCATTTGTTCCGCCTGTTACATGTTGTGCCATGAAGTAGAAGCGGAAGTGCTTGAGGTGCGAATTCAGGTAAACATTCACAATCGGCTGACCGCCCATCTTCTGACGCTCCAAGTTGGCATCCTGCACAGCAAACTGCTGTATGCTGGGTGAGTAGTCCAATCCGTAATATTTTGTGAAGTAGCGCATGTCGGCACCTATCTGTATGCGCAGGAGCTTGGCAATACGGAACAACAGATACAGATTGGTGTACACGTTAACGGCTGGCAACGGCAGGACATCCTGATTGGACGAGGTCTGGAAAGCCAGTTCGTTCTCCCAATGTAACAAACCCACTCTCATTTCCTGTGCAATAGAGGCCCCCAGAACCTGTACGCTGCCGCCATACTGGTTTACGGTTACGGCATGTGAGAGGTTGGTAGGCAACTGTGGCTTGCTAGGGTCGAGGAGAGTATTCTGCATGCCAAAGTATGTGTAGTTGGTGATGTTTTCGAATCCGAACTTAAGGCGTGTGCCAAAGTTCTTCAGGCGCAATGTTCCCTCGAATCGGGTGCGGAGTTGGCGTGCCAGATCATCATTGTCCCACCAGGCATGCTGTGAATGGTAGTGACGATAGAAGAAGTCGGGCTTCTCGTTCTTTATCATTGCCTTCACGTCTAAGAGAAGGCTGTCTCGTTTGCCCAGGCGGAACTCCCAGTTGGTGCGTCCGTCCACATTCAAGTCTCCTACTTTCTGTCCAGTCAGGAAGAACTCGGCATTCACATTGAAGTGCAACAACTTGCCCTGTGTGCGTGCCAGTTCACCACCAATGGAGAGGTCGTTCTCGTTGTATCGCTGCATCTCCATACCATGCGGATTGTCCATGAGTAGCTTGTAGGTCCTCATTTTATGGGTTGCATAGAAGGTGAGGCCCATGGCTGCCCATTTGTTGAAGCCTTCGCGTAAAGACAGACCAAAGGTGTTGCGTATACTCATGGCTCCCGTCATGTCATATACATCGTTCAGTTCGCCATAGAAATTGTCTGTATAGAACGACCCGCTTGAGGATTGGGCAATATAGGTGTGTGCCAAGTCGCGCATATCAAACGTATGTATGATGCTGCTGACTGGTATGAACTCCTTGGGCGGTATCTGCTGAGCCTTCCATTTGGCTGTAAGCGAGTCAACGGCAAGACGGCGTGCCAACGTGTCGGCTTTGAGTGCCATCTGTATGCTGTCCGGAAGGTCGGAGAGCAGTTCGCTGGCCGAGGGAGGCTGTGGCTTCAGCGAGTCGGGAACTTCCAGCTCGCGGTAGAAGCCAAAATTGAATTTGTGCGTAAGATAGAAATTTCTCTCGTGGTTACGGTTCCATGTATCAGAGAGCATGACAGGGATGTCGGTGGTGGCATAGTCCTGATTCAGTTGCTCTGGTTCGCGGATGTACTTGTCATCCTCCATACCTCCGTTCTCGAACATCTTCAGATGATTGACATTGGCGTATGCGTGAATGTTGTATCGCTCTCCTCGGTAATAGCCGTAGAAGGTGGTTCCAAAGGAACTGGTTGCAGAATTCACGAAGTAGCCACGACCGTAAAGATAATCAATCTTGAAGCCCAGACCGGCATCCTTGTTGATATTCGTGGCGAAATAGGCACGAACGCGGTCCTCACCGTTAATCTTACTACCTACGGAGTGGTAGGCCAGATTGGTAATGGGACTGAGCGTATTTGTAAAGCGGAACTCATGCAGGCCGCCACGGAAATAGCTGAGGGGGCGCAGGAAGAGGAACTCGTCTGAGTCGTCAGTCCTGTTCATATAAATGCGGTTGTATCGTGGTGTACCTGTGTTACCCAGGTGACTGAATTCTCCGGTATAACCGTCAGTATTGTTGAAGTTCTGGAAGTTGTGTACTACGGTGTCGTTGTTCTCGGCATCTATCACGGTACCTAAGCGTGGTTCCAGCACCCATTGGAACATACCCACGGGTATCTGTTTCTGCTTCTGATGCTTGGTGCTGTCGCGCCCCCATGTGGTACGGTTTCCTGCCTCGTCGTAGTAGTCACCTTGGTCTGTGTATTGATCATCGTACTCAGACAGGTTATTCCTAAGCGGTTGGCGACCGTTGGGGGTTGTTTTGGTGTATTGCGCATTCGCCTGGAGCCCCAGACACAGAAATAGTATAGCTAAGAACAAGTTATGCTTCATTTTTCCTCTATAGTACAAAACGAATAAAGAATTCCACAATCTTCAGTAACATGCCAACTCCGATTATCGCCAGTGCGTATATATGATTGGCATCGTTCCAGAAATAAACCACAAGGCCGACAACTGCCAAAAGCAGGAAGACGGTGTTTAGAATCAGTCTGACACGTGTTAGGTCTCCCTTGCTCTGACGTTTGCGGCGGATGCGCTCGACTTGTTCTTCCAGGGTAAGTTCCTCACTCTTACTCATTATCTATTATCTATTATCTATTATCTCTAATCTATAAATTAGTCCTCAACAATACCTTTACGTACTTTCTTCGCAGGAGCCTTTTCTGTTGTTTGAGGTGTTGCTGCTATCTCAAAGGCATCCATACAATCCTCGAAGATCTGCTCCACACGGTCGATGGTCTTTATGCGGAACTTAGCAGTTGAGGGGTAGAGACCGGTTCCCTTTTTGTTTATGGACTCGGCGTCTGTAATCCATTGCTCGCCCTTGTAGGTAACACCGTTGCGACCTTCCGAATCCTCGTTGTAATAGTAGCTTATCTGTGAGATGGCCAACTTAACCTTTTCGCCCTCTACAGATGCCTGCACCTGATAGATGAATCGTGTACGGTCCAGATTCAGGAATCTGTTCTTAAATACCATGTATTCTTCAATCTTGGCAACAATCATTCCGTCTTCCTTTCCATCGCTGATGATGCGGGTGCGCAGGTCGTGAATAGCAGGGGCTACCAGGCAATTGTTTATGTAATTATATAATGTAGAGTTGAGTTGGTCCTTCGTCATTCCGGGTACGCTGAATGATTTGCGGAATACAATTACTCCATTTTCCTCGGGAACAGCGCACCCAAGTTCCCCCGTGCCGCCGACAGCCAGAA
>CAMOMP010000071.1:0-11004 GCA_946619915.1 uncultured Prevotellaceae bacterium | reverse complement strand
GCAGCCCTCTCGCACAGCCAGGAGGAATACGAGCGGCTGAAGGACTATGACATCCAGTATCTGTATTTGGCCAAAGACAGTCCGCAAGAAGCATGGGAAAATACCATTAAGGAGTATAATGTAACTGGCGACAATGTGGCGCACTACAATCTGCCCGGCGAACAGCAAGACGCCATCGAACGGTATCTGAACATCCACTCATGGCCCAGCTATAGGCTCTTCGACCGTAACGGCAACCTGCTGGATATGGATGTTGATGGCCGGGACCTGGAAGGATTAGCCAGTTTGCTGGATAAAATGAAATAGGTTTATAGTTAGTTTTAAGGTTAAATTAATAAGGTACCTGACAGTCCCTCTGCGTTGAGAAATGCTGGGGGATTTTTTGTTAGAAAACCTCTGATTTTTAATTAAGAATTAAGAGAAAAAAGAAGAATTAATTCCCATTTTTTCCAACTCATCCAGAGGAGAGATCCTCATTATGAATTGTGAATTATGAATTATGAATTATGAATTAAAAGAAGATTCTTCACTCTTCACTTAAGCGCCGGAGGCGCACCACCTCCTCGCAAAGGGTGGGCTTGTTGGTGGTGATATAATCAACACCCAGTTGCTGCATGGCCTTAATATCCTCGGCCTCATCTACCGTCCAGACATTAACATTCATACCCAGAGCATGCGCCTCTGCCACCCACTCGGGATGCTGACGGAAGACTTTGATATGGTAGTCGATACCCGTCAGCCCCATGGCGTGAACCTCGGCGGGCGAACGGTCACCGGACAGATAGGCCACATCGGCCTGAGGAGCCAATTGGTGAAGCGCCCTGCACGCCTCTATGGAGAAGGAGATATACATCACCCGCCCTTCCAAGCCGTACTTGCGGATGGCAGCCACGGCAGCCGCCGCACATTCGCAACTACGCTCAGGACGGCGATGGTCCTTCACCTCCACCACCAGGCGTGTAGGGCTCTTGCTCTTCCTCAGTATCCTGAGCAAGTCCTTCAGTTGCGGCATACGCTCCCCGTTCCTCAGCCTCAGCTTCTTGCAGGCGGCATAGGTGGTATCCTCGGGCGTAATGCCCTGGAAGGTACGGTCGTGATTCACCATGATATGGCCGTCGCGCGTCAGCCAGATGTCTGTCTCGGAACCATAGATACCCAGGTCCAGCGCCCGCCGGAGCGAGGTGCGCGAGTTCTGGGCAGAGCCCTCCGGCATCCAGTCGCCACGATGGGCTATGGTCTGTGTACCAACTGTCTGCGCCAGCGTGGCGACAGCAGATGAAAAGCAGAAAACGGCCGCAAGGGCCAATAAACGGTAGTATGTCATGTTTGGTTAGAAGACCCTCCCCGGCCCTCCCGTGAGGGAGGGGGTAGTACACTCTTAAACTTTTTAAACTCAAAACTTATTAAACTGACTCTAAACTCTCAACTTTAAACTCTCAACTTTATAAATCAGCCCCTTCTCGCTTCACAAAAATAAAGAATTATCCATAGCAATCATCATTTCTAAACGTTATATTTGCTTAAAAGCGAAAAAGAGGGTAAATTTGCGGGCATTTTTAAGGAAAAAGGAAAAACATGAAGAGAATACTTGTCTGCTGCCTGCTGGCATTTACCTGTATGAATGCCGTACAGGCACAAGAGACCCAAAAAGAGAAAGTAAAGGAACACATTAGCAACCACTTCAAGCCCTACGGCTTCATCCGCAACTACTTCTCGGTGGATACACGCGAGAACGTGGCCGGAACGGGCGACCTGTTCAACTACCTGCCCAAGGACAACAACTGGAACCAGACGGAGGCCGAGGCTGCCGCATCAGGCGTGGCACGCGAGGACCTGAACGCTCAGACCACCATGCGCTTCCTCTCCCTGACAACCCGACTGGGACTGGACATCAGCGGCTACCGTTGGGGCAGGACCAACTTCGGCGGTAAGATCGAGACCGACTTCTATGCCGGTCTGACGGGTAGTACGGGAACAGCCCAGCTACGACTGAGACAGGCCTACCTGACCCTCTCGTGGGACAGCCTGCGCATGAGCGGCGATGCCCTGGCACGTGTCAGCCTGCAGATGGGTCAGGCATGGCATCCCCTGGCAGCCGACCTGCCCGATGTTATCTCCCTGAACTCAGGCGCTCCCTTCAACCCCTTCAGCCGTACTCCTCAGATTAAGATGGACGCTCAGCTGGGCAAGTACTTCACCCTGACGGCTTCCGCCCTCTGGCAGATGCAATACACATCAGCCGGCCCCGAGGGAGCCTCAGCCAACTACCTGAAGTATGCCTACACGCCTGAATGCTACCTGGGCCTCTCCTTCCATCCTAACACCAACGTGCTGCTGCGGGCCGGCGTGGATATCCTCAGCATCGCACCCCGTCATACCGGCACGGTCCTGAACACTCAGAATCAGGAGGTGCAGGTAAAAGTGGGCGACCGCATCACCACCTTCTCGCCCTTCCTGTATCTGCAATACAAGCACAGGGATTTCAGCCTGAAGGCCAAGACGGTCTTCGCGCAGGCCGGCGAGCACATGAACCTGAACGGCGGCTACGGCATCAGCCGCATCTGCGAGGACGGCTCATGGGAATACACACCCACCCGTAACTCATCATCCTGGATCTCCATGACCTATGGCAGGCAGGTAAAGGGTATCCTCTTTGCCGGCTATGTCCGCAACTTCGGCACCATCGACGCCCTTGCCACAGATGCCGCCGGCAACATCCAGGGCTTCTACTTCAGCAAGAACAGCTTCACCAACCTGAACCGACTGCTGCGCCTCTCGCCCACAATCCTGGTCACATGGGGCAAGTTCCAGCTGGGTGCTGAGTATGAGATAACCTCCGCCCAGTACGGCAAGGACCTGAAGGCCTCCAACGGACTGGCCGAGACCGACCTGCATTGGGTCACCAACCACAAGGTGCAGCTGATGACCAAGCTGAACTTCTAAGACATCATAGACCCGCATTCTGGCAATCGGAGTGCGGGTTTTATTTTGCCCTTTCTTGGCAAAAATGCGCAAACAAACCAATGGCTTTTGTTAAAAAAGTGTATGGTTTATTGGTCGTGTGCAGTTTTTTTTTCATATCTTTGCGGCAGAAATCAACAAAGCATTATGAAGAAAAGCATTGCATTAGGCCTATTGGCTGCTTGTTCGCTACAACTGGCAGCACAGGTGAGACTGACAAACAAGGGAGCGGGGAACGCCTTCCCTTTGGTAAACGGAAAGGAAAAGGCTGTTATCTGCTACGACAAGGAAGATGCCCTGGTAGTGGAGCGTAGCGCTAAGATGCTGGCCGAGGATGTGGCCTGCGCCACAGGAACACAACTGAAGGTGCAGGAGGGAACAGCAGGCGCCACCTACGCCATCATAGCAGGAACCATCGGGCAAAGCAAGAGCATAGACCAGCTGGTAAAGGCTGGCAAGATAGATACCACAGGTCTTACGGGAGCATGGGAACGCTACCACGTGGCATTGGTGAAGAACCCCGCGAAAGGTGTCAAGCGTGCTATCGTGGTGGCTGGTAGCGACCGCCGAGGGACAGCCTACGGCGTACTCTCCATCAGCCGTTCCATAGGAGTGAATCCCTGGCGCTGGTGGCTGGATGCCCCCACACCCCAACATTCCACGTGCCTATTGCAGGTGAACAACTTCACCTCACGCACTCCCAGCGTCCGCTATCGTGGCGTGTTCATCAATGACGAGGACTGGGGCCTCCTGCGTTGGGCCAAGCGTAACTACGAGAAGGACAGAGGCAACTTCGGCCCACGCACCTATGCCGCTGTATGCGAGCTGCTGCTCCGTCTGAATGCCAACTACCTGTGTCCTGCCATGCACGAGGCTTCATTAGCTTTCCATCAGGTACCCGAGAACCGACTTGTTGCAGATACCTTTGCTATTGTCATGGGCTCCAGCCATTGCGAGCCTCTCCTGCTGAATACAGCCAGCGAATGGAACAAGGAGAAATATGGAGCATGGGATTACATCAACAACCGCAAGGGTGTGGATAGCGTGCTGAATGCACGTGCCTTGGAACTGGCACCTTTCGAGAACGTTTACACCCTGGCATTACGCGGACTGCACGATGTGGCCATGGCGGGCGGTAACGATATGACGGAACGCAAGAACACCATGCAGGCAGCTTTGGAGGCACAGCGACAAATGGTGGCCAAGGCTACGGGCAAGGCTCCCGAAACCATTCCGCAGGCTTTCACTCCCTATAAAGAGGTATTGGATGTGTACGACAAGGGGCTGAAACTGCCCGACGACGTCACCATCATCTGGCCCGATGACAACTATGGTTACATGAAGCGCCTCTCCAGCCCCGAGGAGCAGAAGCGCTCGGGACGTAGCGGCGTCTATTACCACGTATCCTATCTGGGTCGCCCCCACGATCATCTGTGGATGAACACCCAATCACCCAACCATATGTACGAGGAACTGAAGAAAGCCTACGACCTGACAGCCGACCGCATCTGGCTGCTGAATGCCGGCGACATCAAATCGTGTGAGTTTGCCGTCGACCTTTTCCTGGCTATGGCCTATGATATAGACAGCTTCGACTATAACCGTTGTGCCGACTACCGTACAGAATGGACCTGCAACCTGCTGGGCAACGAGCACAAGGATGTTTACAAGGATATCTTCCGCACCTTCTACCGCCTGGCCTTCCAACGCCGTCCCGAATGTATGGGATGGGGACAGGAATGGGCCAGCGACGACCATGCCCGCGAGCAGAAGACAGATACCGAGTTCTCGCTTACCAACTATGGCGAGGCAGAGAACCGTCTGGCCGAGTATCGTCGCATCGGTGCCATCGTAGAGGATATGTTGGCTAAGATGCCTGCCGAAAAGCACAGCTGCTTCTATCAGGCTGTCTATTACCCCGTAAAAGGATGCGAGCTGATGAACCGCATGACCATAGGCGGACAGATGAACCGTTGGTATGCCCTCCAGAACCGTGCCGCTACCGCCCAACTGAAAGCCGAGGCCCTTCAATGTTACGACTCATTACAGATTATTACCAAAGGCTACAACAGCCTGGAGAACGGCAAGTGGGAACATATCATGAGCATGACTCAGGGCGTAACAGCCTCGTACTTCGAGAAGCCGGAGCTACGTGATGCTACGCTGGCCCCCAACGCCAAAATGGGCGTGATAGCCGAAGGGGAATACGGTACCCGCGGTCCACGAAGCGTACAGGCGCTTCCCACCTTCAGCAAATACCTTCCCACACGCACCTATTATATAGATATATATAACCAGGGCCAAGGCATACTTAACTGGGAGGCTATAGCCAACAAGGATTGGATTCAGCTGAGCCAGACAAAGGGCAGCACTCCCCTACAGCAACGCATCGTGGTAAGCGTAGACTGGAACAAGGTTCCGCAAGGCGAGGAAGAGACGGGCCTCATCACATTGAAGGACGCCAACGGCACAGAGCAAAACGTTATGGTAAGTGCTTTCAACCCAGCCTCGCCATCTGCCGATGAGCTGAAAGGCCTCTATGTGGAGGACAATGGCATAATATCCATTCCTGCCGCAGGTTTCATGCGCAAGAACGAGAATCAGGCAACCAAGATGATAGAGGTTCCCAACCTGGGTTGCGAAGATACCATCATCATGATGGGCGACCCTGTGGTACCCCGCCAGAACAGCCGAGCCCGTAACGCTCCCTATCTGGAGTACGACTTCTACACATGGGAACAAGGTATGGTAGATGTTTATACCTATGTGATGCCTACCTTCACCACTAGTGTGGATCGCGGCTTTGCCGGACACGAGCGTACCAACGTAGAGAATCAGTATGGTGTCCGAATCGATGATGGACTGCTCATGCATTGCGCCACCAACTCGTGGGAATATGCGCAAGGGTGGTACGAGAGTGTGCAACGTAATGCCCGCATCAACAAGTGTACGCTCTATGTTAAGAAGCCCGGCAAGCATACCCTTCGCATCACCTGTCAGGACCCTGGCACCATGCTGCAGAAGATTGTCATCGACCTGGGCGGCATGAAGCGCTCCTACATGGGACCCGCCACTACGATTGTCGAGTAGCGGTTAGAGGTTAGAGGTTAGCGAACTAAAGTCTAGAGCCTAAAGTCTAAAGCCTACTTACTCTTCGGCTTCTGCGAGAAGCGGTAGCTGACGGTAAGGAGGGCGTAGCGACGCATGGAGTTGGTCCACATTTCCGTACGTCCATATGAGCTGACCCAATAACGCAGGCTGGACACTTGGCTCAGGAGGTCGTAGCCACGCAGCTTTAGCAGCCATTTTCCTTGCTGGAAGGATTTTGTAAGCGAAGCATCCCAATAGAGGCGAGTATCGTTCATCTCGTCGTCGGTATAGCCACGGCGTGTATGGAACGTCATATCCGTATCAAGGGTAAAGTTCCAGGGCAACTTGTAGATTGCGTTTATTCCATAACCTATTTCCCAGATATCCGTAGGCTGCTCACCTATTGTAATGTTGCGATGGATGTTACGATATGTGACATCGCCCTTGAAGGAAAGGGACAGTTTGCTTTTCTGGAAGCGGAGTGTGGGCTTGTAGCTAACAGTTGTATTACCCACCCTATTCAGTTCAGCACTTGTGCTAGTGGAGGTAGTGGCCAGGCTGGTGCTCTTTTCATACCTGATACCGATTTCATTACCGATGAACCAGCATTTCTTCTTATCCAAAGCACGACCCCAGTTGACACTAGTTCCCGCAGACCAGTTTCCTCCGTTGATATTCTCTGGTCGATAGGTTCTCACACCCGTTAGGGGATCGTAAACAAATCCCTGCACCCTGGCATTATTTGTTATACTGGCATTAGCACCAATTTTAACGGTTTGGTCTATACTGTCTCTACGAATACTGTAGTCCAAATTAAAGTAATGGCTTGTAGTAGATTTCAGGTCGGGATTACCCAAGAAGATATACATCGGGTCGCTACTAATGGGGCGGTCTATAAGGTCTGAGGCGCCTGGCGTTGATGTAAAAGGAGAATAATAGAAATTCATATTATGGCTCCGTATGGAATCGCTTTTTGACCAGTACATGCTTAATCTGGGCTCCAGAATGGTATAGTTACGTGTAAGATTGGTGGTAAGTGGTACACTCTCATATCCCAGACATTGCTGTTGGAAATTTGCACTAAAGCCAGCAGAGATACTAATGTAGGACCACCCCTTATGGCGGCTTGAGAAACTCTTATTCAGATTAAAATCCACACCCACCATGCGGTTCATGGTCTTTTTGCGCTGATTGTAACTGTTTTGCGTATCAAAGATATAATCCACGCTATCACGCAGATACTCGCGGCGATCACTCTGTTCATCCCCTGTACCAAAGGCGATTTCCGGCTTAATGCGGATATCCCTATTTAGATTATAATTGTAAGCCAGATTAGTATTCCAATTGTATGAGTAGCTGGGTGATTTCGTTTGGCGGTCACGATGATCTGTTGTCCCCAGTTTATGATAAACATAATGGCTCAGGCTGGTGGATACGGGATTAAAGCTCTGGTTATAGTTAGCGTTGACATTAAATGTGAAATAATCGCCTGTAGGCAGACGTTTAGTCAGATTAGAATTCATATGGGCATTTAACCTGTCATACTTCTCGCGCGAGCGGCTCCACGAACTGTTGATACTGTCCATCATTACGGCATCGGCGGTTGTCAGGTTCCATCCTTCACTTTGGTTACTATCGTGGTTATAAGATAGCGAGGCCGTATTCTCATACATAAACTTACCCGTCAAACGTAGCGAATTCCGCAACTGGAATTGGTTTGTCTTGTATCTGTTGGTGGACTCTGATTTGCTAAAGCTATTGCCGCCGTTCATGAACGTCTCGCTCTGATATCTGTTCTCTCCTCTATCATCGCTCCACGACGCGCTCACCTCGGTAGAGTTGTTCACCTTGTCCTCAGGACCGATGTAAACAAACTGGCCTCCAATCTGTTTAAAGTGCCTATCGCCTGCCTGCTGCTCGTTACTCTGGTACTTCTCCTGATACCTATCAAACTCCATAGACTCGTTTATATTGTTCAGTCCGCCAAAGAGGACAGCCCTCGTATGGTCAGAGAAACGCAGCCCGAAGCCCTTCAGCTTATAGCGCCAGTCACCCCCTTTCGCAGGCCCAGGCGAGCCGCCAGCCTCCACGTTTGCCGATCCGCCCACGCTATATTCACGCTTCAGGACAACATCCATGGTGTATTCCTTCTTGTCCTCATCGTCTATGCCCAGGTATTTGTTCAGGGCTGTCTGCTTTTTGTACACTTGAATGTTCTTAACCGTAAAGTACGGCAGGTTCTGCAGCATAATCTTATTCTTTCCCTTGAAGAAGTCGGCTCCGTTCAGCGTCAGGTTATCAATTTTCTTTCCGTTGACAAATATCTCGCCGTCATCCTTCAGCTCCACGCCAGGCAACTGCTTGATAAGGCCGTCCAGCATCGAGCCCTCTGGAACATTAAAGGCGTCGGCATAATAGACCAGCGTGTCGCCCTTCCACACCATCTTTATCTTGGTGGCTTTGACCGTTACCTCGTCCAGCATACCACCATCAATATCCCCATCTTGAACTGCGACTTTCCGGTTTTGAATTCTCTTCATATAGACCTTGGGGCCTTCCACCTGTTCCAGTCGACGGTTTACACGCTTCAACTCATAGTTTACGTATGCAGTTTCGTAATTGGGGTGTTCAAATTTGAGGATGAATTTTGCAGGCTCACGGCTAACGCCAAAGTGATAGTGTGTCGTTCGTGCCGGTTCCCCATTATCACCCCCGTAGCCACCATAGACTTTGGAGGTGTAGATTACCGTAGAGTCCTCCCTCATCATGGTGGTTTTGACGTCCAGGATACCCATTTTGGTAAAGTTGTCAGCCACTATACCTTGTATAGATATCCATTCAAACTTTTCCTTCTTCTTCTTTACCTTTGTGCTGTCCGTCTGACTATAAGCCGCAATGGCAAATGTCGCCAGCAGCACCAAAAGAAATACCTTCTTCATTTGTGTGTTATGTTCTAATACCTAATCGGATGTTGAGTTTTTAAATTAAGAATTAGCGGTTATTGATTAGCGGTTAGCGAACTAAAGCCTAAAGTCTAGAGCCTAGAGTCTAATTCTCAATTTTCAACTTTCAATTTTCAATTTACTATTCCTTCCTCACATTCATCTTGTCCAGCAGTTTTGCTAAGCCGTCCAGGTCGAAGCGAGGGTCGGCATTTACGTCCAGGATATTGCCATCCCCGTCTATAAGTCTGTAGGTGGGATAACCTGATATGCCGATAAAATGCTCTATGGCCTGTTGCTGGTCTTGGGGCAGATTGTAATGGACAACGTTGTCGCCCAGCACCTCGTACTCCTTGATGATATTCTTCCAGGTTTCATCAGGGCTGCTGTTTGCCAGGTAGAGATAGACGATGTCGTAGTCCTTCAGGCGCTTGTATTCCTCCTGACTATGCTTGAGCCCCTCCTTGCAGGGGCCGCACCAGGTTCCCCAGATATCCAGCAGGATGGTTTTCCCCTTGTATGGCTCGATGAGCTTGCGCAGAATCTGTTCACCATCGCTCATGTCGGCAACATCCCCGGCAGATTTCAGGCTGGGGGATTTGGAGATGTCCCTACTCATAATAGCCTGGTACTTCTCATGCGTTGCCTTTACATAAGTTTGGCAGCAGGCATCTTTACATTCTCCTCCAGGAATTCCATTACGTGGTCTGACAGAGGCTCACGGGTACCATCCATAATTTTATCCAGCCCGTTAGCGATGATAATGTCACGTAAGTCCTGATCACAACCTATGGAATCCAGAATGCTGAGCTGAGAATCGACCCAAAATAGCGGATATTCTTCTGTAAGAGCCTGCTCAATATCTTCCCGATCATATAAGAGTCCGAATTGTTTGCACAGATCCGACTTGAAGAACTCTTCATTTGCCTTTTTTGCCTCCTCGTCATCCGTCCTATAACTGGAATACTTACTGAATCCGTCGGCATAGCGGTCAACAAGGTCCAGTTCCTCGTCGGTAATCTTCACCTTGCCGGCTGCCCGGTATTTCCTGAGAGTTGACGAATACAACTTGCAGAACGCCATCACGTGATTGACCAAATATTTATTTTCCACAAGCTGGTCGAGGTAATCTCTCCGGAACGTCTTAAACTCGCGGTATAGCGTATATGGCTGCTGAAGTTGCTGCCAATGCTGGTTTGCATAGTCCTGGATTTCGGCTGGGACCTTCCTGTCTTTCATATAGAAACGTCCCTGCATAAGGTTGCGGCATACATCCATCTGGTAATGACCCTTCAGGTAGTTGATGTAACGGTCCGAGACGTTGGGTCGGACGGCAATCACCTTCTCCAGCCGGCTCAGGGCCTCAGCCTCATCTTCCTTCAAACCCTGCATGAAGGCCAACGCTTTCTCTTTGTCCATATCCCTTTCGTCGGGATGACGGAAACCCCATGAAATGGGATGAGCCAGCGTCTCGTTCTGCAGACGGCAGTCGTCACCCATGAAGTAGCGGCGCCCCTCCTTGAAGTCATATAGCATGAAGTATGTCTTGCCCGGCTCAAACAGCGTGCGGATATAGGTACGATTCCAGTCATAAAAAACTTCGGTACTGTTCAGCATGGGAATCTTCATGACGAAGCGCCCCTTGTCATCCATCTTTCCGTAGCTGATATTCGGATTTCCGTCATTCGTAAAGATTCTATCATAAGCACTTACCTGGTACTCTTTGCCCAACTGCCTCATATCCTCCGGCATATCCTTCAGCCAGCCGACGAAGGTTACGGTATCTGTCTGGTAACGGGTGTCTGTAAAGCCTGTGCGGGTATCCTTTGTGGGGTAATCCGGCATGAAGCGGCTTGTTATCATACTGTACACCACCTTCCGGTTGCCAATCTGCATGGTCCTGAAGCCTTTTCTGTCCTTGCCTATGCTTACCTTCAGCTCTTCCTTGCCATTTGTCAGTATCATCTCTGCCTGACCTGTCTTAGGGTTCACATTACTTTGCCTGTAGTCC
>CAMOMP010000070.1:0-11069 GCA_946619915.1 uncultured Prevotellaceae bacterium | reverse complement strand
TCCGTTCGAGATGCCTCAGATTCCAGGCTATGGTACCAGTAACGACATCATGCTTATGGTAGAGGATCCCACAGACGGTAACCTGTCAGAGTTTGCAAAGCATACTGAGCACTTCCTATCAAAACTGTCTGAACGCCCTGAGATAGCCACTGCTATGTCAACGTATTCCGAGCGATTCCCGAAGTATCAGGTAGATGTGGATGCTGCCCAGTGCGACCGTTCCGGCGTATCGCCTGCCGATGTGCTTAACACATTAGGTGCCTTTTGCGGTGGCGCATACATCGGAAACTTCAACCAGTTCGGTAAGGTTTACCGCATCATGGCAGCAGCATCGCCTGAGTATCGTCTGGACCCGCAGTCGCTGCAGAATATCTTTATTCAGGTGCAGGGCGGCAAGATGGCTCCCATCTCAGAGTTTGTATCCCTGAAGCAGATTGTGGGCCCGTCTAATATTGAGCACTTCAACCTGTTCCAGAGCATCACCTGCATCGTGTCCCCCGGCAGTGGATACACTGAGGGCGACGCTCATAAGGCCATTGCCGAGGTGTTTGAGAAGGAGATGCCGAAAACTGCCACGTACGAGTATAGCGGTATGTCACGTGAGGTAGAGGAGACTTCCGGCTCTAATGCCACAGCGCTCATATACGTTATCTGTGCCATCCTTATCTACCTGATTCTGGCCTCGCTCTACAACTCGTGGTTTACGCCGTGGGCTGTGCTTTTCAGCGTGCCCTTCGGCCTGATGGGTGCTTTCGTGTTTGCCTACCTGGGGTACACGCAGGGGCTGCCTGGCATGGACAACAACATTTACCTGCAGACGGGTGTCATTATGCTGATAGGTCTGTTGGCCAAGACGGCCATTCTGATTACCGAATTTGCTTCTGAACGGCGTGCCCAGGGTCTGAGCATCACTGAGGCTGCCTTCGAGGCCTGCAAGGAGCGCCTGCGTCCTATTCTGATGACGGTTCTGACCATGATTATCGGTATGATACCACTGGTGATAGAGGGTGGCGCAGGAGCCAACGGTAACCGTGCCCTTGCCCTTGGAGTTATAGGTGGTATGAGCATCGGCACCATCGCCCTACTCTTCGTCGTTCCTGCCTTCTTCATCGTGTTCCAGCATCTGCACGAGAAGTTCCAAGGGAAAGAAGTGAATGTTGAAAAGTGAATAACAGAATCCCGAAGTATCGAAAAAATCGAAAGATTATGAACTATAAGAATATCACTACCGTTGCCCTTGTGAGTCTTGCGCTCACAAGCTGCGGCCTCTATAAGAAATACGAGTCGAAAGCGGAAGTGCCCGCAGATGTTATTGGAAGCACCAACCCTTCTCCTGCGGGCGAGGGGGAGATGCCTGTCAGCTGGCGTCAGTTCTTCACCGATCCGCTCCTACAGCAACTCATCGAGCAGGCACTGGCCAACAACACCAATCTTGCCTCTGCACGCATAGCCGTAGAGCAGAGTGCAGCATCACTAAAGGCTACCCGCCTCGGCTACCTTCCTGCATTCAGCCTCGCCCCTCAGGGTGCACTGTCAAGTTTCGACCTCAGTCCCGTCACCAAGACCTACAGCCTGCCATTGCAGATGAGTTGGGATGTGGAGCTGTTTGGTAGTATCACCAGCAAGAAACGAGCTGCCAAGGCGGTCTTCCTGCAGGCACAGTGCGGCGAGGAGGCTGTACGCTCCAATATCGTCAGTGCCGTGGCTCAACATTATAGTATGTTACAGATTCTGGACTGCCAATTGGATATCCTCACGCAAACAGACAGCCTCTGGGGTGCCTCTCTGCAAACGCAGAAGTCGTTGTGGGAGAATGGCAAGGCATATTCAACGGCCGTTAACCAGATGGAGTCCTCGTGGTTGAACGTGAAGACGCAGATCGTGGATACTCGCCGTAGCATCCGCAGCACAGAGAATTCGCTCTGCAAACTGTTGGCCATCACGCCACAGCATATCGCACGTAACAAATGGGGAGAGCATGCGCTGAGCCCATCCATTGCTCTTGGTGGTCTATCTGCCGAGATGCTCCGCAACCGCCCCGACATTCGTTTGGCAGACCACATGATAGAGGAGGCCTATTACAACACACAGACGGCACGTGCCGCCTTCTTCCCCACCCTCACGCTCTCGGGTACCATCGGCTGGACCAATAATAGTGGTGCTGCCATCGTTGACCCCGGCAAGCTGCTGCTCAACGTCATGGGCCAACTAACGCAACCTATCTTCACACGCGGCAAGCTGAAGGCTGGCCTGAAGATTGCGAAGCTGACACAAGAGGATATGCGCAACAAATACGTGCAGACTGTCATAGATGCCGGTAATCAGGTCAATGAGGCCCTTGCTGACATCCAGGCTACTGCCGAGAAGCACGAGTACTACCATCGTCAGGTGCTTACGCTCCATGATGCCTTCAACGGTACCCATAAGCTGATGGACAACGGAAAGGCCAGCTATCTGGAGGTACTCACCGCCCAGGAATCTCTGCTCTCCGCCCAGCTTAGCGAGGCCATGAACATGTACAATGGCACGCAGGCCCTCATAGCCCTCTACATTGCCCTGGGCGGTGGAACGAAATAAAGCCCCCTACTACTCCCCGAGGGGAGAGTGATAGTTGATAGTTGAAGGCTGCGTGAGCAGGCTCGATGCGAAGCATCAAAGTGTAGAATGTAGAATCAGTTTAAGAAGTTTAAATATGAGACAGAAGATTATTCTACTGCTGATTGCTATCATGTTATTCATCGGCATAGTAGTTATATTAAGAGATTGTGACAAAGTAAAAGCACAAGAGGACAATCCTGCCCAGCAGGTAAAACACACCGAACTAATACGCACCAGCCAGAGCTGGGACGGTATGGAGTTGCCTGACTACCTGCAGGGTCGACCTGAACTGGTGGCAGTGAAGTACGAGTTCCCCGCTGGACACAAACTAGGATGGCACCACCACCCCGTGATGAACT
The DNA here is from genome assembly GCA_946619915.1 of uncultured Prevotellaceae bacterium. Classification (GTDB taxonomy): domain Bacteria; phylum Bacteroidota; class Bacteroidia; order Bacteroidales; family Bacteroidaceae; genus Physcousia. The sequence goes on along the minus strand of CAMOMP010000070.1, from coordinate 8,112 downwards.
ACGGTGTACTGGTGCAGGGCGAACTGACCATCATCGGGTTGGACGGCAAGGAGAAGGTGGTGCATGAGGGTGAGCCAGTAGTAGAGATGGTGAACACCGTCCACCACGGTGAGAACCGAGGTACCAAGACCGCCATTCTCTATATGTTCTACCTCTCGCAGGAGGGTCTGCCCTTGGCTGTGCAGCATCCGGAGATACCACTGAAATAACATTATCGATTTATTACCATGAAAAAGATTTCTCCTTGGGCGATTGCCGAGATCATCATTCTCTGTGTCTTTGTGGCTATCGTGGTAATCAGACGATCCACAACATAATATAAACAAAGTAAATATTAACGATGATACAGCAAGCAAAACTATGGATACTGGCCGCCTTCCTCGTCATCTGCGGCGCTTGTATAACGACTTGTTGCAACAACAATGACGACAATCCTGTTATTGAGACACAACGGCCTACCATACAATGCATTACTGAGCGTGGTACGTTGCTGGTGGGAACCACGGGCGACTACCGGCCGCTGTCGTACCGCGAGGCCGACGGCAACTACTGGGGCTTCGGCATAGAGATGGCAGAGAAGATAGCCGAACGTATTGATGTAGGCATCGCATTCGTGCAGACCTCGTGGCCTACGCTGACCGCCGACGTTCAGGCAGAGCCGCAGACTTTTGACCTCGCCATCGGTGGCATCACCATTACCGACACCCGACGGGAGACGATGCTGATGAGTGACGGCTATCTATGCAACGGAAAGACCATCCTTTGCCGCGCCGCCGATGCTGATCGCTTCCAGTCGCTGGCCGACATTGACAAGCCGGAGGTGCGCGTGATGGTGAACCCTGGCGGGCTGAACGAGAAGTTCGCCAATGAGAACCTGACGCATGCCACCATCATCGTCTATCAGAAGAACGAGGAAATCCCTAATCAGGTGGCCAAGGGCAATGCCGACGTAATGATTACCGAAATCACTGAGGCCCCGTGGTACGTGCAAAATGACCCGCGTCTCGCTGCCCCGCTCATCGAGAAACCTTTCACCCACGGCGAAATCGGTGTGCTGATGCGCAAAGGGCAGGATGATCTCCTCACACTTGTCAACGCCGTCATCGCCCAGATGAAAACCGACGGCACCCTCCGTAAATTGCATGAGAAATATGGACTTAAACAAAAAATAAACCATAAAAAGTAACTATTATGAAGAAAATTATGATGATGGCAGTAGCCGCCTTTATGGCTACAAGCAGTGCATACGCACAGTTCGAAAAGGGTAAATGGTCTTTACAGCCATATGTCGGTGGTGTTGTTTCATCAATAACAAACGTAGGTTCTTATGACCTTGACGATGGTACGGAACTGAAGAAAAAAATGGCCGTTGGTTATATCATCGGAGGTGAGGCAGAATATCAGTTTGCCAAAAAGTTCAGCGTTGCTGCCGGTCTTAACTACACCACTCAGGGGTGCGGATGGGATGACTTCAGTTATTGGGAGGACGGAGTCAGAGTCAAGATTAAGAACCAGAGAGATAATCTGGGCTACATTAAAATTCCCATCGTAGCCAACTACTACATTTTCAAAGGATTTGCAGTGAAGGCCGGCGTTCAGTTCGGTTACATGGTCAGATCTAAGTTCTGTGCACATGGAACAGCCGAAATGGACATTTTAGGAGATGGCGTTATAAGAGATGTGGACCTTTACGGTACTGTTGATGTAATGGATCAGTATAAGAGATTCGATTTCTCTATTCCTGTTGGTATTTCTTACCAGTTCAAAGTGCCTATCACTATTGACGCCCGCTATCAGATTGGTCTTACAAGGTTGAACAAACTGACCTACGACGGCGTGAAGAACAGCAGGAACAGCGTGTTTACGCTGACTGTCGGTTACAAATTTAAACTGTAAAGAAAACCATACATGTCCGCAAAACAAACGAATTAGAAGCTAACTAAGCCCACACGGCTAATCAATTATTCCAAACGTGGGAATAAAAAGCCGGCAACCTACCCCATTTTCTTCTGCCGATTATTAAACTAAAAAAAGAAAGAATAAGAAACAGAAAAAAACAGCTCAGAGAGTAAGGTTATTTGAGAAATTTACCTATCTTTGAAAAAATTTCTTTAGCATAAACGCCAAAACAACGAAAAAGTTCCATGATAAACAGTTTGTTCGATAGTTTTTACAACAACCTGATAGCGGAGGAACGCTATAGGATGATTCTCGACGGTCTGCAGGTGACGCTGCTTATCACGTTCTGCGCCGTCCTGCTGGGCACACTGCTGGGCGGACTGGTATGCTGGATGCGCATGAGCCGCCGTCGGTGGCTGCAGCAAACAGCCAAGGTGTATATAGATCTGATGCGCGGCACGCCTGTGCTGGTGTTGCTGATGCTGATGTACTATGTGGTGATGGCACCGCTGGATGCTACGGGCATTGTGGTGGCTATCGTCACCTTTGCCATGAACACGGCAGCCTACATCAGTGAGATGCTGCGCACTACTATCCAAGGCATTGACCGCGGCCAGACGGAGGCTGGACTGGCTTTGGGCTTCACACCCCGGCAGACGTTATTCAAGATTGTGCTGCCTCAGGTAGTCAAGGCGGTTATGCCCGTCTATCAGGGCGAAGTAATCAGTCTGTTGAAGGGCACGAGCATCGTGGGCTACATAGCTGTGGCTGACATAACGCGCGCCTCGGACCTGATACGCTCGCGCACGTTCGATGCCTTCTTCCCCCTCATCGTGACGGCCATCATTTACTTCCTGATGGCATGGCTCATCGGACTGTTGCTTCAGAGCCTTGTTCAGCACAAGCGCGTGAAGGCTATCGCTGCGGCTGTGGTGCTGATAATATCCGGATTGTTATGCTACGTACCAACTCTCACCTCTCAACTGTCACCTGTCAACCCATCACCTGTCAACTCTCAACTGTCAACTAGCAACTCCCAACTGTCAAACGCCCTCAAGGGCAAAAACGTGGCAGTGATTATTGGCAGTATTCAGGACATTGCCGTCACCGGCATGGCGCCCGATGCCAATATCCTGCGTGTGACCAGCGAAACTGACTTGCTGGCATCCCTGGAGAGCGGCAAGGTGGATGTGATTGGCGAAGAGAATCTCTCGGTGACATTCAACAAGGAACTTGCGGCCAAGGTGGACACGGTGAATGCAGGAATACCGCCCATTCCCATAGGCGCCTGTTTCCGTTTGGACAATACCCAGCTGAAGCAGGACTTCGACAGCTTTCTGAGCGATATCCGTCAGGACGGCACCTACCAGCAGATCTACAGCCGCTGGCGCAATGCCGAAGACCCTGCAGCAGTACCCATACCTCAACAGCGTGGCACAGGACAGACGCTGCACGTGGCCATCTTCCCCGCCCTGCCTCCATTCAGCTTCATCTGTTCAGGCAAGCCCTCCGGCTTGGAAATTGACATCCTGACGGAGTGGGCCAACCGGCGTAACTGGCAACTGGAGTTTCTGGCCATGGACTTCGCCTCACAGATTCCTGCCGTGCAGACAAACAAGGTGGACATGGCCATGGGAGCTATCAGCATGACCGAAGAACGACAGAAGCAGGTGCTCTTTTCCGAGGGATATATAGATTCGCACATTGTGTTGGCAACACGGAAAGGGGAAAGCGGCATACTTACAGAAACCCACCCCCAACAGACCCGCCCCCAGCCCCTCCCTTGTAGAGAGGGGATTGGATACCTTTGGTGGGTTGTAGTTCTCCTTATTATAATAATAGGTGGTGTATTGTTGCTCTATGGCCGTCGCAAACGTGTAACCAGGACTGCGGTAGCAAATTCTTCATTCTTCACTCTTCATTCTTCACTTAAGATTTCTCATTTGAGAAAGAGCTTCGGCAGTCTTGACGTCTTGCGCGACATCACTACCGAAGTGCATCGTGGAGAGGTCATTTCTATCATCGGTCCTTCGGGAACGGGCAAGAGTACTTTCCTGCGTTGTCTGAACCTGCTGGAACAGCCCACCAGCGGCAGTATCATCGTCGATGGCGAGGACATAGTCAAAAAGGGCTATCCCGTGAATAGGCTGCGCCAGAGGATGGGAATGGTGTTCCAGTCGTTCAACCTCTTCGAGCACAAGACCGTATTAGAAAACGTCATCTTTGCACCCTGCCAGCTACGCCATGAGCCTGAGGAAGAGGCACGAAAGGAGGGAGTGTCACTGCTGCGTAAGGTAGGACTGGCCGAGAAAGCCAACGTCTATCCGTCGAGCCTCTCCGGTGGTCAGAAACAGCGTGTGGCCATCGCCCGCGCCCTGGCCATGAAACCCGAAGTCATCCTCTTCGACGAACCCACATCAGCCCTCGACCCGACGATGGTGGGCGAGGTGCTCAGCGTCATCCGTCAGTTGGCCAAGGAGGGCATGACCATGCTCATTGTCACCCACGAGATGAAGTTCGCTCACGACGTCTCGACACGCATTTTCTTCATGTACGACGGCTATATCCATGAAGACGGCTCGCCTGCGCAGATCTTCGATAATCCCGTCCATAGCGCCACAAAGGCCTTCATCAAGCGCATCCGCAAGGAAGTGTTCGAGATTGACGGTCCCGAGTTCGACTTCCTGGGCATGCACTCTGCCATGGGTGCCTTCTGCCACAAGTACGGCATCGTCGAGAAGCTGGAGACGGCAGACCGGCTGACTGACAAGATGCTGGACGGTCCTATGGCGCAGTACCGCCCCATCACCGTCCGCATCACCCATAGCGAACAGTCAGGCGTCACAGCCCTCGACTTCATGGTGGAGCAGATGACCGCCACCCCACTTACCGATGCACAGCGAAACGAACTCTCCGATCTGTGCAAACAGGTAATAGAGGAACCCACCAAGCGAGGCTTCCGCGTGAAACTGATTATATAAACAAAAAAGTTATCGTTCCCGTTAACGTTATCGTTAAAAAAAAGAATATTATGAACGAAATAAGAAAACAAAGAATTGAAGAGCTGGACTATGTGAAAGGACTGGCCATCTTCTTGGTTATCATGGGGCATGCCACAGACAATTTGGCTACGCCACTATGGCGATTGGTTATCTACTCCTTCCACATGCCATTGTTCTTTATGGTGTCGGGAATGGTAACTAAACCGGCAGACGTAATGAATCGAGGCACCATTGGGGCATTCCTGATCAAGAATTTCAAGGCACTCCTTGTGCCATATATCATCTTTGCAGCAGTCTATTCGTGGTTCTCGTACCAGAACTTCGGCATCATGCTTTATGGAACATTCGAGAACCTCGTCACAGCCCACTCCCTCACTTCGCTGTGGTACCTGCCCGTACTGTTCCTGAGTCGCGTGTGGGTAGAGCTACTGTTCAGATCCCTGCAGTCGGTAAAAAGATATAAAAAGGTATGGATAGGCGTGGCAGCCGTGGTTTTCTTTGCTGTCGGACTGGCACTCCCGCATCCGCATCCTACATCAGGGACAGGCTTCATAGGTTATCCCTTGGGTCTGGACATATCGTTTGTAACAACCGGCTACATGCTGGCGGGCTATCTGATACTGCCGGCAGTTAAGCATCTGAGGGAAGCCAAGCTATCGCAGCTCACAATAGGATTCTTCCTCGCTCTTGGCCTGCTGGGCTTTGGCATACTGGTGAAAGGCGACTCGATGGTGCTCGATTCTATGGCTTTCAAAGGCCATAACACGCTCTCGACGATGTTCCTCAATGCCTTCAGCGGCAGTGTTGCCATGATTATACTTTCCATCATCATGTATAGAAGCCCAGCTTGGCATACCCCGGTCTTCAATAAGAAGATACTGCTGTTTATCGGCCAGAACACCATCGGCATTTATCTGCTGCACAAGAATTTCATGCAGGAAGTGGTGATGGGCAGCTTCAGTAGTTGGGGATGGACGCAGCCCCAGGTGCTGGTAGCCTTTGTCTCTGCCCTCATCACCCTGATTATAGCAAGTATTGGTGTCAAGATCATCAACCGCTATATCCCGCAAATGATAGGAAGGTTCCCGCAGTAATCACAAGTCAATAACAAGCAAATCTGCAGAAAGAGAAATGAAGCAAAACCCCGTTTCCCAAAGGATGCTGTTACTGTGTGCCTGTGCCGCACTGGAGGCCCGAGGCGATTTGGTTCGCCTAGATCCGGCTACCCGTCAGGCACTGGATGGCGGCGTAACCATTAATGAGTTGAAAGATGCCTTCTCGCAGCTCTATGCCTATACGGGTTTCCCCCGCTCGCTGAATGCACTGGGTGTGCTGGAACGGGTGATTGACGAGCGCAAGGCACATGGAATTGAGGACAGCGAAGGCAAACCCTTCGTACGCCCCAGCGCATGGGACGATGCCGCTTTGGCACTAAAGCAGGGCACCGAGATGCAAACCCGCGATGAAGGTGGCACACCTTGGGATTATACCTTCTGTCCGCAGGCAGATTATTACATGAAGTCGCACCTCTTCGGTGACATCTATGCTTCCGATCAACTCAGTCCTGCTGAGCGAGAACTGGTCACTGTAGGAGCACTCAGTGCCATGGATGGTGTGGAGCCACAATTCGAAGGGCACAAGGAGTGCGCCGTCTTCATGGGTAACACCAAGGAGCAGGTGGAGTACCTCTGCCAATGGCTGGAGGATAGAATGAGAGGAGTTTGACAAAGCCCTGGTAATAGAGAATTATACTTTAGACGCTAGCGGCGCCAAACAATAAAACGACCAAAAATGAAAGAACTATTCAGACGATTTCAGGAGTGGAAACGACAGCCTCCACAGGTGGCACCACTCTCAGAGCAACAACACGAGTGTACTACCTGCGGCACGCACTATCAGGGCAATTACTGCCCGCGTTGCGGACAGTCAGCCAAGATAGGACGATACTCCTTCAAGAATGCTTTCCTACTGTTTCTTGATGTCTGGGGATTGGGCAACCGGGGTATGTTCCGTAGCATTCGCGACCTCCTGATACGCCCGGGCTACATGATTCGCGACTATCTGGGGGGCATGCAGATGGCATACTTCCCACCCTTTAAAATGTACTTTCTGCTCTTCGCCCTGACGTTGCTGGTAGATACTGGACTGAATATCAAGGGTATTAACCGCATGGAAGAGCAGAAGAAGGAAACCCTGTCACTCGTGGATAAAATGAATGTTGAAACACAACAGACTGAGCTACAAGAGGATTCTCAAGAGGCTGGCAACACACTCGCCAAGGAGGAAGAGAAAGAAATGGAGGAAGAGTTCAACCAAAAAGTCGAAGCAAGCGGAAAATGGTTCGAAGAGCACTATTCTATAGTAATAATTATTAGTCTGCTGCTCTTCTCCTGTCCGCTCTGGCTGCTGTTCCGCCGTTGCCCTGCCCTCCCCGACATACGTCTTTCAGAGTGCTTCGTGGCGATGGTTTATATCAGCAATATGCTTCTCATCTATAGCCTCATTCCCTCGCTGTTTTGTTTCAGCCTGACTGCGGAAATGATCTATGGGCTACTCATCCTGCTATTGGTTATCATTCCCGTCAAGCAGCTGACGGGCTACAGCTATTGGGGCACCATATGGCGACTAACCATAGCCAGCATGTCTCTTCTGATCGTTCTTATACTGCTGTTAGTTGTCGCAATAGTCCTGTATATAATGCTTATGCGATAAGGCTTTAGGCAGCCTTTTACTTGAACCAAACCTTTAAATACCTGCATCCGTGCAAGGGAATGGTGCAGGTGAGTTCGCTGGGTGCGAGGTCCTTCTGGCGCCACAGGTCACGAACGGTAAGGGAAGGATTGGACACTGAGGAAGACTGAGGGATAAGTGCCTTCATATCTACCTGCTGGTCTTTTTCTCCTGTGTTGAAAATACCCACGGCAATGGCTCCATCTGCCAACGGACGACTCCATACCTCTATATCGCCTGTCTTTGAGACGCGATCCGCCTGCTTGCCCAGGATGTCCTGATCGATGGCGTTCACCTCGTTGTTACAAAGCAGGTTCAGCGTAAAGTCATCCATCTGTGCGATGTCGCAACCAATAAGCATATTGGAGGATACAATGGTCCACAACGTGATGTGCGTGTACTGCTCGTCGGGTGTCAGACGTGTCTCGCGCAAGCCGTTGGTGTTCTCGCCCAGTCCATAACCTACTTTTCCTACCACCAA
>CAMOMP010000069.1:0-11128 GCA_946619915.1 uncultured Prevotellaceae bacterium | reverse complement strand
ATGCTTAAGCAAGCTTATCATTGCTCTCGCTCAATCGCAGCCTTCTGCGGGACCTTTAAATAATCTGTGCGATCTGTGTGAAATAAAATAATGTCCAATTTTGAATTTTGAATTTATAAAATTTGAATTTAAATTGGGTCTAACCCAAGTTTTTTCGTGTCTTTCGTGTCTTTCGATGTTAAATAAAAATTCAATGTTCAATGATCAAAAGACGGTAAACCGTAAACAGTAAACAATAAACCAAAAATATTTAAACAGATGAAAACAATAAAAAAATTGCTCTTTGTAGCACTTACGTTGCTCACCGCAGCCTGCGGAACAACCAACACAGTACCCATCACAGGACGTAAGACCCATCTACTCGTGAATGACGCACAGATTCTCAGCCTCAGTTCACAACAATACCAGGATTATATGAAGGGGGCTAAACAATCCTCCAACCAGAACAATACTGCTATGGTGAAACGTGTGGGCCAGCGTCTGGCAACTGCCGTGGAGACATACCTCAAAGAGAACGGCTACTCCACTGAGCTGCAGAACTTCCAGTGGGAATTTAATCTGGTTGCCGACAATCAGGCCAACGCATTCTGTATGCCTGGCGGTAAGATTGTGGTATATGAGGGTATGCTCCCCCTTACCCAGGATGAGGCCAGTCTGGCCATCGTACTTGGACATGAGATAGCACATGCTGTGGCTAAACATTCTGCCGAACAGCTCTCCAAACAGATGCGTCAGCAATATGCGGCACAGATAGGTGGCACTGTGCTCACGCAGCTGGCACAGCAGAAAGGCATGAGCAGCACCGCATCACTTATTGATATGGCAGGACAGATAGGATTCAACTTTGCCAACCTGAAGTATTCGCGTGACAACGAGACGGAAGCTGACCACTTAGGCCTTATCTTTGCTGCCATGGCCGGCTACGACCCTCAGTTGGCAATCCCCTTCTGGCAGCGCATGGCTCAGCAGGGTGGCAACAAAAAGAGTGAGATCTTCAGCGACCATCCTTCTGACGAGAAGCGCATAGCTGCCCTCCAGAAACTTATGCCAGAAGCTCTTAAGTACTACAAGCCTCTTTAAAGTTTAGAGTGTAGAGTTTAGAGGCAGTGCGCTTCGCGATAGTTTAGAGGCAGTTTGTGAGTTTATAAGTTCTTTAGTTTATGAGTTGATAGTTCCGCCGCCGACTTGAACTTGAAACTTGGAGCATGAACGCCGAAGGGGTCGCGAGCGGAACGCGAGAACGAAGTGGCAAACTTGAAACCAAGTTGGTTTTCTAGCCCGCAGGGCGTTGTTTTGCTTTTTGAAAGCTTAGATATCTGAAAGATATGTTATGCTATTGGCAGGAAGATGGTGGAAGCTTGCTTATGACCAGCTTCATGGCGATAACAGAACAAAGGCACAAAGTGCCCAAGCTTTCGGAAAGGATTTTCGTGTTTTTCGTGTCTTTCGATGTTTAAAATAAATTTCTGCAATTTCTGCGATTTCTGCGGGACATAAAAAAAACTGTGAGATCTGTGGAATCTGTGTGAAATAAAATAATGTCCAATTTTGAATTTTGAATTTTGAAGGCTGCGACTGAGCGAGAGAAAAGCGATGCTCGCATCAGCTCTTCCGAGTGTGAGCAGGCTCGAAGCGTAGCTTCAATTTAAATTGTGGGGCCTCTGCCCCCGATTTTCGTGTTTTTCGATGTTAAAATAAACCATTTTTCAATTTGACAAAGTGACTGCCAAAGAAATCATAGCATATATGGAGTCGCAGCGGAATGAGTCGCAGCGGCGGATACTGACGAGGTTCTTTAAGACGGGACCTGGCGAGTATGGCGAGGGTGATGAGTTCCTGGGCCTGAAAGTGCCACAGACCCGCGAAGTGGTTAAGGCTGCATGGAAGGACATCCCCTTGAGCGAAGTACCAACGCTCTTGATGAACCGCTGGCACGAAGTGCGCCTCTGCGGTTTGCTGATTCTGGTGGCGAAGTTCGAGAAGTTGGCCACAAAGCGATTGGAGAATGATGAGAAGGCTATCCGCGGGCGAGACGAAATCTTGACGATGTACCTGCGTTATGCCGAACGGGCCAACAACTGGGACCTCGTGGATTTGTCTGTGCATAAGATTCTGGGGCATTGGTTGCTGTTGCCCACTAGTCTGGGAGACAAGGAATATAAGCGGCAGGTGCTGGATGAACTGGCACAGAGCCCCTGCCTCTGGAAGCAGCGGATGAGCATGGTATGCTCGTGGAAGACATCGCAGATGGGAGACCCTTCGTGGTGCCTGCGCTATGCCGAGATACACCTGCATCACCCGCACGACCTGATGCATAAGGCGGTAGGTTGGATGCTCAGAGAGATGGGCAAACGCGTCTCAATGGATTTGCTTCGCGACTTCCTACGTCAGCATGCCCACGAGATGCCGCGCACCACCCTCCGCTATGCCATCGAGAAGATGTCCGATGCCGAGCGCAAGCAATGGATGACGGTTTAGTTTAAACTCTAAACTATCTATCATCTATAAACTGTAAACTGTAAACTGTAAACTGTAAACTATAAACTTACCACTGCCTCTAAACTCTACACACTAAACTCTAAACTGAATTCTCCTCTTCCCTCTTCCTTCTTCCCTCTTACATCTTACATCAGCCCTCAGCCCTCTTCCTTCTTACCTCTTACATCATCCATCATATTATTCCCTCCACCTCACTATTCAAAAAATCCTCTAGGCTCACGCCACCAGTGCCTACCACAAACGAACGCTTGGGATGGAAGGCATCCACAAACTCAGGTAACCCAGAATTCATTCCTCGCCTACCGCTCTTCACCTCAATGGCCGTCACCTCACCGTCACGAACAACCACAAAATCCACCTCCCAATCGCCCTGAGCAGGATTCCTCGACGGCTCGCGCCAATAATACACCTTATAGTCCAGCTCTTCAGCCATACTCATCAGGTGCGCACCCACAGCACTCTCCACCCAACGGCCCCATGCCTTCGTGTCCGTTCTGTCAGCCATGAACCCACGACCCTTGTAGGCCGTCAGCAAGGCATTGTTATACACCTGATACTTCGGAATGGAACCCCTCTTGCGTGCCTCATCGTTGGCATATTTTTGCAAGCCCGTCAACAGGGCACACTGATCCAGAATCTCCAAATAGCCGGCCAGCGTTGTCACATTGCCCGCATCCTGCAACTGCCCCATCATCTTGGTGAGCGACAGTATCTCAGCCGAATAACTGCATCCCAGTTCAAACAACTGCTTCATCAGGGCCGGTTTATAGATGTTCGATGTCATAATCACGTCCTTCTCGATAGCCGGAGCCACCAACGAGTCCTTGATGTATTTTCGCCACCTGCGCTCATCCTTTATCATGTGCGCAGGCCCAGGATAGCCGCCAAAGTAGAGATACTCGTCCAGCGACACCCCGAAGGCATCACGCATCTCCTGCAGGCTCCAATGCGGCATTCTGATCAGTTCATAACGTCCCGCCAGCGATTCCGTCAGCCCCTTCCTCAGCAGCAGGCGACTACTCCCCAGCAGCACCACCTTCAGGTTCACATGGTTGCGCGAGTCAGCGTCCCATTCCCGTTTTACCACCTCGCTCCAGTTCTCAATCTTCTGCACCTCATCAATCACTAGCAAGTATTCGTCCAACTTCCGGAGCATCATCGTTGTGCGGGCAGCCTCCCAAACGCGATGAATCCAGTCGCTGTCCTTCGGGTCCACCGCATCAGCCACATCAATGGAATATGGGATGGCCGCCTGTGCCAGCACCTGATTCACCAATGTAGACTTTCCCACCTGGCGTGGGCCAGCCAAAACCTGCATGAATTTCCGAGGTTCCAGAACCCGTTCCTTCAGCGTATAAAACTGTTTACGAATATACTCCACCATCTCAAATCATTATGATATTTTACTCAATTCTTGTTGCAATTTTACTCAAATCACACCGCAAAACTACTCAATTCTCACAATATAACAAAGCATTTTCTCAAAAAAAACACTTACCCCCTATGGCGCATCCCTAAACTCTACACACTAAACTCTAAACTGAATAGGCGCTTCTACCGCTTCTCTATTCTCTTTTCTCTAATTTAGAGAATATAACAAATTGTTTTTTAGCCCGCAAGACGCCTTGAACTAAGCAGCCCTGCAGTCTTCCCGCCTCCGGCGATTTTCTTCTCTTTTTTTTAGAGGGATAATAAAAATGGTTTTCTAGCGAAGCGGCGTTTTTCTTCTGTTCAGGATGAAATCTCGAAGAGATTGATGATGTATCTGGGTACTTTTATCTGGATGCTCGCTGTCATAGGCTATAAGCCTGGTTTTTTAGCGCACGGCAATGAACATTTTCTTTTGAGCAGGTTTAAATTCTGAAAGAATTGATGGGGTGAATATAGACTTTACCTGGAAGCTTGCTTACGAGGGAAAGCCTATGTTTACGGCATCAAAGGCGCAGCCTAAACCTGATCAAAAGAATTTTCGCGGTTTTTGTTAAAAATTTCTGCTATTTCTGCTATTTCTGCGGGACCTTTAAATAATCTGTGGGATCTGTGGAATCTGTGTGAAATAAAATAATGTCCAATTTTGAATTTTGAATTTTGAAGGCTGCGACTGAGCGAGAGAAAAGCGATGCTCGCATCAGCTCTTCCGAGTGTGAGCAGGCTCGAAGCGCAGCTTCAATTCTCAATTCTCAATGTTCAAGGCTGCGATTAAGCGAGAGCACACCATGCTTGCATGAGTGATGCCGAGCGAAAGCAGGCTCGAAACGAAGTTTCAATGTTCAATGCCCAAAAGACCGTAAACAGTAAAAAAAGGCGGAATCGTTTGGTCGTCTGCTCACTTCTTCGTACCTTCGCAGTTAGGATGAGTAAAACTTTGTGGACAGATTGGTGTTGAAATCATCAGAATTCGAATTAAACTAAGTGTGATGATCTATCGATTTAAACCTGTTAGGAAGCTGACAAACTGGTTCTTCAATAAGAAGGTGTTGCCCTATTGGGCAATCTTATTGGCAGATACCTTTATAGTCTTTATAGCTTCTGTCTTTACCTACTGGATTATCCATCGTTCTTTTGTAACATACGAACATAGGTGCCTTGTCTTCTACAACTCCTTGCTGTTTGCCTTGCTGAGCTGGATAGGAGCACGCAAGTTCAAGACCTATTCGGGGGTGTTACGTTATTCCGGCTCGTATGACTTGCTGAGGATGGCGAACGCCAACTTTGTGACATTCATCCTGGCACTGTTATGTACCTTTGCCAGCAGACTGTTCGGCATTACGATATTTACGGCTTTCACGGTCACGGGAATATTCTCTATATTCCTGGTGGCAACCATGATGATGTGGGCTCTGCGCATTATGGCGAAGATAATGTACGAGTCGGCATACGAACGGGAACCATCCACAAGGGTGCTGATATTCGGTGCCTTGAAGGGGGGCATAAGCCTGGCCAAGTATATACGCTCTGAACGTCCGGCCAAATATGAGCTGAAGGGTTTCATCTCGCATGCCTCCTATGTTAAGGACAGGTATGTGTTGGGAGTCCGGGTATATACCTTGGACGATGACCTGGTTTCCGTTATCCGGAATAGAAAGATACATGCCATTCTGGTGAGTCCGCTTCGCATAAAGGAGTTTCAGGAGAACCAGAAGCTGCAGGATCTGTTCCTAGGTGCAGGCTGCAAGATTCTGATGCCCCAACTTTCCAGGGAGATGGGATCGGAAAGAAATGAGCTGAGCCAAGAGGAGATGGCGAGTATGCGGCTGCACGAGGTGAGTGTGGAGGATCTGCTCCCGCGCGAGGAGATTAAGATAGATATGAAGGCCGTGGAAAGACAGCTGAAAGGTCAGCGGGTGCTCATAACGGGTGCCGCGGGCTCCATCGGTGCGGAGATTGTACGGCAGGTGGCTCAGTTCGGACCAGCCTCGATGATGCTGATAGACCAGGCAGAGACGCCTCAGCACGATATCACGCTGATGATGTCCAAGGATTATCCGAAGGTTCCCTGCCAGGTGGTGGTGACAAGCATCTGCCACAACCACAGGATGGAAAATGTGTTCGACTCGTTCCGTCCCGACTATGTGTTCCATGCCGCAGCCTACAAGCATGTGCCCATGATGGAGGATAACCCCAGCGAGGCGGTGCTGAACAATGTGTATGGTACGAAGGTTGTTGCCGACCTGAGCGTGAAATATGGGGTGAAGAAGTTTGTGATGATCTCTACGGACAAGGCTGTGAACCCCACCAATGTGATGGGCTGCAGCAAGCGTATCTGTGAGATTTACTGCCAGAGTCTGAACAAGGCTATCAAAGAGAAACAGGTGGGTGGCGTGACGCACTTTGTGACAACCCGCTTCGGTAATGTGCTGGGCAGCAACGGCTCGGTAATCCCCATCTTTAATGAACAGATAAAGAACGGTGGTCCCGTGACGGTAACAGACGAGAGGATTGTCCGCTTCTTTATGCTGATACCTGAGGCTTGTAAGCTGGTATTGGAGGCCGGAACCATGGGACACGGGGGTGAGATCTTTGTCTTCGACATGGGTAAACCGGTGCGTATAGTGGATCTGGCAAAGAGAATGATATCACTGTCGGGGGCCAAGAATATCAAGATTGTCTATACCGGCCTGCGTGAAGGAGAGAAGCTCTATGAGGAGGTGCTGAACGAGATGGAGGGTACCAAGCCTACCTATCATGGCAAGATTCGCATCGCCTCTGTGCGTGAATATGATTACGAGACGGTAAACAGGGATATTGAGGAGCTGTTGGAGATTTCGAGGCGCTACAACAGCATGGATATCGTAAGGAAGATGAAGGAGATGGTGCCGGAGTACAAGAGCAACAACTCAGTGTATTCGGTGCTGGATGTAGAAAGTTGAAAATTGAGAATTGAAAGTTGAAAATTTTTATTCATTGAACATTGAACATTGACCATTGACCATTGGCTGTTGGCCATTGAACATTGACCATGAACCTTGAACCATGAACCATGAACCTTGAACCATGAACCTTGAACCAGTATTGCCATGAACCCTGAACCCTTAATCCTTAACCATTAACCATAACGATGAGCTATTTCTTCTTTCCTCCTTCTATTTTCTCCTTCATCGTTTTCACGATTGAAGTCAAAACCTTCAAAATCCTATCGCAATCATGCGCTAAAGAATGAAATTGATCATCGTTCAAGTAGCCATTGTCATGCAAAAGGTTCAGCCAATAGTTCGTCTCATCCGCTTCCTTATATGCTATTGACATCTTAGACAAGAAGTCAGCATCACTTTGAGCGTGCTTGCTCTCGCGTACATTAGCACCAATGGAAGTCCCACTCCTATATATCTGCTTTGATATTACGTACTCCTTATACTCTGAATCCTCTGTTAGATATTGGAATAACCTTGTAATCCTACATCCAAAATCATAACTCAGCTCATGTATCCTAGCTTTCTCCTTATCCTCTTCTTTCATTAGAGGCGCAAGCTTTCCACGCTTAGGTTTATAAGCCGTTGCTTTCTCCACAGCCTTATAAGGTTTCTTATAATCCTTTTTATATTCCATTGTTTTTAATCATTCACCATTAACCTTGAATCATGCCCCCGTCGTCAATCATGAACCATGAACCATGAACCATTAACCCTGAACCATGAACCATTAACCCTGAACCATGAACCTTGAACCATGAACCTTGAACCATGAACCGTAAGTACTCTTACATCATCCATTTCCACACCGGCATCACCTCGATGATGCCATGCTTGTCGCTAATGGTGTCCTCCTCGTCGTAGGTCAGAATCAACCTCCTTCTGCAAGGCAGACGGTTTGGCAACTTCTGCAGAGCCTCCGTCTCACGTTTCCGGGTTTCTTCATCACGCAACGAATAACTCACCTGTATGGCCAGTTCTTCATCAGGGACATAGAAATCCACCTCGTAGCCGTCATTGTAGAAGAACACGCGCCCATTATCCATGTCGTGGCCATAGATGCGGAACAGCTGGATGGCCACAAGGTTCTCCAGCAGCATCGTATCCTTATCGATCAGGAACAGGCCCAGAATACCCGTATCAATAAAATAGTACTTACAGTTGCTTTCCTTGTCAGCCAGCGCAGATGCATAGTTCCTGAGCCGCAGCAGCAGCCATGCCTCCTCGCAATACTCCACATACTTGATGGTGGTGGCAAGACTGAGCTTACCGCCAACGCTCGACAGCAGGTTGTTGATGCGGTTGTAGGAGATAGGCCGGCAAACGCTCTCTGCCATTTTTCGCACCAGCACACGAATGCCAGCCACATTGGTAATCTTATTACGAGCGATGATGTCACCCATGTATATCTTCTGGTACACGCTGCTCAGGTAGTTTCGCTTAGCTGGCAGAAGTGCTGCTGCAGGCAGACCGCCATATCTCAGGTATTCATCAAAAGCGCGAATCACCCTGGCGCGTCCATCAGTAGCTATCAGGTCATTCTCGCTGGTCGATACCTGATGTACAGCAAGAAACTCCTTGAAACTATATGGAAAGACTTCTGCTATCAGGAAACGTCCGCCAAGTGTAGTGTTTATCTCGCCGGAGAGCATCTTTGCGTTACTGCCAGTAATAAAGATGGTGTATTTGGCATCAGCCATCCGTCGGGCAAACTTATGCCAACAGTCGATGTTCTGTATCTCGTCCAGGAACAGCATTGGTCGTTTGCCGTACATCTCCTGATGGCACTCCAGGAGTCGGTTAAAGTCCTCAGTATCGAAGTTCTCCAAGCGTTCATCCTCAAAGTTCAGATAGAGCATCTCGTCCCACTTATGCCCCGCAGCCAGCAGTTGCTGGATGTGATGGTAGAGCATATATGACTTACCCGACCTACGCACCCCAACGAGTACACGGCACGGGAAATCGCTTAACACCAATTCACGCGGTTCCACAACATAGCGTTCTACCTCTTGCTGATTATCCCGAAGGATCTGTTTCAATATCTGCTTATCCATGAGCAACAATGATGAGATTTCGGGGGCAAAGATGCAAATTATTTAACGAACTTGCAAGTTTTTTCCCAATTTTATTTAATCCATTAAACAAAAACCACCTTTTTCCCACCGTTCATTTGCCCCCTTAACACAAAAAGGCCGATGCAAACATGCACCGACCCATTACCCTATTCTTAAAACTATCGACTCTAAACTATCTATAATCTATAATCTGTAATCTATCATCTATAATCATCCCTCAGACATCTTGTAGTAGCTCTTGTACCACTCCGCAAACTTACGAAGGCCTTCACGTAACGTAATCTTAGGTGTGAATCCATAATCACGTTGCAAGGCTTCGGAGTCTGCATAAGTGACGGGCACGTCACCTGGCTGCATGGGCACCAGCTGTTTGTGGGCATCAAAGTCGTAGTCCTTGGGCAATACTCCAGCCCTTACCAGTTCCTCCTGCAGGATGTTCACGAAGTCAAGCAAATTCTCGGGTTGACCGCCACCTATGTTATATACTGCATAGGGAGGTACAGGCAGGCCGTCCTCACCGTTTTTGCGCTCCGGTGCGCCTTCCATCACGCGGACGATACCTTCCACGATATCATCTACATACGTAAAGTCCCTACGGCAGTTGCCATAGTTGAATATCTGTATGGTCTTGCCTGCAAGCAGCTTGTTGGTGAAGCCAAAGTATGCCATGTCAGGACGTCCTGCAGGACCATAAACAGTGAAGAAACGGAGTCCTGTAGAAGGAATATTGTACAGCTTACTGTAGCAATGCGCCATCAGCTCATTGCTCTTCTTGGTGGCTGCATAAAGCGAAACAGGATTATCCACCCTATCATCCGTACTGAATGGCACCTTCTTATTACCACCATACACGCTGGAGCTTGACGCATACACCAGATGTTGCACACCTCTGTATGTCTGAGGGCTGATGGCTGATGGCTGAGCATTCACATCTTCCTTCTTACTTCTTACATCTGACATCGAATGGCGGCACGCCTCCAGGATATTATAGAATCCAATGATGTTCGACTGAATATACGCATCTGGATTCTCTATGGAATAGCGGACTCCGGCTTGTGCAGCCAGGTTCACAACGATGTCGAATTTGTATTCAGAGAATATTTTGTCTATGAGTCCCTTGTCGGATATATCGCCTTTGATAAACTTATAGTTCGTGCTCACATCTTCCATCTTACTTCTTGCATCCAACATCTGCAAGCGCCACTCCTTGAGCGAAACGTCATAGTACGAGTTACAGTTATCTATGTTAACTATCGTCGTACCTTTAGTATCATCGAATAGTCTTTTTATCAGGTTAGACCCAATAAAACCGGCACCGCCAGTCACCAGAATGACCTTGCCATTTAAATCTATTTTCTGCATATTATTGTCATTTTTAGTTTTCTTTCGATGCCATATCATCTATAATCTACCAGGATGCCCTCTTACTCCTTACATCTTACATCAAACTTCTATCGGCACGTGCCATTCCCCATACGGCGTCATCCACCGCATCTTCGACCGAAAATAAAAGCGGGTCAGAGAAGGTTTAGCTCGACGGCCAAATGGGAAGGCTGCGTTTAAGCCATGACCAGAACGATGCTCGCATCAGCTATGGCATGGCGTAGCAGGCTCGATAAAATCAAAGTCAACCGTCCCCTGATCCCGCGGCAAAGATACAAAATTCCCAAGATTTTCAATCAGAAATTCCCAAGATTTTCAATTTTTGGAGCAGTAAGTGCCATCAAAGCTTGCTAGGTAATGGCCGAGTCGTGACAAAAATCAACACAGTTAATTTCAACCTCGTTTTTTCAAAAAAAACGGCCACTCTTCACTCTCCACCGAAATCCCTCTTCACTCTTCACATAAATCTCCCTCCCTCACGGGGGAGGGTTGGGGAGAGGCCTTTCACTCTTCACTCTTAATATAGTACCCACCCGTCTTCTTACTACCGTGACGCTCTATCATATTCAATTCAAGAAGCACATTTATATGCTTGACAATGGTTCTGAATGGTTTACCAAGGCCGTCCGCTATTTTGGTTGTATTATAACCCTCGTGAGCCTTTATAAACTCAAAGGTCTCTTTCTGGCTATCGTTTAATTGACCATTTAATTGACCATTTGACAGAAGATTATTTATTATTCAGCAAAGCCTTCCCCATCT
>CAMOMP010000068.1:0-11213 GCA_946619915.1 uncultured Prevotellaceae bacterium | reverse complement strand
CCCTTCTCAGTTGCGAAGGCCATGAACTCGTCCTGCAAATCCTCATACTCAGGCTTCAAAACGAATGTAAGATTCATCAAAGAACGGCTATCCTCTTCAGCTGTACCTACAAACAACTTGTTACGATCAATCTCACCGTAAACAATCTCGGCACGCTGCTGAGCCAACTTAGCCATAGCTTCTACACCACCCTGCTTTTTGATCCACTTAAGATTCTGCAAAGCACAGTAGATGGGAACTGTTGGAGGAGTATTAAACATACTACCCTTCTTAACATGTGTACGATAATCCAACATGGTAGGAATAGGACGACTAACCTTACCTAACAGGTCTTCCTTAACAATGACAAATGTAACACCAGCCATTGACAGGTTCTTCTGAGCACCGCCATAAATCATACCATACTTGCTAACATCTACAGGGCGAGAGAAAATATCGCTACTCATATCAGCAATTACAGGAATGGGAGAATCCAAATCCTTGCGTAACTCTGTGCCATATATGGTGTTATTGCTTGTTATATGAAGATAATCTGCATCAGCAGGAATCTCGAAATTCTTGGGGATATAGGTAAAGTTTTTGTCCTTGCTTGAAGCAACCTCTACTACCTCACCAAACAACTTGGCTTCCTTCATTGCCTTTGTAGCCCAGACACCAGTATTCAGATAAGCAGCTTTCTTCTCCAGGAAATTGTAAGGAATCATACAGAACTCAAGGCTGGCACCACCACCAAGGAAGATTACGCTATAGCCTTCGGGAATATCCAGCAACTCCTTGAAAAGAGCAACAGCCTCGTCAACAACAGGCTGGAAGTTCTTTGCACGATGACTTGTTTCCATCAGAGATAATCCGCTGCCTTCAAACTCAAGACAAGCAGCAGCTGTTGCCTCCATTACCTCACGGGGAAGAATTGAAGGTCCAGCGTTAAAATTGTACTTTTTCATTTTGTAATTTGTAAGTTGATTTTATTGTTAATCCTTTGTCAATTTCACAATCATTTTACATGCAAAAATATACATAAATTATAATATACCTATTTATATTTAAAGAAAATAATAAGGGCAGCGCAAAATGAAAAAAAAACAGCAGAGATTCTTGCACAATTGAAATTAAAGAAGTACCTTTGCATCGCTTTTCACGAGAGCGTGAGAAGTTCCGGGGTGTAGCGCAGTTGGTAGCGCACCTGGTTTGGGACCAGGTGGTCGCCCGTTCGAGTCGGGTCACCCCGACAAACATAATGAAAATCAAAAAAGATGCAGCAACATTTGGTAGATTGCAACAAAAATCGTACCTTTGCATCGCATTAAAAAAAAATGGTGCCTTGGATGAGTGGCTTAGTCACCGGTCTGCAAAACCGTGCACGGCGGTTCGAATCCGCCAGGCACCTCCAAAGAAAAAGGAACTCAGTTTTGAGTTCCTTTTTTTTTTAACAACAATCACCCGACGAATGAATGAAATGGTGATAAATATGTCGCAGGAAATCGCTACGTTTACTTAAATGGAAAATACTATACGAGAACGATATCACAAAAACAGCTCCACCAACGAAATACTTCATCCCGACATTTGATGACATACAGAACAGGAATGCGACAGATAAGCATATAAGTTGGAAGAAGAATATAAGCCAAGTATTTCGCATAACCTTGACTTTATATCGGTATCTGCATACCAACAAATTAATTACAACATTGAACAAGGCCTCAGCAGAGAGTGCAACGCCTACCCCCACCATTCCATAAACATTGTAAAGCAGCCAAATAACAACACCCAAAAAGGTATTACAAGCAACCTCTAATGCCAGATAAACCATATTATCTCCCTTTGCCAAGGTACTATAGCCCAAGGGTAACGCCAAAGCACGGAAGTATGTATAAAAACATGCACATAGAGACATGTTCAGAATGGCCATAAAGGATTCACCAAACTGCAAACTTATTACTGTCGGAAGCAAAAGAATATACAGAATGAGTAAAGGAGCAAGAACGAGCAGACATACCTTGACCTGTTGGTTGATGGTCTGACTCATTCGTTCAATATCATGATTAACAGAAGAAAGACGAGGGAAATAATCTGCTTCCAACGCCAAGAAAGCCATACTTGCATAACTTACCATAAGTATCCAACCGGCGCGGAAAATACCAACATCGTCCATTGTGGTATTACCAGCATGTAAGATATATGCAGGAATAAACGCATACAAGCTGGTAGCGGAAACGCCCGCAAGAACATAAGGAATACCCCTCTTTAACAACGGGAGCCCTTCCTTGAATACTTCTTTACTAAAAGGCGAAACCTTATAGGAAACCAATCTGAAAGAAAAGAATCCATGGGTGATAAATGAAGAAAGGGTACTTAAGATAAGCCCTATGACAACACCCTTCAAGCCCAGATAATAATAAAAAGGTACAGTAAGCACTATGGTAAGTATCGCTACCGCAACTTCTATTATCGCAACCTTCTTAACCTGTCTAAGCCCCTTCAGAATAGCGCATTCACCTTCTGCCAAAAGGGAGCTTATGGCAACAGGGATCATTAAAAGTACACGATAATCCCAGATGCTATCAAAGTAGGAATAGCTGAATAAGGGAGATGCACACAAACACAAGACCATTGCAAAAACGGCTGTCCATAGCACCCAGGTTCTAACAACCATCACGAAATGTTCAATCTGTTCATTCGTGCCATTGTCAAACAACTCCCCTGCCTTCTGAGTAGCATTCAGTGGCATTCCCATGTTACTTGCACTAACAAGGAAGTCCGAGATACTATTATATACACTTATTAAACCCATACCGAATTCACCAAGGAATCTCGCAGTAAGTTTATTACGCGCAACAGATACAAGCATCTTCAGACCTTGTACTCCGCCAAAAACGCCTGTGTACTTTAGCACATGGTCGTAAGAGGTATCATTGGTTTCTTCGTTATGTAAGTTCTCTAATTCACTCATGAAAGGCCTTCTATTTCTCCATTTACAAGATCTATACGCTCAGCTTGCGGACTCTTAGGCAAACCAGGCATACGTAATATATCTCCGGCAATCAATACCAGCATCTCCGCGCCACAATTTATAACAATGTCACGGATATTAATTTTAAATCCAGTAGGGACACCATATGCTTTCTGGTCGGCAGAAAAACTATATTGTGTCTTAGCTATACATATGGGATAATGAGATATGCCCATCTCGTTAATCTTATCTATCATACGTTTTGCAGCAGGACTAAAGGTTACACCGTCTGCGCCATATATTTTTCTAGCAACAGCTTCCGCCTTTTCCTCTACGCTTTCATTATCATTATATGCTAAGCAGAGGGGCTTGCTCGGATTTTTCTCTATTGTATCAACAACCAACTTAGCCAGCTCAACAGCACCTTTTCCGCCTTCGTTAAACGCATTATTCACAACAAATCCTACGCCTCTCTCTTTACAATGCTGTCGAAGAAAGTCAATTTCTTCTTCGGTATCTGTAGCATAGCGATTAAAGCATACTAAAACCGTCTGGCCAAAGCTTTGGATATTCTTGATATGGCGATCCATATTCTTCACGCCTTTCTTCAACCCTTCCATATTGGGCTTCTTAATCTCGTCAATTGGCACACCACCATGCATCTTTAATCCATGAGACCCTGCCACCAATACTGTAAGTGAAGGCTGAAGACCACTCTTACGGCACTTAATGTCGTAGAACTTCTCTGCGCCCAAATCTGCGCCAAATCCAGCCTCGGTTATTACATAATCGCCAAAGGTAAGAGCCAGCTTAGTTGCAAGAACGCTATTACATCCGTGTGCGATGTTGGCAAACGGACCGCCATGTACAATAGCTGGCGTCTGTTCTGTCGTCTGTACCAGATTAGGATGTAATGCATCCTTCAACAATACACAGATAGCACCGGCAACCCCCAAATCCTTAACATAGAAAGGCTTGCCGTCTATAGTAGTTCCCAATAAGATGTTTTCAATTCTGCGACGTAAATCATCCTGATTCTTGGCCAGACATAGAATAGCCATAATCTCACTTGCGGGAGTAATATCAAAACCGCTCTCCATTGTAACACCGTCTGTCTTGGCACCCAAACCGGTTACAACATAACGCAGATTGCGGTCGTTTACGTCAAGTACGCGTTTCCACAGAACTTCACGCATAGCAAAACCATCATTCCTGTGCTGGTAAATATAGTTGTCCAATAGGGCTGCAATCATATTATGCGCCGAGGTAATTGCATGAAAATCGCCAGTGAAATGCAAGTTTATCTTGTCCATAGGCAAGACCTGGGCATATCCGCCACCAGCTGCCCCACCCTTTATACCGAAACACGGTCCTAATGAGGGCTCACGTAACGCCACAATAGTTTTCTTGCCAATTTTAGACATCCCTAAAGCCAGTCCGACACTTACAGTTGTCTTTCCAATGCCTGCTTTTGTCGACGAGATGGATGTGACAAGAATCAGTTTATGTTGTTTTACTTTTTCTTCATCAATTAAATACTCAGGAATCTTGGCACAATAACGGCCATATGGTTCAAGGGCCTCTCCTGGCACACCCATTTTCTCAGCAATATCTGCTATGGGGGCCAATGGAGTTTCCCTCGCAATTTCAATATCAGATTTCATTTATATGTGTTTTCTTCTTCGATTTAAAATTAATTTTCTGCCTGATGCTGAGGACGAAGCAAATCATTGACAGTCTTAACGGGATTAAAGGTACTCAGAGGTACTTCAACCATTAGAGTACTCCAATTACTCATGGCACCGTTCCACAAGCCTGGCAATTCAAGGGCCTTCAGTTCCTTACCGCCCTTACTCTTGTATGAGATAAATCCGGTAGCAGGGTCAACATAGTCGGGCAGATTAAACTTTTCACCCTTGTAGTTTCTAACGGCACAAACCAAATCTACGGGATTGAAGTGCGTTCCCTGAGTAAACATCTTCATATACTCAGGATTATTCTGGTCAATCTGGCTACTTTCAAGAATCTGCAGCGATACACTTCCGTCTGGATTAAAAGCCAGGAACGGGCCACCACCAGGTTCGCCGACATTCTTAACAACGCCACAAACGCGGATGGGTCTGTTCAACTTGTTCTTCAGGAAAATATGCAATTCTGTATCCTCCATATCCTTCAAACCTGGAACATCAGTATTAAGGGTATGACGGACAAAACGGATAATATTCTCCAGGTCATCATGAGTAAACTTACCACTATCCAACAGATTCAGATATTCAAAAGTTTGCTTCTGCACACTAACCAGAACACCAGCAATCACCTGCTTCCACAGCACAGTATCATCCTTCAGCCTGTCAGGTACGACATTATCGATATTCTTAATGAATACCACATCGCTATCCAGGTCATTAAGATTCTCAATAAGAGCGCCATGGCCTCCAGGACGGAACAACAACTTCCCGTCTTCAGTACGGAAAGGCGTATTATCCATGTTGGCTGCAACAGTATCCGTGCTTGGTTTCTGTTCACTCAAGCTCACATTATATTTAATGTTATAACGACTGCTTACATCTGGGAGCACACGCTCTATCAGTTCCTTAAAGAACTCCCTGTGCTCTGCACTAACAGTAAAGTGTACTGCCGACTTACCCTGACTACTAGCGTACAAAGCAGCCTCCACAAGGTGTTCTTCCACCGGAGTACGGGCACAGTCATCATAGCTATGGAACTGCAAAAGGCCCTTGGGCAACTGACCGTAATTCAGTCCTTCTTCACCCAGCAGGTTGGCAACAACAGCCTTATACTCACCTTCTTCTATCAAAGCGTCAACACCCTCTTCCTCATTCAGGAAACAAGCGTCATTCAATGCATCAAAGAAAGCAAAGTTGTGAATCTCTGCGAAGAACTTCTTTTCGAAATCTGTTGTAGGTACGTAATAGTCTGCATCCAGAAACTCAAACAGATTCTTAAACATTCTACTGGCAGCGCCACTGGCAGGAACAAACTTAACAATGCCATGTCCTTCGGCTTTGTAGTCGTTCCATGTCTTAACATATTTCTCAACCTCCTCTGCATTTGGAGCAATAATTCCATTACCCACAGAGGCAGCTGCACGTAGTTTCAGAAAAGGAAAACCTTGTTCAAAATCCTTCAGTTGCGCTTCAATTTGACTTTCGCTTATACCCTTCTTCTTGAGAAGTTCCTTGTCTTCGATTGTTAACAACATATCCTGTAGAAATTTGCTTTTGTTATTTTGGTGTACAAAAGTAAACAAAAATTATCAAATATCGTAATGAAACCCAGAAAAATTCATACCTTTGTACAAAATAAACAAAGTACACATATGATAAAGGACGATTTCTTTACTGCCGAAGAGAAAACGCAGATTACAGAATTATACAAGCGTCTTTATACGGTATCGAAGGATGTTCTGCTACCTGACGACGACCAGAAAGTCCGTTACTATATACGTGAGGCCGGAGAGAAGGGGCTGTTGCAACGCGACACATTTAATTTAAACCCTATCATCAACGATGCAGAGACTGCCCTCATTGTAGCCGAAGAGATAGGATTGAACAGAGCCTCCATCTTGGGTGTTATGCTAAACGGTGTTGTCCTGAGCGGAGCAGCTTCTATTGACGAAATAAAAAAGGATTTCGGAGAAGATGTTGCCCACATCCTTTATGGCATGTTGCGAATTCGCGACCTTTATGCCAAGAGTGCCACCGTCGAGAGCGAGAACTTTCGCAGCCTGCTTGTCACCTTTGCTGAAGATTTGCGTGTCATCCTAATCATGATAGCCAATCGTGTGCTTATCATGCGTAAAATCAAGGATACGCCTTATGTGGAAGCGCAACGCCGAGTTTCCATGGAGGCTGCATACCTATACGCTCCCCTCGCCCACAAGCTTGGTCTTTACAAATTGAAAAGTGAGTTGGAGGACCTTAGCCTCAAGTACCTCGAACACGATGCCTATTATCATATCAAAGAGAAGCTCAACGAGACCAAACGCAGCCGCGATGCATATATAGCCAACTTCATTGCGCCTATCGATGAGAAACTTCGCGCAGCTGGCTTGAAGTTCCACATGAAGGGGCGCACCAAGAGCATTCACTCTATCTGGCAGAAGATGAAGAAGCAGCAGGTGGACATAGACGGAGTGTATGACCTCTTTGCCATACGTATCATCTTGGATTCCAAACCCGAGAAGGAGAAACAGGACTGCTGGCAGGTTTTCAGCATTATTACTGATATGTACCAAAGTAATCCCAAGCGTATGCGCGACTGGCTCTCTGTTCCTAAGAGTAATGGGTATGAAAGTTTACACATTACGGTCTTAGGCCCCGACCAGAAATGGGTGGAAGTTCAGATTCGCACGGAACGCATGGACGACATTGCCGAACATGGCCTGGCGGCTCACTGGCGATACAAAGGTGTAAAGAGCGGACAAAGTGGAATCGAGGAATGGCTTGCTAATGTACGAGGTGCACTTGAGACGAACGACGACATGCAACTCATGGACCAGTTCCGCATGGATTTGGTCGAGGACGAAGTCTTTGTCTTCACTCCTCGTGGTGACCTCTTTAAGCTTCCCACCGGTTCTACTGTTCTCGACTTTGCCTATGCCATTCACAGCAAGGTCGGTAACTCTTGCGTAGGAGCCAAGATTGGAAACAAGAACGTAACCATACGCCAGAAACTGCAAAGCGGAGATCAGGTCGAGATTCTCACCAACGCAAACCAGACGCCCAAACAAGACTGGCTGAATATTGTACAAACCAGCAAGGCACGTAACAAGATACGCCAGAGCCTCAAGGAAATGGAGAGCAAAGAGGCGCTGATGGCCAAAGAAGAGCTGGACAGAAAGCTCAAGAATCGTAAGTTGGAGTACAACGAGCCTACGCTCATGCACACCATCACTAAGTTGGGCTACCGCATCGTTACTGAGTTCTATGCAGCTTTGGCTTCAGGAACCATCACCATGGAGCAAGTGCTGGATGCTTATGCTGCTCAGTTACGCCACAACAAGGGCGAGGAAGAGCGCGCCACGCCTCAGATGAGTGCTCAGGAGTTTGTGATGCAGGAGAACGAGAAGAACAAACTTTCTGCTGGAGGTGATGATGTCATTGTCATCGACCAAGAACTGAAAGGCCTTGACTTTCAGATGGCCCGTTGCTGTCAGCCTGTCTATGGAGATGATGTTTTCGGGTTCGTTACCAGCGGAGGTGGTATCAAGATTCATCGCGAAGATTGTCCTAACGCACCACAATTGCGTCAACGCTTCGGATATCGTATCGTCAAAGCGCGTTGGGCAGGAAAACGTGGCAGTCAGTATCCCATCACCCTACGTATTGTAGGTAACGACGACCTGGGTATTGTCAACAATATCACCAGCATCATCAGCAAGGAAGAGAAGATTCTGCTTCGCAGCATCAGCATCGACAGCCACGACGGCCTCTTCTCAGGAACGCTTACTGTCATGCTCGATGATATAAGTCGACTACAGCAACTGCTCAAGAAAATCAAAACCGTAAAAGGCGTCAAGAACGTATCCCGCTCATAAAAAACACCCCGCCCTTCATGGAAAAATCATTTTATGCCCGCATAAAAAAGTCTGTATGCGGGCATTAAAATTATTTTCAAAGCTTGAAAATAGGAGTTGTACTGATTCACTAGCCCATAGCCAGCGCATAGCCTTTTAGCATCGGGGCGGCGGGCAGGGCTTTGCCGTTCTCCACTACCGCCATGGCGTAGCCTATCAGCAGCCAGTCTGTGGGGCACTCCTTGGGCGATGCCAGCACCTTATCAGGCCCAATGCCCGTGTAGTCCGATACATGCCTTATATAGGCCGCCGTATTGTTCTCGTTATTTGGTGCCCAGCGCGACACTATGGCTCGGACGGTTCGCAATCCCCGCTTCCCGTAATACGTCTTGCAGAGTATCACAAAGGCCGCTCGCCAACCATATTCCATAGTAGAGAAGACACAAAAGGCCCCCTCTCCGCTCCCCCTTTGGGGGAGTACTTGGCCTTGCCATTTATCACTACTTAATCTGATATTTAATGGATTGTTATTTCTAATACCTCTTGGTTCCATAATTTTTGAATTTTGAATTTAAATCACAGATGTCCTAAGTGAATAACTGAATAAGTGAATAACTTTGAAGTTGGTGAGTTGCCATTACGGCAACTCACTCACCACTTTCTTATAAACGCCGTACTTCACCGCCTCTATTACCCCGTCTTTGCGGAAACGGGTGATGGCACGCGAAGCACTTGACTGCGAGACACCGAACACGTCCATAAACTGCTGCGTCTTGAATTCCTCGGGCAGTTTGCGGAAACACTCGCTGTAGCGGGTGCTGCGCTTCCTGACAACAAACTCCTTGTTCTGGTTGGCAAAATAGTTGTAAGCCATTTCGCCGAAGAAGAACTGCTGGCAGCGATATTGTATCTCCATTGCCAGGCGACACAGACGCTTGTCCCTCTCATCCATCGTCAGGGTGTGCTTCTCCTGCCACTCATCCCAATGGCGCATCAGGATGAACGGCAGACTTATTCCGATACCATAATAAGGAATACGCTTCAGTAGCGTGCGGTCTGCCTTGTCGCCGTTAAACTCCGCTATCTCCATGTGGCTCGATTGCCAGTCATAGGTCTCGTCGTTCAGCGGTTCTACGGGCAGTTCGCCCTCCACCTTATCCAGTCGGTAAGCCCACGTTTTCAGCGTCTCGTTGGCATTGGAATCTACCTGCTGAACACGCTTTGCCAAGCCCTTGTCGGGCAAGGGTATGCAGGCCAGACGGGTGCTCATACCCGTACCGAAGTTACGCTGGTTTACCTTGCGGTGCAGGGCGTAGGGCGTGCCCGTATAGATGAAGTTCCAGAACACGTTGAACATACCCGTAACGCTCTCCTGATTGGCATACATCTGTCCGTCCTCTTCATTATGGAAGGCTTTCAATTCCAGTATCTCGCGGTCCTTCCAGTCACCGCCCTTGTTCTGCTTCGTAACGTTGTCCAGCTCAGCATCAAACGAGAACATGTGCAGGTTCAACGGCATGCCCTTCACCGTCTCGATGGCAGCATTCATGTGGCGGATAAACTCACCGGTAGCCGTTCGGGCTGGATGCACGCGGATGCCTACTTCGGGGCGCTTCAATGCCTCGCCCTTCTGGGCTTTGGTACTGGTGGTGCGTTCTGTCCTGCCATCCTTATAGCGGTTCACCGCATCTATCAGACAACTGTCGGCTTGAATCATCGGGTCGGCAATCTTCTTGTAGAACTTCTCTATCACGTTCTTACCAGCGCCTGGGTCACCGATAATGAAGATGCAGTAGTTCAGCCTGCGTACTATCTCAGGCTCGTACCAGAAGTGGTAGTATGCCCTTGTCATCAGCGTGCCGAACAGCGCCGCCGAAGAGAACCACACCGCAGGCAGCTTATGCGGATGCACATTCACGAAGAGCTCCTTCATGCAGGGATAATGCACTGCCATCTCCTGCAGTTCCTCAGCCCATTGTTCCCAAGGAAGAACGTCATAGACATCATCTGCCTGAGAGTTTAGAGTTGATGGTTTAGAGTTGAGAGACTCATCCCTCGGCGAAGCTCCTGCGACTTTCAGGGCGTTCTGCATCCTTCGGGGGATGCCTTTCAGGAATTCGTAGCCCTGCGCACTCTTCACCGTCGTTGCCACATCCTCGTTGCGTTCCTCCACGATATCCTTCACGAAGGGTGTCTCACGCAGAATCTGCTCTATCAGCGCGGGGCTATTATCCGTGATATACCTAAGGTGATCTGCCAGCACCAGCGAGGTACGGTGTCTGTCGCCGGGCTCCACCTTCTTATCACCCAGCCAAGCCTCCACAATCTTGCTATATGGAATGCCGTGATACTCCTTTAAAAAAGCCTCACCCCCCGCCCTATCCGAGAGAGAGGGAGCTTTTTCAGGAGAGGGAGTTCTTTCATTCTGTTGGTTCCCCCCTCCTTGGGAGGGGACGGGGGAGGCTTTACTATTCCCTGCACGATATTCCGCGTCATATTTCTCGCCAAACTCTTTGTTTTCATACGTAAACAGTTCGTTGTCAAGGAACAGGATATCGCTCTCCTTGCAAATGAACGACATGCGGCTGGCATCCTTGCAACTCTCGTCCACCTCCACGCCCAGCAGCCAGGCCATGCGGTGCTGATTGTCTATCAGGTTGCCTACGGCGGCATCAGCGGCGAAAACCACCTTCAGACCCTTACCGCTTGGCGTTACGTAGC
>CAMOMP010000067.1:0-11310 GCA_946619915.1 uncultured Prevotellaceae bacterium | reverse complement strand
TTCATAAGCCTCTGCCCTATCCCAATGTTGGTCCTAAGGAGAGCTATCTGCTTCACCACGAGGAGATAGAGTCGCTGGTCATCAACTATCCCACCATCAAGCGTGCCCGTTTCTGGATGACTTTCGGTCAGCAGTATCTTACATATCTCGATGTAATCCAGAACATCGGTATGTCTCGTATTGATGAGGTGGAATATAAGGCTCCCAAGGCCGATGGCTCTGGCGAGGAGGTTGTTAAGATTGTTCCTTTGCAGTTCCTGAAGGCAGTGCTGCCTAATCCTCAGGACTTAGGTCAGAACTATGATGGCGAGACTTCTATCGGTTGCCGTATCCGTGGTATTGGTAATGATGGTCAGGAGCATACCTATTACGTATATAACAACTGCTCACATCAGGCTGCTTACGAGGAGACAGGCATGCAGGGTGTAAGTTACACTACGGGTGTTCCTGCTATGATTGGTGCCATGATGTTCCTCACAGGTAAGTGGAACAAGCCTGGCGTTCACAACGTAGAGGAGTTCGACCCTGATCCATTTATGGAGCAACTCAACAAGCAAGGTCTCCCCTGGCACGAGTTGCATGATGTAGATTTGGAACTGTAGTATTTGGTGGTTGGCGGTTAGAGAATAGTTTTTGAAGACGGCCACACAATGCAAGAAGAGAAGATAGCTGCTATAGCAAAAATGTTGATGGGTTTAAGAAAGAATCTAGAAAATAAATTATAATGTATAAATTGGTTATTGGTATGAGTATAAGTGGGTAGAACAATCCTCTAACCCCTAACCTCTAACCTCTAACCCCTAAACAAAACAATATGGCAAAGAAAGAAGCTGGCGATATGCTTGATGAGAAGGCCGCTAAGTTGAAGGCTCTTCAGGAAGCAATGTCCAAGATAGAGAAGGACTTCGGAAAAGGTTCTATCATGAAGCTTGGAGAAGAGAAGGTAGAGAACGTAGATGTGATACCCAGTGGTTCAATATCATTGGATCTCGCTTTGGGCGTGGGCGGTTATCCCAAAGGCCGTATCATCGAGATTTATGGCCCTGAATCATCAGGTAAGACTACTTTGGCCATTCATGCCATTGCAGAGGCGCAGAAGGCAGGTGGTATAGCCGCTTTCATAGATGCTGAGCATGCCTTCGACCGTTTCTATGCGGGAAAGTTGGGCGTTGATGTCGATAACCTGATTATCTCTCAGCCCGATAACGGTGAGCAGGCTCTGGAGATTGCCGACCAGCTTATTCGCAGTGCAGCTGTTGATATTGTTGTCGTAGACTCGGTAGCTGCTCTTACACCAAAGGCGGAGATAGAGGGCGATATGGGCGACAATAAGGTCGGCCTGCAGGCACGCCTTATGAGTCAGGCTTTGCGTAAGCTGACTGCCACTATTAACAAGACTAACACCACTTGCATTTTCATCAACCAGTTACGCGAAAAGATTGGTGTTATGTTTGGTAACCCCGAGACTACCACAGGTGGTAACGCTCTTAAGTTCTATGCCAGTGTTCGTCTTGACATTCGCAAGAGTACAGCTATAAAGGATGGTGACGAAGTTGTCGGAAACGAGGTTAAGGTGAAGGTTGTAAAGAACAAGGTGGCTCCTCCATTCCGTCGTGCCCAGTTTGAGATCCTCTTTGGCGAGGGTATCAGCAGGGTAGGTGAGATTGTAGATTTAGGTGTTGAGTACGGAATCCTTGAGAAGAGTGGTTCTTGGTTCAGCTACAATGGCAGCAAGTTGGCACAGGGTAAGGAAGGTGTCAAGAAGGTTCTCAAGGACAATCCAGAGTTGTCAGAGGAGCTAACCGCCAAGATTTTTGAGGTCATTAATTCCAAGGGCACTCCCGCTGAATAATCATTTTATATCTTGCCCCATTAAACAAAAATATGAAGGGCGCTGCCTCACGGTAGCGCCCTTCTTGTTGTTTGTTTGGAAAAAGTCTAATTGAAATAATGGTTTGTGATTGATTTTTTAAGCCTCTGCGGGAGTTTCAGTTGTTTCACCCTCAGTAGCCTCTGCAGTCTCAGCCTCAGCCTCAGCATTGGCAGCAGCTTCAGCTTCAGCCTTAGCAGCAGCCTCAGCAGCCTTCTTGTCAGCTACCTTCTTTGCGATCTCTTCGTTGGCCTTCTTCTCTGCATCCAGACGTGCTGCGTCTGCAGCCTTCTTTTCAGCAGCTAACTTAGCCTCAAATGCTTCCAGACCCTTCTGCTTGTCAGCCTTCCATGCTGCAAATTTTGCCTCACAGGTAGCCTCGTCAAAAGCACCCTTCTTAACACCACCGCGTAGGTGCTTCATGAGATAAACACCCTCGCCAGATAGAATGTTACGAACCGTGTCAGTGGGTTGTGCACCACACTCTACCCAATAGAGGGCACGGTCGAATTTCAAATCTACAGTGGCAGGATTGGTGTTTGGATTGTAGGTACCAATCTTCTCTGTAAACTTACCATCACGTGGAGCTCTTACATCAGCGATTACGATGCTGTAGAAGGCATAGCCTTTACGACCGTGACGCTGCAATCTAATTTTTGTTGCCATAATTTTAATTAAACTTTATTTATAGGTTTGAAATATGCCGTCAACTCGTAACGGCGCGCAAATGTACAACATTTATATGGATTGGGATGCAAAACCTCCAACTTTTTTTATTTATAATGTATATTTTGCCTTCATACTGGCCTTAATAAAGTAAACTATTAGGATGCAATACATGCCAAGTGACAGTATTTCACTCAGATAGTTGCTCCACCACTCATCATAGTGGAACTCAATTCCGCTAAATCGGAGGGCTACACTGACAACCCCCATCAAAGCTCCGCCGGCGATAAATCCGCTGGCCAAAAGAGTGCCGCGCTCGCCACGGGCAGTGTTGACTTCTTTCTGTTGGCTTCGGGTAGTTACAAACCAATTGACTGCTCCGCCAACCAATAAGGGAAGGTTCAGTTCCAAGGGAATGAACATACCCAAAGCAAAAGCTAAGGCAGGAATGCCTAAGGCATTGAGAATCAGTGCCAAGATGGCGCCAATTCCGTATAATGTCCAAGGTACATCGTTGCCTTGCATTAAGGGTTCTATGACGGCAGCCATGGCGTTGGCCTGTGGGGCTGACAATTGTCCGCTGGTAAAGCCGTATGTCTTGTTTAGAATCATAATGACACCTGCTACGGTAGCTGCGCTTACCAAAGTGCCAAGGAACTTCCAAGTCTCCTGCTTGCGTGGGGTTGATCCTAACCAATATCCTATCTTCAGGTCTGTGATAAAGCCGCCAGCCATGCTGAGTGCTGTACATACCACTCCACCCATGATAAGAGCGGCCACCATTCCCTCTGTGCCGTTCAGACCTACCGCAACCATAATAACGGACGCAAGGATAAGTGTCATCAGGGTCATTCCGCTAACGGGATTGGTACCTACAATGGCTATTGCATTAGCGGCCACGGTGGTAAAGAGGAAGGTGATGAGGACTGTTACCATGAGGGCAACGATGGCGAACTTGGCAACTCCGTTCATTACATCCCAATAAAAGAAAAGGCCAACGGCAAGGATAGTTATGGCGGCTACAATCGAGATGAAGACCATGGACAGGTCTTTCTGGGTACGCTCTTCGGAGTTTTTTTCGACCTTCTTCCCGCCCATCTCTTTGGCTGCCAGTGAAAGGGCTCCTGTGATGAGTTTGCGGCTTTTGACAATGCCAATGATACCTGCCATGGCTATACCACCAATGCCGATGCTCTTGGCATACTTGAAAAGCTCTTCGGCACTGGCTGTGGCAGCCGTAATGCCTTCCTGTACTTGGATGTCAGGGAAGAAAAAGGCAATGCCAGGTACAATAATCCACCATACCAGCATACTGCCACAGCAGATAATGAAGGCATACTTGAGTCCGACTATGTATCCCAGACCTAAAACAGCAGCTCCGGTATTGCATTTGAAAACAAGTTTCGTTTTTTCTGCTATGGTATCGCCCCATATCAGGGCACGGCTGGTAAAGTTCTCGTTCCAGAGTCCGAAGGTAGCAACAACAAAGTCGTAGAGTCCGCCTAATAATCCAGCTATCAGCAGAGGCTTGGCCTGCTCTCCGCCTTTGGCACCGCTTACCAATACCTGTGTGCTGGCTGTTGCCTCGGGGAAGGGGTACTTCCCGTGCATATCCTTGACAAAATACTTGCGGAAAGGTATCAGGAACAGAATGCCCAGAATACCACCCAAAAGGCTAGCCAGAAAGACCTCCATGAAGTTGACTGTCATCTCTGGGTATTTGGCTTGCAGAATATATAGGGCGGGTAGGGTAAATATGGCTCCTGCCACTATAACGCCCGAACAGGCGCCAATGCTCTGAATCATCACGTTCTCGCCAAGGGCATTTTTGCGCTTGGTAGCACTACTGAGTCCTACGGCAATGATGGCTATGGGTATGGCGGCCTCGAAGACTTGGCCGACCTTAAGTCCGAGGTAGGCTGCCGCAGCACTGAATATGACAGCCATAAGGATGCCCCAGCAGACAGACCATACTGTAACCTCGCACGGATTGGATTCCTTAGTCATCAGAGGGGTGTATTCCTCACCTTCTTTCAGTTCTCTGAAGGCGTTTTCTGCCAATGTGTCTTTAATGTTCTCGCTCATAGTGTATTATGTTTTAGCGGTTAGCGGTTAGCGGTTGACCTACGGTCGAGCCTGCTCACACTCGGCAATGCTCAAACATGTTTGGCATTGCTCTCGCTTAATCGCAGCCTTAGCGGTTAGCGAAATTTTGAATTTTGTTTTTCTTTGTTCTTTATTCAAATATTCTTTAATCAAAAAATAAGAGATTCATCTTATTCTGAAAGACAAACCTCTTACTCTTGTTTTTGTGGAGAATATCGGGCTCGAACCGATGACCTCTTGCATGCCATGCAAGCGCTCTAGCCAGCTGAGCTAATCCCCCATGCTGTGTTTTGCGAGTGCAAAATTAGAGTTTTTTTCTGAAACAGACAAATTTGGAAGAGCCTTTTTTGTGTGTTTGTGTAAAATATTGTACTTTTGTCTACATAATAATAAGAATAATGTTCGACAAGAGGCATATATATACGTTCGTCTTCTATATGCTGGCAGCTACACTGTTATGGGCTGTTCCTGTTGAGCGTAGAAGATTTCTCGCTACGCTGACAAATGGGAACCAAGTAATGCTGACCAGTTGCGGTGATGAGCACCTCTCTTATTTCATAACAGATGATGGAGTCGTTGCGGAGTTGACAGACAGTGGCTTCTGTCTGACAGACTATACCCATGATGCTTATTTGGCTCTACATGAACCACAGTTGTCTATACGGAAGGCAAAGCGTAGGATCGGATCGTTGGAGAGTTCTTTGATAGGTTCGCTGGGTACTAAGCATGTAGCTGTGCTGCTGGTTCAGTTTAAAGACAAGCATTTCACGGTGGCTGCGGATTCGGCTGCGGTGAATCTTTATTACCAACGGTATTGCAACGGTAAGCCTGGTACTTCGCCCTATGTAGGACATGGAAGTTCGGGGGCCGTCAGTGAATATTTCCGAGATCAGAGTGGTGGGTTATTTAATCCTGTCTTTGACGTGATAGGTCCTGTGACACTCGACAGCTGTTATGCTTATTATGGAAAGGATAATGGTTCTTCAAAGGATGTGAACTATGGCGTGTTTGTACAAGAAAGCCTGCAGAAAGCTTGCCTGACTAAGAAGGATTGGAGCCAACTTGACAATAATGGGGATGGTAAGGTGGATGTCGTATTCCTGCTTTATGCCGGTTTGGGACAGAACTATACAAATTCATATGGCGACAAAAATACAATCTGGCCTAATGAACGTCTCCTTTCTTATAAGGTAGGCAATGTTTCCTTTGCTGGTTGCAGTTCAACTTGCGAATGTCGTCCTGCGGCTTCTTCTGGTGGTGTGATAACATCAACGCTTCCTGATGGTATTGGTGTTTTCTGCCATGAATTCAGCCATGCATTAGGTCTGCCAGATTTCTATGATACCAATAACAAAGCCTTCGGCATGGACTATTGGTCTGTGATGGACTACGGACAGTATGCCTTAAATGGTTGTACACCTGTAGGCTATACGGCTTATGAACGTGAATTCATGTTGTGGCAGCCGTTGGAGGAATTGAAGGAGCCTTGTACCCTCCGTATTCCCTGCTTCGCTAAGGGCGGTCACGGTTACAAGATAGTAAACGACGCCAATCCCAACGAATATTATATTTTGGAGAATCGCCAAAATTTTGGCTGGGACAAGGTTTGTAATACCAGAGGGCATGGTCTGATGGTAACACATGTTGACTATGACCGTACTGTATGGCAAAACAACAGGGTAAATACGGACCCTAAACACCAGTGCATGACTATCATACCGGCCAATGATTCATTGATAGGTGGTAATAACGCAAAATCTCCGGAAGAATGGAAGATGACCTTGAGGGGAAACCTGTATCCTGGTACAACAGGAAATCATGAACTGACGGATTTCTCTGTGCCTGCCAGCGTAGTTTTTATGGGAGGATATATGCACAAGCCTCTTTATGACATAGAAGAGACAAAAGACAAAGTGATTGTATTAAAGTTCAACCCTTTGGGAACATTGTCCCAGGTTCAGGACTTGACAGTCACAGACGCATCGGAGACAGAGCTTACTCTTACGTGGGAGCCCGTTGAAGGTGCAGAGGCTTATAATATTAAGGTGACGGATGAACTGGGTCAGGCTGAGATGCAGGTTGATAGCATCGCCCTTAATATTTATAAGGTAGGGGCGTTGGAACCCAGAAGTATTTATGGAATCAGTGTTCAGGCTATATCTGACAAATACCGAAACAGTGAGTGGACAGAGGTTGAGCAATTTTGCCCGGCTGATTGTGCCGATGGAGTTTCGCCTAACTATGTTGACAAAACGGAACGACTTAAGGTTTTTGACATGAATGGTGTGATGGTGACGGAATGTGAAGCCAGCCAGGTCGGTCGGTTGAATGTGCCTGGTGGTATTTACGTGGTTAAATCCAGAAACGGCAAGGCTTGGAAAACGGTAATAAGAAGGTAACTTTTATATGAGGAATGTTCTTTTGTCTTTGTTGGCATTTCTCTTATCCGTGCAAATAGGGGCGGTTCCGGCTAAACGTCAGAAAACAATGTTGACTTTGGCCGACGGTTCAAAAGTGACTGCTACGTTTTGTGGCGATGAGAATCTTCATTTTTACCTTACAGAGGACGGACGTGCATTCTGCTTAGATGACAAGCAAAATGTGCAAGAGGTGAGCCGAAGCAAGTTGTGCAGGATATGGAAGGAACGTCTTAGTGTTCGGAATCAACAGCGTAGCCGTCGTAATGCTAAGATGTTGCAGAAAAAGACCACCTCTTCCCTTACGGGCAGTAAGAAGGGACTTGTGATATTGGTAAATTTCCAAGATAGGGAGATACTTTACGAACCAGAAGAATACAACAACTTTTTTAATCAGGAGGGCTATTCTCACTTTGGTATGACAGGCTCAGTGCATGATTATTTTCTTGCCCAAAGCTATGGTGTCTTTGACTTGACTTTTGATGTGGTAGGGCCTGTTACCGTAAGTAGGGAAACAGCCTATTATGGCAGTAATATAGACGAGATTGGTGGACGTGACCTTCATCCTGCCGAATTGATATCTGAGGCAGTGTCGTTGGCAGATTCTTGGGTGGATTTCCGTGATTACGATTGGGATAATGATGGCTATGTGGATCAGGTGCTGATACTTTATGCTGGATACAGCGAAGCACAGGCTCCGGAAGTACCTTCTCTCTTGTGGCCGCATGAGTGGACACTCACTAATGCCGCCGGCTATGGAGATGGTGGCGGCGCTGTGCAAAAGGATGGCGTATGGATAGATACCTATGCCTGTTCGTCCGAATTGAGAGGTGTAGAAGGAACAGATCTGGACGGAATAGGAACAGCATGCCACGAGTTCAGCCATTGTTTGGGCTTGCCGGATTTGTACGATACAGATATAACAGACGGAAAAGGTTTTGGTATGGGTCTGTGGAGTGTGATGGACCAAGGTGTGTTCGGTGGAAAGACTTTTGACGGAACGACTCCAACGGGTTATACCAGCTATGAGCGTATGTGCTGCGGATGGCTCACTCCAGAAAAACTGTTAGAGCCATGTATCGTAAAAGATATGCCGGCTTTGTCGGAATCGCCCAAGGCTTTTGTGTTGTATAACAACAGCTACTGGGATGAATACTACCTGTTCGAAAATCGACAGAACACCTTGTGGGATGCATACTTGCCTGGACATGGGCTGCTGGTGTTGCACATAGACTATGACGCAGAGGCATGGAATGAAAATAGGGTGAATGCGGTAAATGCGCACCCCCGACTGACTATTATCCCGGCAGACAACAGTCTTTCGCTGGCTGATTTGGCTGGTGATCCCTATCCGGGCACAACGTGTAATACTATGCTGACGGATACCTCAACACCTGCAGCTACCTTGTATCACAACACGATGGGCAGAAACCTCATGGGCCATCCTGTTACGGATATCATGGAGCAGGACGGTTTGATAGGTTTTACCTATGATGGTGGCTCGTTAGTGGGAACGCCAACTGCTTTGGAACCAGATGATGTTACAGCGATGGGCTTTACGGCTAAATGGACAGCTGTGGAGTACGCCGACTATTATCAAGTGATGTTGCGGGGGCAGATCTATGACACGGAGGATGTGTATTATGTTTTCTCAGGTCTGGAATGCGGAGGTAGCTATTCGTATAAGGTGAGGGCTGTAGTGGGTGATTATTTTGGTGAGTGGAGCAATACGGTGGAAGTAGAACTATCAGATATAACACGCATTAAGGATGTAAATGCCGATATCATTTCTGAACTTCTTGATTTGCAGGGTAGGAGGGTGTCCCATCCCACAAGGGGCATTTACATCCTTAATGGAACTAAGGTGATGGTTTCTTTCTAAACCTTATTTAATCAGTATTTTCTTGCCGTTGATGATGTACATTCCCTTGGGCAGGTTTTCTGCTCCTTGCCATGGGGCACGAACCATACGTCCGTCTAAGGTGTATACAGCATAGATATTCTTGGGCTGTCCGGCTTCAGGCAAGGGGGCTATACCATCCTGCTGTTCTTGCAGGTAGCGCTCGTAATTCTCTATGAAAGCCTTTTGCATACGAGCCGTGTTCTCTAACAGCGAGGCTCCGCTGCACATTGCTCCCATTGATGCTTCAGAATCTTCACCTGTCCAGGGGCTTGTCCAGTCGAAGTTACAGAAGACAATAGGATAGCGGTCCCAGTTTAGATTGGCGTAGAGCGTCTTGGTGTTCTTTTGAATATAATTAGCAATGTTCTTGCGGTACGAGGTGAGCATGTCGGTATCCAATACAAAGTTTACGGCGTAAGGGATAAGGACGGCCTTGAATATACTCTGGTCACCGTTGGTTCCTTCGTGACGCAGTATGTTGTTTCCACTGGTGCATCTATCCTTGGTGAAGGCGTAGTTGATGTATTGGTAGGCAAGATTCTTGTAATTGTTCTTGATAGAGGTGGACTCGTCCGTGACGTGGTAAAGAATGCGGCATGCTTCAGCAAAGGTTCCCTGTGTGTATGTCAGAGGAGGCTCTTCTACACGGTAATCAGACTTTACAATTTTTTTTGCTGTATAGGTGTACAACTTCTTGGCGTATGTGAGGTACTTCTCTTGGCTTGTTCTTTGATACAACTTGGCAGCAATCAGTGTTGCCGGAGATTGGGTACAGGCATTAGGTCCGCTTCCTGCATCCGTGTTCCATGGAAGCCAAAGTCCGCCCGTTTCTTCATCTTCTTGGGCACGTTTGATGATGTACTGGTCAAAGATGCCCTTTGCAGCCGTATAATACTTTGATAGTCCCGTTGCTTCATTCATATGCAGTAGCGTCAGGGTAATCCAGCACATATCGTCAGTATAAGGATTTTGGAACATCGTGTATGTGCCTGAGCTGCTGGCTGCTGCGCCAGAGTAGTTGTTAGCCTTGTTGGCATACCACAGGCTCATGTATTTTTTGTACGTGTTGGCTAGCGTTTTG
Source organism: uncultured Prevotellaceae bacterium (assembly GCA_946619915.1). Lineage (GTDB taxonomy): Bacteria > Bacteroidota > Bacteroidia > Bacteroidales > Bacteroidaceae > Physcousia. Next base: position 1,267 of record CAMOMP010000067.1, on the reverse strand, counting down.
TTATCCTCTTTATGGCGCTCGTAGCAATAGATAATCACATCCATTGCATGCGCCTGTGTCCAATAGGCATTGAAGGCATACTGCTGGTACTTGTCGTTAAAAACGCCTTTACTTTTAATCATAAAGGATTCTATAAAGGCGTTTACCATCGAGTCTGCCTTTGTCTCGTAATTCACTTTGATAGTTTGGTATAATGCGGACTCGCCTTGAGCAAGCCCTGCCGATGTGTTGAGTATCAGCAGGGCTATTATGGTTAATATTTTCTTCATCAAATATAGTGGATTATTTATTTTTGAGCAAATCGCGGATTTCTGTCAGCAGTTTCTCCTCGGCACTGGGTTCGGGTTCGGGAGCGGGGGCCGCATCGTCCTCGGCCTTCTTCTTACGGGTAAGAGCGGCAATGCCCTTAATCATCAGGAAGATACAGAATGCAATGATCAGAAAATCCACTACGTCCTGGATGAACTGTCCGTAGTTCAGGGTAACGGCTTCGGAAACAACGTTTTCGCCGTCCATAACGGCCTCTTTCAGTGTCACTTTCAGATCTGTAAAATCCACACCGCCGGTCAGCACACCGATAGGAGGCATAATAATATTGTTAACTACGCTGGTAACAATCTTACCAAATGCACCGCCGATGATAACACCGACTGCCATGTCCACAACGTTGCCTTTAAGTGCAAAGGCCTTGAAATCTTGAATAAATGACATAATACTTGAAAATTTATTGGTTTTCGGGTGCTAAATTAAAAAGAAAATTGTAATTTTGCACCGAATTTCAAGAAAAAGTAATGAAAAGAGTTATTTACGTATCTATAATTGTGCTTTTGGCCTTTGTAATTGTGGCATGTAAATCGGCTCATTATTGTAACTGCGGATAATAAATCATCGACTATTAGTTTTACTATAAATCAATTTAAATTTAACAAAAATGACAAAAGTTGCTATTAACGGTTTCGGCCGTATTGGTCGTCTGGCTTTCCGTCAGATGTTCGAGGCAGAGGGTTATGAGGTAGTTGCTATCAACGACTTGACAAGCCCCAAGATGTTGGCTCACCTTCTGAAGTATGATACTGCTCAGGGTGGTTTCGCTGGCAAGTTCGGCGAAGGCAAGCACACTGTAGAGGCTACAGAGGATTCTATCATCGTTGACGGTAAGGAGATCAAGATCTCTAAGGAAGCTGATGCTACAAAGTGTCCTTGGGCTGCTAACGACGTTGACGTTGTTTTGGAGTGCACAGGTTTCTATACATCTAAGGAGAAGGCT
>CAMOMP010000066.1:0-12339 GCA_946619915.1 uncultured Prevotellaceae bacterium | reverse complement strand
TATGCTTACAGAATATATGAAAGGTGACTATGACCTTTCTGCCTCATGGGTGATTGGTGACCGTCAGACAGATGCCAAATTGGCTGAGAATCTGGGTTGTAAGAGCCTCATCCTTGGCGAGGATATGGACTGGCAGAAGATTACAGAGCTCCTCTTCGCTGGCGAACGTACCGCAGAGATAGTACGTACCACCAAGGAAACGGATATCACCATTCGCGTGAATCTGGACGGCAACGGAAAGAGCGATATCCAGACGGGACTGGGCTTCTTTGACCACATGTTGGAACAGATAGCTAAGCACGGTATGGTTGACCTGTATATCCGTTGTAAGGGGGATTTGGAGGTTGATGAACATCACACCATAGAGGATACGGCCTTGGCTTTGGGAGAGTGTATCCTGAAAGCCTTGGGCGATAAGCGTGGCATAGAGCGTTACGGTTATTGTCTGCCCATGGATGATTGTCTATGCCAGGTAGCCCTCGACTTCGGCGGTCGTCCTTGGTTGGTATGGGATGCTGAATTCAAGCGCGAGAAGGTAGGAGAGATGCCAACGGAGATGTTCCTGCATTTCTTCAAGAGCCTTTCTGATAGTGCCCGCATGAATCTGAATATCAAAGCAGAGGGCGAGAATGAGCATCACAAGATAGAGGGCATCTTCAAGGCACTTGCCCGTAGTATCCGCATGGCGGTAAGACGGGATGTAACTCATTTCTATCTTCCCTCCAGCAAAGGGGTTCTTTAATTGAGAATTGAGAATTGAGAATTGAGAATTGAGAACTGAAGGCTGCGATTGATCTTTAAAAATTGAAAATTGGGCATGAACCAAAGTCAGTATCCATCCACACTATTGCAGAAGGCTGTTACGGAAATCAGCCGTCTTCCTGGCATTGGCTCCAAGACTGCATTGCGTTTGGCTCTTCATCTGCTTAAGCAGGATGTGGTGGAGGTTGATGCCTTGGCTGATAGCATTAAGGAACTACGCCATTATATTGGGTATTGCAAGGTTTGCCATAATATAAGCGATACGGATGTATGCGAAATCTGTGGCAATGCTTCACGCGACAAGGCAACCATCTGCGTGGTTGAGAATGTGCGTGATGTGATGGCCATTGAAGGAACCTTGCAATATAAGGGTGTTTACCATGTTCTGGGAGGTATTATCAGCCCCATGGATGGTATAGGCCCTGCCGACTTGGAGATAGACTCGTTAGTTGAGCGTGTAAGGCAAGGTGGTATAGATGAAGTGATTCTGGCATTGAGTCCTACGATGGAGGGAGATACCACCAATTTCTTTATATACAGGAAGTTGCAAGATTTGGGTGTGAAGATTACGGTAATAGCAAGAGGCGTGGCCCAGAACGATGAACTGCAATATACAGACGAGGTGACCCTGGGAAGAGCTCTTGCAGGAAGAATACCGTTTAAGATGTAATTGATACTGAATATAATATGAACAAGAAGAAGATTTGCTTTTTTCTATTTATTGTCATTGAGCTGCTTTTAGCATTGGGCTTGGAGTTCCTGACTGACAATAGGGGGCCTTTGCTGGGAGGAATAGACAACTTGGCTCAGGCTCAGTATATTTTTGGCATGGCAACTGTCCTGACTGTTATTGTGGCAGCATATCTTGCCATTAGAAAGAAGCAGTTGAATCCTATTCTTAGGATGGCGCTTGTGATGAGCGGCGTGAATATGGTCTTGTTGGACTATTATTTCTTTTTCGATACCAATCTGATATACTTGTTGGCTGTTCTTGCCATAGCATATATGTTCACCTGGCCTGCCACAGAAGATTAAATTATTAAGCATGAAACTAAGCGTTGTCATAGTCAGCTATAATGTAAAGTACCATCTGGAACAATGCATCAGAAGTGTAAAGAAGGCTTCTGAGGGATTGGAGACCGATATATGGGTGGTGGATAACGCTTCTACGGATGGTAGCGTGGAATACTTACAGGCCAAGTTTTCTGATATCCATATTATCAGTAATACGGAAAACGTAGGTTTCTCACGTGCAAATAATCAGGCTATCCGACAGAGTTGTGGCGAGTATGTCCTAATGCTGAATCCGGATACCATCGTAGCAGAAGATACGTTGAAAGGGTGTATAGACTTTCTGGACGCTCACCCCGAGGTGGGAGCAACAGGCGTTCGTATGTTGACTGCTGATGGCACCTTTGCCCCAGAGAGCAGACGAGGTCTGCCTACGCCCTTCACCAGTTTCTGTAAGATGACGGGACTTGCCAGTCTGTTTCCCAAGAGTCGTGTCTTCGGAAAGTATTACATGAGGTATCTTAACGAGGAAGAGGCTAATCCCATTGAAGTTATCTCAGGGGCCTTTAATATGCTCAGACGTAAGGCATTGGATGTTATTGGTCTGCTCGACGAGGATTTCTTTATGTATGGTGAGGATATAGATCTGAGCTACCGTATGTTGATGGGAGGGTGGCAGAACTATTACTTACCTTATTATATTTTACACTATAAAGGCGAGAGTACGGAGAAGAGCAGTTTCCGATATGTACATGTTTTCTATAATGCCATGCTTATCTTCTTCAACAAGCATTTCGGTAAAAAATATCTGTTTATTGCTTTACTTGTCCGCTTGGCTGTTATTGTACGGGCAATAATAGATATGCTTATCAGACTTCTCAACAAGATTCTACCCGAGAATAATCAGCGTTCAGCTTCCTATCTGCGTTTCGACTTACGAGAGACATCTGTTACAGAGATGCTTTCTGTCCTTCGCAATCAGAAGGTCGGTAAGGGCGAGAGGTTGTCTGAGGCGGAGATAGTGTCTTACGATGGCACTATGCTGATTCGTCATAGCGAGGTCATTCCCATGTCGGAAAAATGAAATACGGTTTATGCTTAGAGGAAAAAGGATAATGCTGCGTGCTGCAGAGCCAGAGGATTTGGATCTGATGTATCTGGTTGAGAACGATACTGCTCTGTGGGAATTTGGTAATACGAATGTTCCTTATTCCAGATTTGCCCTTCGTCAGTTCATAGAACAGACAAGTAACGACATTAATACTGACGGTCAGGTTCGACTGGTCATAGCCCTAAGCAGCAATCGTAATGCCATAGGTTTTGTTGATTTACAGAATTACGACCTGCGCCATCGTAGGGCTGAGGTCGGTATTGTTATCATGCCCGAGTGGCAGCGTCAGGGCTTGGGAAATGAAGTCTTGCAGATTCTTGAGGAGTATGCATACAATCATCTGTATATTCATCAGCTCTATGCATTTGTATCCTGTGGCAATACTGCAGCTCAGGCTTTATTCTCTAAGGCTGGGTATAATAAAACTGCCACTCTTCAGCATTGGCTTCGCAACGGAGAAGAGTGGCAGGATGCTATGGTGTATCAAAAAATTCTTTAGTTTGCGCTTGTAAACTCGTCAAGGAATCTAATATCATTCTCACTGAACATACGCAAATCCTTAACTTGATACTTCAGATTGGCGATACGCTCTATACCCATACCGAAGGCATAGCCAGTGTAAACGCTGCTGTCAATGCCGTTGGCCTCAAGAACTGCCGGATCGACCATACCGCAGCCCAGAATTTCAAGCCAACCGGCCCCCTTGCACATGGAGCAACCTTTACCGCCGCAGATTGTACAGCTTACATCCATCTCGGCCGAAGGCTCTGTAAAGGGGAAATAGCTGGGGCGAAGTCGAATCTTAGTGTCCGGCCCGAAAAGTTCCTGAGCAAAGAGCAGAAGTACCTGCTTCAGGTCTGTGAAACTAACGTTCTTGTCGATGTACAAGCCCTCCACCTGATGGAAGAAACAGTGTGCACGTGCACTTACGGCCTCATTACGATATACGCGTCCAGGGCAGAGAATACGGATAGGAGGCTGTGTGTTCTCCATAACACGTGACTGTACGCTACTGGTGTGGCTTCTCAGGATGATATCAGGGTGAGACTCCACGAAGAACGTATCCTGCATATCACGTGCTGGATGATCATCAGCAAAGTTCAGGCTGCTATATACGTGCCAGTCGTCTTCTACCTCAGGTCCTTCGGCCAAGGTAAAGCCCAAACGGCTGAAGATATCCACAATCTCATTCTTAACAATGGTTAGCGGATGGCGTGAACCTAATGAGATGGGGTAGGGTGTTCTGGTAAGGTCAACAGATGAACCGGCATTCTTCTGAACCTCGGCAGCTTCTTTCAATTCGTTAATCTTATCCTGAACAGCAGTCTTCAGTACATTCAACTTCTGACCAATCTCGCGCTTCTGTTCTGCGGGAACATTGCGGAAGTCATTCATAAGGGCTGTAATTTCTCCCTTCTTACCAAGATATTTGATTCTCAGAGCTTCTGCCTCATCAGCATTTTTGGCTGCTAATGTTGCTATCTCCGACATCAATTTTTCTATCTTTTCAAGCATAATTTTGTTCTTTTCTGAAATTTCCATGCAAAGGTAATCATTTATTATGGAAAAAGTGAACGTAATGTGAAAAAATAAGTGTACTTTTGTGCGATTTTTAGACATGGGTCTTTAAGATGTACAGAATAGTCAAGGTATTATTACCTTCAGTTATGGTGCTTCTGCTCTTCTCTTGCCATAACGGAAGAACTGCAGAATCTGCAACGGATGTGGATTCGACAGAGACAGAGGCGTGCCTTGATACAGACACGTTGACCGAGGTGGAAGAAGAGATTGAGGAGGCTGACGAGGCCGACCGTCTGGATATGTCGTTTGACGATTTTCTGTTTGCGTTCACTCATAGTGACCGTTTACAGAGCAAGCGCATAGAATGGCCACTTTCCTTCACAAATGCTGATGGCGATGTCAGGAAGATAACCTCTTTGAACGCCAGTTCTGAATTTCGTTTCCTGAAGGGTGATTTCTTTACTGTTATGTATGCCGACAGGAAACAGATAGAAGAGCAGAAACTTGCTACCGATGATTCGTTGGTAGTTGTTGAACGAATTGATTTGCTGGAGGAGAAACTTAGGGCTTATGAGTTTAAGTTGATTTCGAGGAAGTGGAAGTTGACATCAATGCGCGATGTGGTTTTCCATGAGAGCGACATTTACGACTTCCTTACCTTCTATGCACGCTTTAGTTCTGATTCTTTGTATCAGCAGGCTCATGTGGAACAGCCCCTTAGGGTGATGGTTCTCGATCCAGAGGAAGATGATGCCTATATCGAAGGAACCATAAATGCCGAGCAATGGAGGTCTTTCTGCCCTGATGTTCCCCACGGAATAATATCCAATATCCGTTATGGCGAGCACAGGTATAGGCCCAAGCAGATGATTATGCAGAAGTCAGGTTCGTCTAATGGCTTGCAGGAGTTGTTTTTCTTTACCAAGGAAGATGATGAGTGGCGCCTGACTGCCTATGAAAATTAAAGAGTATGGATATCCAGAAGAATTGTTCATTAAAGGAATATAACACCTTCGGCATTGATGCGACAGCTCATCTGATGGTGAAGTACAATAGCGAGGCTGAATTGACAGATTTCCTGCGCCAATATCATCAGGAGAACAACCAGCTTCCTCTCTTGCATATAGGCGGAGGCAGCAATCTTCTCTTTCTGGCTGATTATCCTGGCATAGTTCTATTCTCCGAGATTAAGGATATCACCTTGCTTTCTGAGGACGAAGATTCTGTACTGGTTAGTGTAGGAGCAGGTGTTACTCATGATGATTTTGTATTGTATTCCATCAGTAAGGGTTGGTATGGATTGGAGAATCTTTCCCTTATCCCTGGTCAGGTTGGAGCTTCTGCCGTACAGAATATCGGAGCTTATGGCGTCGAAGCTGGTGACTTGATACAGCAGGTTTGCACCATATCATTAGAGGACGGAACAGAACGTGTTTGGAATCATGATGAACTGTCTTATTCCTATCGTCATAGCATCTTCAAGGAGGCCTCTGTTAGAGGCAAGTATGCTGTATGCCATGTTGTGTTCCGTCTGAAGAAGCACTTCACACCTTGCCTGAATTATGGCGGTTTGAAGGCTTCCTTGCAGCAGAAACAGATTCCTGAGGAGGGACTTACTGCTATGATGTTGCGTGATATCATCATTGAAACTCGCCAGCATAAACTGCCAGATCCCAAGATAACGGGTAATGCGGGAAGTTTCTTCATGAATCCCATTGTTAAGGTTGAGGTACTACATAGGTTACAGGAACAATTTGCAAACGTCCCATATTACGAGGTCGATGCTGAACGAGTAAAGGTTCCTGCAGGCTGGCTTATTGAACAATGCGGATGGAAGGGTAAGTCGTTAGGTCCAGCTGCCGTACATGACAAACAGGCACTTGTTCTTGTGAACAAGGGCGGTGCAAAAGGAAAAGATATCCTGACTTTGTGCAGAGCTGTACAGGAGGCTGTCCTTCGTCAGTTCGGCATACAGTTGTCACCCGAAGTAAACTTTATTGGCGAGTCATGAAGATAACGTTTCTTGGTACCGGAACCAGTTGTGGTGTTCCTCAGATGGGATGCCATTGTACGGTATGTACAAGTTCTGATCCTAAGGATAAGAGGCTGCGCTGTTCTGCTTTGGTGCAGGATGGCAAGACGAATGTGCTCTTGGACTGTGGCCCTGACTTTCGTGAGCAGATGTTGCGTATGGATTTCTGCGACAGACTGGATGCCGTATTTATCACCCACGAACATTATGATCATGTAGGAGGTATAGATGATTTGCGTCCTTATAGCTATGTACATGACATGCCCATCTATGCCGATGCCTATTCATGCAAGCATTTGCGCGAGCGTCTTCCGTATTGTTTTGTGGAGAATAAATACCCAGGTGTTCCCTCTTTGAAATTAAACGAGATGGCAGAGGGAGATACCATCAAGTTGGGAGATATCCCCGTGACAGCTTTGCAAGTGATTCATGGCAAGTTGCCTATTCTGGGTTTCAGGGTTGGAGATTTGGCCTATATCACCGACATGACTGACATTACGGATAAGAGCCGCGAACTGCTGAAGGGAATAAAACTGCTGGTGGTAAATGGGTTACGTCACGAGCCTCATGCTACCCACCAAACGGTTGAAGCAGCAGTGGAATTTTCTCGAAGCCTGGCACCTAACCTTCCTACCTATATCATTCACATGAGCCACCATCTTGGCCTTCATGCCCAAGAGGATGCCTTGTTGCCAGAGAATGTTCATCTGGCCTATGATGGCTTGGTGTTAGAGTTCTAATCACCACTTCTTAATTAAGAAGCTGGGATTGACTCTGAGGTATAATCCAAAGTTGAAGTTAAGATTCTGATTTCCGGGTAGCCACGTTTGTAAAGCCTGTGCCTGAGCACCTATCACATAGTGTTGGGCTATTACACGGTGGTAGCTTACCCCTAGGTATACCGTGTTGTTTCCCTTGTAGCTGGTCTGGTCAATCTGACTGACGGTATTAAAGAGCGGATTGCCGTATAGACTGACAAAGTGTTTGGGCGTGCAGACGTATCCTGCTTTTACACCCAGGTAGTCCCAGAGGTTGAGATTTACTCCTGCATGTCCGGCAAAGCCTGTCTTGAAAGGCCATAGGTTGCCGCTTTGCTGGTAGGCTGCCAACAAGTTGATTTCTGTGCTTAGTTGCTTTAAAGCCTTGCGATTGGCATTCCATTTCATGTTCACGCCAGCGCTGGCATTGCATATGGTCTGAACGCCACGTTGTGCGATATTCTGCTCTCCACCTCGGTGTTGTATGACAAGTTGTACTGGGCTTGTCCAGTTTATCTCGTTTTCAGGCTTGTTATACTTAACAATCCAATTCATACCCACTGTGAAGGCCTCCTGGTGTGTATCCATCTTGAAGATATAGCTTTGCCAGTTCAACCAGAGGTCAGCATGAACATGGGGCCTGTCCCAAAGTAGCTGGAATCCTGTTTCGGGGTCTTGCGACAAGTTGAGTTCTGGGTTAAACAGTGGCTCTATCAACTTGTGATTCTGCGCTCCGTAGATATTACCCAAAACAATTGTCAGGTATTTGAATTGTGCCTTTGCTCTGAACCAAGGAAGAAGATGTGCGCCGGATTGGTACTGATTGCCTTTCCACGTGCCAATGTCGTGATAGGCATAGCATGGATATTTGTTGGCTCCGTTAAAGATTAGTGCATGCAGACCAGCCTCCAGTCCAATCTGCTTGATGGGGTTGTATGTCAGTTTTGCCTGAACCCACAATCCAGGCAAAGAGTATCCTTGTGACAGATTTCCTGTGTATTCGTTATCATGGAAGAAGCTAAGGTTATCAACTTCTACTTGCAGCGCCTTTATGTCTGTCGAATCTATGTGGTACTCCGATGTTGCTATATCGTCCCACATGTTTTGTGCCATCATGTTGTGGCACACAAACGTTAGCGTATATATGATTAGAGTAACCCTCTTCATTGAAAGTTGAAAATTGAAAGTTATTTTCGAGATTTCGATGTTTCGAGATTTCGTTATATCGAGGGTCCGATATCTCGATATTTCGAAAATTATGAATTGAGAATTATGAATTATGAATTAGAATGTTTCAGTCCTTTATAAGCCAGGTAGATTACGACAAATGCGCCTAAGGCTATCATGGCAATCTTAACTTCTCCGCTGTATTCGGCCACCTTGGCATCTAATTGGTCGTAGGGTACGACGCTGGCCATATAATAACCTAAGGCTGCCAGGATGCTGTTCCATGCAGCAGCACCAAGTGAAGTGTATAGGACGAATTTGCTTAGTTTCATCTTTGCCAGACCAGCAGGAATACTGATTAGCTGTCTTACAGCAGGAACCAGACGGCCTACCAGCGTGCCTATTGCTCCGTGGTCGTTGAAGTACTTCTCGGCTTTCTCCACCTTAGCCTGATCTATCAGACACATGTTTCCCAGTCTGCTGTTGGCAAACTTATACACCAAGGGGCGTCCCAGTGTGTATGCCAAGGCATAGTTGATGAGTGCACCTATCAGTGCTCCAATGGTGGCACAGACAACGACCAGCACAACATTCATCTCGCCATTAGTAGCTGCAAGATATGCTGCGGGTGGTACTACCACTTCGCTGGGGAAGGGAATGAAACTACTCTCTATTGCCATCAGCAGTGTGATAACCCAATAATTAAGGTGCTCCAGACACCATGCTATGAAAGGTATGCTCTCCATATTGTTATTTTATACAAATTTCTTTCTGAATGCTCTTTTGTTTGTGAAACGCCATCTTATCCATGCCTGAATGTCCCATACGGGAATGGCGAAACACAGGAATGGAAGCATTATATGATATGCCTTAATATCGAATTGCTTGGCTGTGCGGTTAAAGGTGATGTCCTCGACAATATGCGTGCTTAGCCACATGATTATCAATGCTCCTACAACAAAAGGATAGCTTATCCACAGGATGCAGGATGCTATGGTGGTTAATGTATAGAGGATTGGCAGCAACGTCCTTACTGCATACCAATAGTTGTAGAGGTATTTGTTCCTGGCGTTCTTGCCTATTACTATTGAATAGACACGTTCCTGAAGCCATGTGTGGGGCAGGGGATTGTCCTGTATCAGAATGGTATTCCTATTGACGGAGATACCGCACTGGCTGTTCGAGATGTTCTTGTTGACAAGGAGCTGTGCTGCTCCAACCAGCAGTTTTGAGTCCGATTCAAATCCGTGGTGTTCAAAAAAGTATTCCTTCCTGTATGCCAATAATGTGTTGTCTGCCCAGTAGGGATGGTGATCCACGGCAAACGGAATCCATTGCATCTGTTGCCATAGACGCAGGAACTGGCGTTTACGCATCAGCCAATTGTTGCTTGGCGCATATTTCGTCAGTCCTATAATGGCGTTCGTGCCGTTCGTGCCGGCGTGCATGAAGCTGGCTAACCATTCATCACTTTCCGGACAGCAGTCTGCCTGCGTAAAGATAACCCATTCCGAACATGAGGTCTTCATGCCTAACATCATAGCCAGTCGCTGTTTGCTGATATCCCTGGCAGATGCAGGTATCGACGAATGGGTGAGGTGAGGGTATTGTTCCTCATACTGCTCCAGCAGTTTTAGTGTATCGTCAGTACTATGTATGTCAACAACAATTACCTGATACTCTGTTGGATATTTCTGATTCAGGAAGGCAGGGAGGTGCTTGCGCAATTTATCGGCTTCCTCCTGTGCCACGATAACTATGGCAACGCTTGGAAGGGTAGGATTACTAATATTCACCATACTCTGCCTGCTCATTTTTCCCAGGCGAGTATAGTGAATCATTAGTATTATGGTAAGAACCCACAATACGATATTTGCACAAAGTACTATGGTTGCCGTTCCTAACATTATTTATTTTAAATCCTCCGTTGTGTATCCTTCGGGCAGGGCACGGCAGTTGTACTGGCTGGCCATAATCTGTCCGTAGGCACCAGCAGAGCGCAATGCCAGTAAGTCGCCGCGCTTGGTTGCATTTATAGAGTAACCCTTTGCAAACACATCGCTGCTCTCGCAGATGGGACCTACGATGTCATAAGTCTCGTTTGCAGCATTGCTGGTAAGGTTCTCTATCTTGTGCGAGGCATGGTAAAGGGCTGGACGTATAAGGTCCGTCATACCTGCATCCACAATAACAAACTGCTTTGCTGTGGCTTTCTTAACGTAAAGACACTTTGTAATCAGCGAACCGCACTGAGCCACAACGGCACGTCCTAACTCGAAGTGCAACTGCTGTCCGGGACGCAGCTTCAGGTGCTTGGCGTAGGTATCGAAGTATGCCTTGAAGTCGGGGATGGGATTCTCGTCGGGATTGTCATAGTCGATGCCCAGGCCACCTCCTACGTTGATGTTTTTGATGGTCTTGAATCCCTGTTGCTCCAGACGGTCCTGCAGTTCGTTGATGCGGTTTGAGAGAGCAACAAAGTTATTCATTGTTAGAATCTGACTTCCAATATGGAAGTGTAATCCTACGAACTCTACGTTCTTCATCTCGTCAGCCAGTGTAATCACCTTCTCCATATCTTCCATGGCAATACCGAACTTATTCTCGGCAAGGCCTGTTGTGATGTTGGCGTGAGTGTCTGCACCTACGTTGGGGTTGATTCTGAAGCTGACCTTAGCAACTTTTTGCATGTTGCCAGCAATCTCGTTGATGACTTCCAGCTCGGGGATGCTTTCTACATTAAAGTATTGAATCCCTGCTTTCAGTCCCAATTCGATTTCCCAGTCGCTTTTTCCCACACCAGCGAAAACTATTTCTGAGGCAGGGAAGCCAGCGTCCAGACATGCCTGAATCTCACCGCCGCTTACGCAGTCGGCTCCGAAACCAGCCTTTGTGATGTGGCTCAGCACCTTGGGTGTTGTGCATGCCTTCACAGCATAGTGCAGATGATAGCCCTCGTGCTTGTCTGTCTCGTTCTTTATTGCCTGCAGCGTCTGGTCGAGCAACTCCGTGTCATAGTAGTAGAAGGGAGTTCTTATCTTGCCGAACTTCTCTACCAACGATGTGTTATCCTTTAATAACCTTTTCATTATGGTCCATAATTATTTTTTTAATTCAAAATTCAAAATTGGGCTTTCCCCTTTGGGGGAGCGGGGAGAGGGGCCTTATTTTTCTCTTTTCTCTTTTAATTTTTAATTCTGATTAAAAAGGGTTTCACTTAATGCTTGCAGCGTGCGTTTTTTGTCTTCAGACTTAACCAGGAACGAGATGTTGTGGTTCGAACCTCCGTAGCTGATCATGCGAACGGGGATGTCCTTCAGCGCCTCGCAGGCCTTAGCCTCGAAACCAACGTTGTTAGAATCCAGGTCACCAACTACGCAGACGATGGTCATGTCATAGTCAACATTTACGGTACCGTACTTCTTCAGTTCGTCCAGGATATCTCCCAGTCGGCTTGAGTTGTCAATGGTAACTGATACGCCTACTTCGCTTGTGCAGATCATATCTACGCTGGTCTTGTAGGTCTCGAAGATTTCGAAAACCTTACGCAGGAAACCATAGGCCAGAAGCATACGGCTGCTGGTAATCTGAATGCAGATGTTGTTGTCGCGTGCAGCTACAGCCTTTATCTTGCCTTTCTGGAATTCATTATTAATAATAGTACCTGGAGCCTCGGGAGCCATTGTGTTCAGCAAGCGAACGGGAACGCCGGCAAATTTGGCGGGCTGGATGCAGGTGGGGTGCAGAATCTTGGCACCGAAGTAAGCCAACTCGGCAGCTTCCTCGAAGTGCAGCTGGCGAACGGGTTCTGTATGCTCTACGATACGTGGGTCGTTGTTGTGCATACCATCGATGTCCGTCCAGATCTGAATCTCCTCAGCCTGGATGGCAGCACCTATCAGGCAGGCTGTATAGTCAGAGCCGCCACGAAGCAGGTTGTCTATCTCGCCGTAGGCATTGCGGCAGATAAAGCCCTG
>CAMOMP010000065.1:0-12540 GCA_946619915.1 uncultured Prevotellaceae bacterium | reverse complement strand
TCATACAGTTGTGGTTTGATGATGAAATAGAATGATATACAACTGTGGCCCAGTGGATAAAGGAACACGGAGAGTTGTGGTTTGATGATGAAATAGAATGATATACAACTAATATATTTTTTTAAATATCATAAAAAGCGTTGTGGTTTGATGATGAAATAGAATGATATACAACTTTATTCCAACCTACACGCTCACCATGAGTAGTTGTGGTTTGATGATGAAATAGAATGATATACAACAGTAAGGCATCATCAAATAAACACTATACAGTTGTGGTTTGATGATGAAATAGAATGATATACAACCAAAACGATAAAATATTAATATACATTAAGGTTGTGGTTTGATGATGAAATAGAATGATATACAACAAACGATTAGCTTATTATTCTATTAAATAGTTGTGGTTTGATGATGAAATAGAATGATATACAACTTCGTCTTGCCATGACTCGAATACCAGTGAGTTGTGGTTTGATGATGAAGTGGGATGATAAGCAACGGGCCGATGTAAAAACATCGGGAACTGCGGTTGTGGTTTATGATGAAGTGGACTTATGCAATGGTTGTTGCATTTAGGATGGTGGCGTCTGTGGTGTTGCAGATTTCTTCTGCCAGGTCGTTCAGGCGATGGAAACGGGCGTAATCGGATGGCGTTCCCGTGCTTTTTAGTGCGGTACTCATTATTTCTTCGTCCAGACCCCATGGCGCTAAGATGAGTAATGTGCCACGTGCACATGCCTCGAAACGGCGACGTTCTGGTTTCCAATAGCGTTCTATAGGTTTCTTCTGAAGATGTATAACGGGTAACCCTTCTTCTATGGCAGCATTAATCACAAGGCTTTCTCCTTTTGAAATCCCAGGTGATACGAGCACTACGCCTGTACGTGCCTCTGCCAACTGGCGTTCCATTTCTCGTTTGTAACCTTCGGTCTGTTCTGTTGGAATACCTGTGTCTTTGTCTCTGCGATGATAGAAGACTTGTTCCTTTTCTGCACGTTTCAATAGGAAGAGGGCTCCAAAGGCAGCATACTCGTGTGTGCCGATACGCAGGTGCAGGCGTCGCTCCATCAGATATGGTAATTGCCTGCGCATAAGGGCACGTAGCGGGTTGTCGTTCATGTAGCGTTTGATTGTTTCGAGCATTCCGGGGCGTTTGATGATGCGGTCGTGATAGCCGGCTTCGAAAAGGGCAGGGCCTGTAGCTTTTATCGCAGCTGATGCTGCAGGAACCACGGCTCTTGTGTCTGTTGCCGCTGTCCCCGTTGCGTTAGCATCGGTCTTCCCTGTTGCCGTCAGTGCCCACCATGCACGTGAGCAGCCCCCTTTAAAACTGCTGATAATATGGCCCAGGTGTTTCCCTTGTGGCAGAGGCTCCCGGATGTATAACAGTAAATGCAGGTGGTCTGGCATAATTGCCGCCTGCCATATCTCTGTTTGTGGGTATAAACGGTGTATTTTGGGAAGCTCGTTTTCCAGAACAGTACGACCAAGGGGACTGGGTACTATATGGGGGAAGTCCGCCGTTCCCCGTGTTGCTTTTATGTTGCCTTCTATATGGCCAAAGAAAGGATGCCGCCCCTCTATGCACAAGGTAATCATATACAGGCCGCAGCCCCCATAGTCCTGCCACTCTGCTCGGCGGTGTTGGTTGTGCTGGATATCGTGTGGCTTTAATCCTCTGCGTAGAAGTTCTTCTTTGGAGGTGGGCATTTGTGGCTTCGTTTTGTGGATATGTTGTTATATATTGCAAAGGTACAAATAAAATTTACGAAAAACAAAGAAGAGAGGCTCAGCATTTGAACCTCTCTTCTTTTGTTCGTATCTATTTGGCTTAGATAGCCAGAGTTAGAACATCTGGTCGGGGTACTGACCATCGGCATGAAGCTTGGCCAGCTTGGCTACTACCTCGGGACGATCCTCGGGATAGGTTACGCCAAACCACTTGCTGGTGGTGGGCAATACCTCGCAGGTTGCCTTGCCCTGCTTAATCAGGCTGTCGACCATCAAGGGGATGAAGAACTCGGCCTTCAGGTTCTCCTGATTCTTGGGGTCGGAGAGGAACTGCTTGAAGTACTCCTCGCTATAAGCAAAGTAGTCGGGAGTGAAGCCCCAGAAGTTCATGCTGCAGGGAGTGTTGTCGGGGATGGAAACCCACTGGTCGTTCTCGTCGAGATACTGTACCTTGCCGTCACGGCGCTCTATCTTGGTGCGCTCTACAACGCTGGTGAGGAAGTGTGTCTTCTCGTCGTTTTCGCAGATGCCGCGGCTAACGGTACCGCTCTCGCTAAGGGTGTTGCTTACGCTGAAGCCCACCATGGCATACTTGCCCTTGCTACCCTCGGGAAGGTTAGAGAGGAACTTGCCCATAACCATAAAGGCGTCGCGATCGTAGAAGTCATCGCAGTTGAGAACGGCAAAGGGCTCCTTGATAACGTCCTTACCCATCAGTACGGCGTGGTTGGTACCCCAAGGTTTCTGGCGACCTTCTGGAACGGTGAATCCCTCTGGCAGGGCATCGAGGCTCTGGAAGCAAAGCTCGCAGGGTACGTGTCCTTCGTACTTGGCAAGAATCTGTGTACGGAACTGCTCCTCGAAGTCGCGACGGATTACCCAAACGATTTTGCCGAATCCGGCTTGAATGGCATCATAGATGCTATAGTCCATAATACTTTGTCCCTGAGGACCCAATGTGTCTAACTGTTTAAGGCCTCCGTAGCGGCTTCCCATACCGGCAGCCAAAAGAAACAATGTAGGTTTCATGTCTTGTTTTGTTGTATATAATTAATAATGTTAATAAATTCCATGTTGCAAAAGTACAATTATTTTATGAATTTCTGCGTTCTTTTTGCAAAAATGTTCCTTCTTTTAGTCCGTTCTGGCTTAGAATGGATATCCGATTGCGAAATGATAACCCAGCGATTTGCCGAAACTGGGCATGTTGTAATAGCCTGATTTGCCTGTGTCGTAGGGTGCATGGATACCAATTCCGAGGTCGAATCGGAGAACGAGGAAGTCCAGGTCGTACCGTAGTCCCACTCCTGTGCCCAGGGCGATGGTCTTTCCGAACTCTGACATATTTATCTTGCCACCCGGCTGGTTGCTGTTCTCCTTGATGAGCCAGACATTACCGGCATCGAGGAAGGCGGCACCGTACAGGTTGGCTATAATGGGGAAGCGGTATTCGAGGTTGGCCTCCAACTTCAGGTCTCCCGTCTGGTCTATGTATGAGTAGGAACTTCTTACGGGGTGGTAAGAGCCGGGGCCGATGCTGCGGATGGAGAAGGCTCTGATACTGTTGGCTCCTCCGATGGAGAACAGGTCGTTATAGGGTGCCGTGGAGGCGTTGCCGTAGCTGTACACAATACCTGCAAACACGCGTGTGGCAAGACAGCTGCGTGGGGTGAGCTGGAAGCGGTGGGTGTATTGTGCAGAAGCCTTTACGAACTGAGCAAACGGAACGCCGAAGAGCTCTTTCTCGGGCTTGCTGAATGCTTGTCCGCAGATGGCATAGATGCCAGATGTTACG
Source organism: uncultured Prevotellaceae bacterium (assembly GCA_946619915.1). Taxonomy (GTDB): domain Bacteria; phylum Bacteroidota; class Bacteroidia; order Bacteroidales; family Bacteroidaceae; genus Physcousia. Next base: position 9,008 of record CAMOMP010000065.1, on the reverse strand, counting down.
TTACCAGCCTCCTTCAGGTTTATCTTCAGGGTCTGCTGATGCCTTTCCTTCTCCTTCGTCCAGGTGAAGGTGTACTCCATGCTGGGTACAAACTGGTCGCGCATGGAAATGTATAGGGCGGGGTTTGCCCTGATGATGGAATCGAATCGTTCCGTGCTGTTCAGCAGCAGGTCGTAGCTCAGACTAAAGGGGGTGAACTCGTGCTTGATGTTCTTGCCTCTTTGCAGCGTATATGAGACAGATGCACCAAAGGATACCCTGCCAAAGTATTTGGCTCTGTTCACCCACTTGGCGTTCAGCTCGAAGTTGGTGCTGGAGATAGATCTGCGCCACAGCTTCTTGGCTAGGCCGAAGAATAGCAGGCGGGGGTAGGATAGTGATGCCGTAGCTCCGTATTCGTAGGAGTTAATGAGTGAGTTGCTACCCTCGACATGTGCACCGGTCTGCCATTCGTATGAACCCCAGACGTTCAGTCCCAAGGTCTCTGCGCCACGGAAAGCATTGCGCTTGCGCATGCCAAAGCTAACGCCAGGGCCCACGTAGTTGTTGCTCTTGTTGGTTATCTTGCCGATGAACTCGGCGTCGTATGGCTTGTCCAGCATGCCAGAGATTACGACATCCAGCGTGTCGTTGGTAAGGGTGGTGTCGCGTGGCACAAAACTTACGCGCATGGACGAGAATATATCCATGTCTGCCAACTTCTGCTGCGTTACGTCCTGATTGGTTTGCTGGTAGAGGTCACCCTTCTTCAGGAAGAGGTTGGGCAGGATGGCGCGTAGCCTTAGAGGAGGCTTGTTCTCTGTATTGCTATAAGCATAGGTCTGCCCTCTGAAGGTAACGCTGTCCGTCAGCTGGAACTTATTGTATTTATAGATGTTGATGCGCGTATTTCCTATATAATAGGGATGCTCGGCTTGATTGGGCGTTTCTGGCAGGGGGCGTACCTGAATCTGCACCTTCTGTGGTATCATAACGGTATCAGCCCTAAAGGAGATGTATTCCGGCCTATAGTAAAAGTATCCGTTGTTGCGGAATTCCTTCTGGAGCCTTCTGCGCTCTGCATCGAGGTTCTGAACACTGAATGGCGTTCCCTGCTTTAGGAGCGACTGACCCATGGTAGCCTGTATGATGCTGTCTGCCTGCGGATAGAAGGGCAGATACTTGATAGTATCTAAATGGAATACAGGACCAGGCGTGACGTGATAGGAAATCTTGGCTTTCTTGGGATTGGTCATAGGTATGGTGTCGTACGTCACCTTGTTGCGGAAGTAGCCATAGTTCCTGAGTGTGTTATGTGCCACCGTACTTCTGACCTTCGGATTGACGCTGCTTACGTACACGGGTGTGGCGGCAAAGTGGTTCATCATCCAACGGCCGAACTTGCTGGTGCTGTTGACATACTTGTTGTAGATCCAAAGTCTTACGGGGAAGGGGTGCGTATAATAACTGCTGCCCATGATGGCTCCGTTAGGAGAATAGGCAAGGGCAGCCTTTATCTCCTCCTTGGCCGTCTCGTAGTTCAGGGCATCCTGCTTGTCTGCTTTTTTCAGACTGTCTTTCAGCGCAGCCTTGTCGGCCTCGTCTGTTTTCAGCGCGCTGGCATCGCCCGTCAGCAATCCCTCTACGGTGTTATAGGCATCAGCCAATGCCGTGATAACGCCTTGCCCCTGTATGCTGTCGCGTTTAAGAGGCGCATCGTAGTCCAGCTTCTTGATGCCTCGGTACAACACCTCATCGTCTGGCAGATTCTTTGTTGTATAACATGCTGTCAGACATAGTGTTGTTAATATGAATATGAAGTATTTTTTCATTTCTTTTCCTCTTTCTTCTTTGTGCGGAAGATGAACAAATCCTTTAACCGCTCGGCACGTTTCCTGAGTACCAGACCGGCTCCCATTTCTGTTATCTCGCCTTCCAGCAGGGACTCGTAGTTTCTGTCGTAGAACAGGCGTACGTAACGGGAAGAGTTCTTGTCGAGACGGTATTCCATAGATACGTTGTCGATGATGGTTTGTCCTGTATTTACGGCATTCTTACCTGTGCTAATCTTTCCGCCTATGATGATGCTTACCCTGTTGCCCCAGAATCGTTTTCTGAAGCTGAAGCTATAGTCTGTTGTCGTTTCGCCGCCTTGCTGCGTGTTGTTTTCTATTCCGAAGTTCAGGTCGACGCTGTTGCTCAGTGCCTGTCCTGCCAGATTGTTGATGGCTCCCTGCAGATAGGCATTCATGGTGTTGGTATAGTCGAAGCCTCCCTGCATGCCGCTCTTGTCGTTCAGGTACATACCTGTTACCAACATGGTGATGGCTATACGTCCGCGCTCTTCCTCGCTCATGGCAGAAAGCTCGTTCTGTACCGTCATATCCTCTGGTGCCTCCAATGTGAAGAGCAGACCCATATCCTCCAGCGTCTGGGTAATCTTCAGTCCTACGTCGAAGGCTACATTCTTGGGTACATTGTTCTCTGTAACGCTGGCCTTCACACGCTCGCTGGCTGCAATATTGAGTCGTGGATTCATTATGTCGCCCACAAACTCGACGTAACTGCCGTTGGCTATCTTGAAGTCATTCAGCGGAATAGCCATGATGGAGTAGCGCATGGTACCCTCGTCTATGGTGTAGCGTCCGAACAGTTGCAGCTCGTTTTGCAGATCGTAGGTCATGGTGATACTACCGCCTCCCTGTAGCTCTATGCGGTCGCGTCCGTCATCGCTCAAGAGGCAGTGAACCTTCACCGTCGGGTCGATGTTTATATTCATCTGAATGTCCAGATGCTGATTCGAAGCCTCTTCGGGTTCAACACTCAGGGTGTCTGTGAAGTCGCAGAAGGTTACCAAGTCGGAAAGTTGGTCTTCGACGGTAAGGGGCGAATCCTTCAGTACATACGTGACATCCGTGTTACCCAGAACATTCAGTGCGCCTCGCATCTTCAGGTCGTTCAGTGTTCCCCAGATGCGATTGTTAATGTCAACATATACCTTACCGTATGCCAGGGCGTTACGTGTCTTGGGCGCATTTATCAGCTGGTAGTTCTTGGCAGCGATATTCAGGTTCAGCTGCACATTCTCCAGGTTGCTGAAGTCGATGTTTCCGTCCAGCGTCAGCGGGTTGTTGCCGGCAGCGTAAGCCTTTATCTGAGGCAGGTCTATATGACTATGATTAATATACAACGTATCGTTGGGGATGCGCAGGTTGATGTTGTATGCCTCGGCCGTAATATTCAGCGAGTCTGTGGCAATGCTGCCCGTAAGGATGGGATTGCTGGTATTTCCCTTTACCTCGAGGTTTCCTAATGCATAGCCCGATAGTGCGATGGTCTCTGGCGGCATGAAGGCATTGGCCAGACTGAAGGGTAGCCTGCTCAGTTCGGCTGTAGCATCTATCTGTCCTTCCTTGTCTTTCTCCCAATATGTACCACTCAGATAGGCAATATCACGGTCGTTCTGCGATACTATACCATCGACATGATGGGTGCCGTCTTCATTAGGCAGGTATATCAGATTCAAGCCCATGTCTCCCATACTGGTACCCTCATACTTCATTCCCTTCACCTTCATGTCGGTAGAAATGGTGATGGTGCTGTCTGCCTGCATGTAGTGGAGGTCGCCGTTCAGGAATCCCTCTACCATGGGCATGAATGGCATGACGGATGACAGTTCGCCCAGATTCAGTCTGTTGACGCTCAGCGAGAGGTCTTGCTGGGCATCTTCGTTCTTGGTGGAGTAAAGCTTCAGACCTGTTCCGTCGTCAGCCAGCAGGTCTATCAAAGCCTCCACCTTATTACCCTTGATAAGGCGGATGTAGTTGTCGGGGTTCAGCTTGAAGTTCCTGTAGGCAATGATGGGGTTCAGTGGCGTGAAGTGAACATTCAGTGCCTCTGGCGTTACCTCTGCTTTCAGACCCGTGTCGATGCCTTTCTTGCCTTTGGCATCCAAGAACAATAGATGGGCGGCAGCACCATTGGTGGTGAGGCTGGCATTTATAACGCTCTCGAAGCAGACAACCTTGTTCTTGGGGCCGTTCTTGACCCTTCCCTGCATCGTAAGTCCTTCTTCCTTCTGACGGATTTGGCACGAAATGGTGTCGAGCAGGATGGCTCCTGTATTCAGATGGTACATGTAGCCCTCCCCATTCAGTCCGCTCTCTGGATTGCTGGTAAGGTTCATGTGCATCTCCCTGAACTTGTACCCCAAGACATGATTCAGGATGTTAAAGACGGGATTCTTCTGACCGCTCTGCAGATGAATATTCGCATAGGGCAGGAGCGTGCGTAGTTTGTCCTGGTCGAGGTGCAGACTGTCGATCTGCCTGCCCAGCTCCTCTGTGAAGTTGTTGCTTCTGGCCAAGAGAGAATCCAATCCCTGCTCAGATTCCATGTGGAATACCAAGTCGCCTGCGGCAGCGTAGGCTTTTATGCTGCTGGGGGTCAGATGTGCTGTTAGGGCAAGGTCCTCTGGGTAGAAGATGGTGTCGTTGACATTCATCTGCAGCGCCCTGATGCTGGCTGTCAGATTATGCGTCTGGTCGAAGTCCGAGTCGCCCTCCATGTGCATGACCATGCTGGCGCTGACTCTTTTCTTTGCCAAGCCAAGGGCATACATATTAATGTGATTAAGATCCAGATTGAAGCTGGAGGCTGTCATTTTCCTCTGTCGTATGCTGGTCTCCGCACAGGCCTGCAGGCGTAACAGGTCGTTGTTGCTGGTCATCTCAAGGCGACCTTCACCTTGCTTCAGCTTGGCCTGAACCTGTACGCTGTCCAGATTCCAACTGGCATATCTCAAATGCTCGATGTGTGCCTTGGCTTCCATCCTCGTCCCTGCGGCCAGCATGTCTGTTCCAACTCCCTGGATGCTGGCATTGGCAGTCAGGTTGTAGATACTGTCATGTGGCAGGAAGTCGTGTATCTGCAAGTTGTTGATGAGCATCTTGGCATCGTAGGCCATCCGGTTCAGGTCTATGTTGCCCCTCAGATGAGCGTTGCCCCTTCCTTCCTGCAACAGAGCGTCTGCAGTCAGTAGGTTGCAGTCCTTCAGCTTGGTGTCTGCGTGCAAAATCATTGGAGGCAGGTTCACGTTGTTGAGTCCCAAGTATTGCCTGATGAAGTTCAGGTTCATGGTCTTGACATCCCACTTCATGTCTGCCGACAGGTGAAGGCTGTCCGTTAGATTCGTGACGTTTCCGTTGGTTCGTATGTCTATGACCGTAGGCATGGTAATCCTGCTTTCTGTAATATTCAGGCTATCCACATTGCCGTATGCAGCCACATCCATTTCTATGGGTTGCTGGGGGTAGACACGTTTCAGGTCCTTGGGGAGGTAGTTGCCTGCCAGAGCCAGAATGTCCTGATGTCCTATGCGTGCCCTCAGTACGGCAGACAGCTCGCCTCTGCCTTTCAGTGCTCTCCATTCCACATTGGCATCGCCGCTGACCTTGCTGTGCATCGTAACCAACTTCAGCCCCTCAAGCAGCATGCTCCGACTGTCCATCATCAGGTTGGCCTTCAGCGTATCTATGCTCAGGCCGCATTTCTCCTTCATCTGCAGGTTCTTCAGATTCATGGACAGGTAGTTGTCCTGCTGTTTGAAGATGGTATTCTCTAAGTCGAGTGCCAGATTGTACAGGGTGATATGTGATGGGTCGAGACCTTCCTTCAGACGGGGCTCGTAGGGTAGGTCGTAGTGCAGGGAGTCTGCCTGCATCTTCAGCTTCTGGATGCGATAGATGCCTTTCTCCAGGTCTATGTCGCCGCCTTTCAGTAATGCTTCCTGCAATCCTGCCTGAAGGGTCATACTGTCGTAGGGCATGTGCAGCATAATCTGACTCTTCTTGATGGCAACTTGCTCAATATCCAATCCCCATCTGACGGGTTCGCTTTCAGTGGTATCTACCACCGTGGTGTCTTTCATGGCGATGTCAAGATTACATCCGTCGATGGTTGCTCCGTTCAGTGTTACCAGGTTGTGGCGAAGGTCAACGTTGTCTGCCCTCAGGTGAAAGTCCTTCAGCTCTCCCTTCAGTTGCAGGGTGGCTATCAGGTCTCTGGTGTCTATGTCTCCGTTTTGCAGTACAACGGCTTCTACGCCCACTTTCAGGGCAAGGATACGCCAGAAGTCAAGGTCCACGGTGGCCTTCTCCACATTCAGAATATCCTTTCCGTGGTCGTCGATATGTAGTTGGTGTAAGTCCAGATCCAGCAGAAAGGTGATGGTAGCCTTCTGCATAGTGATGTTCAGGCCGCTCTTCTCGCTGGCATATTCCGAGATTTCCTTTACTACCCAACGTTGCACGGGCGGAATATAGAAGGCTGCCATCAGTAAAACTATCGCTATTACTGGTGTCAGAATGATGGCGCAGGCCCATTTCAGTGCACGTTTCATAAAGGATACCTCTATATTTTTATACAAAGGTAATAAAAAAGAGATATACGGAAGGTTCTTCCTGTTATATTTTTTTCTGTTTTTACAGAAAAGATAACATTTTTAACGATTGAAAAGAAGTCAATCCTTTGCAAATGCCTGCCATAACGCATTCTGAGGAACAGGTGCCGTTATGCTTAGTATTTCGTGTGTTACGGGATGCTCCAGCTCCAAATGACGGGCATGCAGGCAAATGCTTCCGTCCGGATTACTACGTGGAGCACCATATTTCAGGTCGCCTTTTATGGGGAATCCTATCTTTGCCAATTGGCATCTAATCTGGTGGTGGCGGCCCGTCAGCAATTCAACCTCTACCAAGGAGTATCGTTCAGAATGACCTATGAAACGATATCTCAGTACAGCCTTCTTAGAGTTGGGTACTTCGCGGTCGTATGCTTTGGCTGTATTGTTCTTCTCGTTGCGAGTAAGCCAGTGCGTTAGGGTTTGCCATTGGGACAGTTTAGAGTTTAGAGTTGAGGGTTTAGTGTCTTTCTCTGATTGAACATTGAACATTGAACATTGAACATTGTTAGCCTCAATCTTGTTTAATTTTGAATTTTGAATTTTGAATTTTGAATTAGAAGAAGACTCTTCACTTTTAACAATGGCCCAGTATGTCTTCTTTACCTTCTCGTGCTCGGCAAAGAGTTTGTTCAGGCGGGGTAGGGCCTTGCTGGTTTTGGCAAATAGTACCACACCTGATACAGGCCTATCCAGACGATGCACCACACCTAGAAAAACGTTCCCGGGCTTGTTGTACTTCTCCTTCAGATAGGTCTTGACAATATCAGAGAGGGGAGTATCGCCAGTCTTGTCTCCCTGCACGATCTCCCCGCTCTGTTTGTTTACAACAATAATATGATTATCTTCGTATAATACGTTCAACTCTTAATTGTGAATTAAGAATTATGAATTATTTTACATGTTCATACCACCATCAACCTGAATAACCTGACCGCTGACATAGCTTGACAGGTCGCTGGCCAGATACAAAGCAGTATTGGCAATATCCTCTACCTGACCGGCACGACGCAGAGGAATCTTCTTAGCCCATTCCTGACGAACCTCCTCGGGCAGAGCGGCTGTCATGGCTGTCTCGATGAAACCAGGGGCGATAGCATTGGCACGGATACCCTTGGGACCCATCTCCTGTCCGATACTCTTAGCCAAAGCAATCAGACCTGCCTTAGAAGCAGCGTAATTAGACTGTCCTGCGTTGCCGTGAACACCTACAACACTGGCCATATTGATGATAGAACCATTCTTCTGACGCATCATGATGGGTACACATGCATGAATGAAGTTGAATGCACTCTTCAGGTTTACATTGATGACGGCATCCCACTGCTGCTCGCTCATGCGCAGCATCAGACCATCCTTGGTGATACCTGCATTGTTAACCAAAATATCGATGGTGCCGAAGTCTTCCTTGATCTTCTTTACCACTTCCTCAGTCTCGGCGAAGTCAGCAGCGTTGCCTGCATAAGCCAGACATTTTACGCCAACAGCCTCTATCTCTTTGCGGGTGGCTTCCATGCCGGCAGCCATCTCATCGTTCAACACCAAATCAGTAAAAGCGATGTTAGCACCTTCCTGAGCAAACTTCAAAGCAATTGCCTTACCAATACCACGTGCTGCACCAGTTACAATTGCAGTCTTTCCTTGTAATAATCCCATTTTATTTATTTTGAATTAATATGTATTTCCTAATTATGAATTATGAATTATGAATTATGAATTATGATAAAGGGTTACAAGTAATAATTTACATGTCTCTCGTTCCTTGCCAGTGCTTTGTGCAGGATTTTCTGTACAATACCACGACTGACACCGCTGGGAAGTCCCTTTGACAAGCGGTCATATATATAAGGTATTTCCAGACCCTTTATGCAATAGTGTAGGATGTCCACCACCAGGGGGATGCTTTCCACAACAAAGCGCCCGCTCTGTACGCCCTCCATCATGATGCTGGAGAACAGGTTGCGTTCGTTACGGTCAAAATTCTTTCTAACCTTAGACACCATGATGATGTTACGGAAAAACTCCGCCCTCAGGTTGCCATTGCGTTGCACGGCCTCCTTAATGCAGTCAAGATGTGTGTAGATGAGCTCTACCAGTTTGTCTTCCGGCTCCATCTTTTGGCTTGCTACGGCATTCATGCGTTCCGACATGATGTCCAATTCCTCCTCAATTACGGCCCAATAGATGTCCTCCTTACTTTTAAAGTAGGTATATAATGTACGCCTTCCCTTGCCAGAGGCTTGGGCTATGTCGTTCATTGTAGTATTCTCCAGACCGTTCTTGGCAAAGAGTTGTCTGGCTACATCCACCAGTTTCTTTCTTGTCTTAACTACTGCCATAACTTTTGCAAAGTTAGCACAATTCTTTGAAAGTGTGCAAAAACTTACCGCTTTTTTGCACATATTTAACACTTTGTGCCGATAATGGTTTTATTTTATATGTTGAAAAGCATTTTTCTGGTAAAACATTTGGACAATCCAAGAAATCGACGTACCTTTGCACTCGCAAACAAGAAACATCGCGGGGTGGAGCAGTTGGTAGCTCGCCAGGCTCATAACCTGGAGGTCGC
>CAMOMP010000064.1:0-12906 GCA_946619915.1 uncultured Prevotellaceae bacterium | reverse complement strand
AAGGTGTAGTTGCTGCTGGAGCTCGTGGTGCTGTTCAGGATGGTAAAGCTCTTCTTCACATTGGTGATGAACGTAGAGGATGGCTCATCGTTCCAGTCGCCACAGATAAAGAAAGGCTTATTCCATCGGGCAGCCTCCTCGAGGATGATATCCAACGAGGTCATACGGTTCTCCTCCTCGAGGGCAAGATGTGTACAAGCAAAGACATACTCTTGGAACTCGCACACCAGAAGGGCTCTTTTCTCGCTCCCCGGCAAAGGAATAACGCGGTGCGACAAGGGTTTCTCCTTGCTGAGGATAGCCACCCCGTACTTGCCTCCCGCCAGTGGAATGGCAGGGCCAAAGGTGCTGTACATACCCAGCGACTTGCCCAGCACGGCAGCCTGGTGCACGCGGTTGGAACGCTTGACGCAACTGTCCACCTCCTGCAAGCCCACCACATCGGGTTCGGCATCCGCAATAACCGCCGCCTGGCGATCGAGGTCTATCACATCGTCCTGCCCTGCCCCATGCTGGATATTATAGGTCATGATGCGCAACGTCTGCGGACTATCCTGCGCATAAGCCATCAAGCCGACCTGCAGGCCTATTAAAAAAATCCATATAAATTTCTTTTTCATAAATTAGATTTAGAGGTTACAGGAGGCTGACAGCCCCAAGTCTTCCCACTCAGAAGAGAGAGAGCAAGAAATTACAGAACGGACATCTTATTAAGGTAGTACGTACGCAGGTCGTCCCACTTATAGTAAGGACCGGTTACGGGAGTGCCAGGGAGTTTAACCTCGCGCTCGTTGAGCAACGCCTTTACAAGGATATCACCATCCTTACCCTTCTTGGGACGATAGAAGATAAGCTGGATATTGCTGGCCATAGCGAAGATACGATAGTTGGCCCACGAGTAATCCAGACGGTCGAGGTCGGACACCACGATGCCTGCATCGCCCAACTCCATGAGGGTTGCCATGGGGATGACATAAACCTCGTGACCAAAGCGCAAAGTTGCGCCGACAAAGCTCTTGTTGTTAACAATGGTATCGGCAGTCTCGATGAAGTTCTTCAGCAAACCGCTGACACGCAGGGGAGCCTTCCTGTCGCTTGTGGGACAAGCACCATAGCCTGTATACCAATCTATATTATGCGCGCGCCAGATGTCGTAGCACTCATCCTCAGTGAAGTAATGATACATGTCGATGCCGTTGTCGTGGCTCTGCATATTGCTGGAAACATTGAAGACGTGGCGCATAAAGGGAATCTGCTCTACGCTGTCGCGAACATAAACCTGATCGTTGAAGATAGAGTTAACGAAACGCTCGGGATGGATGAACTTCTTACGATACATATCGATTATATTGCCACGCTTCTTGATAGCCTTCTTAATCTCGGCGGGCGCAGCAGGTGCCAGGTAGTACTGGAAGCAGTCGCCCACGTCGTTGTGAATCCTAAGTTTGGGATTGAAGGCAGTAAGCTCTTCACACTCGGCCATCATAGACATGATGCAACGCTTGACAACAGTGCTGCGGGCATCCACCTGGCTGTTCTTGGAACCAAAGATGGTGGGGAAATGCTCGGTCATACGCTTGCCAATGCGGTGATGCTGACGCTCGCCAACGGTGGTAAGGTCGCCTGCACGCTTATCGCAGCAAAGGTAGAACTTCTCCACGTCGGCCAACATCTGCTCGCCTGTAGCCGTCAGTTTGCCCAAGTCATGAGCCTTGCGCAAGGGTACCAGCACATCCTGATACTCGTCATCGCCACACAGCCAACGGCTGCCATGACGACCGTAATGCGACATATAGAAGGGCTCGTAGCCTTTGGGAGTGGGAGTAAGGACATCAGCCTCGGTAGGGTCGACGTATGCCAGAAGGTTGCTGGCAGAGAGACGGATGTTGTCGTGAATCTCCTGACGCGCCTTGCTCCAGTCCTGCTGGGCAAAGAGCATACTGGCAGTCGAAGAGGCTGCCAGCATGAATATAAAGAGTCTTTTTTTCATTTTAGATGTATGTTTTTCGTAATTTCGACATCACGATATATCGAAATACCGTGATTGATTGTTAACCAAGGAAACTCAGCAGGATACCTGCTGCTACGGCAGAGCCGATAACGCCAGCCACATTTGGGCCCATAGCGTGCATAAGGAGGAAGTTGCGCTTGTCGGCCTCCTGACCAACGGTCTGACTAACGCGGGCTGCCATAGGAACAGCACTTACACCAGCAGAACCGATGAGGGGGTTAATCTTCTCCTTCAGGAACAGATTCATAATCTTGGCCATAAGCACACCACCTGCCGAACCGATGCCAAAGGCTACGATACCTACGCAGAGGATACCCAGCGTCTGCCAGTTCATGAACGAAGAGGCTGTGGCTGTGGCACCAACGGTAAGACCCAGGCAGATGACAACGATATTGTTCAGCTCGTTCTGTGCAGCCTTGCTCAGACGGTCAACCACACCGCTCTCCTTCATCAGGTTACCCAACATCAGACAGCCGATAAGCGTACCTGCAGAGGGAACAATCAGCGACACGATGATGGCCACGATGATGGGGAAGAGAATCTTCTCCTTCTTGCTGACATCGCGCAACTGAGACATACGTATCTTACGCTCCTTCTCGGTGGTAAGCATCTTCATGATGGGAGGCTGGATAACGGGCACCAGAGCCATATAGCTATAGGCAGCCACGGCAATGGGCCCCAGCAACTCGGGAGCCAGCTTACTGGTCAGGAAGATGGCGGTAGGACCGTCGGCACCTCCGATGATACCAATAGAAGCAGCCTGTGCAGCGGTGAAACCAAAGATAGGCAGATCCATCTGTGTTACCAGGAAGGTAGCAAAGATACCTAACTGGGCGGCAGCACCCAGCAGGAGGCTCTTGGGATTAGCTATCAGGGGACCGAAGTCTGTCATGGCACCTACGCCCAGGAAGATAAGGCAGGGATAGATTCCCGACTTAACACCTATGTAGAGGATATCCAGCAGACCACCATGCGCCATGATGTAACCATAGCTGTGGTAGTTGGGACTGGCAGGATTCAGGAATTCGTTGTTCCACATCTCTGAATCAAACATGCCAGCTCCGGGCAGGTTAGTGAGAATCATACCAAAGGCTATTGGGAGTAGCAGCAGAGGCTCATACTCCTTCTTGATAGCAAGATAAAGCAGGAAGCAGCCGATAAAGAGCATTACGGCACACTTCCAGCCCTCGCCTACGAAGAATGAGACAAAGCCCATCTCCTCAACGAACTTGCTTATACCTTCTTCTGCATTAAAGCCAGCTGCCATAGCTGGCACACAGGCCAGCAACATCAGGCCCAAGACACAAAGAATCTTAATCTGTTTCATGGCAATACTTAGTTATGTGTTTACTATCTGCAAATTTTGTATCGCCTTATGCCAGCTCAACCAAGGCCTGACCACCGTCAACCTGATCGCCAACGTTCACAAGAACGGCCTTAACAGTTCCGGCAGCCTCGGCTGTGATGCTGTTTTCCATCTTCATAGCCTCGAGCATTACAACGGTGTCGCCAGCAGCAACCTGGTCGCCAGCCTTTACCAACACCTGAGTAATCTTACCGTTCAGAGGAGCTGTTACCACATTGCTACCAGCAGGAGCAGCTGCGGGCTTGGCAGCAGCAGGAGCAGCGGCAGGAGCAGCTGCAGGAGCAGCGGGCTTAACAACAGGCTTTGCGGCGGGCTTGCGCTCGGGCAGGGTTACAGTGTAGATCTTGCCATCGACAGTTACCTCGAGGGTATCTTCGTGCTCTACAACATGAGCGGAATGTTCCTTTCCACTTATATTAAATTTGAACTCTTTCATCTTTTTCTGTGTTTTATAATCTGGGGTTTAATACTGCGTGCCAGTTAGAGGGGGTGTTCTTGATAGTAAGAACGCCACTCTCTTCGTCGTGGGCACTATTAAGATAAAGGTATAAGGCTGTGGCAACAACCACAAGGTCGTCACCCTCAGCAGCATCAGCATGCTTGCCAGGAGCCAAAGCGGGTGTCTTGTCCTCGCCCTGATGCTTATTGGCACGCTTGGCTATGTAGCCAAAGCATACCAATACCATCACAATCAGGACCAGTATAGCAAACACCACGCATGGGCTGATACCAGCAATAGACCATGCTTCTGGAGTTATTGTTAATACTGTCATAACTTTAATCTTTTATTTGATTACAGAGGTATGTTACCATGCTTCTTGGCAGGGTTGGTCAACCTCTTGTTCTTCAACTGCTCCAAAGCGCGGATGATGCGGAAACGAGTATTGCGTGGCTCGATAACATCATCGATGTAACCATACTTGGCTGCCTGATAAGGATTAGAGAACAGATCCTCGTACTCGGAAATCTTGTCGGCCATGAACTGCTTAGCCTCTTCTTCCTTACCCTCAGCCTTCAGTTCCTTAGCCTCCTTGGCATAGAGAACGCTGGCTGCACCACTGGCACCCATAACGGCAATCTCGGCGCTGGGCCATGCATAGTTGGCATCACCACGCAACTGCTTACAGCTCATTACGATGTGGCTACCACCATAGCTCTTACGCAGGGTAACGGTAATCTTGGGCACAGTAGCCTCTCCGTAAGCATAGAGCAACTTGGCTCCGTGCAGGATAACGGCATTGTACTCCTGACCTGTACCAGGAAGGAATCCAGGAACGTCAACAAGGGTTACGATGGGGATGTTGAACGCATCGCAGAAACGTACGAAGCGGGCACCCTTACGGCTGGCATTGCAGTCGAGCACACCTGCCAACTGGTTGGGCTGGTTGGCAACGATACCAACGCTCTGACCATTGAAGCGGGCGAAACCGATAATGATATTCTTGGCAAACTTGGGCTGAATCTCGAGGAACTCGCCATTGTCAACAATACCTGCAATCACCTCGTACATGTTGTAAGGATGGTTGGGATTGTCGGGCAGAATCTCGTTCAGGAAGTCTTCCTTACGATCGATGGGGTCTGTGCACTCAACAACAGGAGTCTTCTCCATATTGTTCTGAGGAATGTAGCTGAGGAGCTTCTTGATAAGAGCAATACCCTCTTCCTCGGTGCTGGCTGTGAAGTGTGTTACGCCGCTCTTGGTAGAGTGAACGCTGGCACCACCCAACTGCTCCTGAGTAACAACCTCACCCAGTACAGCCTTAACAGGACCAGGACCGGTAAGGAACATATAGCTGGTATTCTCGATCATAACGGTGAAGTCTGTCAGCGCAGGGCTGTAAACAGCACCACCGGCGCAGGGACCCATGATAGCACTGATCTGAGGAATAACACCGCTGGCCATGATGTTACGCTGGAAAATCTCGGCATAACCGGCAAGGGCGTTGATACCCTCCTGCAGACGAGCACCACCTGAATCGTTCAGACCGATAACGGGAGCGCCCACCTTCATGGCGATGTCCATAATCTTACATATCTTGCTAGCCAGCATCTCAGACAGAGAACCGGCACTGATGGTAAAGTCCTGAGCAAAAACATAAACCAGACGACCATCGATAGTACCGCAACCGGTTACTACACCATCGCCTAGATAATGCTTCTTCTCCATACCGAAGTTTGTACAACGGTGCTGCACAAACATATCCATCTCTTCAAAACTACCTTCGTCCAGCAACATAGCAATACGCTCGCGGGCAGTATATTTACCCTTGTCATGCTGTTTCTCAATAGCCTTCTCGCCACCACCCAGACGGGCTTTGGCACGGAGTTCAACCAACTCCTTAATCTTTTCTACTTGAGTACTCATTTCTTTATAAAATAAGGTTATTATTTCTAATTTCGACCACAAAAGTACAAAAAAAAGTGATACAACGTCCACGAAACCGCCTTTTTTTGAAAAGAAATACCTACCTTTGAGGCTACGCCTCGAAGATACTTTCGCTGACTTCGTGTTCCGCTCGCTTAATCGTATCTTTGAGACTGTCGTCTCGAAGATACTTTCGCTCGGGAATAAAAATAAAAATACTTTTATTTTGTATTGTGCTCACTTAGTCGTATCTTTGAGACTGTCGTCTCGAAGATACTTTCGCTCGGGAATAAAAATAAAAATTACTTTTATTTTGTATTCCGCTCGCTTAATCGTATCTTTGCAGCCGCAAAAGTTTTCAGGGATGAAGAACAAACAACAATACGTCCCAACAGAGTTGGGAGAAAAGAAGATTGGAGTGCTACTCTGGCAATACGCCACACCTGCCATCATAGCCATGGTGGCCAGTAGCCTTTACAATATTGCCGACAGTATCTTTGTGGGTTGGGGAGTAGGCGACATTGCCATCAGCGGAATGGCTGTGGCCAGTCCCTTCATGAACCTTTCTGCCGCCTTCGGAGCGATGGTTGGCGTAGGAGCCAGCACAACTATCAGCGTCAGATTAGGACAGGGAAAATACGACACGGCACAGCACATTCTGGGTAACACGATATCGCTGAACCTGCTGCTGGGAACCCTTTTCGCTGCCGTCTGCATCTACTTCCTGAACGACATTCTAATGCTGTTCGGCGCCAGCAGCGCTACCCTACCCTATGCCTACGAGTATATGTTCATCATCCTGTTGGGCAACGTGGTGACACATCTCTACTTTGGTCTGAACGCTATTCTGCGAAGTGCAGGACATCCTACCATAGCCATGAACTGCACCTTCCTGACCATCATCATCAATACCATTCTGGACCCGCTGTTCATCTTTGTCTTCCATTGGGGAATAGCAGGAGCTGCCTGGGCAACGGTTATTAGCCAGGGCGTCTCGTTGTGCGTCCAGCTGAAGCTGTTCAGCAGGCCAACAGAGTTGCTGCATCTGCGCAGAGGCATCTACAAGCCCGACCTGAACATCATCCGCCAGTGTATCGTCATTGGTCTGAGTCCCTTCCTGGTAAACTCATGCGCCTGCATCGTGGTGCTTTTCATCAACAACAGACTAAGGGATTACGGAGGCGATATGGCCATCGGTGCCCACGGCGTTGTGAACAGAATTGTTATGCTGTTCGTGACGATGGTTATAGGTCTGGTACAAGGCATGCAGCCCATAGCCGGATACAACTGGGGAGCACGTAAGAACGATCGTGTGTGGCGCGTATTGCGATACACCATCGGCGTTGCCACGTGCATCACGTGCTTTGCCACACTGGTGGGCGAGCTTATCCCCGAATATGTTATCAGTATCTTCGGAACAGGCGAGGAACTGACTGGCATTGCCACTTATTCCTATCGTATCATCGTGGCTATGTTCCCATTGGTTGGTGCACAGATTGTAATCGGAAACTTCTTCCAAAGCATAGGACACGCTGGTAAGAGTATCTTCCTGAGCATGACACGCCAAATGCTGATATTGGTTCCCCTGATATACTTCCTGCCACCTATTTGGGGACAGGACGGCATCTGGTACAGTATGCCCATCTCTGACGCCATCAGCTTCTTCCTGGCAGCTGGCATTCTGGCCTATATGGTACCCAAGATAAAGAAACATGAAACGGATTGGACTGCTTAGCGATACGCACGCCTATTGGGACGAACGCTATGTCAAGTACTTCGGCGAATGCGACGAGATTTGGCATGCAGGAGACATCGGCAGCATGGAACTGGTGGAGCGTCTGCAGGAGATTGCTCCCCTGAGGGCTGTTCACGGCAACATCGATGGCGGGGACGTAAGGCGAATGTTCCCAGACAAGTTGCGCTGGACCTGCGAAGGAGCCGACATCCTGATGACTCACATAGGCGGCTACCCAGGCAAGTACGACCCTCGCATACGCCAACAACTGTATGCAAGGCCTCCCAAACTCTTTATCAGCGGACACAGCCACATACTGAAGGTGCAATTCGACCCTCAGCTTAAGCTATTGCATATCAATCCAGGAGCCGCCGGACTGCAAGGCTGGCAGACGGTTCGCACCCTTGTCCGTTTCTCTGTTGACAAGGGAGAATTCAAAGACTTGGAAGTTATAGAGATTTGAAAACCCTGACGGTTCCGTCCTCGTAGATTTCCTTACGGATTATTATTCCGTGAGAAGGCGAGAATTTTGAATCTTGATTTTTGAAATTTGAATTTAATATTCTTTGTCCTTGGAGGTTGTAATACTGAACGCTACGTATCTTGGAGGATGATGCAATTGTAGGCTTTATTTCATCTATAACATCCTGACTACCAAAGAACAACGGGTACGGTTGCTGCACCGTTCCCAATTGGGTTTGCGCTTGGAACAAAGCAGCATTGGCAGAGCCGTAAACCTCGCCCTGCGCATCCAACAGACGGAACTCTATGCGGTCGGTTCCCTCGCCATGAATATTCATAAAGAGTAAATCCCCATCCAACACACCTACGCCTCGACACTCATCTTCGCAGAAGGCACCCACATAATAGCGGCCATCCAGCGAAACCTCGTCGTCGGCCTGCACATCAGCCACCAGCGTCATCACATCCGGATAAGCATGAATGTCTGTCTGCCAAGCACCATCCTCGGCCTGCTCAGCAGGGGCGTAACGACGATTATTTGTCTTCAGCGGACTTAAGCTCTGCCAACAGAATTCCTGCCCTTGAGTTGCATAGAAAAGGTAAGACTGCCCTGGCTGCAACGAAGTAAGGGAGCCTTGCCACTTGCCGTCCTCGTAGGTAGCAAAGGCGTCGAGGCCCACCACCTTGTCACCCTCCTGGGGAACATAGTTGGCAAGAGCAGCCGTCAGCGTGGTGGTATTATAGAGCGGACAGCCCACCCAGTTCCAGCCCTGCTGCAGGGTAACAGGCACTGTTACATCATAGACAACACCACGCAATATTACATCCGAGGCTTGCTGCATCTTTATCTTATAACCCTTGGCAGCCTCCAAAGCCTGCAACTTTCCTTCCCAGACAGCCTCATCACGAAGAACAATACTATCATTCTGCCCACGCAGACAAAGGGCATTAGCAAGGAAGCGGCTCTTATCAACAGACTGAGCCATATTATGGGAGGTCCAGTTCCAACCCTCAGCCAAAGCCAAAGTGATGGTCTTCTCATTGCCCAACCAACCAGCTGGGGTAACGGAATTGTAATCCTTCATTCCTATCTTGTTGGTCTTGTCTATGGTAGGCTGGTTCAGGATAGTTGCCATATTACCTCCATCAGGATAACGTCCGTAGGTCTGCCATTTGCCTTGTTCCAGATATTCCATACAATCAGCCCACGAGCCATCCTTGGCCTGAATACTAACACAGGCACCATCGGCATTGTCCAACTTGAAGGGAGCATGCAACTGAGAAATGGCATCCTTACCATCGCACCAGATGATGCAGGTTCCGTGAGCAGGCACTACCCCACTCCGCAACTGATACTTCTGGGGCTTGCTGCGGTTGTCGCTCAGGTAAAGACCTTCCAGGCTGATATCCTGATCTGTCGTATTGTAAAGCTCCAACCAATCGGATTTCTTGCCATAATCACTGATGTGAATATCGTTGCCGGCACTCACCTCGTTGATGCGCAGCGGCGAAGCACCCACTTCCCAGCGTTTCTGCTCATCGGCAATCGGCTCAAATAAAGCCTTCAGTGCCAACGTGCTGTTTTTGGTGAAACTCTCATGCAAATCAACAGATGAGTTTGTCGAAAACATCTGACCATTCTTACCCGTCAGCGACAAACTGCCATCGAACCACATATCAGTACTTGAAGCCGACACATTCTTAATCTCGACAGCTATCTGGTTCTTACCCACAACAAGATACTCATGGGGAATGACTATGCAACCCTGATAGGGGTCCTGCGACTCGTAGTGACCGTCGGTGGTGTAGTCCTCGTATCTGGAACCGCTGGTGATGTAGTAACCGCCCACCTCGTGTCCGTTTACGTAAAGCATCATTCCATCGTCAATCTGATAATTAAAGGTAAGAACATCTTCGTCTGAAAGAGGAGAGTTCAGGTCGAAGGTGTTGCGGAAATAATAGGTAGGACGCTTCCTGCTGCTGTTGCTGCCATAATCAAGTATGGTAGCTGCATTTTCCTGCATAAAGTATCCGGCATTGGCATAGCCAAAGGGAGCCGTTCCCGTCCGCCAGCCGTGCTGTTCTTCTGCAAAGACAGCAGACTTCCAATCGTAAGCATCCATGGACCCCTGGTCGTAATACTTCCAATCAGCACTGAAGGGTATCAGCGTGGTAGTGGAGGCTGCCAGATCCTGCAACTGCCAACCTGCAAAGGTGTAGCCGGCAGGAGCCTTTGCCGTAAGCTGAATGGGAAGGGCTCCATACGAGAAGAGGTAGCCTGCGAACTTACCTGTGGGGATCTCCTGTCCGTTCACAGCCAGCCGTGCCTCTGGAATATTGGCAGAGAGTGTGGCATAAATGCCGTAGCTGAGATTATAATAGTTGCGCAAAGTAGTAATACGGCTTCCGTTGTATGCCGACCGTATAGTACTGATAAGGCTTGTGCTGGAGCTATTTCCCTCGAATCTCAGAGCCGGATTGATATTGTTATAGATATCCATCACAATCTGCTCGCAACGTGTAGGTTCGAAGATACTGCCGTCTACAATACAGTAGGCATCCATAAACTGACGGCGGAAGGCATCGTACTTCATCAGATTGCGGAAAAGGTCGTCCACATTAGCCCCTCCACTGGTGTTCAGAACAGAAGTAAGCATATCGGAACTACCAAAGGCAGAGTCTGTATCATGAAGCACGAAATGAAACTTTCCGTCTGTTCGGCTACGGAACCCCTTGATATTGTTTGTGTTCGTTATCCAATCCGTGGGACCCATATAACACTCCAACGCCATATAATTAATGTATTCGTCTATATCCAGCAGGTTACAAATCTGCTGATAGGTAACACTGCTCTTTGTGTTAGCCAGTGTCGTAGATAATCTCACCAATTCATTCCATGCCTTGTTATCGCCCTGTTTCTGGTTGTACTGAGCATTGCTCAGATCAAACTGGTCCATGTCATCGAAGTCGATGCCATAGTTGCTGTAGGCAAAGTGCTTGTTGTTGCTCTCGCGGATATTAAGCATGCCGTAATAGTCTCCGTTCAGGAAAATGTGGGCAGGCTGGTAGTCCTGACCGTCAACATAAAATCCGCTTTTCAGTACTATCATCTGAATGGCAGGATCCTTGGTTCGTGAATTAGTATCGTTTCCTCCGTTACGGATTTGCCAGCAACGGTATTTGTTATGTTTTTTCAAAGGAAAGACGGGATAGCTTATCGAATTAACGCCCTCGTATATCTTATCTGTCTTAAGGCGGAAAGAGCTTCTGGTCTCCCAATACTTGCCATCCACGGTACCACCTCCGTAAGCTCTGGTCCATCCACCTGCGATTTCCAGGTTTACCTCCTGATTCAGTACCTCGGAATATTGGACGTTCCCGTTCTTGTCCTTTACGGGAACCAAGTAATTCATATTCACGGGTCGCTCCCAATCCATATTCCAGTTGCAGGCACTGCTCTGTCCGTTTCCGCTGATACCATTGGTACCTTTCACAAAGACACCTATTTTATTGTCGAAGAAATTCTCTGGCTTGGAAGAGACCATCAGAATAGGCAGGTAGTAGTCGTGATTCTGGAATATATAGCTACGTGTAACAACAGGACTGGTGAGGTATCCCTCCCCTACAAGGCACAGACGCAGAACCGTTGTTTCACTGATAGTAAAACGACCGTTGGTACTGGTCTCGCCATTGGTTGCCGTTGGCGCACTGCCGTCTGTGGTATAGCGCAAGGTAGCACCAGAGGGGATGCTGACACGAACAGTGAAGGGCTCCGAGAAGACACGGCTGTCAGTATCTACAACTGGGGCATCTAATCTATCGGAAGCAAACTGGCTGGTAGCATTCGTGGCTTCAGGTGTCGGCTCGCTGGTATATTCCCATTCCTCGCCACCATCCTGAGTACGTGCCCAAGAACAACGGGGAAAGGCTGGCGGATAGAAAACTGACGAAATTAGCGTGCGGTCTGTGTCCAACAAGCTGATAGTTCCCCCTTCTGCATCGAGTTTAAAAGGTATCTGCGCTCTGGCATACGTACCATAGTTACCTGTTGAATAGTGGTGGTCGAACCAAAGCACCTTATATCCATTGGCAGGAACATTGCCATGAGCAGAAAGCAGACGTGTCTCATTCACGCCATCAGTGATATACAGATTTCTGAGCGACTTATCTGTAGATGAAGGATTGTATATCTCTATCCAACCGCCATAACAGTTGGCCTTGTCGAGATACTGGTCGATATTGGAAACCTGAACCTCGTTGATTACAAGTGCTGTGTCTGCCTGCTCCTGTGCCAGAACGGGAACTGACAACATGAACAACAGCAGGCTTGTTATATATTTTTTCATTGTATTGACGCAATTTAGGCACATACTGGCAACAAAGATATGGAATAAATTCCACAAGTTGCAATATCAGTATTCTTTTACACACTAAAGAGTTCCATTTTATGCTCTAAATGCAATAAAAAAGTATCAAAAACAACTTTTTTTTGTTTTTTTTTAAAGTTTTTGCCTATACATTATAGTATTTAAGGATTTTTTTCTACTTTTGAACATTGTTGACAATAAATCAAGAAACAAAATAAAATCATTATTAACTAACTTAAACTAAAAAACAAAGTATGAAAAACTATCTGTTTTCAGTGCTCGCGATGCTGACGACATTCAGTACATCTGCTTTTGCGCTCGACAAGGTGGACGGCGTATACCAAATTGGAACTGCAGAAGACTTTGCTGAATTCGCTGCACTCGTGAATGGTGGTCAGAAGAAAGCCCAAGCCATCCTGACGGCCGACATTGATTTAGGCACTAACATTGATGCCTACAAACTCTACGACGGTGAATATCTCGGCACTTTCGACGGAGCTGGTCACACCATCACCATCAACTTCTCTGACGGAACAAAGGATGATCAGGGTCCTGCCATCTTCCGTTCTATCGGCAACCAGGCACTCATCAAGAGACTGA
>CAMOMP010000063.1:0-13286 GCA_946619915.1 uncultured Prevotellaceae bacterium | reverse complement strand
TGTTCTTAGGCTTGTATAACAAGCAAAGCCTTGCCCATGCTCCAGGGAACCTCTCTTTGATAATACCCTGCATCTCCAAACAGATACCTGTACTGAACCTGGTAAGCCGCTTCTCCTCAGCTTTACCCTGTTTGTAGTAAACCTTGCCGTCTGGAGATACCCTGAATTCTACTGCCTCCATACGCCTGTCTCAATAGTTTTAATGATATTCTCTTCCTCATCACGCCGCAGCGGGCTCACAGGATCCCTCCTCAGTTTTCCACTCATGGTTGAAGATGGGTAGTCATACCTCTGACTGAGATAACGAAGGAATTTTCCTTTGTCCTTTTTCGTCAGGTTTTGATAATAAACCCTCACGTCAATATTCTGATTTTCTCCCATAAATTATTTGTATATTTAAAATTTTATGTTTAATTTTGTCGCAAAAGTAATATTAAAAAACCAAACTTCCAAATAAAGTCGGAAATAATTATCCGTCTTTTGATGGATTTAACTTATTTTTACCGTTATGAGATATGAATGTATCAATATTGACTTAAAATTCCTGAGCAAAGTAATCAAATCTCGGGGGTTAACAGAGCGCCAGTTTGCTATTCTTATGTGGGGAGAAGGCACGCACCGGACCATTGGTGACTTTCTTCGCCGTCCTAACACCACCATCGGGACCGCAATGAAGGTGTGCAACATCTTAGATATATCTTTGGATGATTTCTTCGGTGGCTCGGACAAAATTGGGACATCTCCGCATATAGTCGGAAATCAAAACATTATTAATTCTTCCGTCATTAATCAGGATGTTAAGTCATTGCAAGCAGAAATTAAGACTCTGAGATTGCTAATTAAGGAAAAAGATGAGAGAATTTCTGATTTAAAAAAGGTTAAGGATGAACTTGGATCCAGACTTGATATGGTTTTAAAGCTCGGACAGATTTCAGACAGTTCTAAATAAATATCATGAGAAAGAAACATAATATTGCGGACGAGCAACAGGCTTTTGATGCACAAGAAAAATTCCCTCTAAAATCCTGCCTCCGCAACCAAAACGCGAAGAAAGCCCCATTCGATGGGGCTTTTCGCATTTCTGAGGTTTCAAAACTCGGACAATTTTCGGACAACAATGTTGAACCTGTTGGGGAATTCTACGGATCCTCCCCAACAAAAAAAATGGCTCTACTCGAAAATTTTCAAAGTACCGCCCAAATACTAGGGTTTACACTTCCCAGGCTTCACACTGGGAAGAGTTGGTATGTTGATTTTTCATCCTACGACCCCGTCTCTAATAGGATGAAACGAAAGAAATACATGCTCGACAAGACCAAAAACAGAAGCGACCGAAAGAAGTTGGCTGTTCTCTTAATCTCTAACCTCACCCAAAGACTCCTTCAAGGCTGGAATCCATGGATCAAAGATGACAGTTCCAAGCGACTGACACCATTCTTTGATGTCATCAAGAGTTACAGGGACTATATTGCAGCCATGGAAAAGAAAGGTACACTCAAACACAAAACAGCCTATGATTACTTATCCCGGGTCAACTCTCTTGAGACTTATATCCAGGAGTGTCATATTGCCATCAGGCACATCTATCAGTTTGACAGAAGCTTTATCGTCGATTATCTGGACTATCTGATTCTTGATAAGGACGTAAGCCCTACCACTCGAAACAATCAGCGAACATGGCTCTCAACCCTCTGTAGCTGGCTTGTGGAAAGGAAGTATATTGAAAAGAATCTGTGCGAAGATATCCATATGCTTCGTGAAGGAGAGAAGAAACGCGATGCTCTTACATCCAATGCCCTCACGCGCATGCGCGAGTACTTAATTCATAATGACAGATTTTTCCTGCTTGCATGTATGATGGAGTACTACACATTTATCAGACCTGACGAACTGCGACATTTGAAAGTGGGAGATATCTCTATCAGCAATAAAGAAGTCATTGTACCGGCAGAAATCTCCAAGAACCATCGAGAGCGTCATGTAGGTATCAACAATAAAGTTATCCATTTGATGATTGAGCTCAACATCTTCGATGCACCTAGTCACTTTTATCTGTTTGGCGATAATTTAAAGCCAGGTCCCACTATGACCTATATAAACGCATTCCGTTACGAATGGGCAAAGATGCGCAATGCACTGCACTGGCCAGACAGTTACCAGTTCTACAGTCTGAAGGACTCAGGTATTCGCGATCTGGCCAATGCAGAAGGAATTGTTGTGGCAAGAGATCAGGCCGGCCATACCGATATCGCCATCACTAACCGATATCTCAAAAAAGAGTCATCGGTACCTGAGAGCGTCAAGAATTTCGAGGGAAATCTATAACATCTCATAGAAATAGCCTGTCATCAATCTTTCGAAGCCATCTGCGGTAATGTTTGCCTCTATCTTTTCACAGGCATAGCGCTTATTTTCAATAATGAACACATCTGTAGGGTCAGGCATTACGTCAGACATAAACTTAATCGCGAGCTTTGCCTTAGTTATGAATGAATAGCCATTAACATGAAGTTGACCCAGGTAACTGGTAGCCAAAGTTGGTCTGAGAGCCAATGACCAGGGGTGATGACCAGCCCCCGCAAACTGCGGTTTCAGGACAGGATCTGTGAATCCTACAACGCCCTGAGTCTCCGACCAGCCTCTGAGAGAACTGTAATGAGCTGCATACGTCTGAATAGCAGAGTCAACAAACATCACCTGCATACGATCTTCTTTCTCAGACTTGGTCGGAGCTTCAGCACCCTCGATATAACTTTGAACAGATATAGAATCCTCATCAGAGGATCCTGAAGAAGAATCTCTTCTTCCACCCATTCTCTGCCCGTATCCCTCAGTAGGAAAGGAATTGGCCATAGATGGCATAACCAACCAGTCTTTATATGTAATGCCATCTCTTTCGGATTCATCATAGATATAGCCAATAGCCACAGGAACAATTTTCAATCCAGAAGTATTACCACCCCGACTAAGAGGTGCGAACATATCAATTTTTGTAAACTCCTCGACGGGAGGATTCTCATCCTTCCAGTTGAATTCACGTGTCCATGAAGCATAATCACCATCCGATAGTGTTCTGAACACAGATAAAACGCGAGATGCAGAAGTCATACCACGCCATGCCTGCAGAGCCGCAGATTTACTTTCATAATCCAAGTGTCTAATGGTATTACGCAGTTCATCATCCATACAGTCATATTCATGATGTTCGCTATCAGACAATTGATACTCAAGAGTATCGTTGGCTATGCAACCTTTATCTTCCTCTGCCACCTCCACCGAGTATTCATCAACGGGTTCCAGGTTGACAGTGTTACGACTTGGAAGGCCAATGTTACTTACAATCCTAGCAGTCTTATGAATCTGGTCTGTGTATATGGTAACATTGAAGAACTTGCAGGCCTCCTGCAAGAACTGGGACACAGTCCAATGAGGCAGTGTGTGACGGATGATACGAGTAGCAATTGCTGTGGCAATATAGATGTCATTCCAAGGAGAAACATCAACTGCATTAGCTGTTACAGTATAGCCATAATGCTCGATACAGAAAACCATCAAGTCAACCAGGCATAACTGGCGAGTAGCCTGATATCTCAAATTAGTCTCATCATAGACAGGAGATGACTTGATGCGCATGCCAGTGGATAGAGTGTAGGTGTATTCTGCCCTACCGCCACCACTAGGATCAATAGTGCCAGAACGTGTATTAACACGTGTGGCTATTACATAACCAAGATCTAGTTCATCGATATAGTCTTGGTTATCAGATGAAAGAAAGTTTACCTCGGAACGGCCACCAAGCAGCTGCAACTTAATGGAATCATCAGTAATCTGAGTCACGCGAGCTTTACCATCCAAGACAGGACGGTTGTTTACCAACATTCTACAATTCATAGGACTCATCTGCTTTGTTTTCTCTATACGGTGAATATTGCCAAAAAAGCGACGGTTTCCCAAAATAGACATTGGAAGCGTAACCTCGAGAGTATAAGATTCTGATTCCGTGAAGTATGGGTTTTCACGGATCAGTTTTATAGACTGCGAGCTGTCAGGATAAACCTGAGTATTATTCAAATAAAGAACAGTAGCCATTTATTTTTTCTTTAATAAGTCTTCGTATCTTTTTATTCTGCGGTAAAGACCATTTTCACCATCAATAGGTATATCAACACCGATACCCTGCTCGAGCTGGGATGCCAGGCGATCCTGGTTCTCGTTGATACGGTCGATGGAATCGTTGAGACGTTCATTGTCGACATTGACGTTGACGATAGGCGCAAGCATCTGACTGGTACCAACGCCAATGGAGCGGGACACGTCATCTGCTGTCAGCGAACCGACGGTGTTGTTACGCTGTGCCTGGTCGAGGAAGTTCAGGAACGGCAGCACATTCGGATTGTTGACAGCCTGATGGTTGGCTACAAACTCGCCTTCATGAACCACTCCGGCCTCCTTCTGATATCGCTTGCCTCCGGTGAAACCGCCACTATAGTAACCCATTTCTTCCGTCTGATGCTGCTTTTTTATCGTGGCAATCTGGAGCATGCCGGCAGCCACTGCAGCAGCAGCTGCGATAGGGGCCAGGATATAACCGATGAGCGGTACCTGTGCAGCGGATGTGTATGCATTGATTGCACCCATAGCCGTCGATGCCAGTGCCTGGGCAATCTCTATCTTCATGGCCCGTTTATTGGCCTTTGACTTGATGGCAGCAATCTCCTTCTGCTTTTTCTCTTCGAGTTTCTTGCGTTTCTTCTCGTTGTTACCTGCTGCCTCAATCTGTTTGTCGTAGTTCTTTGTTACTACGGCAACCTCATAGTCAGAGCATGCCTTGGCGTAATTGTTTATGCCATTATAGACCGCAATTGCCTGCTCGAACAATACACCGTACTTCTGCTTAACCTTCTCGATGAACTCAGAGAGGTTCTGAGCCTTGGCTGCAAGATACTCGGCATGAGTTAGTTTGTCTTGCTCATAGAGCTGTTTCAGCATTGTGTTTGTATTCAGATAGTTTGTCAGATCGCCTGTCCATGGATTGCTGGCATTAGCATCGCCTGTCTTTTCGCGTGCGACGGCCAGACCATTGTTCACATTCTCTGTGAACTGATCATTTGTAGCCTGTGCATGGTTCTGGGCATACTTTGCCTCGATGGCCAACCTTGCCTGCTGGTAGTCCTCTTCCGCCAGCAGTTTCTTGTCGTAGAGTTCCTGCAGGGCATTCAGTTCAATGTCACGCTGCATGTCATTGGACTGATGGAGGTAATCGGTCCGGATCTTTAGTAGGCGTTCCTCGATGTCGCGCCGAGTTTCTTCCTGATGTTGTGCGCTGCGGTCAGCTATTTCCCATTCCAATTGCATTTCTTCCAGTGATCCTTTTACGGCCTGGTCTTTCTTCCACTGCAAGAAAGCCATCTCTTCCTGGAATAACATTTCATTCAATGCCTGCTCATTATGGTATGCAGCAAACCTTTCATCGTAGAAACTGGCTTCAAGCATGGCCATCTTCTGGCTATGCTCTCGCTCTTTCTCCTTCAGGGATAGTTTCCTTGCCTCTTCGTCCCCATGGGCAAGCAGCATTTTCTCCTGGGCATCGAGGCGCAGGTATTCGGTACTGCCCTGCTCAAAGAGTGCCTTACGCTCTTTGATGCTCTCCAGTTGGATCTGCTTACGCTTCTCGATGTAGTCGCGGTAGTTCGTCAGACCGAGACTATAGCTGACGGCTTCCTCTGCCAGACGGTTGTCCATCTCAGCCTTCAGCTGCTTGCTCTGCTCATGCAAGGCCTTACGTTCCTCATTCTCTTTTTTCTTACGTTCTTCCTCTGCCTTGCGCTGCTCCCTTTCCTGCCTCTTTATGTCGGCATCAGACACGTAAGACTGCTTTTTCTGGGGCTTCACGACAATCTCGGGCAGTGTCTGCTCTACGGGTTTGTCCGCTGCAGCCTTGCCGACAGATGCACCGATGGCTGCACCTTCAGCCACTGCATTCCCTCCGGAACCGGTAGGAGGCGGAGCAGAGAATGTTTCCTTCACAGTCCGCTTAACGTTGTTGAACTGAGCGACAGCGGCATCAGCGATGGCCTTGAAGCCTTGTTTGAAGCCGTCTTTGATTTTTCCCCAGTCCAGCGTGAATATACCTTCTATCACTGTGGCCACTGCACCCAGTTCGTCAATCAGTAATTTCACGGCGACGGTGATGGTTGTGAAGCCTGTGGTGAATGCCGTCACCAGCAGCTGTATGATCTTCCGTAAGAACGAGAATTTGTCATACAGAGAGACAGCCCATTTAACGAGGTTAATCAACCAACCTGCAACCTGTGCCAGGATACCAGCCAGTCTTGCACCAGCCTGTCTGAGCATTGAGGTTGCTTCGCTGGCACCGCTGATGCGGTCACGATACTTGATGAAGAGAGCCACTGCAGCGGTCAAGGCTGCTATCACCAGGCCGATGGGATTCATCTTCGTAACGAAGTTGAAAGCGGCGGTTGCTGCCTTGGCTATGTTCGTTGCTATGGTATGTGCCTTGGTTGCTATCGTAGCGGCATTGACATAAGCGGTATAAGCTGCAATAGCCAGACCGCCGGCAATGATGGCGCCCTTGTTTTCCATGATAAAGTTCGTTGTTGTCGACAGGGCCTTCACGAAGAGGGAGAAACCTGTGCAGGTGTACCTGACAACTGGCAGCAGCTGTTCACCCAGCTGTATCGTCATCTCATGGAACTTTTTCTTGCATTTATCAAGATTGGCCTGTACGGTATTGTTCATAACACCGAACTCCTTGATGACGCTGTTACCTTGCTCGTAAGCCTCTGTAGCCAGTCTCTGACGTTCGCGTACATCGTCAATCTTATCTGCCATGGTGGAGAGCACACCGACGGCACGGGCACCATCCAACCCCATGTCATCGAGCATCTTCATCATTGTCTGCGGATCCTGACTGCGCAGACTGTCGGCCAGATTGAGGATAGCCTGGTTAGCATCCTCATTCAGAAGCTTCGTGAAGTCCTCGACGCTCTGACCGGCAATACGGGCGAATTTCTCCGTGTCGGTCTGCATCTTTGTAAGCATGTTGCCAAATGCAGTGGCTGCCATCTCATCACGCAGCAGGTTCTCATCCATCACGGCACCGTAGCCCATTATCTGCGCCTGTGTGAGACCCAGCTGCTTGCCGAAGCCTGCAACGCGTGCCGTATAGTCAACGAGGAAACCAGCCTTTGCGCTGGAGTTCTGCGCCAGTTCGTTGACAGCGGAACCGGTTGCCAGCATGGCGCCACGCAGTCCCATCCTCTCATCCTCTCCGAAGGCCATAGCCAGTTTACCTATCTGGTCTACGGCACCATCGCCAAGATCATCACCGAGGGCAACCTTGATTTTGTCGGCAGCATCTACGAATTCGAGAATGCTGTCCTTTGCCTGGATGCCTAGTCTTCCTGCACTACCTGCCAGTTGGTTCAGTTCCTCCCGGCTTGTGCGGGTGTTCATTTTCTTCAGGTCATCATTGAGTTCCTTAACTCCTTCGTCAGCCAGACCTGTGTATTTGCGGACATTTGCCATCTCTTCCTCCATGGTGGCGTAGTCCTGAACGGCCTTGCGCATGGTCATCGTCAGACCAGTGACAGCACCGAGTATCTGTGTGATGGCACCCCAGTTCGTATTGAGGGAGGTAATGAACTTCCCGAATACCGACTGCTGAGCACCAGCTTCATGCCTGGTCCTCTCCAACTCCGTGCGCAATTTCCTGACTTTCTTCTCTGCCTCCCTATAGCCGTCGGAGTTGCGATCCATATCCTTCATCTGTTCACTGACGGCCTTGATGGAATACTCCAGGTCGCGCATGCTGGCACCGCTGATGTTGTCGAGCGTCCTCTTGATGAGGGTCGCTTCGTCGGCCACAACCTTCTCTTCTTTTCCGGCCTCCTTCAGCTCGTTATTGTAGCGGTCAATGAGTGTGTTAGACTTCTTTTGTTCCTCCTTCACCTTATCCAGTTGGGCAGTGAAACTGCGGATGTATTCATTCGAACGCTCATAGGCCTTGCTACCCTGCTCGGCAACCTTCAGGTGTTCGCGGGCGACCTCCAGTGCTTTCTCGAGCTGCTGGACGGATGCCGTGCCGACGTTCTCGGACGTCTCACGAAGGAAGCGCATCTCAGCACCCAGTTGCTGTGCGCTCTTGCCGGTACCGGTAATGCCTGCCTTCACTTCATCGAAGGCCCGCATGGTGGCGATGCTCTGCAGTTCCTGCTTCACCTCCTGAAGGCGACGCACGAAATCCCCCATCTCCTCGGCACCCTGAGGCTTCGCGTCAATCATCTTCTGCAGGGACTTCTGGGCATCACGGATATCTTTAGCAGAAGCATTGCCGAGGTTGTCGAGCGTCTGGATGGTCTTCATCACCTCGTTTTCATACACCTTCAGCTCTGCCTTAGCGGCATTGATCTGCTTGCTTACGGACTTGTAGTAGCCTGAGTCCTTCTTTTTGTCGATGGTGTCGCGAAGCGCCACGAGATCCTGAACCCGTTTCTTCAGGTCTTCCATCTTGTTCTGCGCATCCTCTGTATTCAGACGGATGACGCTGCTGTATATCTGGTCTTTTGCCATAACGAAAAAGTGGTAACGTTACATTTTTATGCAAAGTTACCACTCATCGCTATATCTTAAAAATACCCTATATGGCTGGTTTACCTCGTTGGATTTCCTTAAATCTCATCCGGCTTTCCTCCCGACGCTGCTGCTCCTTTCTGAACATATCGCAGAACTCCTCATTG
Organism: uncultured Prevotellaceae bacterium; assembly: GCA_946619915.1. Lineage (GTDB taxonomy): Bacteria > Bacteroidota > Bacteroidia > Bacteroidales > Bacteroidaceae > Physcousia. The sequence continues at coordinate 4,527 of CAMOMP010000063.1, read as the reverse complement.
GAAGCCTCTTTTCTGAAGATGCTCCCGATGCCTGAGCCGGTAAGATAAGCCGTTCCACCTATGCCAAGCAAAGCGTAAAGACCTGCCAAAATACCCATAGTTGTATATCTTTGTTGCAAATATAAACATAATTTCTCAAACTACCAAATATTTCAGCATATATTTAATATTAATAAGGTGAAAATAATAAAGCCCGGGCTATTTCTCGGGCTTTACATAGGTATTATATCGGATGGTGGTGTGGGGATTGAAGTTAACAACTTTCACCTTGTAGCCTTTAATCCCCCATTTCCACCATAGGAACCGATGTTTGTATTCATGATAGACGACTGTCGCCAGAGAGTCGCGGATGTTATAATAGAAGGTGGAGTCCTGGAGATAGAATTTCAAGTCACTCCACCTGTCATTATAACTAAAAACATCCTTAGAATAGTCATATCTGGCCTTGACGCTGTCCGTGGTTTCAGCACCTACTTTCTGTAGGGCGTCCAACTGTTTCAGCTGCAGGCCGAAATCCTTGATTAAATTCTCATCAATAATCAACTGTCGGCGCAATGCTTTCAGCTCTGCCTCGATAACTGGCGATGTGATTACCTGGACCTCTCGCATCGAGTCCTGATCGTGAATCTTCACGCTCTCACGCTGCAGCGGTACCATGTTCTGAGCTGCAGCAAGTTGCTCTTTCAGGCTGGCAATCTCCTTCTGGTGGGTTTTGTCATCATAGAAGAGTGCAAAACCTACAGCAATCATAATGAAAACTGCTAATAAAATCTTTACTGAATCTTTCATACTCCTATTTTATTAATGTCCATATACTCTACCATTGCATCGAAGCAAGGGCACTCTTTGATGCGTTCCCATGGGTCGACCACACCGTTATGATTGAGGTCGGGAGAGATATCGCGGTGTCCCATAATCATTGCGTCAGGATAGCGAAGCTTCAGTTTCGTCAGCAGGTCGAAAAGTGCCACCTTCTGTTCTGGTGTACGGTTGTCGATACCGTTAGGATGCTGTTTGTCGATACCTCCAATCCATGCCACATGGATACTGTTGGCATTGTAGCCCTTTACGCCATTGGCCACCTGCGACTCCTCGAGCATCCGGATTATATTACCATCGGTCTTCACCACATAATGATAACCAGGTGCGTTCCACCCCTTAGCTTTGAACTCTGCTCGAAGCGAAGCTTCAGTCGTAGTCGCCTGATGGCTCGCCGTGCAATGCACGAAAATTCTATTTATTCTTCTCATTTTTCCCTAATGTTTAGATATTCGGCAAGGAATGGAATGCGTTCAATGAATTTGAAACGCAATACATAGTAAAGAAAGGCTATCACCTGCCAGGGAGCTGTATAGGGCTTAAAGATTTTCTTCAGGTTCTTCAGTACGTTAGTGCCATAGAAGTAGATGATGGTGTATGTAATGAAGCTGACACACTGGAGTGCACCGGCATCCTGCCCCTTAAATCTACCCACTGCGTATATGGCTGTACACAAAACGAAAAACACTGTAGCTTCCCCGATACAACGGAAAGCTTTTTTGAAGTTAAAATCCTCGCCGTTGGCAATCATTCCTGAAAGGTAGCCAGAAGCGAAATTGAGGAAGAATATCAGGAACAATGACCAAAGTTCCCCCTCGATAGGATGAAGATAGGCCAGCACAGCTGTTAATATACCTATCAATACATTTTTTGCTTGTTCAATCATACTATTGCGAATTTTATTTTCTACGCAAAAGTATGAATATACTGCGGGGCATAAAAATACACTGCCACACCGCTGATGGGCGGCATGGCAGTGTTTACATGGGTGTGGTCTTAGTCTATTCCTAACCACTGCTTGGCCAGTTCCTTGGCATGCTCGCAGAACTGGTTGTATGTGCCCCATTCCTGGGCATAGCCCTCAGGATCGTTTCCATGGTGACGGTGGATGGCCATCTCTTCGCTCTCCGGATACTGGGAACGGATGATGGCATTGGCAACCTCTCCATAGTTCTCAGGATCATCACAGGGCATCAAGGTGCCACCATCCTCACGGGGACCCGAATACTGATAGCCGGTGATAGGTTCCGCATCATCTGGAGTACCAGGTTGCTTCCAGTTCTCAACAACGGTCTCGTTCAGGAAACCGACGATATGACCTTCGCCAAATGGGAAGAATGTCATCTTCTGAGGATAAACAATTGAATTAATCTTATTCATAATCATGTAAATTTTGTATATACCTTACCATCCTTGCCCTTGACCTGTCTGATAACTGTTGGTGCCGGGAGGTCCTGAATAGAGAAGTCATTCATAGCCTGGTCTATCATGATCCTGGAACCAGTAAAAGCATAGAACTCTGCATCGATATCTGTCGGCTTTCCATCTGCATCCAGCTTCTTCTGGAAGAGGTAAGTCTCTTCTTCCTCACCGTTTATGCCTGTAGTAGAGAAAGTCTTAATAATCTTCTTGAAGCGTATAGCCAGTGCCTTACTTGGCACCGATTTCGATATCTCCTTTTGGTCTCCACTGGAATCCGTTACCTGAACCTTGATGGACTCCCGATCTATTTTTGAGTCTTGAATCAGATAGTCCAGGAGGAATATTTTCTGCGACTCGCAAGAGTCTACCCCCCCCCCATTTTTGTCAACAAATTTTACTACAAGCGAAGAGAAGTTCACTTTTTGCTCAGGCGTCATTCCTTTGAAAGGAGGTTTTATTCGCCTGTTTTTGATAATCTTTCCCAAAGATTTTTCCATACCTAGAGTTATTAATAAATTTATTGCATCTGCATGTTTGACGTAACCCAGTTGGCTGGCTACACGCTTACGAATCTGTTCTTCGTCAAATCCAAGTTTCTGCAGTCTATGAATTCGTCTAGCCAGTCTTTTCTTGTTCTCCTTACTTATTTCAAGACTGTCATGATAGAAAGTATAGCCTACCAGTCTAACGCCCTCCCAAGTCTGTCTTATCTGATAGTCAGCGTTTATTGTTGCCCTGTAATCGCGAACGAGAACGACAATCATCAATTCTCTTATAATCCGAAGAAAAGGTTTGTCCTTATGGAAAATAAGTATGTTGTCAACAAAACGGTAGTAATGCCGCAACCCTTCACGAGCGAAACTATTGAAACGTCTGGCCAGATATTGTGACCCTCTCGATAATATAAGTCGTTCATCTGGAGTCTCTGCTGTCATTATCCACTCGGTAATGTATCTAGATGTCCAATAAGCCATCTTTTCAGGGTCTTTTGTAATATCAAAGAATCGTTCTACCAAACGGTCGAAGTCCGCAAGGTAGATCATTCCGAAGAGTTGAGCCATCTTTATTCCCAACGGGGCACCTTGGGGATAAGAGTCTATGACGCGATGTACCAACCTCCGGAACTTACCATCCTTGAACTTATCATTTACCTTTTTATGCAGCAGCTGATGATCCATCAATGGGAAATAATGATGAATGTCGAGTTGGAAATTGTAATACATCTCCTGCTGTGTGTTGGCATACAGATCGTTTCTCACGAAACGTACTAAAGCATGTGTGCCCAGCTTTGGACGTACTGCAGGTGCACGCCATGATATATAATCGTATACCTGTTGCTCATATGGCAGCATAGCAGTTGCTTCAGCAACATGATCGTGAACCGGTGCCTTTGCCAGTTTCCTTGCTTTCTTATCAAATATCCATTTCTCATCATATCCAGAGGGTGAAAAAGTCTCATCAATAATCTCCTGGAGAATAATCTGAAGGTTTTCCGGCAGATTTTCCTCAAAACGGATTATATTCCAGCGCTTATGCTTCTGGAACGAAAACCGTTCAAAGGCCTCTTCGGCATTCTTCAACGATTCATTCTCCCGAGTGTCGCGAATACGTCGCATTCAAACGGGGTTTAAAAAGTGAAACATTGATGGGTCTGTTGGAGGATCTGCAATTCCCTCCGACGGGTATGACGCTCGGCCTGTACCTACGAGTCTCGCCGTCATCTTGCGATATGTTCTCCCGATAGGGAAGGCTCACCCTCTTATACTTATGGGATTGTTGAGGACCGCGCCGTCGTTCGCATTGGCATTCGAGGGGGCATTGTTACCATTGAGGTACAGCGAGCCGGCATTGTCACCATTGTTCGCATTGCCCAAACGAATAGCACCACGCAGAGCGCTGATGAGGGTTCTACCTGCTTGAAAAGCGATGCAAAGTTACTATGTTTTTTTGTTACCAGCAAGCCAAAGAGCGATTATCTTTGTAATTTAGACTTAATCTAAACTGCGAGAGGGCATCGCCCACGAAGGGCGATGCGGGCCGCAAGCGGCCGGTTTGCTTTGCGTTCTTCGAACGCCTGTTTACGCTGTCAGCACCGCGAGGTTTGTGCTGAATGCTTCCGCGAATTCGCAGAGGACCGCGCCGCCGTACGCAGTGGCATCCGAGGGGGCATGGTAACCATCGAGGTACAGCGAGCCGGCATAGCCACCACTGTGCGCAACGCCCAAACGAAGAGCACCACGCAGAGCGCCAGCCTCATGGACATTAGGATTGTAATATCCATCAGCA
>CAMOMP010000062.1:0-13318 GCA_946619915.1 uncultured Prevotellaceae bacterium | reverse complement strand
CAGAATGCCCGAGCCGCCACAATAGATTCCACTCCAGTCAGGTCCGCGATGGCGGATCTTCTGACTCATCTTCAATGCTTTTTCACGCAGTTCATGCGACTGCTGCCTGATGTTAAATATGGCTACAATTCCACACATAATGTTACGGTTTATTACAATTTGACGGCAAAATTAATACATTTTGCAATTACAACCAAGATTTTACAATACATTTTTACACATAAACATCAATATTTGTTGACATAAAGCAATAATTGTAAGAATATTTAATGTCATAATGACAGAAAAGAATACTTCCAAGGGCCAAATTGACTATTACCACTATTAGGAACAAAAAAAAAGCGGATAACGATGTTCCCCATCGCTATCCGCCCTGATATTGTTATTACCTTATATTATACGTATGATAGATACAGGTAGTTGGTCTGGGCAGGATACTCTGCAGCCAGGGTGTCTATCTGATTAACATAAGGCTTGATGCCCAAATCCTTGCGCCACTTACGGATGATAAGGCCAGCCTTCTCCATATTCATATCGCACTCACCCAATCCGATAGCACGGGCAATCTGGAAATCAGAGAAACCGTACACCTTAGCATCGTGCAACAAGGTAGCAAACTCAGGCTCCTCGATATACTCCAGCAACTCCAAGGGCTCCATGAACGTGTACATATCAGCCAAATGAGAAAACTCCTTCAGGCGCTCGTTGATGTTGATGATATGCTTCAACTTCTGCAGGAACCAGTTATCGATCTTGGTAAGGTTATGAATCTGATCTACGGTATAACCCATCATCATAGCCTTGGCAATGACAAAGATACGAGTATCCGTAGCATGCTGCAGGGCATCGGGAACATCGGTCACATGCTGTGCCTTGTTATCTACAAAGCCATGCATACCCTGACCAATCATACGCAGGCCCTTCTGGATAGACTCCTCGAAGGTACGACCAATGGCCATCACCTCACCCACACTCTTCATGCTGGAACCCAACTCGTGGTTCACACCGTGGAACTTAGAAAGGTCCCAACGTGGAATCTTACATACCACATAGTCCAGAGCGGGCTCGAAGAAGGCGCTGGTGGTTTTGGTAACAGAGTTCTTCAACTCGAACAGACCGTAGCCCAAGCCCAACTTAGCAGCAACGAATGCCAAAGGATAACCTGTAGCCTTGCTGGCCAAAGCAGAAGAACGACTCAGACGAGCATTCACCTCGATGACACGATAGTCCTCTGAATTGGGATCGAAGGCATACTGAACGTTACACTCGCCAACGATACCGATGTGGCGGATAATCTTGATGGCCAGCTCACGCAATTTGTGGTACTCGCTGTTAGAGAGAGTCTGACTGGGAGCGACTACGATAGACTCGCCGGTATGGATACCGAGGGGGTCGAAGTTCTCCATGTTGCAGACGGTGATACAGTTGTTATAACGGTCGCGAACCACCTCGTACTCTATCTCCTTCCAACCCTTCAGGGATTTCTCCACCAGAACCTGGGGAGAGAACGAGAAGGCCTCCTCAGCCTGAGTTTCCAACTCTGCCTCATTATCACAGAAGCCGGAACCTAAACCGCCCAGTGCGTATGCGGCACGAAGAATGACGGGATAGCCCAGTTCTGCCGCTGCCTGACGAACCTCCTCCTTGGTGTTACAAGCCTGACTCTTGATGGTCTTTACACCAATCTCGTCCAGCTTCTTCACAAACAGGTCGCGATCCTCAGTATCTATAATGGCCTGAACGGGTGTTCCCAACACCTTCACACCATATTTCTCTAACACGCCTTTCTGGTATAGCTCAACACCACAGTTCAGAGCGGTCTGTCCACCAAAGCTGAGCAAGATGCCATCAGGACGTTCCTTTTCAATCACACGTTCCACGAACTCGGGGGTTACAGGCTGGAAGTAAACCTTGTCTGCCACCCCCTCGCTGGTCTGAACGGTAGCGATGTTGGGATTGATGAGCACGCTCTCCACACCCTCTTCCTTCAGCGCCTTCAGCGCCTGTGCGCCGCTATAGTCGAACTCACCGGCCTGACCAATCTTCAAGGCACCAGAACCCAGGAGGAGAACCTTCTTAATAGTGGCAGCCTCCCCCCCATCCCCTCTCCGGAGGGCGAGGGGAGCCGATTCTTTTTCTGCCACACTCTCGCCTTGAGAATATATTCTCCCCTCGCCTTTCGGAGAGGGGCCGGGGGTGAGGCTATCAACGAACTCATCAAACATCCACTCTGTATCTGTGGGACCTGAGCAAGCCTCGGGATGGAACTGGGCAGAGAACCAAGGGTTGGTCTTATGACGGATACCCTCGTTAGAACCGTCGTTCATATTTACAAAGAGTGGTTCCCAGTCAGCAGGCAGAGTGTTGGCATCTACTGCATAACCATGATTCTGGCTTGTGATGTAGCACTTCGTTGTGCCAACCTGCTGAACCGGCTGGTTATGGCTACGATGACCATACTTTAACTTATATGTCTTAGCGCCAGCAGCACGGGCCAGCAACTGATTACCCAAGCAAATACCCATCAGGGGCTTCACCTCCTTATTGTTCAGGAAGGTACGGATATGCTCAACCGTCTTGCTGCACTGCTCGGGGTCACCAGGACCATTGGCCAGGAACAGACCGTCAAACTCCAGTTGGTTGAAGTCGTAGTCCCAAGGTACGCGGATAACCTCCACACCTCTGTTCAGCAGACAACGAATGATGTTGGCCTTGACGCCGCAATCCACTAAGACTACCGTCTTTAGTTGAGAGTTGAGAGTTGAGAGTTGAGAGTTGCTGGGTTTATAGGTGATGACTTCCTTGCAGCTCACCTTCTCCACCCAGTTGATGCTTCCGTAATCCTCTTCTGTGTTTAAATTTGAATTTTGAATTTTGAATTTTGAATTAATCTCAATTCTTCCTCTCATCACGCCGTGCTCACGCAACAGCTTGGTGAGACGGCGGGTATCAATGCCAGAGATGGCAGGGATACCTTCGCGCTTCAGCCAACTGCTGAGCGATTCTTTAGCGTTCCAGTGACTATATTCCTCACTATAGTCGGCAACAATCAAACCCTTAGGGTGAATACGGTCACTCTCCATAAACAAGGGCAGACGGTCTGCCCCAATACCTGTCTCAGGCACACCATAGTTACCTACCAGTGGAAAGGTTGTTACCAGAATCTGTCCTGCATAGCTGGGGTCTGTAAGGCTCTCGGGGTAGCCCATCATGGCTGTGTTGAAAACCACCTCGCCAACAGTATTCACGTCGGCACCGAATGACCAGCCGTTGAATACCGTTCCGTTATCCAATATCAATCTTGCTTCTCTCTTCATATCTTATTTTCGTAGCTTTAAATTCTGTTCAACGTAATTTACAAAAGCCTCGTTCACCAGCTTGTTGCCGCCCGGAGTCGGATACTGACCGGTAAAATACCAGTCACCCTGATGGTCGGGACAGGCTGCATGCAGTCCCTCTATGGTCTGGAAGACAAATTCCACAGGAGCCTGCATTCCCACGGGACGCAGCATCTCTGCCATCTTGCGGTTGATATCGTCCACCGTGAAAGGTTTATACAGGGCGCAGACACAGTTGCGCTGTTCTGCCTTGGGCTTGCGAAGCTCGGCATAGCAGGCTTCGTAGGTATCGTTAACCAACTGCCACAACCCGCGCTCCGTCAGCAAGGCAATGGTAGCACGGAAGGCAATGAACTCCTCCAAGCGTGCCATATCTATACCATAATAGTCGGGATAGCGAATCTGGGGCGAACTGCTGACCATCACAATCTTCTTGGGATGCAGACGGTCCAAAATCTTGAAGATGCTCTCCCTAAGCGTTGTACCGCGGACGATACTGTCGTCAATGATTACAAGATTATCCTCATAAGGTCTCAGCGAACCATAGGTGATATCATAGACGTGCGAGGCAAGATCATTGCGCGAGCCAGCCTCCGTAATGAATGTGCGCAGTTTAATATCCTTCCAAGCTACCTTCTCGCTGCGGACACTGAGTCCCTTGCTGCGCAGGCCTTCCACCATACCGTAGAATGCAACCTCAGCGGTATTGGGGATGAAAGAGAACACCGTATGGTCTGTATCATTATCGACGGCTTTCAGAATGGGCTCTGTAAGCTGCTGACCCAACTGCTTGCGCTCGTGATAGATGTCGCGGTCGGAGCCTCGACTGAAATATATTCGCTCGAAAGAGCAGCGTGCCTGCTGCTTTGCTTCCAGAATAGTCTCCAAATGAGATGTACCATCCTGATGGATAATCAGTGCCTGACCAGCAGGTAATTCCTGAACATCCTCGCAGGTAAGGTCGAAGGTCGTCTGTAGCACAGCACGTTCGCTGGCAACGGCAATCACCTCGTCGTCCTTATAGAAGAATGCAGGACGAATACCCCAGGGGTCGCGCATGGCAAACATCTCGCCGCTGCCCGTCAGGCCGCACATCACATAGCCACCGTCATAATCCTTCATTGTGGTGCGCAGCACGTTACCCATCTGCACATTCTCTTCTATGTAGCGTGTGATATCCGTATCCTTCAGACCCTGCTCCTTGGCTTTCACAAAGCAACGCTCCACCTCGCGGTCCAGACGATGCCCCATCAGTTCCAGGGTGATGTAAGAGTCGCTATAGATACGGGGTGACTGCCCCTGCTGCACCATCTTAGCGAAGATCTCGTCTATATTGGTCATATTAAAGTTGCCGCACAGACAGAGGTTCTTGGCCCTCCAGTTGTTACGACGCAGGAAGGGATGTACATACTGCAAACCGCTCTTGCCCGTTGTAGAATAACGCAAGTGACCCATATATAGCTGAGCTTCCGCCCACTCTGGCGTTACGTGATCAAATATCTCTGTAATGGCATCCTTACCCAGTGCCTTCTCACGCAACATGTATTCTGTTCCTACGGCAGCATTCATATTGACACAGGCAATACCCGCACCTTCCTGGCCACGGTTATGCTGCTTCTCCATCATCAGATAGAGTTTGTTCAGACCATAGGACTTCGTTCCGTATTTTTGATTATAATAGCTTTGAGGCTTCAGCAGTCTTACCAACGCCACGCCGCATTCATGTTTCAGTTGTTCCATATATTATAATAGTGAAGGCTGCGATTAAGCGAGAGCAATGGAAAGCGCGCTTTCCGATTGCCGAGCGTGAGCAGGCTCGACCGCAGGTCAAGAGTGAAGAATTATCATTTTTCCAAGCACGCTTTCACAAAACTCATGAACAAGGGATGTGGATTCAGTACCGTAGAAGAGTACTCGGGATGGAACTGGGTTCCAATGTACCACTTCTTCTCTGGAATCTCAACAATCTCCACCAAGTCGGCAGCGGGATTGATACCTACGCACTGCATGCCATTCTTCTCGTATTCCTTTCTGTAGGCATTATTGAACTCGTAACGATGGCGATGGCGTTCATTAACAAGAAGACCCTCTCCCCGCTCCCCCGTGATGGGGAGGGCTTTTTTCTCCCCTCCATTACGGGAGGGGTTGGGGGTGGGTCTATAGGCCTCTGCCACCCTGCTGCCTTCTTTCAGCTTGCACTCATAGGCTCCTAACCTCATCGTTCCACCCATTTCTGTGATATTCTTCTGTTCTTCCATCAGGTCGATGACATTGTGGGGCGTCTCCGTATCCATCTCACGACTGTTGGCATCCTTGTATCCCAAAACGTTGCGAGCAAACTCGATAACCATCATTTGCATACCCAGACAGATACCAAAGGTTGGAATATCATTGTTACGTGTATATTCTGCAGCAATGATCTTTCCCTCTATACCGCGCTGTCCAAAGCCGGGGCATACCACGATACCCTGCAGACCTTCCAGCTTCTCGGCCACATTCTCCTTGGTAATCTCCTCGCTGTTCACAAAGTGCAACTTAGCTTTCACGTCATTATAGATACCGGCCAGGTTCAGACTCTCGCGGATACTTTTGTAGGCATCCTGCAAATCGTATTTACCAACCAAGCCGACATGAACCTCACGAGTAGCGTTACGCTGCTTGCTCAGGAAGTCACGCCAAGGCTTCATGGCAGGTGTTTCACCTACGGGAATACCAATCTTACGCATGATGGCAGCATCCAAACCCTGATGCTGCATGCTTACAGGCACCTCATAGATACTGGGCATATCCTCACTCTGCACCACACACTCCAGGTCCACATTACAGAAAGAAGCCACCTTCATGCGCATGCTGTCATCAAGGTGGCGTTCAGTACGGAGGACAAGAATATCGGGCTGGATACCCATCCCCTGCAATTCCTTCACCGAGTGCTGCGTGGGTTTCGTCTTCAATTCGTCAGCCGCCTTCAGGTAGGGAACATAGGTCAGATGCACGCAAACAGCGCTATGACCCAACTGCCAGCGCAACTGTCGGATAGCCTCCATGAAGGGAGCACTCTCAATATCACCAATGGTACCACCCACCTCAGTGATAACGAAGTCAAAAGACTCGCCCTGCTCGTCTTCGCGCAGCATACGGCGCTTAATCTCGTCCGTGATATGAGGCACAACCTGAATGGTCTTACCCAGATAATCACCGTGACGCTCGCGATCTATAACAGTCTTATAGATACGACCTGTGGTGATACTGTTGTTACGCGTGGTACGAATACCCGTAAAACGCTCGTAGTGTCCCAAGTCCAGATCTGTTTCGAAACCATCCTCCGTTACATAGCACTCGCCATGCTCGTAAGGGTTCAGGGTACCCGGATCAATGTTGATGTACGGGTCAAACTTCTGAATAGTGACTTTGTAGCCGCGTGCCTGCAACAGCTTACCTATGCTGGCAGAAATTATGCCCTTGCCAAGTGAAGAGACAACACCGCCTGTAACAAAGATGTAATTGGTTTTCATTATCTTGCCGTGTTATTCATTACAATTTGATTAATTATGGCGCAAAGGTACGTCGTTTTGCTCAATTATCAAATACATTTCAATCAAAAAGATAAATTATTTTGATTAAGATGTCATATTTAACACATTTTACCCCAAATACGGTATAATATATTATAAAGTTGAACCTTCGGAGCACATTTTTGCACATTTTCCGCTGTTTAATCCGTCATGCGTAACCGAGAAGTATTTACTCCCCAGTGAGGGAAAATTTTTTCTCTAACTAAGGAACAAAATTTCTCTAAGCTGGCCGCAAAAAGAAAAAAAATCCCCACCATCGTTCTCGATGGCGGGGGGCACGATATAGCCTCGACGGCAAATCTACCGAAAAAGGGATTATATCAAATCAAAAAAGGACATTGTCAATTAAATCTTAAAGGAAAGCCCGCAGAGTAGATACATCTTTCCACTGTCGGGATTGGCAGTAAGACCAACAAAGACTGGCAGATGATATTTCTCCTTGATAACAAAATCCTTGGTGGCCTTCAGGCCTACATTGGCACAAGCAAAACCTCCAGTACCATACGTGGTGGTAGCCCAGGGAACGATGCCGACAGAGGCTTCCCAGTCAAGCTTGGCCAGCGTAAATGGAGCGATCAACTCCAGATAGCTACTGTAAGCACGATTCAGACTGCCATTCAGTCCATCGTCACCAGCAAAGTTGGTGTACCATGTAGCAGACAGGAAACCAAAGTCGTATCCAACGTAGCCTTCCCAGATATGGGTAGTCTTACCAGACTTATACTGGAAGTAGCTGCCATCAGAGAACCAATAGTCTGTCAAACCTACCGTAAAGCCTTTTGTGCTATAGCTGAGAGTGATATCCAACTCTTTGGTATCCTCGGCACGGGTAATACCCACGCTTCCCCAGGCTGACAGGCTCAAGCCTTTCCATTCAACACCAAGAGTAGGCTGCAACGACACATTGCCCAGATCCTGACCACGCCAGATATATTGGTTAACCAAATCAACACCAAGGTTAGCAGACACTTTATCTTGAGCTCCCGCCATAGTCACACCTGCTACGGAAAGGAGAATAAACAACATCTTTTTCATAACGTATTTTATTTAAATTATTCATTTTTGATTCTTCACTCCCGCCTTTCACGGCGGCAGCAAATTCTTCACTCTTCATTCTTCACTCTTCATTTAATTGTAGCAAGTCTCTCCATGCTCGTAGATATCCAGACCTTCGTCCTCGATACGGGCAGGAACACGCAAGCCGTGAATCTTCTTAATGGCAAAGAAGAGGATGATACCGCAGGCTGCAGCCCAAAGGTCAATCATCAGGATACCAAAGCACTCTGCTCCGAAGAACCCCCAACCATGACCGTACAGAGCACCGTTGCTGGTTGAGAGCAAACCTGTAAGCAATGTACCCAGGATACCGCAAACACCATGAACAGAGCTTGCACCTACAGGGTCGTCGATGTGCAGCACATGATCAATAAACTCGATAGAGAATACCAAAACAGTACCACAGATAAGGCCGATAACAACGGCACCTACGGGTGAAACCAAGTCACAACCAGCGGTAATACCAACAAGACCTGCCAACACACCATTCAAGGTCAGAGAGAAAGAGGGCTTCTTATATTTCAACCAAGTCAGGAACATGGTAGCCACACCACCGGCAGCAGCAGCCAGGTTGGTAGTCAGGAAGACATGACAGATAGCCGTGCGGTTAACTGCGCCAGAAGCAGCCAGCTGAGAACCAGGGTTGAAACCGAACCATCCCATCCACAGGATGAACACACCCAGGGCAGCCAATGTCAGAGAGTGACCGGGAATAGCGCGGCTCTTACCATCCTTGCCATACTTACCACGACGGGCACCCAATGCGATTGCACCAATCAGAGCCAACACACCACCAACGCTGTGAACAATAGCAGAACCAGCAAAGTCGTGGAACACGTCGCCAAAGGTTGTCATCATGAAGCTGTCGGCAGCATCGTTGCAAAGCCAACCGCCACCCCAGGTCCAGTGACCCTCGATGGGATAAATCAGCAGAGAGATAATAGCGCTATAAATAACGTACATAGAGAACTTAGTACGCTCGGCCATAGCACCACTAACGATGGTAGCAGCTGTAGCACAGAAGACAGTCTCGAAAATCAGGAAGCCCTCAACAGGCAGGTCACCCTTGTAGAAAGAGAGGTCGCCCCAGTTGGGCAAACCGATAAAGCCTCCCAGCGCATCGCTTCCGAACATAAGGCCGAAGCCCACGAACCAGAACAGCAAAGAGCCGAACATAAAATCAACAAAGTTCTTGAACAGAATGTTAGCCGTATTCTTACTGCGTGTAAAACCTGCCTCACACAGCGCGAAACCCGGCTGCATAAAGAACACCAGCATGGCAGCCAACAACATCCAAACAGTATCTAGCGATAATGATAAACTATCCATAATGTAGCCCCCCTCTTACCCCCCCCTTTGGGAGGGAAGACCATTATAGGGGCATGGGTCTTTTTGTTTGTTGTTCCTTATACATCTCCTCACCCAAAGGGGGAGGTTGGGAGGGGGCCCTACTTCTTGTCCCTCAAAACTGTATCACCATGCTCACCCGTACGGATGCTCCATGTGTCAATCATTTCGCTCACGAAGATGCGACCGTCGCCTACCTCACCCGTATGTGCCGTTTCTATAATCACCTTAATGGTAGGATCCAGGAACTGGTCACGACAGACAATGGTTATTGCTACACGCTCGATAACATCCGTTGAGTACTGCACGCCACGGTAGATACGTTCCTGTCGACTCTGGCCGATGCCGTGTACGTCGTGATACTCAAACCAATCGATGTCCGAGTTGAGCAATGCTTCCTTCACATCCTCAAACTTTGTCTTTCGGATAATTGCTTCAATCTTTTTCATACCTTAATGTTTAAATAATGAGCGTCCTATTGTCACATTGCAATGATTTCGATGCAAAGGTATATCTTTTTGTTTATTTATTAATCATTTTACTTGCTTTTTGTTTAGCGTATATTTGCTTTTGTTGACATAAATCAATTAAATAAGAAAAAGACTAAACATTTTGCAACCAAAGCTACATTATTATATATAAAAGGACGCAACAAACAAAGGCCCCCACAAAGAGGGCCCTAAATATAGAATAAGTTTACAAGAAAACTTTCAATAATAAATATCCGGACCCATCAGAAAGAATGGATTCGGATCACTCAACGCCTATATCAGCATTCTGGTACGTTTACGGTATTCGTCATAACCGGGCTTGTTCTTCCGCTGCCGACGTTCCATCATAGGGATACTAACAAACAGAAAGAGGGAGCTCATAGCCAAAGGGCACACAACACGCCAATCAAAGTTCCCCTTCGAAGCAAACATCACCCAGACGCCCCACCACATCAGCATCTCGCCAAAATAATTGGGATGCCTACCCTTCCGCCACAAGCCAACGTTACAATATTGGCCGGGATGGGCATCACGGAAACGATGTATCTGCGTGTCAGCAACCAGCTGGATAGTGGCAGCCGTAACGCTCATCGCAAAACCAAGCCACAGCACGATACCATTTGTCCCACTACCATCAAACAACTCCCAACCAGGCATCATGGCAAAGAAAACCAAAACCGTAGGCATCATATTCAAGCCAAGGAAATTCGTTAAATGGAAAAGCGCAGGGGATTGCGACTCACGATAGCGAGTATAGCGCCAATCCTCATGTCCCATCCCACGAAAGGTATATGCCCAGTTACCCGTCAGGCGACCCCCCCCAATACCACACAGCCACCAGCAGCAACACCACAGACAGGGTAAACACGTTCTTATACATAGCCCAAGCCGTGAACATCAGGGGCGGAGCCACACTCCAGTACGGATCATATACCGACACATTCCTAAAAAGCAAACCAAAGCCCCACACAACGATGGTTGCCACGACATCAGCCACAAACAAAGCCAACAGTTCCTGCACCGCCGTACGGAGACCCACAAAAACAAAGCATCCCACCATTGCCGCCAACAAGTAAACAATGGCTATAATCACAAAGCTAAATCTTCTGGAAAAATCAATCTTCATTAGTTCGACTTCTTTTGATTGCAAAGGTACACAATAAAGTTGTTATTTCCGCCAAAATCGAGCAAAAGTTGAAGGGTTTTCTTGCTCTATGTCAATAAAATCAAACAAATTGCTTCCAAAAAGAAGAAGAATATTTGCACAAAATTACAAATTGCACTACCTTTGCCACGGTTTTGTTACGGATAGAAAGCGCAACATCAAAAACTAAATCAAAATGTCAGAAATGATACACTTTACAAAGATGCACGGAGCAGGCAACGACTACATCTACGTTGACACTACCTTATATAATATAAAGGACCCTGCCGCAGCTGCCATCGCATGGAGCGACCGCCACAAAGGCATTGGTTCAGACGGATTAGTGCTGATTGGTCGCAGTCCCCTTCCCGAGGCAGACTTTACCATGCGCATCTTTAATGCCGACGGTTCAGAGGCTATGATGTGCGGTAACGCCAGTCGCTGCATCGGGAAATATCTTTATGAAAAGGAACTGACAGACAAAACCGAAATAAGACTACTTACCCTCTCAGGAGTCAAAATCCTCAAGCTCAACGTACAAGACGGCAAGGTAGAATCCGTAACCGTCGATATGGGCGAACCTGTCTTCGAGAACGAAAGACAGTTTAACCCCGTATATGCTCCCCTTGCCATCTGGAAAGAGGTCGAGGGCGAAGCTTTTGTGTCTATGGGCAATCCCCATTACGTCATCTTCACGGACAAGGTGGATATGGTGGAGAGCAAAGGTAAGAAATTGGAATATCATGCCGCTTTTCCCGAACGTTGCAACATCGAATTTGCCGAAATGCGTCCTAACGGTATTCGAGTGCGCGTTTGGGAACGCGGCAGCGGAATAACCCAGGCCTGCGGAACGGGTGCCTGTGCTACGGCTGTAGCAGCTTGCAAAACAGGACGAGCAGGACGAAAGAACCGCATCATCATGGATGGCGGTGAATTAGAGATTGAATGGAACGAAGCCGACAATCATGTATATATGACAGGACCGGCAGAGTTCGTGTTTGAGGGAGAAATAGAGATCCCTCAGAATAATCAGGAATAGAGATGAAAATAAACGACCATTATCTTAACTTGTCGAGCAACTATTTGTTCGCAGATATTGCCAAGAAGGTGCAGGCCTTCAAGGCAGAAAACCCCAAGGCGGATGTAATAAGCCTTGGCATTGGCGACGTTACCCAACCACTCTGCCCGGCTGTTGTGAAAGCTTTGCACAAGGCAGCAGACGAAATGGCAGCAGGAGCCACCTTCCGCGGCTATGGACCCGAGAGGGGTTATGATTTCCTGCGCAACGCCATTGTCGAAAACGATTACCGTGCTCGCGGCATTGACATCGATGCCGACGAAGTGTTTGTGAGCGACGGTGCGAAAAGCGATACGGGCAATTTCCAGGAACTACTGGCAGAGGATTGTGTAGTAGCCGTCACCGACCCCGTCTATCCCGTTTATGTGGATTCTAACGTAATGGCTGGTCGTCGAATCGTAAAGTTGCCCTGCACAGCAGAGAATGGTTTTGTACCAGAATTGCCAACAGAGCATGTGGACGTTATCTATCTGTGCTACCCCAACAACCCCACGGGCACAACACTCACAAAAGCACAGTTGAAGAAATGGGTGGACTATGCACTTCATAACGACTCATTAATCTTCTACGATGCTGCTTACGAGGCTTTTATCCAAAGCCAAGACGTACCACATAGCATCTACGAGATAGAGGGTGCCCGTCAGTGTGCTGTAGAGTTTCACAGTTTTTCAAAGACTGCAGGCTTTACAGGAATCCGTTGTGGTTACACCATTGTTCCCAAGACATTGCCTGTGCCACTAAATCAACTATGGAGCCGCCGCCAGTGCACCAAGTTCAACGGCACCAGCTACATCAGCCAGCGTGCTGCCGAGGCTATCTATACCCCCGAAGGCAAGCAACAGATACGTGCCACCATCGACTACTACATGCAGAATGCCCGTCTGATGCGCGAGGCGCTGACCAACATGGGCTTCACCGTTTATGGTGGCACCGACGCACCCTACATCTGGGTAAAGACACCAAAAGGGATGACATCCTGGGAATTCTTCGACTGGGTGCTTCACTCTGCCCATGTTGTCTGCACTCCCGGCGCAGGCTTTGGTCCCAGCGGAGAAGGTTACGTCAGACTGACCGCTTTCGGTACACACGGGAATACAGAAAAGGCGCTTCGTCGCATAGACAATAAATTGTAAATCGTAAATTATCAAATAATAAATGAAAAGGGGATTATACAATGAAGCTTACGAACATGACGCTTGCGGCGTGGGAATGGTAGTAAACATCCACGGCGGAAAGAGTCATGAATTAGTGGACAATGCATTGAAGGTGCTGGAGAACATGGAGCACCGCGG
>CAMOMP010000061.1:0-13632 GCA_946619915.1 uncultured Prevotellaceae bacterium | reverse complement strand
GCCGTTCCCGGAACAGATTTCATGCCCTTGCAGGTAGAGTACAGAGAGAAGTATTTTGCTGCCGGACGTTTCCCCGGTGGTTTTACGAAGCGTGAGGGTAAGGCTAATGACGACGAGATTCTGACTTGTCGTCTTGTTGACCGTGCTCTTCGTCCCCTCTTCCCCAGCAATTATCATGCTGAAGTTTATGTTAATGTAATCCTCTTCTCTGCAGATGGTGTGGATATGCCCGATGCTCTGGCTGGCTTTGCTGCTTCTGCAGCCTTGGCTTGCAGTGATATACCCTTCGAGGGTCCTATCTCTGAGGTTCGCGTAGCCCGTATAGGCGGTGAGTTTGTTATCAACCCCACCTTCGAGCAGCTTAAGGAGGCCGATATGGACTTGATGGTAGGTGCTACCGAGGAGAACATTATGATGGTAGAGGGTGAGATGAAGGAGGTTCAGGAGACGGATCTTCTGGCTGCCCTGAAGTGTGCCCATGAGGCTATCAAACCCATGTGCCGCCTGCAGAAGGAACTGAGCAAGGAGCTTGGTAAGGATGTTAAGCGTGAGTACTGCCACGAGGTAAATGACGACGAGCTGCGCGAGGCTGTTAAGGCTGCCTGCTACCAGCCCGCTTACGATGTTACCAAGCAGGGCCTGGAGAAGCATGCCCGTACAGAGGCTTTCGAGGCTATCCGTGAGCAGTTCAAGGAGAAGTATGCCGCTGAGCACCCCGATATGGAGGCTACTGAGCTGGAGGAGAAGAATACACTGATTGACCGTTACTACCAAGATGTGGAGAAGGACGCTATGCGTCGTTGCATCCTGGATGAGGGTATCCGTCTGGATGGTCGTAAGACTACAGACATCCGTCCTATCTGGTGCGAGGTTAGTCCTCTGCCCGGTCCTCACGGAAGTGCTATCTTCACTCGTGGTGAGACTCAGTCATTGGCTACTTGTACACTGGGTACCAAGTTGGATGAGAAGTTGGTTGACGATGTACTCGTTCGCGAGTACCAGCGCTTCCTGCTTCATTACAACTTCCCTCCCTTCTCAACAGGTGAGGCTAAGGCACAGCGTGGTGTAGGTCGTCGTGAGATTGGTCATGGTCATTTGGCATGGCGTGGTCTGAAGGGTCAGATTCCCGCAGACTTCCCTTATACTATCCGTGTGGTAAGTGATATCCTCGAGAGCAATGGTTCCAGCTCTATGGCTTCAACCTGTGCCGGATGTTTGGCTTTGATGGATGCAGGTGTGCCCATCACTGCTCCTGTCAGCGGTATCGCTATGGGTCTTATCAAGAACCCCGGAGAGGACAAGTATGCTGTTCTTTCTGATATTCTTGGTGACGAGGACCATCTGGGTGATATGGACTTCAAGACCACAGGTACTCCTAAGGGTCTTACAGCTACCCAGATGGATATCAAGTGCGACGGTCTTTCTTACGAGATCCTCGAGAAGGCTCTGATGCAGGCTAAGGCTGGTCGTGAGCACATCTTGGCTGAGATGATGAAGACTCTCTCTGAGCCTCGTGCTGAGCTCAAGCCTCATGTACCACGTATCGAGCAGATGATTATTCCCAAGGAGTTCATTGGTGCTGTTATTGGCCCCGGTGGTAAGATTATCCAGGGTATGCAGGAAGAGACCGGCGCTACCATCACTATCGATGAGGAAGACGGCGTAGGTAAGATTCAGGTGAGCGGTCCTAACAAGGAGACCATCGATGCTGCAATGTCTAAGATTAAGGCTATCGTAGCTGTTCCTGAGATTGGCGAGGTTTACGAGGGTACCGTTCGTAGCATTATGCCTTACGGATGCTTCGTAGAGTTCATGCCTGGCAAGGATGGCCTGTTGCACATCTCTGAGATTGACTGGAAGCGTCTCGAGACTGTTGAAGAGGCTGGTATCAAGGAGGGTGACAAGCTAAAGGTTAAGCTCCTGGAGATTGATCCCAAGACTGGCAAGTTCAAGCTCTCTCGTCGTGTTCTGTTAGAGAAGCCCGAGGGTTATGTAGAGCGTGAGCGTCGTCCCCGTCCCGAGCGCGGCGAGCGTCGTCCCCGTCCTGAGCGCGGCGAGCGTCGTCCCCGTCCCGAAGGTGATGCTCCTGCAACAGAAAGTGCAGAATAAGTAATAGACTTATTTCACTATATTATATATATAAGGTGTGGTCCGATTGGACTGCACCTTATATTTTTCTGTATGTATAGAATCTGACGCCTATGATACTTTTTTGTTATTTTTATGTAGAATTTTGCATGTTTTTACTGCACTTTATAAAATATTTGATACTTTTGTGACCAAAATAATGAATTTAAGCCTAAAAACAGATGAAAATTTATCTTTCCACATTACTTTTCCTTATAGCCGGTTTCCTGCAGGCTGATGAGCTTAGTGTTCTTACAGCGCCCCAGGATGATTGCTTTACCATTTGCAGCTCCGTAAGCGCGGACAAGTGCGTAATTGTCAGCGATGCCAATGATGCCGAAGTAGTCTCCACTGTTGTGGCATGCCTGAAGTCGGACCTTAAGGCAGTGACCCGTAAGACCTTTTCCAGTTATAATGCCGTTCCCGAAGGAAAGAACCCCATCTTGGTGGGTACCATAGGGAAGAGCTCTTTTATCGACCAGCTTATAGCCGACGGAAAGATTGACGTCAGCGATGTTCAGGGAAAATGGGAGGCCTTTGGAATCCAGGTGGTGGATAATCCCATGGATGGTGTCTCTAAGGCACTGGTTATCTTTGGTTCACAGCCTCGTGCTACTGCTTACGGTATGTTCGAGCTGAGTCGCATGATAGGTGTCTCCCCTTGGATTTGGTGGGCGGATGTAGCTCCTGCCATCAAGTCTCAGCTCTATGTCACCCAGGGTAGGAAAGTGTGTGGTTCACCCTCGGTGAAGTTCCGTGGTATCTTCCTGAACGACGAGGACTACGGTCTGCGTCCCTGGGCAGCCAAGAATATGGATAAGAACCTGAATAACTTTGGTCCCAATACCTATGGTGCCATCATGGAGTTGCTGCTTCGTTTACGTGCCAATACGCTATGGCCTGCCATGCATGCGGGTAGCCGTGCTTTTTGGTACGAGAAGACCAACATCCCCCTTATCATGAAGTATGACATCTATATGGGCTCCAGCCACTGCGAGCAGATGTTGCGTGACAATGAGTACGAATGGGGCAGGAACGGTGACAAGTTTGGTGGTCATTATAATGACGACTGGGTATGGCATTCCAATAAGGAGATGATTAAACGTTACTGGGCTATTCGGGTAGGGGAGAGCAGGGGTAAGAATGCCATCTATACCCTTGGTATGCGAGGCGTACACGATACTGGTATCAACGGCTACAATAGTACAGCCGAGCGTGTAGCTGCCCTGACCGAGATTATCGCTTATCAACGTCAGCTGTTGGCCGACAGTATTGGCGACCCCACCAAAATTCCCCAGATATTCATCCCTTATAAGGAGGTGCTCGACTGCTACAATGCCGGTCTGAAGGTTCCCGAGGATGTTACCCTGATGTGGGTGGATGACAATCATGGCTATATCCGCCAGATGCCTACGCTGGCCGAGCAGGCACGATCCGGTGGCAATGCCATCTACTACCACGTATCTTATTGGGGCTCACCCGATTCCTATCTGTGGCTTAGCACCATATCTCCCAGTCTTTGCTGCTACGAGTTGAGCAAGGCCTATGACCAGGGCGTGCGCGACCAGTGGATTATCAATGTAGGCGATATCAAGCCTGCCGAGGAGGAACTGGAGTTCTGTATGGATTTGGCTTGGGATATCAATAGCTGGACACCGGAGACGGCCTATCTGTACTCACGCGACTGGGCTGCCCGTACCTTTGGCGAGGATTATGCCGATGCCATCCAGGAGATCAAAATGGAGTACTACCGTCTGGGTATTGCTTCTAAGCCCGAACATGTGCATCTCTGCCACTTCGATTTCTCTAACGAGCAGATCGAGGAGCGTATCGGGCAGTACAAGGAGTTGGTCGAAAAGATGCAGACACTCAAGAGGCGTATTCCTACTACGCTCAAGGATGCCTTTTATCAGTTGATAGAATATCCTGTTATTGGTTGTTATGATATGAACGTCAAGCACTTGCGAGCCCGCCAGAGCTTCCTGTATGCTCGTGCCGGACAAGGTGATTTGGCACTCTCTTACTCCAGGCAGGCACAGACAGCCTTCAACGAGATTGTTTCTTCTACCACCAAGTATAATACGGGTATTTCTTCCGGCAAATGGAATGGTATGATGGACTACAAACCTAACAACTGGAGCTACCATCTGATGCCTGCTGTGGCTTCGTCCTCTGATGTAGGTCAGATAGAGAGCTCTATTCTGCAGCCTCGAATTACCTTTGTGGCTGGTGGCGACTACAATGCATCCTCTGGTACTGTTAAGGCTATTCAGGGATTAGGTATTCGTGGCACCAGTGCCACCGTATGGCCTTTGGATATGACGGCTTACAGCAATGCCGCCCAGGCTCCTTATGCCGAATATACCCTGCCTGTGCAGAAGGGTCTGAATCTCATTCAGGTTCGATGCCTGCCCACGTTCCCCATCAATACGTCTTACGACCTTCGTGCGGGCATCTCCGTTGATGGTGCTACGCCATCCATCATTTCCATTAAGACAACGGCCATGAGTGCTACATGGGACGAGACCGTTGCCCAAGGCTACTTCCCCGCAGCTGTTCATTATACCAGCGACGAGGACAAGACCGTTACCGTCAAGGTATCCTTCATGGATCCCGGCCTTACCGTCAGTGCCGTGGCAAGCATTCCTTTCAGCGCTGGTATGGAGGACCTGACTAACGTGCTGCTCACCAATGCCGATATGGAGTACACCTTTGCTAATGACCTTAACAAGCAGGGTGTTACCTCGCGTGGATATCCGCGTGGTTGGCGTAATACGGGAAAATTGAGCGGTAATTCATGGGGTGTCAACAGCGATGCCAAGCACATCTATGGTACCAGTTGCTTCTGGGCTTCTGCCAGTCCGATGCCCAACACCTTCGAGCTCTATCAGACCATCCCTGCCAGCAAGATCGAGCCTGGAACCTATCTGGTAACATGTAACCTGGGTGTTTTCAAGGAGAAACTGGCTACCTGCCGTCTCTTTGCCAATAAGAACGTGCAGTATTATGGTGCCGAGGGTGATTATCTGACGTCTATGCTCACATCTGGCGAGAACAACACCTTTGCCGGTTATGGTGGTAGCGGTTCGGGTAAGATGACGCTGAACCCCATGCAGGTGATTGTCACGGTCAAGGAGGGCGAGAGCTTGAAACTTGGTATCCGCACCAGCAACTATATGCCTGACGGAACCCGCTCTACCAACGATAACCATGGTTGGTTCAAGGTCGATCACTTCCGCATCCAGAAGGTGAATGCCGTGGATGATGAGACAAAGATTTCTGAAATTCAAAATTCAAAATTCAAATTTCAAAAGGAGGGAGCTGTTTACGACCTTGCAGGACGTAAACTTAATTCAAATTTCAAAATTCAAATTTCAAAATTGCCGAAAGGAATTTATCTTATTAATGGACGCAAGGTGGCGTTATAAAAGACCCTCTCCCCGCTCCCCCAAAGGGGCGGGTTTTTTTGTTGAAAATTGAAAGTTGAGAATTGAAAATTAATCCTTCTCTCTTAATTCCTAATTATGAATTGTGGATTAATCAGAAAGCTACTTTACGTCCTTCTTTAATGTAAATACTTTTTGAGGATTTTGAATTAAGTCTACGACCACTCATGTCATAAACCTCTCCCTCCCATTTGGGGGAGGGGTGGGGAGAGGGGCGACTAATGGCGGTTTCATTCTCCGTTACCTCTATTTGGCAAGCTAAGTTGGTGGCCTTGTTCTCAATATACGAGTTGTTGACCGTTCCCACGTGGAAGAGTCGGGAGCTCTTGGCATCCGTGTAGCTGCTATATTTGTCTATGCCGGCATCATCCTCTTCGTCGCCCCCAATGAAGTCGATGGTATATTTGCCAGGCTTGGCATCCTCGGGGATAGTAACCAGGAAGGTTATCTTGATGGAGTCGCATCCGTTGCGCCAGCAGGCAGAGATATTCTTGGGCACCTTTTTCTGACTTTGGAACCCGTGCCAGGTATAGCCACTCTTCTTGCAGGCAGCATTGTAGAACTCCGTCAGTTTGTCGCAGGCAATCATGTTATGCTGGCTGTTCACCTTGCTGCCATCGCTGTAATATACCCAATCCTCCGCAAATTGTTGGTGTGCACCCTGGGGTACCGTCACTTCCCATCCGCTGGGTACACGTATGCCGGCATACGACCAGTCAGTGACAAAGTTCTGCGTGTCCGAACCATCGTCTACCACGGTAAAGCTCACCTCGATGGTAGAGCCAGCCTCTGCCGTCTTAGGTGCCACCGTCCTGATAATCTTATAACATGAGGTCAGTAGGAATAAAACAAATAATAAAGCACACAAGCCTCCCCCGGCCCCTCTCAGGGAGGGGAGAATTGATTGATAATTATTTTTCATTTTCTATATATCATTTTTTTCTTTTCACTCTTCCCTTTCTCCCTCTCCTTTGGGAGAGGGTTGGGGTGAGGCTTCTTATTCTTCAAACACTGCTTTCCAGTTATACACCCTGAAGAAGAAGGGACGGTAGAAGTCGGCAGAGCCCGTAGCATTGAAGTTATCGTTGAAATCCTTGCAGTCCGTATTGGTCGAGAATACCAGTTCCCCTTCGCGCGAGAGCGTCTGGTGCAGATGAGGCATATAGAAGTTCTGGTACGTGCGTGTACCTTTCTTATCCAATACCCAAGGCATTGTCCACAACTGGTGACATTCCTCGAAGGGGCCCCATGGGTTCTTGCTGCGCATGATGTACAGCTGTTTGCCGAATACATAGCCCTGAGCTGTCATGTAGTAATAGTCGCCGTCCTTGAAGACCCATGCCGTCGAAACGGAGCGGCTCGAGATAGCCGAGCGGTTCACTTCGGTTGCTGTGGGATAGGTCTTTTGCCAACTGAAATTCCCCTTTTCATCGGCGATATAGTATTCCCATTCCGAACGTAGATCATGTGTAGTGCTGCGAGCTACAACAGGAGATGAGGTATTCATAACATCGCTTTCATTTTTCTTGTACTGGTTGCAAGAATACAGATAGGTGTGCCCGTCCTCATCCTCCCAGAGTGTCTGTCCGTAGCCTATGGGATCTTTCTCGAAGAAGTTATGGTCAACGCTCAGTAGCTTCAGGTATGTGTCATCGCCAGGCTTCCCCTCAAGCGAATAGATAGCCAGAGCGCGGTTGTCGCTCTGCATCAGGTTTTCCGTTCCGTTATAGACGCCAGCCCAAAGCATCTGCAGCTGTCCGTCAACTACCGTAGCATCGCCTGCCCAGTAAAGCCACTGCTGGTCAATCTCGCCCGCCTTTATTTGTGCCTCCGTCTTCTCCCCCTTGGGGTGGCGCAGGTGCGTGCGGCAGGTTCCTTGTGCTTTGCTTATCCAGTCGGCCAGCCATACCAGGTTGCTGCTCTTGGTGCCAGGCAGTCCGTCCTCGCCTGGTGTCTGAACCATAATACTGTTACGTGGGAAGGTACAGTTGCCTCGGGCACGGGTAGTACCGTTGACAATGCCATAGAAGCTGTCGTTGAACGACCAGAACACGTTGCCGTCAGGCAGCATGGTTGTCTCTACGCCATCGCCGCCGTTCCAGCCGCGTGTACGGGTGAACAGAGCGTCGTAGAGTTTATCCTTATAGACATATACATTGTGATTAGCATTGTTGTGGGGCATATACTCCAGTTTCCATTCCTCTTTTACCGATGGAACGGGCCATTTCAATGTGTCTGCCTCAACTTCGTGTGTAAGGTCTTGTGCCGAACAGGTTAGTGTCAGCCATAGGGCTGTAAGCAATAGATGTGGACTCGGTTTCATATTAAAATTAAAGCCTCTCCCCATCCCTCTCCTAAAGGAAAGGGTGAAGTTTTTTTTTGAATTGTTGTTAATTTTGAATTTTGAATTTATAAATTTTGATTTTATCAGTATATTTGGGGTAGTTGAATGCGGGCATGCCCAGAGCCATTATGGCAAACGGCTTGTGCCCTGGTGGCAGATGCATGAGCTTCTCCGTTCGGCGCTGTCCAATAAACTTAAACGCCATCTGCACCAATCCCATGTAGATTTGCGAAACGCCGTGAGCTTCTGCCATCAGCGAAGCATTCTGGTATGCCAGGTTGCAGTCCTGCCATCCAAAGTCGTATCCCTTGGGAGTGCTGAATACCAAAAGTGCCGTTCCGTTGCAGGTGCAGGGACGTTTTCCCGCGCGCCATTTACGTTCGAAGCGGAACAGTTCGGCAGCCTCGTTGTATAAACTGCGCATGAACAGCTTGGTCAGTGGTCGTATTGGCTTCGACATTAGCACGTGCGCCAGACTCAGGTAGAACTTCATGGTGGCATCTTCCACCGCTTGAATATCCTCGCCTTGCAGCAGGGTTACTACCACCTTGCGTGCATTCTCGGCTGTTGGTGCGGTGTAGGCAGCCTCTATGATATCCGACAGCGCCTCAGGGGGGATAGGCTTCTCTGTGATGGTGCGGTTAGAGCGGCGGCTTTTCATCAGTTCCATCAGCGATTCTGGCGATGGAATCAGTTCTTTCCGTATCTGATGGATATGCTCGGCAGGGAACGCAGAGTGCTGTATGGCATCCGCCTCGCATACATCCACGCAGTGTCCGCACAGAATGCAGTTCTTCGCCTTCCGCACCGTGGGTACCTCACCCTTCTCCTGTATATAAACAGCAGAGGGGCAAACCCGTGCGCAGCGTCCGCAACGCTTACACTTATCGGGGGATATTTTTAATTCATAATTCATAATTCACAATTCACAATTCATAATTCATAATTCACAATTCACAATTCACAATTCATAATTCATAATTCATGATTCATAATTAAGAATTAAGAGAGAAGGATGAAGAATTAACTTTCATTTTTCAACTAAATCCCTCTTCCCCGTCGGGGAAAGATAGAGGGATTTTAACAGATACCCACACAGGGCTAATCCTACTACGATGCAGATGATGGCGATGGTGTTGCCGCCTACCCATTCCACCATGCTAAAGTCCTTGGCCTTTTCGCCCATCACATTCATCTGGATGAGGGCAATCGAGTTGTTCAGAATGTGTATGATGCTGGTCAGCACGACGTTGCCTGTCTTAATGTATATCACGCCCAGGATGATGCCTATTATCATGGCAACGACCACCTGAGCGGGGTTCATGTGTATGATTCCGAACAGGACGGCCGAAACCCAGATGGCTTTCCAGGGCTTGGCGCCGTTACGTGCCAGGTATCCGCAGACACCCTCGCGGAACACCAGTTCCTCGGCTATCGGACCCACGATGGCTACGGTGAGTATGCCCCAGAAGCTGTAGGACAGTTGTTCCATCATCGTATCCTCGATAAAGTTGGGCATGTTGGTTATCTCTACCAACAGGTCACCGGCGAAAGCACCCGAGAAGGCAGCCACGAGGGCCATCAGCACCCAACCCACGCTCATTTTGGAAGCCTTGAATGTGGCGGGTATCTCCATCACCTTCAGCGCCTTCCAGCAAACGAGCACACCTGTTATCATAAAATATATGTACGCGATGGTCATTACCGTTATGATGGGGCAATCAGCGCCGGCTAATTTGCATAACACTGCTACTACGCCTATTACAATGGCTGTCAATATCTGCGAAATCAAGAAGTACGTCAGTACAGACAATAATGCTCTTTTCATATTCTTCTTCTTTGTTATTATTGCTGCAAAGTTAGCAATAAATTCCATATTCGAGCATTGTTTTGTGTATTTCTGTTATTTATGGTGATGGTATCTATGATTATTTTTGTATTTTTGCCACGGAAAACAAACCGCTTAAATCTGAATATGAGACGATTTCTACTTTCTACTGTCGTTTTTCCTCTCTTTGCCTTTGTGCTGAAGGCTCAGACAGCCGAGGTGTCGGAAAGCCTGACACAGGTGTATAGTTCCACTTGGTCGCGTTTCTATTCATACAACTATCCGTCCAAGAATGCTGCGGGCGAGGACGTTGTTCTCTCTTCTATGCTCATAGCATGGAGCCCGTTGTTTCCCTCCGCTACAGACAGCATCGAGTCCCTGCATATCTATAGCCACTATACGATAACTGCCAACAAGCAGTCTCCTACCTCCAGCGATAATACGCAGGACAAGTTACTGTTCGGTATGCTCGTAAAGAACTCCTATGATACCAGCCATACCTGCGACTACGTTTCCCGTTGTGTGGTTATTGCACCTGATTATCAGGGTTATGGCGTAACGCGAGACCAGAGCCATCCCTATCTGGCGCAGGCATTGACGGCCCAGCAGGTGATGGATGGTGTAAGGTATGGCATGGAGTTGTACCAAAAGCTTGTTGCCGACAAACAGGCACTACCCATTAAGAGTGACTGGCGCACGTTTGCCTATGGCTATTCTCAGGGAGGAGCTGTGACGCTGGCGGTGCAGCGATACATAGAGCAGAACAATCTCTCGGACGAGCTTCATTTCCGTGGAAGCATCTGCGCTGACGGGCCTTACGACCTTTTGGCTACCTTGCGATATTATCTGGATGATAATGGCGACAGCTATGGTGTCTCTACGGCTCATCTTAAGGGGCTGAGCACCATGCCTATGGTCATTCCTATGATTATTAAGGGAATGTTGGATTCCCATCCCGACATGAAGGACCATTCCATCGCGGACTATCTTTCCCAGCAGTTCCTCGATACGGGTATTATGGATTGGCTCTCGAGCAAGGATCTCTCTACCAACGATATCTCCGAAAGGTGGTATAGCCAGGTGCAGGAAGGCCTGGAGGCCAACGGACATTGTTATTCCCCAGAGCAGATGGCGGAGCTTTTCCTGGCTAAAGGGAAGAGTCAGGTTTGGGCCCGACTGGAGAAAGTCTTTACCCCGGGTCTTTATGAATACCTGACGAATCCTGAGAATTTTGATAATGTTCCCACAGAAAAAGGCGATGCATGCCAGGATTTGCATCGCGCTTTGGCCGATAACAGCGTTGTGACGGGCTGGGAGCCGCAGCATCGCATACAGTTTATCCATTCCAAGGGAGATATGGTTGTTCCCTATGCCAACTACCTTTCTTTCCTTGATGCTCATTCCGCTGCCAACGAGACGCTTTTCCGTGTCGATGACAGTTCAACGTCAGACCATACGGCGGTTGGCACCTCCTTTTTCTTAAGTCTCACAGCCATGTCCGGATTTGGTGATTATTTCCGCTGGCTTGACGAACCGCTGGATGCGACGGGAATAATAAGTCATCAGTTCGGGGATGGCGATCATGGTGCTTCTGGTGAGTGGTATAGCATAGACGGACGCCGTCTGAGCGGTCATCCTGCCCAGAGGGGAGTCTATATCCGCAACGGCAAGAAAATGTTATTCAATAAATAATATAATTGGTATGAAAAACAACGTTGGAATCAGGGTTTCTTCCTTTGTTGCCCTGATGGTGAGTATGGCCTTATCGGCCTTCGCCCAGAACCAGCCGGGTAAGCCTTGGCAGGTAAATGTGATGAGTTATAATGTACAGCATTGTGCTGGTGTCGAGATGGACATCAACTACGATCGAACGGCGGATATCATCTGGCGGCAGCAGCCCGATGTGGTAGCCCTGCAGGAGTTGGACAGCGTTACCACCCGCAGCGAGGGACTTAACCAGATCGAGGAACTGGCACGTCGTACCCTCTACTATCCCGTCTATGCCAGTGCCATCGACTACAAGGGTGGCAAGTATGGCGTCGGCATCCTCACACGCGAGCGTCCCCTAAGTGTTACCCGCACCCCTTTGCCTGGCAAGGAGCCCCGTGTGCTCTTGGTGGTAGAGCTGGAGAACTATGTGATGGCATGTGCGCATCTCGACCTCATGGAGGAGAACCGTTTGGCATCCATTCCCATCCTTGTCCGCGAGGCAAAGAAGTGGCAGAAGCCCTTCCTTATAGCAGGCGACTGGAACGATACACCAGACTCTAAGACGATGAAGGAGATAGGTAAGTTCTTTACGGTGAATTCGGGTAAAAAGCCTACTTTCCCTGCTCAGGAACCCAAGGATTGTATAGACTATATCGCTTCCTTCAATGCCTATCCTGCCGTAGGCTTGAAGAGCTGGGTGCTGGACGAGCCTACTGCCTCAGACCATCGTCCCCTTATGACCACCCTGCGTTTGCCCATCAAGGCCGACAAGCTGATGCCCCTCAAGCCTTATCTGCAGGACCCACACCCTACGCAGATGACCGTGATGTTCCAGACAACGGCTCCTGCCCATTGCTGGGTGGAGTACGGAACAGACCCTAACAACCTGCAGCAGAAGCATGCCCTGTTGGACGGACAGGAAATATGCTTCGATATCGAGAACCGCATCACCCTCGACAACCTGCAGCCCGGACAGAAGTACTACTACCGCGTCTGTGTGGTGGATCTGATGATGAAGCATGCCTATGAGTTCCATACGGGTGATACCTTGCGTACCCAGTTCTATCAGTTCACTACGCCACAGGTGAATAGCACCGACTTCACCTGCGTTATTTTCAACGACCTGCACGACCGTCAGAGTACCTATAAGATGCTGCGTGATACCTTGCGTGTGGAAGGTATTTCTCCCGATTTCATCGTATTTAATGGTGACTGCCTGCCCGAACCTTACGACCGCGAGCACGCCATCCGTATGATTCACAGTCTGGCAGACCCCATTGGTGGTGCTGAGACGCCCATCTTCTTCATCCGAGGCAATCACGAGATTCGTAACTTCTACTCGGCTGGCATGCACAGCCTGATAGGTTATCCTGGCGATAAGACTTACGGCGGTATCAGTTGGGGCGATACCCGTTTCATGGTACTGGATTGTGGCGAGGATAAGCCCGATGACGATCGCGAATATGCCGGTTTCAACGACTTTACTCAGCTTCGTGCCGAGGAGACCGACTTCATCAAGCAGGAACTCAAGAGCCCTGCTTTCAAGAAGGCCAAGCGTCGCATCCTGCTCAGCCACATCCCCGTCTTCGGTAACGACGATAAGTACCAGCCCTGCCGTGATGCCTGGGCTCCTCTCCTTCAGTCACAGCCCTTTGATGTAGCCATCTTTGCTCATACGCACAGGTTCAACTATGCTCCTCAGGGCTTGGGCGGTGCCACCTATCCCGTAGTGAACGGTGCAGGTCCTAACATTCAGCGTGCCTCTGTCATCATCCTGCAGAAGCGTGGCAAGTCCCTGCACCTTCGAACCCTGAGCCGTAAGTCCGAAAACTGCATTGATGTAGAGCTTTAATGGTATCTCTATATTCCTCTCCTAAAAGTGATGAGTACGAATAACTGCTTGCAAACTTAAATATAGAATTAAGAGAGAAAAAAAGAAGTGGAATCTTCATCTATCATCGCTTACGGTTTGGCGAATAAGAAAAAGGAGTTGCGCGATCGCGTAACTCCTTTTTTTTCAACGTGGACCAGCTTGGGCTTGAACCAAGGACCTCCAGATTATGAGACCAATTTAGTGATATTCTGCGATAGTCTATGATTTGTAACTATACTGATGGTCAATAAGTTATATCTTTGCGATTTTCACTGAAACTCACAAAATACCCCTAACTGAAATA
>CAMOMP010000060.1:0-14316 GCA_946619915.1 uncultured Prevotellaceae bacterium | reverse complement strand
GTCTAAAGTCTAAGGCCTATATACTATAACCCTTAGATGTGTAAATAATTTTCATAACTGCTATTGCACCCATGTTCTGTTTCCCCGTTGGAGAAAATTTACTGCCTAACCTGAGAAATTTTATTACCTCGTGTGGTAGATAATACTCGTAGGCTATAGGGTGGGGAGCTATGTTTTGGTATGGTGTTGTAGTGTCAAGATATTTTAAGGCCGTATTACGGTCGTATGATGGCAGAAGAATTACCCCAATCCTAATTCCGTGGCTCCGTAATTCTGTAGCTTCCTTACCTTACCCTCGTTGTTCCCATAATGTAGCAAGGTATTAGCCTCAGATTATGTGCGGTAGAAGTACGCTTGATGTTCGGTATATGTTCGGTTTACACCGGACATATACCGGATAAGTACCGAACAAGTACCGAACATCAATTTAGGGTGCTCCCTTTCTGCAACGAGGAAAGGGTAAGGGAAGCATCTGCTAAGCATCTGATATGTTTCTCTTCTTGGAAACAAAGGTCTAAAACCTAATGCTTTTTCTTGTGAAATATCCTCCCATACTCAATATATAGCTTTAATCTCGACAGCCATGGTTGTTTACAGGACGGGAGGTGTTGTTCCAAGACCTCCTGAAGACCTCCCGTATTTTTTTTGATGCCAAGATAAAAATGTCACTATGGATTTTAAACCAACGGGAGGTTATACGGGAGGTCTTAATGCAACACCTCCCGTCCTATAAGCCCGATAACCATCGGTCTTCATCGCTCTTTTTGTAATATGGGAGTTTAAAATATAGAGTCAACCTTTATTAATTATATTGTTTAACAGGGTCAATTTGTTCTAGCGTAAGACTGTTTACTGTTTTTCGGTTATCGGTTATCGAAACGTGAAACTATTATCTATCATCTATCATCTATTATCTCTCAATTGTCATCTACATTCCAGATTTAGGGTATTTAGTGTCTTTCGATGTAAATTGTTATATGCACGAGCGTGGCCTTTTTGCACCAAATTGGCGATAAAGTTTTGCCGCTTACATTATTATATATATATTTGTGGCAGAAATAAACTGTTAATACGCATGAAATACGCTAAAATCGTTTTTACATTCCTTCTTGCCATGTTCGCTGGCTTGGTTTGGGCGGCAGACCTGAGCAACGCTAAGTGGTATACTGTTAAAGTGGCTAACGGTGGCTTCCTGAGTACGGCTTCCGGCTATATGAACGGGGGTTACCTGACCCTGTCTAACACTACGGAAGATGCAAGTGACAATGGTCTGTGGACCTACATCGGCAATGATACGGACGGGTATTCCTTCTATAACAAGGCCAAGGGTGCCAACTATGTGCTGGGCATGACGGGCTCGGAGGCGCAGGGACGCGCCCAGATGGTGACGGAAGGCAATTCCTCGAATGTCACGAAGTTCGATATGGGACAAAATGGTACGGGGTTCTGGATTAAGGATCATGGCTCGGCCAACAAATACTGGAACAAACGCGGCGACTTCCTTGCTTACTGGGATAGCTCGGCTGGCAGCAGCGATACGGGCTCCCGCTTCGTGTTTACTGTTCAGAGTGTGCCTGACGAGTTCTTCAGCGCTGAAGGGGTGGAGGACAACTATTACTACATCGCATTTGGTAAATCTAATCTGGTGATTCAGGATATGGGGGCTTCCAAGAATGTTACAACGCAGGCGCGCCTGTATGGCGAAGATACCCAATTGTGGAAACTTGTTGGCAACGAAGCGAAATTCCAGCTTGTGAACAAAGGCTCGGGCCGCAGGGCGTACTACGACGGAAGTCGTGTAAAGACACGCACCAGTGATGATGCCAAGGGCTTTGCCATTAAGAAGACTACCAACGCCAGCTATGCGGGAATGTACGAGATTTCGTGGGTTGGAGCAGCCTCCCAGACCAACCGTTTCTTTAACCAGTGGGGTGGAACGGGCGTAGGCAAGGAAATTGGACTGTGGGAGGCAGGGGACGGTAACAACCCCCTCTACCTTGTTGCCGAAGCGGATGTGCTGCCTTCTGAGTTCTGTGTGGGGCTGAAGGGCTCCCGCCCAACGGACATACATGATTTCTCGCTCTGGTACGACACTCCCGCCACTGCCACGGGTGTCAGCGATACGTGGATGGAATATGCCCTGCCTATGGGTAACGGTCAGATAGGAGCCACCATACGGGGAGGGGTGCTCACGGACGACATCCAGTTCAACGAGAAGACGCTGTGGAGCGGCTATGCCACGAACGGCAGTTCCGTAGGGCAGGGGTACTTCCAGAACTTCGGCTCTATCCTGGTTAAGGACCAAAGTGGAACCTTCTCGGCAATAGCATCCGACAACAAACCGATAGAGAACTATAACCGTTTCCTTGACATCATAGACGGTGTGGCTGGTGTGAACTTTCAGTCCCCCGACCACCAGACAACCTTCCGCCGTCGTTACTTCGCCTCTGCCACCGACAAGGTCTTCGTGGCCAGATACGAGGCTGACGGGGCAGAGAAGATGACACTGGGCATCATCTATGCACCAGACGAACAGATTGGCGCCAGCAAGGTGTCCTATCAGAAGGAATCGGACGGAAAGGCTTCTGCCACATTCCGTGGCAAGTTGCAGGTGGTTAGCTACAACACGCGCTTCAAGGTTGAGAGTGACGGCACGGTGAGCACAAGCTCGGAGGGCGTAAGTGTAAGCGGTGCTACGTGGGTGAACATCATCATGGCTGCCGCAACGGATTACGATGCACGCAAAAACGGTTGCGTGAGCGGAGCATCGGCAACAACATTGTCGTCGAATGTGAACAGCCGTATCAACAAGGCTTATAACAAAGGATACGCCACGCTGCTCTCTGACCACAAGGCTGCACACAGCGAACTGATGAATCGTGTGAACCTGCAGTTGGGAGGCTCTTCGGCAATGACAACGGAGAACCTTATAAAGTTCTATAATGCATCCGAGCAGAACAAAACAAGCAGCGACGGGCTCTTCCTGGAAGCGCTCTACTTCCAGTACGGACGATACTTCACCATAGGTGCCAACTTGGACACCAGCATTCACGCACCCTCTAACCTGCAGGGTATATGGAACGACCGTAGTAATACCAATTTCTGGCATTGCGACATACATGCCGACATCAATGTACAGATGAACTACTGGCCTGCAGACCCCACCAATCTATCTGAGATGCACCTGCCTTTCCTGAATCATATATTGGATTTGGGCGCTACAGGCAGCAACTCTCCATGGTATCAGTTTGCAACCAAAATCAACAGCAGTGCCAACGGATGGACGGTGGCAGTGGAGAACAATATCTTTGGCGGTACCTCTACGTGGAGCAATAGTAGTATGAAGACACTGGGCGCATGGTATTGCTCGCATCTGTGGCGTTACTACAGATACACCATGGACCAAGATTTCCTCAAGAAGGCACTCCCCGTTATGTATCAGTGTGCGCTCTTCATCAAATCCATAGCTACCAAGGACACCAAGGGACTCTATGAGATTACAAACGAATGGAGCCCCGAGCACGGCCCCTATGACGTAACGGCCTTTGCCCAGCAGACAGCCTATGAGGTGTTGGACGAGGTGATGAAGGGGCATGCCGAACTGGGCAGTAATTCACCCCTCACGGCTTCGCAGATTGCTGCCATTCAGGATCTTTATGACAACTTCGACAAAGGGCTGTGGACAGAGACTTATAACGGCAAGACTTGTATCTCGGAATGGAAGAACAATGCGCTTTCCGACCCTGGACACCGCCATCTCTCACATCTGATGTGCCTCTATCCCTTCTCGCAGGTCAGTGCCTACGACCAGAGTGCAGAGGGTAAACAGCTCTTCGAGGCTGCCTATAACGGACAGATAGCCCGTAACGGCGATGTAACGGGATGGTCTATGGGATGGCAGACAAATACCTACAGCCGTTGCCTGGATGGCGACCGTGCCCGTAAGAACCTCTCACTGGCGCTGCGCCACTCTGGCAGTTATGTGATAGAAATGGGTAACTATGGCGGTTGCTATTACAACCTGTTCGATGCTCACTCGCCCTTCCAGATAGATGGTAACTATGGTTGCACCAGCGGTATTGCCGAGATGTTGCTGCATAGCTTCGACGGCATAGCTCTGTTGCCTGCTTTGCCTACGGCATGGGCTAACGGAAGTGTAAGCGGCCTGAAAGCCGAGGGTAACTTCTTGGTTGATATGCAGTGGAAGGCGGGGAAACTGTCCTATGCCGAAATCAAGAGCCAGGCAGGCGCTCCTCTAACACTCCGCAGCACAGCTTCCATAGACCTGAGCAAGGCATACTTCTATGTGAACTGCAGTAGGGTAACACCTGTGCAGAATCAGGATGGAACTTTCTCCATCGAGATGAAGAAGGCAGATACACTGGTTATCTCGTCAGAGAATATAGACGAGCAGATGACAGCCATAGAGGGTGTTCCGGCATGCCTTTCTTCTTCTGGACTGGTGTATGATCTGTCTGGCCGTCGCTATGCCGGCATATCAGGTCGTTGCGGTATACGCGTGGTGAACGGACAGAAACGAATGCTGAGGTAAGCTTCCCTTCAGCATAGCTTCCTTCTTATTCTTGCTTGTTGGATTGTTATCCTCGGCATTGGGTGCCTGTGGGTAGGCGAGTCCGTCTTTCAATACCTGAATGGCACGTAACACGGTGGGGTCTTCCTCGTTTAGGAACTGCAGGTAGTCCTGTATGTCGCGTGCATTGTAGATGATGGAGCCGAAGATGTTCTCTTCGAAGAGTGCCTTGCTCTTCAGCAGCATCAGGTTGCGACGCTTCAGGTCGTGCTCCTCGCCAAAGCGGGCAAAACGCTCCAGCAGGTTCTCCTTACGCAGGAATTTCTCTACGGCTTTGACATCGCTGAAGCTGCTTAGGCGTTGACGGTTCTCGTCGGTATAGGCGAATGCGAACTGTCTGATGAGGCCCGTGTAGGCTGCTTCCTTATAATAAGAGGTCACCCCCGATGTATCAACGGGAATGAAGATGTCTGGCATGATGCCACCGCCTCCATACACAACACGGCCTAAGTTGGTGTAGTACTTCTCTCCATCCTGATGTATGCTGTCCTGATAGAAGAATTCTCCACGCTCGTAACGTGCTATCAGCTCGTTGTCGTAATCCTCGCCTTTACCCTTTACATAGGGCTTCTGGATGCAGCGTCCGCTGGGTGTATAGTAGCGGGCTATGGTCAGGCGCACTACGCTGCCGTCTGAACGGAACTCCATGGGCTGCTGCACAAGGCCCTTGCCAAAGCTGCGTCGGCCGATGATGGTTCCGCGGTCGTTATCCTGAATGGCACCAGCAAAGATCTCGCTGGCACTGGCGCTGATTTCGTCCACCAAGACCACCAAGGGCAGATGCTGGAAGGTTCCCCTTCCGTCGGAACGGAACTCCTCGCGCGGACTCTTACGTCCCTCTGTGTAAACGACCAGTTGGTTCTTGTGCAGGAACTCGTTGGCCATCTGAATGGCGATATGCATGTATCCGCCCTGATTGCCTCGCAGGTCGATGATAAGGTTCTTCATACCCTTCATGTTCAGGTCGGCAAGGGCTACCAACATCTCGGCGTAGGTCTGCTCTCCAAAGTCCTTTACACGTATGTAGCCGGTCTTGTCGTTAATCATATATGAGGCATCGACACTGACTACGGGGATGTCTCCACGCTTAACGGTGAAGTATAGGATTTCCTTTGAACCATGGCGTTTGATGCCAAGCTTCACCTTGGAGCCTTTCTCGCCCTTCAGGTGCTTCATCACCTGATTGGAGTCCATTCCTACCAGCGAAGTCTTGTCGGCTGTTATGATACGGTCTCCTGCCAGAAGGCCTACCTTCTCGGCGGGACCTCCATGAATCACAGACATCACATTCACGGTGTCCCTCTCCATAATAAACTGGACACCTATACCGCTGAAGCTGCCTTTCAGTTTCTCGGCTGCCTCCTGGGCATTGTTGGCACTGATATATGTGCTGTGGGGGTCGAGCTCTAAGAGAATCTGGGGAATGGCATCCTCGACAAGTGATGTCATATCCACCGTATCCACGTAGTTGTTGTCTATCAACTGCAACAGATAGTTCAGCTTGTTGCTACCCGTGTTGATGATGTTCAGGCGGTTGCCTGAGTAATGACTGGCATAGAAGGTGCCAATGACGACACCAACAACCATACTGATTGCCATAAGTAATGGCGTAACGCGATGCTTATTCATCTTTCTTTTCTCCTTCTTCTGAGATTGGTAGGTTAATCACTTCTATGCCGGCACGGCGCAGCAGATCCACACCGTCCAGTATGCGATATTCGCGGTCGTAGATAACACGCTTGATGCCAGCCTGTATGATGAGCTTGGCACACTCGATGCAGGGCGAGTCGGTGACATACAGGGTAGAGCCGTCGCTGTTATTGCCGCTGCGGGCTATCTTGGTGATGGCGTTGGCCTCGGCATGCAGTACGTAGGGCTTGCTGACGTTGTTCTCGTCTTCGCAAACATTCTCGAAGCCCTGGGGCGTGCCGTTGTAGCCGTCGCTGATAATCATCTTATCCTTTACGACAAGGGCACCCACCTGCCTGCGTACGCAGTAGCTGTTCTCGCTCCAGATGCGTGCCATGCGCAGGTAGCGTATATCCAAATTATGTTGCTTGGTGTCAGGCAGGCCATTACGACGCAGAAGTGCATCGATGGTGGGCTCCTGACCACGGAAACGCTTGTATAGTTTCTGTGGGGGTTCTGTGCCACCCTTGGAGAGTACCTCGTTGCGGAATCGCTGCGCCGTCTGCTGGTCCATGATTCCGTTCTTCAGGAACATACTAAAGGCATCTGCATCCAGCACCTCTGCCCACTTGTAGCTGTAGTAACCTGCCGAGTAGCCGCCGCTCATGATGTGGCTGAACTGAACACTCATACAGGTACCCTCTATGCAGGGTAGTAGCTTGGCACGCCTCCAGGCATGCTGCTCAAACCGCAGGATGTCTTCCTGAAGCGGTTCTGTGCGGGTGTAGTAGGCCATATCCAACAGACAGAAGCTCAGTTGGCGCACGCAGGCATATCCGCACATGAAGTTGCGACTCTTGCGAATACGCTCTATAAGTGACGTAGGGATGGGTTCGCCTGTCTGGTAATGGAAGGCAAAGGTATGCAGGAACTCAGGCTCTACGGCATAGTTCTCCATAAACTGAGAGGGCAGCTCCACAAAATCCCAGAAGACGTTGGTGCCGCTCAGACTTTGGAAGCGTACCTTCGAGAACATGCCGTGCAGGGCGTGACCGAACTCGTGCAGGAAAGTCTCCACTTCGCCCAATGTCAGCAAAGAGGGACGCTCGGCTGTGGGCTTGGTAAAGTTGGTGACTATGCTGACGTGCGGACGGACATCATTTCCTTCGTCTGTGTATTGCTCCAGATAGCTTGTCATCCAGGCACCACTCTGTTTGCTCTCGCGTGGGAAGAAATCGGCATACAATACGGCTAAGAATGAACCATCCGCATCGAATACCTCAAATGCCTCTACATCAGGATGATAGACTTCGATATCTGAATTTTTCCTAAAGGTAATTCCGTATAGCTTGGTTGCCAAAGAGAAGACACCCTCCCGAACCTTCTGCAGGGGGAAGTAGGGGCGTAACATCTCGGCATCCAGGTTGTAGCGCTCCAGCTTCAGCTTGTGGCTGTAATAAGCCCAGTCCCAAGGCATCAGGGTGAAGTCGGGACCCTCTGTCTGACGTGCCTTCTGCTGCAACTCGCGCAGTTCGCCACGGGCCACGGGCATGTAGGCTTTCAGCAGTTGGTCTATCAGTTGGTTCACATGCTGGGTATCCTGTGCCATGCGGCGTGTCAGTACGTAGTCGGCATAGGTGTTGTAACCCAATAGCTGAGCTATCTCCTGACGCAGGTTGACAATGCGCTGTACAATCTGTCGGTTGTCGAACTCATCGCCATGTGCACAGATGGTCATTTTGCCCATGTAAAGCTGGCGACGCAGTTCGCGATCGTCGGCATAAGTCATGAAGGGCTGATAGCTGGGGAAGTGCAGCGTGATGAGCCATCCCTCCAACTGCTTCTCTTGTGCTGCTTGTGCGGCAGCCTCTATGGCAGTCTGAGGCAGACCCGACAACTGTTTCTTGTCTGTTAGGTGTAGTTGGAAGGCATTGGTCTGCTTCAGCTCGTTCTGGCTGAACTGCAGGGTTAGGGTAGAGAGCTCCACCTGTAGGGCAGAGAAGCGCTTCTTGTCTTCTGCATTCAGGCAAGCTCCATGACGCAGGAATCCTTGGTACACGTTCTCCAACAGTGTCTGCTCTTCTGGAGCCAGGTCTCCATGATGCTCGTAGACATACTTAACGCGTTTGAACAAATCCTCGTTCAGCATGATGCGGTTGGCATGTTCCGTCAGCAAGGGACTCAGTTTCTGAGCCAGCTCGTCCATCTCGTCGTTCGTGTTGGCACTTATCAGATTAAAAAAGATGGTGGTGGCAGTGTCCAGCAGCTCGCTGGTGCGGGGCTGTATGGTGTTCTGGAAGGTTGGCTCCTCGGGGTTGTTGATGATAGCCTGAATGGCTTCATCCTCCAGTCTCATACCTTCCATGATGGCAGGTTCGAAGTGCTCCAGCTTGATTTGGCTGAAGGGCGCCGTGCCATGTAGT
This sequence comes from uncultured Prevotellaceae bacterium, assembly GCA_946619915.1. GTDB lineage: Bacteria > Bacteroidota > Bacteroidia > Bacteroidales > Bacteroidaceae > Physcousia. The sequence continues at coordinate 5,673 of CAMOMP010000060.1, read as the reverse complement.
GTCTTGAATTTATCTGTTAGCAATGGATTCATATCTTGCGTTTAATTCATAATTCATAATTCATAATTTAAATTTCAAACTTGAAACATGAAACTTGAATCTTGAAACTATCTATCATCTCTAATCTCTAATCTCTAAACTCTCCTCTCTCATCCTTCCAATATCTGGGATTACAATCAGCGAGCGTTTCAACTCTATGATGTCCTCCTTTTCCATTTGATTCAGAGCCCGTGATGTGTTCAGACGCGTCTCTCCGATGTAGTTGGCCAAGTCTGTCATCTTAATGGCTATCTCAACCTGTCCGCAGCAGTCGGTGAACAGTCTTTGCAGCAGGCTGCTTATCTTCTCTCTTACCGTCAGTCCCTGCACAGGTTGCAGCTGTGCCTCCTTCTTGTGAATGATGGCCGACAGCAGGTTGAAGTAGTTGATGCGGAATATCTCCGTCTTCATAAGATGCTGCATCACATCCCTCTTCCTAACGGTGATGAAAGATACATCTTGCAGTGGGGTGTACGAGCACCTGAAGCGGCAGTCCAGCCCATACAGGTTATGCGGTTCCAATATTGCTGGGGCCTGCAGGATGGACTTTGTCTGATAGAGACCGTCGTCGGATTTGTATTGGCGTATCATCTTTCCTGTAGTCAGAAATATAAGATGTGTGCATGGGTCGTTCTGGCGAATCAGCGGTCTGCTCATAGGCGGTACCTCGTTCACCTCCATACCAATCACACTCTCTATGTGTGCCAGTTCCTTGCCGCTTATTCCTTGCAGCAGAGGCAGTTTGGTCAGCAGTTCATATTTCTGAGTCAGTGATATCATTCGGGTTGTTCTGTTTCGTAGAAGTTGGGGGTGTGCCAGGTCTGGTACTGACCATCCTCATTAGCATAGATGAAGTAAGCCTGCAGTTGGGGATGTTCTTTCAGGAAATCCTGCGAGCGTTTCATGCCCATCACCATAAAGGCTGTAGCATAACCATCGGCCATGGCACATGAGGGAGCCTTGACCGTGCTGCTCAGTATGCTCTGTTGTGCAGGATACCCAGTCTTCGGGTCTATGGTGTGGCCAATCTTGCGTCCATTCTGGATGTAGTAGTTGCGATAGTTGCCGCTGGTGGCAAGGGCTCCGTCGTGGACTTCGATGACTTCCTGCAAATCGTTTTTGATGCATGTGGTATCGTCGTCGGGCTTGTTGATGCCTATGCGCCATGCCTCCCCCTTGGGGTTGGTGCCTTGTGCCACAATCTCGCCTCCTATCTCAACCATGAAGTTCTCTATCCCCATGTTGCGGAACAGGTTGGCTACGTGATCTACGCCAAAACCTTTGGCAACGGCGCTGAAGTCCAGTATGATACGTGGGTCATCCTTGCAGAAGTTGCCGTTGTGGATGGATATACGATACCATCCCACCAAGTCCAGCAGGCTGTCTATCAGTGCTTTGTCGGGGACCTGTCGTTTCTTGTATCCAAAGCCCCATACGTTTACCAAAGGCGCTACGGTTGGGTCAAAGGCACCGTCTGTTTCCTGGCTGATGGAGCGTGACACGTTCCAGACACTGGTAATGAGTGAGTCGGCTTTCATGCTCTCTCCTCTGTTGATACAGGAAACGGTACTTGCCGGGTTGAACATAGACAGGGAGGCATCTATGTCCTTCAGGCGAGCCAGTATGCTGTCGTGCAGGCTTTCCTTGTATTGGTATTTAATGTGATAAACGGTACCGAAGATAGAACCCTCCTCTGTCTGGAAAGGCGTGTTGTCTTGGGTGCCGTGTTCACGTTGTGCAACAAAGATGGTTCCTACAATCAATACTGCCAGAAGGGCAATATGGTAGGGACGGAAGCGATTTTCCGTCGGTTGGTCGGATACGTTTTGCATTTTCATATTAGGTGTTCGATTAGTAGTTTTATTCCTATTGAGATTAATATTATTCCACCCAGAATTTCGCTCCTGATGTTTATATGTTTACTTGCTTTGATTCCTATGTACAGACCCGCAATGCCGAATAGGGTAGAGCAGAGCCCAATGATGCCAGCTGCTGTCAGTACCATCTGAAGGGTTGCGTTCTGCAAGCAGGCAAAGGAGATGCCGACAGCCAGAGCGTCTATGCTGGTAGCCACGGAAAGGACTATTATGCCCACGGGTGTCAGCAGTTTTGTGGCAGTGGCATTATCTTTCTTTTTGAGCCCTTCCCATAGCATCTTCATTCCCAGGTAGAACAGCAGCACTACGGCTATGTACTCCAGGTGTTGAATGTGGTGGCTCAGCAGCGATGTGCCCATGTAACCCAACAGTGTCATGCCGCCCTGGAAGATTCCGAAGGACAGTACCAACGCCGTCATGATTGGCCATATCACACGTCGTGCCGACAGCCCTTGGGCTATACTAACAGAGAAGCAATCCATTGCCAGTGCTACTCCTAAAAGCCATATTTCAAGAATCGTTATCACTATTTGTTTATCGTTGAGCGGTTATCGGTTATCGTTGAGCGGTTAGTGGTTAGCGTTTTGCGCTACCTGAAACCTGAAACTTTCTCTTTTAATTTTTATCTCTTATTCTCTACTGCGCCCTTCTCTTCGCAGCTCTTGGCGTTGATTCTGTGGGGGAAGGAGTCTTTTCTTTGGGCTTAGCGTCTTCTTTCTCCTTGTTTTTCTTCTTGCCAAACAAGTTGCCGAATAGCGGCTTCTGCCCGTTCTTGCGTGCAGACTTACCAATATCGAAGGTCAGGTTTACTGTTCCACCGAAGGCTGTGTCGTCATTCCTGCCGTAGCCAGGCACGTAGTAGGGCGTTCCCAAGTCAGAGTAGCTCTGCATGGTGGGCATCTTGTAGCGGATATTGTATCCCAGACGAACGATACTCCATAGTCTGGTTTCAAAACCCAGGCAGAACTCCAACCATTGGTTGTTGCCTTGCAGTCCCTCCAGTTGCAGAGGTCTGACGGTGCCATAAACGGGGTCTGTGAAGTCTGGACAGGTGAAGTCGTATTTGTACGAGCTGAATCCATAGCGTACGCCCAATAGGAAACGGTTGCCGTTTACTTTCTTGTTTAAGTTGTAGTCCATACCAATGCGCCAGTAGGGTGCTCTGGTGCTGAAGACGTTGGTGGTCTCTCCACCGTAGCGGGTACAGTCACCTATACCAATCTCAAAGATGGGGAAGTATTTCTCCTTCAGACCGATGCGCCCGGATATCTCCATGTTGGCAAATCGAGCGCCTACAGCCTTCATGGCCAATCCGCAGATGTCTATGCCGACACCTACGCCACTCAACAAGGGGGCTTTCTCCTTGGGCTTGCTGTCTTTCTTGTTCCCTGCCCATGCTGTGGGGCAGAGTAGGCTAATCAGCAGCAGGATAGAAATGAATCTGCAGGTTCTCGTCTTCATAAAAATCTACGTCTGGACGGCTTATGGTTACTGAATCTATGAACAGGTGGGTACTTCTGACTGCAGTGATGTTGTGAAACATGTTCACAGGGCAGTCGGGGCTTTCGAAGTGATTGTATGATGTTTTCTTTATCCAGAGGGTATCTGTAACGGAGTAATCCTCGCTGCTTACATGCAATAGCAGGGTGTCCACCTCGTTGAAGAAACTCAAGGGCAGGGCCATGGAGCTGGTTCCGATCTTGCGGTTCAGTAGTGGGTTTTCTACGCCTACGGCAGTTATGGTAAGCGTGTCGTTCAACTGTACAACCTTCCCGTCCTGATAGAATTTGCATGTCATCGCCACCGTGTTGTTCAGGGTGCAGTCTATGGTGTCACAACTGCTTATACCCAGCAGAGCGGTGATGCATGCCAGAAAGAAAGTTTTTCCGTACCTCATTATATTTCCTTCTCAATGTGATAGTTGTTACGCTCAGGGGCGTTGCGGCTTATCAGTTCGCCCAGGAAGCCTGCCACAAACAACTGAGTACCCAGTATCATGGTGGTCAGGGCTATGTAGAAGTAGGGGCTGCTGGTTACCAGCGGATGGGCTATGCCGTTGCTCATGTAGTACAGCTTGGTAGCTCCGACAGCTATTACAGCCAGGAATCCTATAATGAACATCAGGGTGCCTACAAAGCCGAAGACGTGCATGGGCTTCAGTCCGAAACTGTCCAGGAACCAAAGGCTCAGCAGATCCAGATATCCATTCACAAAGCGGTTCCAGCCCATGAACTTAGATTTGCCGAACTTCCTCTTCTGGTGGTGAACGCGCTTTTCGCCAATCTTGCTAAAGCCTGCATTCTTGGCCAGATAAGGGATGTAGCGGTGCATCTCGCCATACACCTCAATATTTTTCACCACCTCCAGGCGGTAGGCCTTCAGTCCGCAGTTAAAGTCGTGCAGGTTATGTATGCCGCTTACCTTACGTGCTGTAGCGTTGAACAGCTTGGTGGGGATGGTTTTGGAAAGAGGGTCTCCCTTACTACGGTTCATCTTATAGCCGCTTACCAAGTCGTATCCGTCCTCCTTAATCATACGGTAGAGCTCAGGAATCTCGTCGGGCGAATCCTGCAGGTCGGCATCCATGGTGATAACCACGTCACCCTGTACACGTGCAAAACCACAGAATAGGGCAGGGCTCTTACCGTAGTTGCGGCGGAACTTAATGCCATGAACCACATCGGGGTTCTCTGTCTGAAGCTGTTCTATCACTTGCCATGAGTGGTCTGTGCTACCGTCGTTTACGAAGAATACCTCGTATGTAAAACGGTTCTCGTCCATCACTCTTTTTATCCAGCTGAAGAGCTCGGGCAGCGACTCCTCTTCGTTGAATAAGGGTATAACAACAGAAATATCCATAATTTCTTTTTTACTCTTCTGTTAATTTTCTTCTAATTTTGTTCTGGTCGGTTGATATCCCTTTTGCTTATGGTGGGAAGTGAGGCAACACCAGCTGTTATAAGCGAGACAGGTACAGACATCAGAAGGTTTGTAATGATGAAATTCACCATCAGTGTCTGAATGTTTATCTGTTGGAAGGCCTCGTTCCATTGGCTTTGGGAAATATCGGCAAAGGCGGAAAAGAAACGCTCTGTCATCTCCTTGTATTCTGGAGTTTCCATTATAGATGTCAGAGAAGACAGAAAGAATCCCTTGTCAAAGAACTGAAAGTAGGCATACTGTACCACATTGGTTAGCAAACCGGCAAAGATGCAGATTAGGAAGGCCATCTTCAGGCAATTGCCAAACTTGATGTCCTTTACCTGTAGCCTGTATCTCAGTATGTACTTGAAGATGTCGTATGCAGCCCAAAGTGCTGTAAAATGTCCTACCAGTCCCATGCTGGGCGATGCTATGCCTCGTATGCAGCAAACAAAACTGATGCTGCACAAGACGCCAATCTTTATGGCAATGTGCGATGCAGCCTGTACAATTGTGGGGCTTTGGTGTGGTGTATCGTTACTCATTCTCAGACAAAGATTCTTTTCCTTTTTTAGCTTTTTTCAAAAATCATGCAAAGGTATAAATTTATTTCTTGTTATGTACGTATGTGCGCGATAAAAAATTGAGATATAAAAAAATAGGGCCAAAATTTGTGTTTTCCGTCAATAATATCTACCTTTGCACTCGCAAAAAACGGGAAAGTCCTGTACGGCATGCTCCCTTCGAATCCCCCAGGGTGGGAACGCAGCAAGGGTAGTCGGTTGTAGCGGCGCGATGCAGATCGCTTTCCCACCCGCCTCTTTAGCTCAGTTGG
>CAMOMP010000059.1:0-14849 GCA_946619915.1 uncultured Prevotellaceae bacterium | reverse complement strand
TCAAACACCAGTGGGGCAACCCGTGCCGGTTCGACCCCGGCTCTGGGTACTTTTCAAGAAGTGTGTTGGATATCCCAACACACTTTTTTTTATATTCGTGCCGCAATTTAGAAGAAATGTATTACTTTTGCAGGAAATACAATCAAGGATTAAACATTATGGCTAAAAAAGCACTGATAACAGGAATCACAGGTCAAGACGGCTCATTCCTGGCCGAGTTTCTGATAGAGAAAGGATATGAGGTACATGGCATTCTGCGTCGTAGCTCTTCTTTTAATACAGGACGTATTGAACACCTATACCTAGACGAGTGGGTTCGCGATATGCACAAGAAGCGCTTGGTGAACCTACACTGGGGCGATATGACGGACAGTTCCAGCCTCATCCGCATCATTTGCGAGGTTCGTCCCGACGAGATATACAATCTGGCAGCACAAAGTCATGTAAAGGTTTCTTTCGATGTGCCCGAGTTCACCGCAGACACGGACGCCAATGGTGTGCTACGTCTGTTGGAGGCTGTGCGCATCGCCGGCCTCACCGACACATGCCGTATCTATCAGGCTTCCACTTCCGAGCTATATGGTCTGGTCCAGGAGGTTCCTCAGAGCGAGACAACGCCCTTCTACCCCCGCAGTCCCTATGGTGTGGCCAAGCTCTATGGTTTCTGGATCATGAAGAACTACCGCGAGAGCTACAATATGTTCTGCTGCAACGGTATCCTCTTCAACCACGAGAGCGAGCGTCGTGGCGAGACTTTCGTTACCCGCAAGATTACACTGGCTGCTGCCCGTATTGCTCAAGGCTTCCAGGATAAGCTCTATCTGGGTAACCTGAATGCGTTACGCGACTGGGGCTATGCCAAGGATTATGTAGAGTGCATGTGGCTTATCCTGCAACAAGAGAAGCCCGACGACTTCGTCATCGCTACCGGCCAGTACCATACCGTTCGCGAGTTCTGTACACTGGCCTTCAAGGAAGCTGGCATTGAACTTGAATGGAAGGGAGAAGGAGTCAACGAAGTGGGAATAATCAAGAGTATAGACAGTAAACTCTCAACTCTAAACTCCAAACTCTCAACTGGTTCTGCCATCGTCGAGGTCGATCCCAAGTACTTCCGTCCTGCTGAGGTGGAACAGTTGTTGGGCAACCCTGCGAAGGCCAAGAAGCAACTGGGCTGGAATCCCCAAAAGACCAGCTTCGAAGAGTTGGTCAAGATTATGGTCCAGCACGACATGAAGAAGGTGAAGAGGTTGTATATGCAAGAGCAAATGAAGGACTAAGACAATGGAGAAGAACAGTAAGATATACGTTGCCGGTCACCGTGGCATGGTGGGAAGCGCCATCGTGCGCGAGTTGCAACGACAGGGCTATACCAATATTATTACACGCACGCACAAGGAACTGGACCTCACCCGTCAGGATGCCGTCGAGGCTTTCTTCGCTCAGGAGAAGCCCGAGTATGTGTTCCTGGCTGCTGCCAAGGTAGGCGGCATTGTCGCCAACCAAAGTGCGTTGGCCGACTTCATGTACGACAACATGATTCTGGAGATGAACGTCATCCATGCCGCTTGGCAGAATGGTTGTAAGAAGTTGGAGTTCCTGGGCAGCAGCTGCATCTATCCTCGCATGGCACCACAGCCTATGCCCGAGAGTTGCCTGCTCACCAGCGAGTTGGAAAAGACCAACGAAGCCTATGCCCTGGCCAAGATTAGCGGACTTAAGTACTGCGAGTTCCTGAACCGTCAGTACGGCACAGACTATATCTCGGTGATGCCCACCAACCTCTATGGCCCCAACGACAACTATCACCCCGAGCACTCCCACGTGCTACCTGCCCTTATCCGTCGTTTCCACGAAGCTAAGGAGGCAGGACTGCAGAGCGTTACCTGCTGGGGCGACGGCTCACCCTTGCGCGAGTTCCTTTATGTCGATGACCTGGCTAACCTCTGCGTGTTCCTGATGAACAACTACTCGGGCAACGAAACTGTCAATGCTGGCACAGGCAAGGAGCTGACCATCAAGGCGCTCACCGAACTGGTAGCCAAGGTAGTTGGGTACGAAGGCGAGATTAAGTGGGACACCACACGTCCTAACGGCACACCCCGCAAGCTGCTGGATGTATCGAAGGCCACCAAACTCGGCTGGACCTACAAGACAGAGCTAGAGGACGGAATACGTCTAGCCTACAAGGACTTCCTGGAAAACCCCATGCGTGCGGAGAGATGAGATATGAGAGTGTAGAGTGTAGAGTGTAGAGTGTAGAGTTTAGAGTCAGTAGTTAGTTTAGAGATGAGAGATGATAGATAATAGATGAGAGATGATAGATGATAGATAATCGGTTATTGGTTAGCGGTTAGTGTTCAATTTTGAATTTATAAATTTTGAAATTTGAATTTAAATTGTGGGGGTGCCCCCCAATTTATGGTTTTTCTTCTGTTCAGGATGAAATCTCGAAGAGATTGATGGGGTGTCTGGGTACTTTTATCTGGATGCTTGCATACAAGTAAAAGGACACAGAAACAGCATCAAAGACGCAGTCTCAGCCTGAACGGAAGGATTTTCGCGGTTTTTGTTAAAAACTTTCTGCGATTTCCGCTATTTCTGCGGGACATAAAACAGAATAAAGGTCTTAAGCAGGCTCGAAGCGTAATTTTCAATTCTCAAGGCTGCGATTGAGCGAGAGGAAAGCGATGCTCGCATCAGCTATCCCGAGCGTGAGCAGGCTCGAAGCGCAGCTTCAATTCTCAACTAAACAATGTCCTATTTAAACACAGAGAATATAGCTCGTAGCAAAGACGGTGTGGAGTATCATCCACTTCGTCCTTTCTTGCCTGAGAATGCCAAGGTACTGTTCCTGGGTAGCTTTCCGCCCCAACGTAAGCGTTGGTGCATGGATTTCTACTACCCAAACTTCATCAACGATCATTGGCGCATCGAGGGTCAGATATTCTTTGGCGACAGGAACCACTTCGTGGATTTGGAGCACAAACGTTTCAAGATCGACGAAATCATTACCTTCTGTCAGGAGAAGGGTCTTGCCTTCTTCGACACCTCCACCGCCATCCGACGTTTGCAGGACAATGCTTCCGACAAGTTCCTCGAGGTCGTCGAGTCCACCGACATCCGTGCCCTCATTGCTCAACTCCCCCACCTTCGCGCCATTGTCACCACAGGCGAGAAAGCCACAGCAACCATCTGCAATTCGTTAGGCATCCTCAACATTCCCAAGGTCAATACTTTTGCAACTACTCCCCTCGCCATTCGGAGAGGGGTTGGGGGTGAGGCTGTTATTCTCTACCGCCTCCCCTCCTCCTCACGCGCCTACCCCTTATCCTTCGACAAGAAGGTAGAGGCATACAGAAAATGTCTTGGCAGTTATATATCAGACTTTAGGCGTTAGACTTTAGACTTTAGGCGTTAGACTTTAGACTTGGCGGCCCTTGGTGTATGTCTGTCCTCACCCTTCTGTTGGCATTGGTATTCCTAGCTGCATGGAAGGCCCCCGCATGGGTTCGTAACATAGGCATTATCGCCCTGGCTTGCGGATTCCTCTTTAGTGTGCTTGGCCTCTATCAGATGTATGATTACATGCAGGCGCATGGTGAGACAGCTGCTGCCGTTGTCTACGGTGGTTACAAGTGCGCCTTAGTTCCTGTTATCTACGGTATCATCATCCTTCTTATCTCCCTTATCGTCCACCTCTGCCAGAAGCCCAGAATATAATAAGGTATAAAAGACAACGCCCTCATCTTCCGGGAGAGAGGGCGTTGCCATTTTTATAAAGTTTAGAGTTTAGTGTTTCTTGAGTTGGAGAGGGGTTGATTTTTCACTTAATTTATAATGACTTTCTTAACTTTGTTTCCCTTCTTCTCTATCACCATACCGCGATGCGGACGGTTAAGAGCACGCCCATCAATGGAGAAGTACTTGGATTCTGGAGCATCCGTCTCGTATGCAGGACTGGCATGGATGCCATCGGGATCGTCAGTGACCAACAGGTTATAAGAGGCGCTGACACCTTGATCGCTGATGAGCGTTACCAATGTCCTTCCCTCGCGAAGGGGAGTGACGACACCGTTATTGCTAACGGAGGCAATGGTAGGATCGCTGACAGTCCATTCCCACTGATCGTATTCGGCATAAATCGGTATGGGACGTGCGTGTACCACGAACGTCTGATCAACTGCCAGACATATTTCCTTGGCATCTAACTGGATGCCCTCGATAGCTGTGCGCGGGTGTCCTCCGACAATCATGTGAGGCGTGGCTCCCTGCTGACCGTTAGAAATCTGTCCTCCCCAACCCAATTCACCGTATTTTCCCGTTCCCCAGGTCCATACGCTACCGTCCTGTTTTTGTACAACAACAAACTGCCCCCCAATGTCAACGTTGGCCACATCTTCCATGACTTTTATAGGAGTTAGTTGAATCCCCTGAGCGGCAGTCGTCAACTCTCCGTAACTACCGTCGCCCCACATCCACAGAGAATGGTCGGATTTTATGGCAGCAACCACATGGGAACCAACATTTACAGCAATTACATCGTCTAGCATCTTTACGGGCTTATCCACGGGTATGTTTCCTGCACCGCCTAAACGTCCACAACTGCCACTACCCCACATCCATAACGTACGGTCTTTGCGGATAACGGCTGCGGCAAAGTCATCCCACCGGGAGGCAGACACATAGTCTATATCCTCCATGACGGGAACGAAGGAGAACTGGTTGCGGGTGGTACCAGCCTTTATCTGCTGTAGATGGTTATGCCCGCATCCGTACAGTTGTCCCGAAGCTGTAAGGGCCAGCGTGCTGCCGTATCCGGAAGCTACCTGAACAACGTTCTGCGGCAGAGTGTTTTGACTTCTAGCAACGGAATACGTGGTGCCATCGCCCTGCTGACCGTAGTCGTTACGTCCCATCAGTGTCATCTCCCCGTTGTCGCCAATGACGGCAGAGGTCTGGGCCCCAGCTACGATACGACATTGGTCTGACTGGATGCGATCAAGGCTGGTGATATAGCAGAGGCCGTTATAACTATTTATATTTAAAGACCCCATCTCGCCACAGAACGACCTTCCCCAGGTGTAAACCTCGTTTTCTTTGCCGATAAGGACAACGTGCGAGTACCCGGCAACACAACTGCTCACCCCTGCTTCTATTAGCTGAGGTTTCCATATCAGGGAATCTGGGACAAAGCTACCATTGTAACCCTGACGCATAATCTTTCCCCATGCCCATAGTTCTCCGTTCTGTTTTGTTGCTACTGCCATCTCGTAGCCTGCAGAGATTTGCTTGATATTTTTTCCTCCGGAAATAATCCACTGACCGGCGGTGTTCGGTTCTCCATTGAACGACTGCACGAATCCGTAGGGAACGTTGATAGAATAGATTCTGTCATCATGAAGAGGCTCGGATGGGACGATATATATTCTGTTTCCGCAGACGTAGTTCTCTGTCGCCACGATTGTTCCCATGGGATACTCTGTCAGGACAATCTTCTGCTGCGAAGTGGGGACAAGAGCAGTGTTGTAGGTAATGAAGGGAACCACATTGTCGAACCTGCTGAGTGTATCCTTTTCATAATCGGGGTAATACGAAACAGCATCCACATGGGTTACCTTAACAGTACGATCCAGATACGCATTCTTGTAACCGTCACATACTGCCATCGCACGTATGCGTACATTCTTATCTATGGTTAGATAACCGGAGGCGGGCAAAACAGGTGATTGAAGTGTCGGTTCACTACCATCCGTCGTATAGTGGATGACAGCATTAAAGCAGTTTGTCCATATATGGATGATTCCCCCTGGGGCCATGTAATCCTCGGTGGGCATATAGGAGAAGGACTGATTATCCAGATCGCCTGTGGTGAAAGTGAAGATAAAATCATTGGGGTTCTCACCACCCCACTTGTTGCATAGAGCACCTTTTGGAATCACGAACTTGTAGGTGGTAAAGGGCTTCAGCGGTTTGTCTGGAATAAAATAGACTATGTCATAGGACAGGTGGGGAGTTCCGCTTACCTTAGCTCCGGAAGTTTGTTCATAGCGGATGTTGGCAAACTGGGAGCCTTGTGTATAGTCGGTGCTGATTTTGGCATACACCTGTCCCTGGTCATTTACATTAATACCCGTACTCCCATCACTCGCACAGGTGACGTCAAAAGGTGGATGGGTGACGGTGACATGGGTAGAAGCACTAAGACCATTGTTGGTGGTAACGGTCACTGTAGCTTCTCCCGGACTAACGCCTGTGAGACGGCCATAGGCATCTACGGTTACCACCTGCTCATTAGAGCTCTTCCAATTCATACTCTTTACCGATGAGCCACTTGGAGAGAAGGTGGGTATTAATGACCGGGTCTCCTCGCATGCAATGGTCAAATCCTGGGGCAGTGATATGCCTGTGGCAACAGTGTGAACCGTGACATAACAGTTTCCGGTAAGGCCTTCAGCAGTACGGGCGGTTATTGTGGCAGATCCCGGTCCTACTGCATTGACATAGCCGGCAGTGCCTATTGTAGCCACCGAGGTATTGTTGGATGACCAGGTAACGGAGCTTGTCGTGCCTGAAGGTTTGAAAGAGACTGAAAGTCCGACCATATCGCCCACATACATTTCGCAGGAGCTGGGTGTGACGCTTATGGAGGTAGGCTTGTTGTCGATAACATCAAACTCCCAACTGGCATATACGATATCCGTATCGCCGCTAAGTGGTTTTTTAAGGTATATGGTAATAAAGACATAGCCGTATCCGGGTTTTACGGCTTCTATCGTTGTGCCCAATTTGCTACGCGGACCTATTTCCCGAATGCCGTTCCCGGAGACGTCAAAATCTGTACTTTGTATGATGTATCCCACCCATGTAGTATTCACGGAACAGTGGAAGGTTTCGCCTACCATAATTGTCTTTTTGTAATCGTATTGTGCCGATGCTACTAATGGAAGCATAAGCGTCAACAGGAGCATATAGATGTGTATTGTCTTTTTCATGATGTATACGGTTAGTTAGAATACTACTTGAATGGCACGTACCGGTTCTATCTCCTCTACATTATCGTTATTGTCCGTTGCTGTTACCACGATACGGTAGGTATGTCCCTTCTGACCATAGAAGAAAGCGCCTGGCTCTGTCAGGTCGGACTTCCACAGGATGAAGGGACCGTTTTCCTCAGCATAATAGACGTTGTATTTCTTTACACCGACGTCATTGTCCGTAGCACTCCACATGATATTGGCACCAGACGACGAAGCCTTTACACTGCCCTCGCTAACATTGTTAACCGTAAAGGTGGTAACAGGAGGCTCAAGGTCTATATAACGGAACAGCACAACCTGTTCATTGCTTTTCGTGTTCTCATTCCCCACACTGTCACGTGCCAGGACATAGATGGTACGGTTACCGTCGTCTTTTGCTTCGTACAGGTACTCTGTGTCGGTGGTGACAAACGTCTCGTCATAAGACCATACACCACGATCCACTTCTATTACGAGTGTGTAATCCTGCACACCCGACCAGTCATCCTTTCCCGTCCAGCGTATCAGCAGTTTTCTGTTGTTAACTTCCTCGGGCAGCTTCTCCAATGTAACCACTGGCGGATCCTGGTCGCTGATGGTTGCCCCCACCATTGGCGAGCATGCACCGGTATCATCATAGATGAATAGGTCCAGATAGCATTTGCCCAAAGCATAGTCGCGGTCGGCAATCACCTCATCGGGAACCCTTAGGTTCATATCGATATAATACAGTCCGTTGTTGTAGAGCATGGCCCCTTCCTGCATTTCTCCGAAGCGTCCATTCCAGCAATAGCGATATCGGGCGAGTCCTGTCGCGCTAGGATTGTTACTATATGCCCGCACATATACGTGTATCGTTTGGTCAGCCCCCAATCGGGTATCTATGGTGCCATATCCGCGTGGAACATCAGGATAGATCACGAATCCCGTTCCGCCAGCTGGCCCCACAGGCTTTCCGTCACTACCGTTGGGCACATTCTGCGGGTTTGCGGGAGAGCTCTTGTACAGACCAAACATGCTGGTAAACGAGAGCGTCCTGCAACTGAATGTACACTGGGCATTCTGGTTTAGCGATGGTGCTGTCGTGAGTGCTGTATTACTATAGCTGGCATCCTCGTTGTATCGGTATAGGCAGGTAAAGACTGTGTTGTAGTAGAGGCTGGGCAGAGCGGGATAGATGGTCCCGTTTCCATCGTAACCCAACACGCAATTGCGGTAAACTGCATAATGCGAATTGGGATACCATGTGTATATTACGCAGTTTTGGAATGTGGCCATATTGGATTCCGTATTATAGTCCATACAGTCGATAGTGGAATTACTGACAGTAAGGTTTTTGGCGCTACCCAAAACATTTAGGTTGTTTATGGCACACTGCTCTATACGTGTATCCTCGTGGGACTGGGAGGCTGTTACGGTTTGTATGCAGCAATGCTTGATGAGCGTCCCCTTACATGCTCCTATGGTAACGGTTCCCGAAACATATATACCCTCTATTCTTACCCCATCCGCTTCGATGGACAGGTTTTTGATCGAGGTATATTTGGGCGTTTCATATCCCGAGGCTGTCGTAAAGACGCCATAACCGATAATACTTACTGCTTTGCTAACAGGACCGTCCAATGCTGTGTATTCCCCTTCCGAAAGGGTAATGGTTTGTCCGTCGGATGCCGCATTATAAGCATTGCGAAAAGCATTCCATCCGAAGTAGGCTGTAATAAAACGACCGTTCTGATGAACAGAGGCTGAATAGGTTTGGGACAAGACGGTAAGCATATAGAAGATACTTATCGTCAATAGCAACAGTCTTTTCATATAGGCAGATATTGGATCTTTTTCTGCAAATATAGCGCTTTTTCTTTTACCACAAACAATATATAGAAAAACTTCTTCGGATTTTTGGGGGGACATAGTTGCACTTCAATAAATTATTCCTATATTTGCAGCGATGAATAAGTAATAACCTAATAAACAAGACCACATGAAATTTACACTAATGACACTACCGTATGCTCCGGATGCTTTGGAGCCGGTAATCAGCAAAGAGACCATAGGCTTTCATCACGGAAAGCATTTGGCTGGCTATGTAAATAACCTCAATGGGCTGATAGAAGGGAGCCCGTTGGCAGGATTGCCTTTGGAGGAGATTGTCCTGAAGGCTGAGGGTGGTATGCTCAATAACGCGGGCCAGATTCTGAACCATAATATGTACTTCGGGCAGTTCTGTGCGCCTAAGGCTGACAACAGGCCCACAGGGAAACTGGCAGAGGCTATCGTGCGCGATTTTGGCTCGTTCGAGGCATTCCAGGAGGCGTTCCAGAAGGCGGGAGCTACATTGTTTGGCTCTGGCTGGGTATGGCTGTCAGCAGATAAGGATGGCAAGTTGGTTATCACGCAGGAGGCAAATGCTGCCAATCCTATCCAGAAGGGACTGAAACCCTTGCTGACCTTCGATGTCTGGGAGCATGCTTACTATCTGGACTATCAGAACCGCCGACCTGACCACTTGGCCGCATTGTGGCAGATTGTCAATTGGAATGTAATAGAAAGCAGGCTTTAGCCCCCTCCCAGCCTCCCCCTTTAGGGGAGGAGCCAAGAGGTCGCAAGCAAAATGCGAGAAGGTTTAGCTCGACGGCCCGAAGGGGAAAGTCAACGAAGTAGCAATTAGACTCTAGACTTTAGGCGTTAGACTTTAGACTTTAGTCTTTAACTTGAATCGATCTATCATCTATTATCTATCATCTATTATCTATAAACTTACCACTGACTATAAACTATACACTATAAACTATAAACTTTATAAAAATATGAAAGAACTGAAAGGAACAAAGACTGAGCAGAACCTGAAGGAGGCTTTTGCCGGTGAGAGTATGGCCAGAAATAAGTACACATACTTTGCCTCTAAGGCCAAGAAGGATGGGTATGTGCAGATTGCCGCTATCTTTGAGGAGACAGCTGCCAACGAGAAGGAACATGCTAAGTTGTGGTACAAGTACTTGAACGGTGGTAGCGTAAGCGACACCAAGACGAATCTGGCAGATGCCGCCAATGGCGAGAACTTCGAGTGGACGGATATGTATGCCCGTATGGCTAAGGAGGCTCGCGAGGAAGGATTCGAGGAGATTGCCAAGAAGTTTGAGCTCGTTGGTGCTATCGAGAAGCACCATGAGGAGCGCTATCGCAAGTTGTTACAGAACATCGAGGATGCCATTGTATTCTCTCGCGAAGGTGATGTCATCTGGCAATGCAGCAACTGTGGTCATATCGTTATCGGTAAGAAAGCTCCCGAGGTATGTCCTACCTGCAACCATCCTCAGAGCTACTTCCAGATTAAGGCAGAGAATTATTGAAAATTAGAAATTTTCAAAGTGAAGAGTGAATGTTGATGCTCACTTTGATGGAAAATTTGAGGACCGCCTAAAATTAATAGAGACTATGTCATATTATGATATAACGAAGATAACGAAAGGGTACGTTGATATAATATGGGAATTGATGCCAGAAGTACGTGGAGTACAGGATGCTTTACAGAAAGATTTGGATAATTCTATGTCGAAATTTGAAAATCAATGGATAAGGTATTTAAATAGTGAAATGCTAAGGAACAAAAGTGAGATGATTTGAATTTAGAATTATGTGATGACTTATATGTTGGAATCAACGATTGTAATAACAGCCCATGACATAATCGCGACTTACAAGAAACGGGACATTTTTCTGCTCGGGAAAGATGTCCCGGTTTTCTTTTATGGAAGATATGTGCTTGTTACATGGAAAATATGTAATTTTGCACTAGGAACGCTCGCAAATATTGGGTAAGAATGTGAGTGTGTTGATATAATATAAAAGATGTTATATATATGAGAATTGAGGAGATAACGACATTGGAGGGGAAGCGGGGGAGGAGATACTTCTGCTGATGAGGGAGTTGGATCCTGAGATTAGGGTTACGTCTGAGATGCTGAGGAATGTGGTGGAGTCGGAGAATACGCACCTTTTTGCCTTGATGGATGGCGAGCGCATTATAGGGTGCGCGTCTTTTGGAATTATTGACACTCCCACAGGTAGGAAGGCACATGTAGAGGATGGTGCCAGGTTCCAGGGCATTGAGCATCCGTTGTGACTGGTCCTCGGGTGAGTTCCTTAGGTCATAATTCATTCGCATACGTGGAGAGGCTTTTGTCTGTTCTGTCAGTTCGTCTAGTATCTCTTCTGTTATCTTTATCTATTTTGGTGATTTTTGGAATGCGAATATAGCAAAATACCGCGATAAGGTGAAAGAAATCTATAAAATGCCATAAATTTTCTGCCAACAATTTGGGGACGATGGATTAATGCCTATATTTGGAACGAATTTCGAATATAGGCTGCATCTCGGACATAAAAAAAAATGAATTTGTTTTGTATGTCGCTCGATTTGCACTATCGTTTGAAACGAAATAAACTAAAACCGTGAAGCATATGAAAAAGAATTTGTTATGTATGGTGATACTAGCCTTGACGGCTATGTATATGACAGCACAAGAGGCTGTGGTGGTTTTTAAAGCTCCAGTTCCCATGTCAAAGAACATGAAAGGAAAGAACTGGCAAGTACTTGGTAATAATAATGGTGAATGGACAATCTATTCATTCAAGGAAGGTAAACTGATTTTTGCAAGCCTTGATGCCGATGGCAATGTAAAACAGCTGGTAGAACATAAAGATACAAAATTCTCTCTTATGAATGTCTTTGCTAAAGACCAAGAGATTTCCGTTTTGACATACGATGGAAATATCGGGGGAATACAGTGTAACACCTATGATTCGGAAACCTTTGCTCCAAAAGACCAAAAGACATTGACAGAGCAACGCAAGGATGTTTTTGACAGTTATTACATGAGTGTTTCCCGGAATGGACAATATATTGCGCTATTGACTAACTATATTCAAAAGAATATATACCATCATAAATTCTACCTCTTCGATCGTGATTTTAATATACTGACATCCGCTGAAGTGCTTCCGCAACCAGAGATGAAGAACTTGGCATCAGCTTTGGAAGCTGATATGAAAGTAACAAATGAGGGCAAGGTGGTTATTTCATCCTTCAGAACCATATTAAATAACGCCCGTGGTTACGGTGGAGATAAGTCGAAACTGAATTTTGGAAAAGCAACATATGCTACAGCAGACTACACGGTACAGGCGACCATAGACATTATCACGAAGGATGGACAAGAACATTATGACATAGATAATTCCATTAACGGTCTGGTAATGCGTCCCAACATAATGAATTTTGATGGTAGTCAAATGTTAGTAGGAATGTTTGTTGGAAATGTACACGGATCATATGCGGGCGGATTCGCTCTGACCAACAATTATGTTACATTAGCATGTGACTTGCAAAGCAAGACTGCTATTGAAAAGGGGAAACTTGCTTTGCCAGGAGCTCCGTGGTCGTGTTTGATGATGTTCAATAACAAGCCTACACGAATGAGTAACGTTATCAGGATGGCAGACGGCTCATTTATCGTCCCTACAGACAAGAATCCGCGCGACCCGTATAATCGTTTTGAGATTAACTTCAATCGTGAGTTCATCTGGGCGGATGCCGATGGCAGCAACCCCACTTTTGGCAGTTGGGGTAGCATGACGGTGAACAAACAACCGTTAATTTGGGGTGGCGTTTCTGTTGATGGTGGTATGAGTTATCGCTTCCCATATGCAGGGCGTTATTGGATGATTGATATCCCTGATACAGAAATAGGAACAGGCACCCTACGCAGTTGTACAAGGGATGGGAAAATGACCCAAACCACACCTGAAGGTTTTCAGAACATAACTATCAACAGCCATATCATAAGCATGGGTGATGGTAAATTCTCTGTTCTGAATATAGGCAAACAGAACAAAGAAGAGGTCTTCCAGATAGGTTCTATTGAGATGAAATAAAATATAATGGCATCAGGGGAAACCAACCTTCCTCTGATGCTTAACCCTAGACTATCACCTCTAATCTTTGGCAACAGGCCAATAAAAACTAACGTATTGTAAAGTGTAGTTGATAAAAATGTTGTATTTTTGCAGTCGAATTGACAAGAAGTGAAAATACAACCATATTTATGAGTAATCCATATACCACAGCAATACTGCTATTGCATTGCCCTGACCAGCAGGGTATCATCTCGGAGGTAACAAAGTTTATAACGGATAACAAGGGAAACATCGTTTACCTGGATCAGTATGTCGATAAGGTAGAGGGGATGTTCTTCATGCGTATAGAATGGGAACTGGAAGGGTTCCAGATCCCGCGCGAGAAAATCTATGATTATATCACTACGCTGTATTCCCAGCGCTATCAGATGAAGTTTAGCCTATATTACAGCGATAAGCGTCCTCGCATGGCGATATTCGTCAGCAAGATGAGCCATTGTCTGTACGACCTGTTGGCCCGTTGGAAGGCAGGTGAGTTCAACTGCGACATCCCCTGTATTATCTCTAACCACGAGGACCTGCGCTATGTGGCTGAACAATTCGGCATTCCTTATTATGTATGGAGCATCAAGAAGGACCACTCTAACAAGGCTGAGGTGGAGGCTGCCGAGATGGAGCTGTTGAAAAAGGAGGACATCTCGTTTATCGTCCTTGCCCGTTATATGCAGATTATCAGCGACGAGATGATAGCGGCCTACCCTCATCACATCATCAATATCCACCATTCGTTCCTGCCCGCCTTCATCGGTGCCAAGCCTTATCATCAGGCCTACGAGCGAGGCGTGAAGATTATAGGAGCCACCAGCCACTATGTAACGGCCGAGTTGGATGCCGGTCCTATCATAGAGCAGGATGTGGCCAGGATTACACACAAGGATACTCCCGACAGCCTTGTCCTAAAGGGCAAAGACCTGGAGAAGATTGTCCTCTCCCGTGCTGTCTCCAAGCATATCCAGCGCAAGATCCTAACCTACAAGAATAAGACGGTAATCTTTAGTTAATTGTTGGTTTACCGTTCTTCGTTTATTTTAGTGTAGAGTATAGAGTTTAGAGTGAAGAATCTTCTTTTAATTCATAATTCAAAATTGACGGTTATCGTTGAGCGGTTAGCGACTTGAAACTTGAACGCCGAAGGGGTCAAAAGCAAAAAAAGGTTGCTGTGTTGCAACCTTTTTTACTTTTTTTCGGTATTTTTGCATCGTAAACCTTGATAAAACAAATTACAGAGGATATGGTAATAGACAAAAAGATACTGGATGAGTTGACAGAACAGGCGAAGAAGAGCCCGAGGCTGAGAATGAATTATGACTTGCGCACTTCGCCTGATGTGCAGTCCCAACGCATGCTGAACGCGCTGGAGCCTGGGACAATAATGCCAATACACCGACACAAGGAAACCTCCGAGACGGTGGTGTGCGTCAGAGGACATTTTGAGGAATACCTGTATGGATACACGAAACTACAGAGCGACGGAACACCGGATCCTGACAGCTTCGGAATCGTGGAGACGGTAGACATGGTGCCTGGAGGGCCTATCGTGAATATTCCTGCCGGACAATGGCACAGTTTGAAATGCTTGGAGAGCGGAACGGTGCTGTTCGAGGCCAAAGACGGTGCGTATAGACCCCTTGCGGAGGATGAGGTGATGGATGAAAGATGAGAGTTTAGAGTTTAGAGTGTAGAGTTTAGAGGCAGTTCATGCGCCAAGGGCGCAGAGTTTCAAGTTTCAAGTTTCAGGTTTCAAGTTGGTTTTTTAGCCCGAAGGGCGGGGTTTTTCTTTTTGAAAGCTTAGATATCTAAAAGATATGTTATGCTATTGGCAGGAAGATGGTGGAAGCTTGCTTATGACCAGCT
>CAMOMP010000058.1:0-15603 GCA_946619915.1 uncultured Prevotellaceae bacterium | reverse complement strand
AGTGGGATCTATTGTGGCGGCTCGGCCATTCTGGCGCACGAACGTCTCAGTATCGTGGACCCTGAGAGCGGAAGGCAGCCTCTTTATAGCCCCGATAATAAGCAGGTGTTAGCCGTGAACGGCGAGATTTATAACCATCAGGAGATTCGTCGTCGCTATGCCGGTCAGTATGAGTTTCAGACTGGCAGCGACTGTGAGGTTGTATTGGCCCTATACAGAAGCCTCACCTCTAACCCCTCTCCAAAAGGCGAGGGGAACGTTCTCACTCACGAGCAGATTTCTGGGATGTTAGAGAGTTTGTCGGGTATCTTTGCCTTTGCATTGTATGATGAGGAGCGTGATGCTTTCCTGATAGCACGTGACCCCATTGGCGTTATACCATTATATATAGGTTATGATAGCGACGGTACTGTATATGTTGCCAGCGAGCTGAAAGCCCTTGAAGGTCAGTGCGAACAGTACGAACCCTTCCTTCCTGGCCATTATTTATGGAGTGAAGAGTTAAGAGTGAAGAGTGAAGAATTAAAATTACCAAATGAGATTGCACGGGAGTCAATAACAAACTCTGATTCTTCACTCTTCACTCTTCACTCTTCACTTAAACGCTATTATCAGCGCGATTGGTTCGAATACGATGCTGTGAAGAATAACACAGCCAGTGTTGAGGCTATTCATGATGGCCTTACGGCTGCTGTGAAGCGTCAGCTGATGAGTGATGTGCCCTACGGTGTGCTGCTCAGTGGCGGTTTGGATTCCAGTGTTATCTCTGCCATAGCTGAGAAATTCAGTGAGCATCGTATAGAGGACAACTCTCAGACTCGTGCTTATTGGCCCCGCCTGCATAGCTTTGCTGTTGGATTAAAGGGCGCTCCCGATCTGGCTAAGGCCAAGATGGTGGCTGACCATATCGGCACTGTGCACCACGAAATCAACTACACCATCCAGGAGGGATTGGATGCCATCCGCGACGTTATCTACTATATAGAGACCTACGATGTGACTACTGTCCGTGCCTCAACGCCTATGTACCTGCTGGCTCGTGTCATCAAATCTATGGGTATTAAGATGGTGCTCAGTGGCGAGGGTGCTGATGAGATATTCGGTGGCTACCTCTATTTCCATAAGGCTCCGTCAGCCAAGGATTTCCATGAGGAAACCGTGCGTAAATTGGGTAAGCTTTACCTATATGACTGTTTGCGCGCCAACAAGAGCTTGAGCGCTTGGGGCGTAGAGGGACGTGTGCCCTTCCTGGATAAGGAGTTCCTGGATATCGCCATGCGCACTAATCCGGAAGCAAAAATGTGTCCTGGCACTACAATGGAAAAGAAAATCGTACGTGAGGCCTTTGCAGATATGCTGCCCGAAGCAGTGGCCTGGCGTCAGAAGGAACAGTTCAGCGATGGTGTAGGCTATAGTTGGATTGATACCCTGAAGCAGATAACCTCGGAGGCTGTCACCGACGAGCAGATGGCACATGCAGCTGAACGTTTCCCCATCAACCCGCCCAAGAACAAGGAAGAGTACTACTATCGCAGTATCTTTGCCGAGCACTTCCCCAGCGACAGCGCTGCCA
Organism: uncultured Prevotellaceae bacterium; assembly: GCA_946619915.1. Lineage (GTDB taxonomy): Bacteria > Bacteroidota > Bacteroidia > Bacteroidales > Bacteroidaceae > Physcousia. Next base: position 14,030 of record CAMOMP010000058.1, on the reverse strand, counting down.
AGAGTGTTCCCAGCGAGGCCAGTGTAGCATGTTCAACTGCTATTGCCCTGGAATGGGATGCTGCCTTCAAGAATATGAACGATCCCAGCGGCCGAGCTGTAAAAGGCGTTCACGAACAAGCCTATTGACGCTGTTTTAGACAATAGGACATGAAAAGAGACAATACGTGCCAGTCTGTCAGGAGATAATCCGGCAGAGTCGGCACGTATGTTTTTTGGCACGTTAGTTGTATTATAGTTAGTGAACGAAGGCGATAGACTTTAGGTTTTAGACCTTAGACTTTAGCCAATGTTCAACGAAACAAAATGTTTAACTAAAATATAACTAGGAGGTATTAATTATGTTACCAGTAATGTTTCAAAACAGTTGGATGCCAACATTGTTTGACGATTTCTTGAACACTGATTTTATGCCTCGTGCCAATAGTACAGCACCTGCAGTCAATGTCAAGGAGAGTGAGAAAGCCTACACAATGGAACTTGCAGCTCCGGGCATTAAGAAAGAATATTGCCGCGTAGGAATCAATGAGGATGGCAACCTTACCGTCGCTATCGAGAATAAGGTTGAACATAAACAGGAAGATAAGCATCATCACTATCTGCGTCGCGAGTTCAGCTACTCTAACTATGAACAAGTCTACACACTGCCTGATGATGTGGAACGCGACAAGATCTCTGCTAAAGTCGAGGATGGTATCCTGACCGTTACCATGCCTAAGATGGCTAAGGAGCAGAAGAAATGTACCAAGGCTATAGAGGTCTGCTGATGAATTTGAAATTCATGAATCAATAAAATGGAAGAAGGGCTGCACATGCAACGTGCAGCCCTTCTTTTGTATCTATTCTTTTTTCTCTTTTCTTGGTGGCAGGGTAATGCCTTCGCGTTCCAGTGCTTCGCGCACCAAGTCGTCGAAGGTTTTGGTGTTGTTGAAGTCGTCCAGAACCTTTTGTACCTTCTTACGCCTCTTGGCTCGTCTGCGGTCTTTAATGGCAAAGGGGTGCAGAATCTTGTCCATCAGTCCTGGGGAAATCTTGTTTAACACGTCACTCAACGAAGGGACGCTGGGTCCCTGCATTCGTTCCAAGCTTTGGCGTAGGGCATCTTCCAGGCCCGAGATACGTCCAGGAGCCACAATCTCAACCTCTTTGAGCGTGTCAATCCGTTCTGGGACAGGCGGGATGGTGTCATCGGGCGCTACCGTCAGCATAAAGGCGGCAAAAAGTACGTGTATCATTCTGCTGTTTGTTAAATGTTCACAAAAATACAAATTAAATGTAAGAATAGGGGGAAGAGTGTGAAGATTTTCATTATTTTTGTGAGTTGAAACGCAAAATTAAGATAAGATAAGATATGAAAAAGCTTGTTCTCTGTCTTTTTATGACGTTATTCTTTGCTGCTGCTCAGGCGCAGCATTTCAAGGCGCACCGAGGCACAGTCCCCGGTGGCTATAGCTTTTGGTTCCACGACCCCGAGGCCGGAAACCATCGCGATCCCAATGCACATTTCCCCTTGCTTATCTTCCTGCATGGTAAGAGCCTTAGCGGCACTAACCTTGAAAGAGTAAAACGCTACGGTCCCATCAGTGCCGTTGCCAAGGGACTGAATATCGATTGCTATATCATTGCTCCCCAGACCAACAACGGATGGGATCCCGACAGGGTGATGAAGATTGTTGACTGGGCTATCAAGAATTATGCTGTTGACACTACACGTATCTATGTCTATGGTATGAGCATGGGTGGTTACGGAACTATTGACCTTTGTGCTACCTATCCCGATCGCATAGCAGCTGGTATGGCAGCTTGTGGCGGTGCCAGTGTCAAGAATCTGGCGGGTCTTTCTAAGGTTCCTTTGTGGATTCTGCATGGAACGGCAGACCGCGCTGTACCTTTCAGCGCCTCGCAGAAGGTGGTGGATGCTATGGCGAAGACGGGCAAGGACCGCCTTATCTTTACGCCCCTGAAGGGTGTTGACCACGGACGCCCCGCTCGTCTCTTCTATATGACGCAAACATACGACTGGCTTTTCAGTCATTCAACCAAAGACCCAGGCCGCGAGGTCTGCAGGGATTTCAAGGTTACGCCGGAGATGCTGAGCAAGGCCTACGAGGATTTGCGCGATATCCGAAATAATAACGACAAGGATGAGCAGTATATGGAGTGATTTTTTTAATTCAAAATTCAAAATTATAAACATAAAACTGCCAAACCCCTGTTAGCAGTTCCCTCCCATTTGGGGGAGGGTTAGGGAGAGGGGCGAATTAATGAAGAAATCCTTATCTCTGATTGTTATGATGGTCGCAGCTGTGCAGTTGCAGGCCATTGACTACACAAAGTATGTTAACCCTTTTATTGGAACCCAAACTGATGAGACGGGCGCTCTTAGCGGAAGCACCTTCCCAGGTCCCACCATGCCACAGGGTATGGTTCAGTTGGCTCCTGAGACAGAGCAGTATGTAACTTGGGACCCTTGCTGCGGTTATGACTTCAACAAGGACAGTATCTTCGGTTTTACCCATACGCATTTGAGCGGAACAGGCTGCACTGACCTAATTGACATCTCTCTGATGCCTTCGGTTAAGAAGGTGACACCTGCAGAGCTGAAGAAGGGCATTTTTGCTCAGACCTATAAGCATGCTGAGGAATCTGCAACCCCTGGCTTCTATATGGTGAAACTGCAGAACGAGGATATTATGGTCAATCTTTCAGCCACTGTTCATGCCGGTATTCATAAGTACACCTTCCCAAAGAGTGCAGCACAGCAGACTGTAATCTTGGACCTCGACCGTATGACTTGGCGAGGTGATGCTTACTATACGGGTCGTCGTGCCTATCAGATTATCCAAAGCCAGATTCGCGTGGTTGATGACCACACTATCGAGGGCTTCCGTGTGCTGACAGGTTGGGCTAAGTTGCGTAAGGTTTACTTCCGTGCCGAGTTTAGCAAGCCTATTCAGAATCGTCTGCTGATGGATGGCGGTCGTTCTGTTGGCAAGAGCGATGTAATGAACGGTCGTGCCCTGCGTGCTGCCCTCGAGTTCGATAATAAGGACAGTCAGGACTTGATGGTCAAGGTTTCTATCTCTGCTGTCGATAATGACGGTGCACGCAAGAACATGAAAGCCGAGGCACAGAGTTGGGACTTCAACTACTACACTAAGGCAGCCCACGATGCATGGGAGAAGGAACTGGCCCGCATAGACATCGAGGGAACGGATGCTCAGAAGAGTATCTTCTATACTGGCATGTATCATGTGTTGATGCAGCCCAACACTATGAGCGATGTTGATGGTCGTTACATGGATACCAACTTCGAGATTAAGCAGATGCCCAAGGGGCAGGCTTACCACAGTACCTTCAGTCTGTGGGATACTTTCCGTGCCGCTCATCCCCTTTATACATTGCTTTGCCCCGATGTGGCAGCACAGTTTGTTCGTGATATGATTCTGCATCAGCAGACCTATGGCTATCTGCCTATTTGGGATCTGTGGGGCCAGGACAACTACTGTATGATTGGCAACCATGCCATTCCTGTATTAGCTGATGCTATCTTGGCAGAGATTCCCGGCGTAGATGCCGAGGCTGCCTATAAGGCTATGTACGAGAGCAGTATTCGTACACATACTAACAGTCCCTTCGAGGTTTGGGAAAAGTACGGCTATATGCCTCAGAACTTGCAGGGTACCAGTGTCAGCATCACCTTGGAGCAGGCATTCGATGACTGGTGCGTAGCTGCCGTTGCCAAGAAGTTGGGCAAGCAGGCTGATTACGAGCGCTTCCTCAAGCGCAGCGAGTTCTACCGCAACCTGTGGGATCCCACCATTGGCTTCTTCCGTCCCAAGGATAGCAAGGGTAACTTCATTGAGAAGTTCGATCCTCTGAGCTACGAGGAGCCTTGCTTCATTGAGGGAAATGCTTGGCAGTACATGTGGTTCGTACCCCAGAATCCAAAGGGCTTGATTGAACTGCTGGGTGGCGAGAAAGGTTTCATCAAGAAGCTCGACGAGAACTTTACCCTGACTGCTACTAGTGGCGAGGTAAACGGCAATGCCAGTGGCTTCGTGGGTCAGTATGCCCATGGCAACGAGCCCAGTCACCATACCGCTTACCTGTATAACTTTGCAGGTCAGCCCTGGCGCACACAGGAGTTGGTAAACCAGATTCGTAGCAACTTCTATAACGAGACGCCCTGTGGCTATGCAGGTAACGATGACTGCGGACAGATGTCTGCTTGGTATATCTTCTCAGCCCTTGGCTTCTATCCCTTCAATGCCGGTAGTGCTGAATATACCATTGGTACTCCTCTCTTCCAGAAGGCAACCTTGCATCTGGCAGGCGGCAAGGACTTCACCATCCTGGCTCCTCGCAAGAGCGATAAGGCTATCTATGTTAAGGGTGTGAAGTTGAACGGTCAGAAGGTGACCAACTGGACACTTACCCATAAGCAGCTGATGGCTGGCGGAACCTTGCAGTTCCAAATGAGCGAGAAGAAATAAGCTTATAGTCATAAATAAACACAAATGCCCCTTTTGTCATGCAGAAGGGGCTTTTTTTATGTCCTCTCTCTTCGCTTTTCACCTGTTTGGGTACAATCTCGCCCTTTTCCTGCCTTTTCTTGTACTCTTTTGTTTGTGAATGGGTAAAAAAGTATATATTTGTACGGCTATTCCGTTAAAATAATGTACAAGAAACCATATATATTAATGATAATGCTCTTGTTCGCGCTTACACCATTGCGAGCAGAGTTGACCTTCAACAAACAGCATGGGGTTTACAAGAGTCCGTTCATGCTCAGAATTAGCAGCAATGAATCTGGCGCCATTATCCGCTATACCTTGGACGGTAGTGAACCAACTGCAACCAGTCTCCAGTTTTCCGGTAATATCTATGTTGGCACCACCTTGATAGTACGCGCTGCGGAATACAAGAATGGCAAACGGTTCTCGGAGGTTGTTACGGTATCCTATATATTCCCCTCGTCTGTTCTAGAGCAACCCGATGAGCCTGATGGCTATCCAACTACCTGGGGCAAGTATTCCACTATTAGTGGGACGGCCCCCGCTGATTACGGAATGGATCCTGAGTTGACATCCGACCGTTCCTATGCCAAGAATATCACGGAGGCTTTCTTCTCTATTCCTGCATTGTCCATTGTAACGGACAAGGAAAATCTCTTCGATAAATCGTATAACGAAGAAACGGGCGGCATATACATCTATACGGGAACCTCTGATAGCGACGGACGAGGTTGGGAGCGTGCGGCATCTGTTGAGCTAATGGGTCTAGGTCATGACCTGACGGAAGGTTGCGGTCTTAAGATTCATGGAGGGCAGGGGCGTGTGCCAGAGAAGAATCCAAAGCATTCCTTTCGCCTTACCTTTAAGGAGGAGTATGGCAAGAAGACACTTAAATATCCTGTCTTTGGCGAGGAGAATGTGGCCCGTTTCAATTCCCTCATTGTGCGTACCTTTTACAATTACTCTTGGTTACACTCCGATGCCACCCAACGCAACAGGGCTCAGTATGCCAGAGACCTGTGGTCGCGCCGTATGCAGAAGCGTATGGGCTATGCAGTCAGCGACGGACTATATGTCAATGTCTTCCTGAATGGTCTCTATTGGGGTCTTTATAACCTGTCGGAACGTATAGATGACGATTACTGCAAATACCATTTTGGCGGCTTGAAGGCTGACTATGATGTGATAAAGCGTGAGGATTATCTGGAGGCTTCGGAGGGTACGCTCGATAAGTGGAACCAACTGATGCGTCTCTCGGAGAAGGCCTCTGCGCAGCAGACCTATAATGTGATTGTAGGACAGCAGCCGCTATCCCCTGATACGGTTCCAGAGGTCTTTTTGGATGTGGATAACTTTATGGACTATATGCTCATCAATCAGTATGGCGGCAATTCCGACTGGGATCATCACAATTGGATAGCAGTATGCAATCGCGAGGATTGCATGCAAGGATTCCGTTTCATCTGCTGGGATTCGGAGCAGACCTTAAACAGCGCTTCCAAGAATGTTCTTGATGTCAACAATAAGGACTGTCCCACTTACCTCTTCCAGAACCTGATGAAGAACCGTACCTTCAGGCATCGTTTTATGGATCGTGCTTATAAACATCTGGAGGATGATGGCGGTTTGCTTCGACCCCAATCGACCCAGTCACTCTGGGACAGCCTGCAAAGTGTTATCTCGTTGGCCATATATGCCGAGTCTGCTCGCTGGGGCGATTACCGGAGGGATGTACATCCCTATACTTCGCGGGGCGAATTGTATCGTGCCGATGTGCATCATACCCTCGAGAACAGGCGCCTTCATGAGGAGTTCTTCCCCCAGCGAACGGATAACTTGATAGCACAGCTCAAGAAGAAAGGCTGGTATGCAACGGTCGAGGCTCCAGTGTTCCTTGTGAACGGACAACGAGTGGTTGATGGCGATACCATCTCCCTTTCGGATGAACTGTCTCTTTCGCAGGGTTCCTACATTATGTACACTACAGACGGCAGCTATCCAGTCTCTTGGGAGGAGAATACCTTGGGCGAGGAGACGCCTCAGGCAATTCTGTACAGCAAGGAGAATCTGGCGCAATCCCTTCCCGCAGGAGAAGTAACCTTGCGTGCCATCAGTAAGAACAACTCCAATTGGAGTGCCACTGTCACCCGAAAGGTATTTGTGGTGGATGAGCAGGCCAATGGCATTGCCAGAATTAAAAATGAAAAGATAAAAGATAAAAATGAGGGCATCTACGACCTCAGCGGCCGTAAGATTGATTCTTCACTCTTCACTCTTCATTCTTCACTTAACAAGGGTGTGTACATTAAAAACGGAAAAAAGGAGATTCGCTAACCGAATCTCCTTTTCTTTATTGTCAACTATAGTCTATAAACTATAAACTATTTCAGCACCCCTTGTCCCTTCAGGAACTCGCTGATGCGCCCCATCCACGTGTAGCTACCTGTGCCAGGTGAAGCCTTGCGTTGGAAGCAATGGGGGCGCAGAGCCAAGGTATGTAGCTCGCTTTGGATGCCCATGGCACGCATCTTTTCCCATGTCTTAACAGAATTCATGGAAGCAAATCCGTCTGCATCGCCGTGGATAAAGAGCATAGGACAGGTCTTCAGGTCGAAGTTGAACTCAGGCACTGGTATGGCGCTGTCGTCGTTTCCGCCAGTAGCGTTGTTCTGATCTGGTCCGTCTGTAAGTGCATAGGCCGGATAGATACCGATACCCCACTGAACGTTGCAGGGCTGCTTATCCACATTATCTATAGGCAGGTAAGACTGCTGCTGCGATGAGGTAACACCCATCAGCGTCAGGTGTCCGCCTGCAGAGCTTCCCATGATACCTATCTTGTTGGGGTCGAGGCCATACTTCTCAGCCTGACTGCGCACCAACTTGATGGCACGCTGCAGGTCTTGCCAAGCGGTAATGTGCTTGGGCATATCCTTGGGACGAGGGGTGCGGTACTTCATGGTTACAACTGTCATACCCAGTTCGTTCAGGTAACGACGGGCAGGGGCAACCTCGAAGCCGTCAGGACCATTTCCCTGATAGCTGCCGCCTGAGTATATAATCTGTATAGCGTTGGTCTTCAGCTCCTTGGGGAAGTGCCATTCTATGTAAGGCTTGCACTGGTGTTCCTGGAAAAGAGGTGTCTTGCCCTCGGGCCAAATATCCTGTGTAATCTTCTCCTTGCGAGCATCATCGCTGGGATAGCGTTTCATCAGGTCTTCCTCAGGAGCAACGGGGCCAGGGATTCCCAACTGGGTCAGGAACTCTATGGCGCGGTCCAAACCGAAGGCACCATGGCGCTTGTTGGGGTAGAGGTGCAGCTCGGCAGGAATCTTACGCTTGCGCAGCTCCCTGTAGATAAGGGTTGAACCGTTGGGAGTATATTCATCCATACCGCCATGATGCAGGCTCATGGGGCAAGTCTTCTCGTCGAACTTAAAGCAGGAACTCAACTTGATATTAGGTCCATAGCCCTGCTGTGTGGCAGGTGTGCCCAATTCGCCATCCGTAGTCACATAGGCAGGCGCATCAGCAATGGCCCAGTTGATGTGGCAGGGAATGGTATCCAACTTGTCGATAGGCTCGTAGGCAGGTGTAAGAGAACTGGTGGCAAGCAGAACTGCCAAGTGAGAGCCAGCCGACATAGAGATGGTTCCTATGTGCTCTGGGTCGAAGCCACGTTTCTTGGCCTGACTGCGCACCAAGCGGACGGCACGCTGTCCGTCTTCCCAAGCTGTCTGATAGATAGGCAGACCTTCAGGACGGGGAGTGCGATAAACGAAATTCACACATTGGTATCCCAGAGCGGTAAAGCGTTCGCGCCATTGTTTGATGAGGCCCACATCGCAGCAGCTGAAGTAACCACCGCCAGAGATGAGGATCATACAGCAGCCGTTGGGGTTGACAGGTTTGTCGAACCACTCCAGATAGGCTGTCTTGAACTTCTCGGGTTTGAAGCCAGCAGCGTTCGTCTCGTTTGTCATTGCGGCAATCTGATGCTCTTGTGCATCGGGCATCTTACCCTTGGGCCATACGCTCTGGCGTTCCCATGCAAACCCCATCAGGGAGCAGGCAAAGGCCAGAAGAAACAGAATCTTTTTCATCTTTGTATAATTCATAATTCACAATTCATAATTCATAATTGTAGGGGCAATGCTCAATGTGCCTAATGCCAATCTTTCGTGCAAAAGTACTTGTTTTTGCAACATCCTCCAAATTATGCTGCTAAAATTGAGAAAATAGACACTATTCCTTAGGATAGTTCTGACTCTCTCCAAGTGAGATGCCTTTGTATTGGGGTTGTGTCTTCTTTCTGTACCAGTTGATGCCGTATGCCATCAGGGCTATGCTGATGCCAAACATGATGATCCACACTTTCATGCTAACTTCGGTATCATCATCGTTGGATTCTACGAATTGTTGTGGGACGAAGGCAATGAAGTTGTTCACTATGTGTATGACAATGCCAGGCAGCAAGCTCTTTGTGCGCCAGTAGAGCCAACCTACGATGATGCCAAAGGGGAGAATGTCGATTGTCTGGTATGTGGTGCCGTGTATGAAAGAGAAGATGAGAGCCGACAACGGGATGGCCACCCACGGATGCCATCTCATCTTGAGCATGCTGCGCAACACAACACCTCTAAATATAATCTCCTCGGTTATAGGGGCCAGGATGACACCAGCCAGTATGCCCAGTATGCCCTTAGATGCCGCTCCGTATACTTTATCTAGCTCCTCCATATCCTCGGGGAAAAGGCTTTCACAGCTGCCAATTATTTCCCAAAAGGAAACACTGGATAAGACGCAGCCCACGCTAATCATGGCTGCTATGCCAATCGACGTCCATAGGGTTGTGCGTTTCATGCGAGCTATGCGCCCCATGCGCTCCAACGACATCTTAACATACCGATTATTGATGAACAGGATGATAATCAGTAGACATGCTATGCATTCCGACAACTTAAAGTAGTTGGATTGTAATAAATGCTCTTCTATGGTCTCTCGGCTCATGTGCATCATTAGGCCATGAAACACTATGGGGATGCCTGCAAATCCTATAATAACGGTTTCTATAACACTATACAGCAGATATAGCTTGATTGCTCTCCAGAGCTCTTTACCTTTACTCATCATTCTTGTGTTTCTTTTTACCTTAATATATATGATTACTTCAGATTCTTCAGCAACTTCTCCAGGTTGTTTAGATTGCGAGCGTCAACCTTCATGTCCAGCATATTGCCTTCGCGGTCAAATAGCTTGTAGGTTGGGAAACCTGTTACACCTATGAAACTCTCTATGGCAGTTTGCTGAGCCTGAGGTAGGTTGTAGTGAACGACGTTCTCGCCAGTCACATTGTACTTCTTGATAACGCTTTTCCATGCCTCATCGCTACTTCTGTTAGCCAGGTAGAGATAGACAATATCATAATCCTTCAGTCGTTCATATTCCTCTTGGCTGTGCGAGAGTCCCTCCTTGCAAGGTCCACACCAAGTGCCCCAGATATCCAGCAGCACCAGCTTGCCCTTGTAGGGCTCTAAGATCTTACGCATTATCTTCTCGCCGTCCGTCATATTTGCCAAATCCTCTGCCGACTTTATGCTCGTAGCATTAGAGAGAGAATTTCGTTTCAAGGCCAGAAGTTTCTCCTGCTCTGCCTTTATGAAAGCCTTAGCGGCTGGCATCTTCACATTCTCCTCAACGAATTGCATCATGCAGTTCGTTAGTGTATCGTATGCCTCTAAGTTTACGCGATACAGATGCTGGGTAAAGAGGATGTCGCGCGTATCCTGGTCGCAGCCTATGGAATCCATAATATTCTGCATGCGATAGATATTAAACAGGCGGCTCTCATCCTCGAAAATGATTCTGTTAATGTCCTTGCGGGATATTATTTCGGCATATTCATCAATACCTTCGTGTGTTTTAGCATAATGGTCAACGATGGACAATTCCTTATCCGTAATTGTTATCTTGCCTGCATCTCTGTATTTCCGAAGGATAGGAGCGAATAGTTGCTCTGTATAGAGGTCGTAGTATGTTCTTCCGTCATCTGCATATGAGCGATAACGGTATGAAACAAACTGATCTATATAATCACTTGCGAAACGTATGAAATCGCGGTAAAGCGTGTAGGGATGGACGCGTTGCTCCCATAACTGCAGACCTAAGGTGCTAAGAACCTGCATAGGAATACGCCTGTTTTTAACATAGAACTTTGCCTGATTCATCATATATCCCTCATAGGAATTGAACTGCCCTTTGTTGTAGTTGATATAGCGGTCAGAGAGGGTGGGATGCTCCTCAACTGTCTGTTGCAATTTGGTCAGGGCGTTTTCCCCATCTTGTTTTATCTTCTCGAAGAATTTATTGGCAGTCTTCTCGTCCATCATCTTCTCTGGTATGTCAAGGAATCCTCTGTTCTTATGTGCCAGTAGTTCGTTCTGCAGACGACAGTTCTTGCCCATAAACATTTTCTGCCCGTTTTTGAAGTCGTAGAGCAGGAAGTAAGTCTCGCCTGGCTCAAACATGGTACAGACGGTGCTTCTGTCCCAATCCAGATATACCTCGGCAGAGTTAATCATAGGAATCTTCACTACAAATCGTCCCAGCGAGTCAATTTTGCCTATAGAGGTTTTCTGATCACCGCTACCAGTGAAAATGTCATCGAAACTCCATACCGTATATCCATTGCCTTTGTCCTTCATCTCCTGCGACATATTCCTCAACCAGCCAACGAGGGTTACGGTATCCGTCTGGTAATGAGTGTCCTTGAAGGTACTGCAAGTGTCCTTCTTGGGGTAGTCGGGCAGGTGTTTCGAGGTCAGTTCAGATACCTGATGCTTTACGCCGTCTATGCTCAGGATGTTCTTCTTCAGCTCAACCTCCAGTCGTTTCTTGCCTTGTTTCAGTACCAGTTTTGCCTTTAGCGTTTTCTTGTCTTTTTTGCCAAGGGGCGTCTTAATCTTCAGTGTCAGTTCTTTCTTTTCCACTCTTTCGTAGTCCCAGAACTGACAGTCGTAGACCGCAAAATCATTAAACAGACCGATGAGCCATTCGCCCGTCTCGTCGTCCCTCAGACAAAGGTTAAGGTCGGACTTCACCTGCGCCATTCCTGCAAGTGTGGTTAGTGCAAACAGCACGATAAGAAAAGTTTTCTTCATTGTTTATATATTTTTTATAGTGTATTTTATTCCGCTTTATTTCAAGCAAAAATCATGCCAGAAACGTAACTTGCTGATAATCAGTTTTGGCGTCAAAAGTGAGTGTCCATTTCCGGACACTTCACTGTCCAAAAATGGACACTTTGTGGTTTTCCTTAGGCATTCTTTGCCAATATCCAACAGCCAATGTTGACGGTTCCTGTTAGCGCTCGCAAAGTTAGCTTTTTTTAGTTTTGTTCCCTAAGCTTTGGTGTGATTTTTTTTTAATTAATAAAATCATTTTTCATTTACCATACTTCCTTGTTACAATAAGCTGTATCTTTGAGACTACGTCTCCAACTTCTTGCGCTCCAGTAGGTGCTCAGGCGCAGGCGGAGTCCTTATGCTCGGATAAAGAATATGTGCCTTGCGAAGAAAATATCCCTCAGAAGGGCGTGTAAGGGCGGTTTGTGAACTTTTGCGAACAGAAAAAGATAAAAGCAAACAATTGCAAACAAAAAAACTTGGAGGGTATATCTTTTACGTGTAATTTTGCAGCATGATACAGCTGATGATGATATTGACCCATCGCGAGATTTTCCTGCTTGTTATAGGCAGCATTACCTATATCACGCTTTTCGTCGTTACGGTTCAGAACAGCCGTCGGAAGATTCTGCTGCTTCGCCAGCGACTGGAAAAGGTACACGCAATACAAGAGCAGCAGGAGGCTATGAGCCTGCAGCGCATAGAGCAGAACAAACAGAAGATTGCTGAGTTGGAAAACCTGCTGAAGAAGATGGGCGATGAGAATTCGATGCTCCGCCTGGAGCTGGAGGAGAAGAAAGCCCGCCTGGGATATGCCAACACGATGGCCATCATCGAGAACGAGAAACGTCAGCAGGCAGAGACGGCTATCTTCAGTTCGGACATATACCTGAAGCTGAAACGCCTGATGGCTGAGGGGAGAAGCCTTAGCGAGGTGGATTGGCAGCAGTTGATGGAGACGGTGGACAGCGTCTATACTGGATTCACAGAGAAACTGTACAGCCTCTACAAGATGAGCGAACAGGATTATCACGTCTGCCTATTAATAAAGGTACGCGTATCGCCTAAGGACATTGCCATCCTGACTGCTCACTCCAAGGAAAGTGTGGCAACAACGCGAAGCCGCCTCTATCAGAAGATTTTCGGGCGTAAGGGATCGACACACGAATGGGATGAATTTGTATTATCACTTTGAGAGCAAATATGAATTATGAACTTAAATATATAAGGTTATGTTAGAGTATTTTGCAGCCAATATGTGGCAAGTTTGGGCCGTAATATCCGTCCTGGGACTGATACTGGAGCTCTCCTCGGGCGACTTCTTTATTATCTGTTTCGCCATTGGAGCTGTGGGTGCTGCTATAGTGTCGCCGTTTGCAGGCATCTATGTGCAGTTGCTGGTGTTTGCCTTGATTACACTCATCAGTATCTTTACTGTCAGGCCGTTCGCCCTACGTTACCTGTACAAGGGCGGTAAGAATGTCCGCCCCAGTAATGCCGATGCACTCATTGGCCAAATGGGAACGGTGAGCGAGACCATTCAGGCTGGCGGCTTTGGACGCGTAGACATCGGTGGTGACAACTGGAAGGCTGTCGGCACAAGCGAGGAAAACATTCCACAAGGTGCCCGTGTACGTGTAGTGGGCAGAGAGAGCATCATTATAACAGTAGAAAAAACCAATTAATTAAATAAAAACACAACATTATGAGCGTTATTAGTATTTTTCTGATAGCCATCGCATTGCTGGTTATCTTGTTTGCAAAGAAAGCACTGGTGATTATCCCTCAGTCGGAAACCAAGATTATTGAGCGTCTGGGACGTTATCACGCTACCCTGAAACCAGGTATCAATCTTATCATCCCCTTCGTGGATAATGGTAAGAATATTGTTGCCCTGAAGAACGGACGCTATGTCTATACCAACAGCATCGACTTGCGCGAGCAGGTATACGATTTCCCCAAGCAGAACGTTATCACCAAGGATAATATCCAGATGGAGATTAATGCCCTGCTGTATTTCCAGATTGTGGATCCCTTCAAGGCTGCTTACGAGATTAACAACCTGCCTAACGCTATCGAGAAACTGACACAGACCACCCTGCGTAACATTATTGGTGAGTTGGAGTTGGACGAGACGCTGACCAGCCGCGATACCATCAACACTAAGTTGCGCGTAGTGTTGGACGATGCTACCGATAAGTGGGGCGTAAAGGTGAACCGTGTAGAGTTGCAGGACATCACTCCTCCAGCTACCGTACTGAATGCAATGGAGAAGCAGATGCAGGCTGAGCGTAACAAGCGTGCACAGATTCTTACCTCTGAGGGTGAGA
>CAMOMP010000057.1:0-16458 GCA_946619915.1 uncultured Prevotellaceae bacterium | reverse complement strand
GGAAATCGCTGAGATGATGGAGGCTCAGATTCTCGACCAGCCCGTTGCATGGCTCAACAAGATAGCAGAGACTTCGGGCACCAGCCTGGCTATGCTGAAGTTGAAGAGCAACTGCCTGTTCCGAAATCAGAAATATGCCGAAGCCATAGACCCGCTTACCCAGATGCTCTTCTTCCAGGAGGAGGACGAGTGGGCATTAATAGTCCTGCAGAAGTGTTACGAGAAGCTCGGCAAGAAAGACAAGCAGTTGGAAGCTGCGCTGAGACTGGTTGAGATAAGCCCAGAAAACGTCAACTATCTTACCACTGCCGCTATTGCGCTGATAGAAACAGAGAAGTATGAGGAGGCCTTGAAGCACCTCTTCCATCTGGATTACATGCAGACCGACAATATTGTCTTTAAGACATGCATCGAGACTTGTGCCCTTCACCTAAAGAAGTTCGACATAGCAATGCGTTACAATCAGGCTGTCCTTGCGCATACCGAATACAAGGATCGGCATATTGAATATATGACAGCCGGACACCTGCAATTTGCCCAGGGCAATTGGAAGGAAGCTCTTGCCAACTACAAGGAATACAAAGCTCAGGCCGAGGAGCTGAACAAGAAAGAGAACAGAAAGATAAACCCTGAGAAGGAGTTCCTTACAAGCAGTAAGATTCTAAAGGAATTGGGAATCACCCCGTCAGACATCAGACTGATGCACGACATGATTGGCTTCTAAAGCAAACCCTTTATCGACATAAAGATGCGTGCCCTGATGCGTCTGCCTGTGGGGAAGAGTGTTTTCCACATCTCGGGTGTCAGCAGGTAGCAATGCTGCTCTATGTCTTTGCGGAAAATCTCCTGCAACTCCATTGTAGTCTCAGGACTGAAGATAAAGGAATTCACTTCGTAGTCGAATTTCAGCGAACGGGCGTCCAGGTTGGTTGTTCCTACCGTACAGAACAGACCATCTACCATCATAATCTTGCTGTGATGGAAGCCGCCCCTGTAGTAGTATATCTCTGCCCCTCGATTCATCAGTTTCTTCATCTCTATACCCGTCACATCCGCATTGACCTGGCCGTCACTCTTCTCCGACACCATAAACTGCACCTTCACACCACGTGCCAAGGCATCATTCAGCGATTTACGGATAGGATTGCTCAGGCAGGGATACGGATTCACAATCTGAATCAGTTCCTGAGCATTATCAATAGCCGTGCAATAAGTCTTACGCATCATATCTGGTGAAAGGCGTGGTATTCTGTCTGCCAATGCCACCTTAACCTGACCCTTACTCCTATCCTCGCCCACATAGGCACCTGGTGTCAGCAGTTCACCCGTAACCACATACCACATGCGTTCGAAAATCTGTTCATAGCCTTCCACTATGGGGCCATGCATTCGGATGTGCATATCGCGCCACTTCCCTACTTTGGGGTTGCCATGCAAGTAGTAATCCGCCACATTCATGCCGCCAGTATAGCAGACATTGCCGTCTATGACAGCAATCTTATGATGGTCGCGATGGAAGAAATGGTTAATCCATGGGAAGCGGAACTTGTCAAATGCCGCAATCTCTATGCCACAGGCTCTTACCTCCTTCAGGAAAGCTTTGGAAAGAGGGAATTTGCAGGATTTGTTGCCATAGCCGTCATACACAATTCTTACCTTTACCCCCTGCTGTGCCTTACGCTTCAGTATCTCGAAGAGAACGCCGCAGATGCTATCCTCCTGAAACTTAAAGTAATCCAGGTGGACGAAATGCTTGGCCTGTTCTATCTCGGCAAACATATCCTCGAACTTGATAGGGCCCGTCGTCAGCAGCTTCACCTCGTTACCCTCATAGAACGGTATGCCCATCTGCCTGAAATCAGCAATGGTACGTTCATCAGCACGCTGCGCCATGGCAGCAAACGAACTGATAAAGAAAGTAAGAAAGAAAAAAAATGCCCTACGCTTCATTGCGGGACAAAGATACGACATTTAATTCATAATTCATAATTCACATTTCATATTTTATTTGTATTTTTGCAAACAAAAACATCAAATAAAAACAGAATATGAGCAAAGTCGTTATCAATTCCTACGAGGATTTCCAACAATATGTAGGTCAGGTTTTGGGTGCCAGCGATTACGTGGAACTGCCCCAGGAGCGTATTAACATGTTTGCCGATGCCACACTGGACCACCAGTGGATACACGTTGACATAGAGAAGGCAAAGGCCGAGAGTCCCTTCGGACAGACCATCGCCCACGGCTATCTGACCCTTAGCATGCTACCCTACCTATGGAATCAGATTATCGAGGTCAACAATCTGGAGCGCATGATGAACTACGGTATGGATAAGATGAAGTTTGCCCAGCCCGTGCTTAGCGGTCAGCACATCCGCATGGTTACCAAACTGGAGGAACTGGCTAACTTACGTGGTGCCATCAAGACCACCATCAAGTTCACCATCGAGATTCAGGAAACAGGCAAGAAAGCCCTCGAGGGCCTCGCCACCTTCATCTACTATTTCAAGAGCTAAAAGAAAACTCACAGAGCCTGCTAAATGCAGGCTTTTTTCTTTTATATCCGTTACTTACGGCTTAGCTTCCTTCGTATTGGTTCATCATAGAAGAGCAAACAGAGTGTTGCAACCAATACCGATGCCCCTATGGTGATAAGAGCCGCGAGCCAAGGCTGTGAGTATCCTTCATATGGGTGACCGTCCTTCCCTACCCACGTTATATAAAGGTATATAAGGGGGAAGTGGACAGCATAGAGCGGATAAGACAATCTTCCCAGGAAGGAGACGGTCCTTTGTCGCCAACCAGTAACAATACCTCTTGCCGCAAACCATATTATAGCGGGGAAGAAGGAGAACAGGCAGACAAGCTGGAAGATAGTCTCAGTATCCTTGCCGCCAAACAAGGGAAAACCTAACAGCGCCGCCAATCCCAAACTGCTCAGCAGGAAGACAGGACCCTTTATGGGCTCCGGCTTTCTCTTACGGAACATGCGGGCCATCAACAAGCCCATTGGATAGGCATAAAGCATCCTTAATGCCCCACCCAGTAAATTCATAGGTTCAGAAGACCAGCCATAGGCAACACCGCCATCCTGCTGGAATAATGCATAGGTTGCAAGGGACACAATGCCACAGGCTACCCAGACACGGAGCCATTTGGTAGAAAGACGATGCAGCAACAAGCCATAGAGCAGACTGCCTAGGTACTCGAAGAACAATGACCAGTGCGGACCGTTCAGCGGGAATGCCTCAGTATTGCCGCGAACATCCATCCCGCTGGGGGCAGGAATCAGGAACAGCGCCAGCAACGTTGCCCACATCAGGGTTTCAACGGGCACGGCACTACCATCCCACTTGGTACATCCTGGTATAATAAAGGCTACAACACCAATCAGCACGCCCATCACCACCATGGGATGCAAACGAATAAGCCTCCTCTTCACAAACCCCCAAAAGGTAAGGCTCTCCCCTCCATCACGGGAGGGGACGGGGGTGGGTCTGGCAAGTCTTTCGTCATACGCATATCCCATTACAAAGCCTGAGAGGATAAAGAAGAAATCCACTCCCAGAAACCCATGATAAAACTCATTCACGGGTACAGGCCACACAAAGAAACTCTTGGCATCATTGAATACATGGTACAGAAGCACCATCAGGGCCGCTACACCGCGCAACCCGTCCAGAATATCGTATCTTGGTTTTTCCATATTATTATCAGTTTCTGTGCAAATATAGGCATTTTTTCCTAAACCCAATCTCCAATCAAAGAAAAAATAAAAATGCCCTGCAAACTTGCAAGGCATTTCTATTATCTCTAATCTCTAAACTATCAACTCTAAACTTTATTTATCCCCGATAGCATGCAGGTACTCGTCCCAAAGCTCCTCTACGCCATTCTCGGGCTTGTCACCCAGAACGTGCTTCATGGCCTTGTCCCAAGACCAGGGATTCAGCTCAGCAGCAGAGGCATTGAACTTACGCAGGAAGTTCTTGTCCTTGTTCAACTGCAACCAGTACAGGAAGTAACCGGCTACGCGGTAACCCTTGCGCCATGTATCGGCACGAGGACGGTCATTGCTCTTGAAATCCTGATCGAAGCAACCGCAAGCAACACGTACGCCATCAGCCATACCCTCAATGAAGCACCAGTTCTCACCACCGTCCTCATACTTACCACAACCCTGAGGATTCAACTGATAGGCATGAGTCAGTTCGTGATAGAGAACGCCACGGGTCTCGTAATCCAGACGCATGGTATCGTTGTTCTGGAAGCTCTTCTCAATCCAACCGGTAGTGTACCAGACACCTACGTTGTCACCGCTACCGCCCTTCCAGCTAATACCATCTTCATCCACCAGATAGTAGTTGATTGTCTTCAGCTTGGGGATGTTCTTATCCTTGGGACCATAGTACAATGTCTGCAGCACGCGCAGAGCATTCTCCTGAATATAAGGAGTGGGGTTAGGGATAATGTTGTGGTAAATCTTAGAACCCTCGGTCTGGGGAGCCTCGTCATGGAAAACAACCTCTCCTGGATTGTAGTTCTTCCACTTCTTCTCCACCTTGATAGGCTCGTGGTACTTGTTAACCTTCAACTGGGCCATAGCACCCGTTGATACTGCTGCTGCGAGCAAGACGAAAATAATCTTTTTCATATACCTTAATTAAGCTAATTGTTAGTTTTGACACGCAAAGATAACATCTTTTTTGTTAAAAAGGGAATTTGAACGGTTGCTTTTATAGTTTATTAAGATTATTATTCGTACCTTTGACCAAAGAAAATATTTAAGCATGTACTACGTAACAAAAAAGATGGAGATTTCCGGCAGTCATTACATAACGCTGGAGAAAGGAAGCAAATGCGAGCGTCTGCACGGACACAACTGGATAATTACCGTTTACTGCAAGTCTAAGGAACTGGACGAGGACGGCATGGTGGTTGACTTTACCGAAGTAAAGCGATTGGTGCATGGCACCCTCGACCATCAGGACCTCAACTCTATCCTACCCTTCAACCCTACGGCCGAGAACATCGCCCGTTGGATTTGCGACCGTGTTCCCCATTGCTACAAGGTAGATGTGCAGGAAAGCTCTGGCAACATCGCCACATACGAGCGAGACTAATTCTTCTTTTTTCTCTCTTAATTCTTAATTTAAATAACTATCGATGAAAAAGTCCTTACTAATCCTATTATCCGCCTTCTGCCTGAGCAATACGGTCAATGCGCAGGAGTTTGCAGAGGAAGGCAATTTCTCTGCCGAGGTAGGTTATGTCAATAAGCAGTTTGTTACTGACTTCGGAAACGGCCAGGTATTTCACGAGAATCTCTTTGGCTTGGAGGATAAGTTCCTTCATGGCTTCCAGGTAGGTTTATTCTACCATCCCTCGCTCAAGCTGAGCGAGCACTTCGCTGTGGGATGCCGCACAGGTTTGGCTTACGAGCAGTATCTGGCCAGCGGAAGACCTATGGGATACAACAAGTTCAGCGAGGGCGACATCTACATTCCCATCAACGGAACCATCTCGTTCCCCTTTGCCGACGACAGGGCCGAGATTTCCCTGCATGCCGGTGTCAACATGAACTGTATCATCTACGGCAAGCTCTCCAATGCCGACTGGGGCACCTCTACGGTATGGGATTATATCACGTCCAGCTGGTATGGCCATTACATGGGTAACCGATATGCACGCATGGAGTACCTCAACTATGGCGAGGACGGTTGGCCCAAGCGTGTGAACTTTGGTTGCGAGTTCGGCCTTTCCGTCCGTATCAGCGGATTCTATCTGCGAGGGACCTACTCACGAGGCATCACCAACCATTGCTTCTATTGGGAGGACGGCAAACGCTTCAAGACCACCGAGCGCAAGCTCACGGTAACAATCGGAGCGGCATTCTAGCATACCTTATAACGATTCATCTTCTATAGCATCGTATTCAGCCATCGCCTCTGCCATACGGGCATCGAGGTCGTCCATGCGGTAAAGGCCATCGGCATTAGGTGTAAGCCCGTCGATTGTGATGGGCAGCACCATAGGCGGCACCTCCGTCGAGAGCAATGTGCGGTTCTGCAACTGACTGATGGGCTGATATACCAGATTGATGGCAACAAACTCTTCCGTCCCGTTGCTCCACTTCTCAAACACCATCTTCGAGCCGATGGGCGTATGCAACTCCATCGCCTGCTGTGTCTCTGGATAGACCAAACCCAGTGCAGCACCTATGCTGGCCAAGTTGGAATCGTGGCCGCAGAGGAACGTAAACTTGCGCCCCTCGTGGTGCAGTTCCTCACGAATGCGGCTCACCAAGGGGTAAGCCAGATTAACGGCAGCACTGTGCGTGGTAAAGAGCACACGGTCATAAACCTCCTTCACGGCACAAATGTCACGCCACTGCTTCAGGCTCAGCTTATGCCCCCATGGTGCCATACTCTCGCTCTCATAGCATTGCAGCACCATCGCATCAGCCACACTATTGGCCAGCGTGTAACCGCCCGACATCTTCGGTTCATCCCCCTTCTCCAGTTTAAACTGCGTATCGTTAAACCAGAAGTGGGTCGTATCATTCTTTGCGGCAGACGAGTGTTTCATATCCAGCACCTTCTCCATCATCTTCAATGCAGGCTGCACCGACTGCATCCACCCCTGTATGCCTCCGCTGTGCAAAGCCTCCATCTCGGCCTTCACCTGCTGGCGGTACTTATCGTTCATCTTCGTAAACTGGGGAGAGAACAAAGGATCCATCTTATCCTTCATATACTTATGCTGAATCTTCACGTTGGCAAAAGGCAGAAATCCGGCAGAGAAGTACTTGGCCGTAGCGAATGTACGTTGTCTGGAGTTGGCATAGAACAGCACCTCGTCACCTTCGGGTCGGTAGTTGTCGGGCAGCAGCCCCTCGCCCACCAGCCATTTGCGGAAGAACTGTCCCATCTCCGTCTCCAGCACGCCGCCTCTTAGCGACAGCTGACTGCCTGGCGAAGTCCACTGGAACCACTCATGCGGTGTCACCCTTTTGTATGCAGCCCCGCCCGACGAAAGCGGCGAACGGATGTTGTGGCGACTCATCACCACCACCTCCTTCAGTTCATACTTCGCCCTAAAGTCATCCGAGCGTTTCGTCTGAGCATTCCCGTTTGTGTTGCTAAGAAGGATGACAAGCATCATCCACATCATCTTGTG
Source organism: uncultured Prevotellaceae bacterium (assembly GCA_946619915.1). Taxonomy (GTDB): domain Bacteria; phylum Bacteroidota; class Bacteroidia; order Bacteroidales; family Bacteroidaceae; genus Physcousia. The sequence goes on along the minus strand of CAMOMP010000057.1, from coordinate 9,279 downwards.
TTTCATATAGTATAGGTTTTGTTATTCAAAGTTACGGATTAAATTTCACATCAGCCATCAGCCTTCACACATTTTACTTGTTATATTCATCTGCAGAATCGTCTTCGGCCGCCATTGGCATGATATAGTCATCATCCTCCTGCTGATAGATTCCAATAGTATGTGAGGGTTCGAAATTTCCTTCATCGTCAGCCCACTTATTGCATTGTGCCATTACCACCTCAAGAGCCTTTTCCTGACCTTCTGGCGGATATTTGTATTTCTTCAGGAGTCGCTTTACCAGCACACGCATCTTGGCTCTGGCAGAATCCTTATGGTTCCAGTCGATGGTGCGGTTCTTACGGAGTTGTTCTGTCAGTTCTTTCGTCAGCTTTATGAATTCTTCATTTGTGTAGGCTTCTTTCACACCTTGTGGTGATGATAAAGCATCGTAGAAAGCCTTTTCCTCTACAGACAATCCCAACTCGTCACCTTCCTGCTCACATTTTTTTATCTCCTCCGCCATCCGCAGCAACTCAGCAATTACCTCTTCGTTGGTCAGCAATCCTTTCAGGTAATTCGAGAGGGCATTATTCATCATCTCACTAAACTTAAGACTCTGCACGATGTTGGTTCTCTCAAACTTGCGAATCTTCTCCGTCATCAACTTTTCCAGAAGTTTCAGGGCCAGGTTACGCTCCTTCATCTTCTTAATCTCTGCCAAGAAGTTACTGTCGAAGAGCGAGAAGTTTACATTGGGTGTTAACACTTCCACGCCCTGACTTTGCAGACTCTGCTCCAGCAAACGTGAAATACGCTCGTTGATATCATGCTTTGATATGGTGGTGCCTTTAGCATCCAACCTTACCAGCATCACCCTTACGGCATCCATAAAAGTCACCTCCAACTTGTCATGGTCTGTAAGCAGAGACTTACACAACGTCTGCGCATTATGCAGCAACTGACTTTCGGTAATAAAGGTCTTTGAGTCCTTAGGATCCTTAAGGTTTTTCCCCAGCATGAAGTTTACGCCTGCAGTTATCAGTTTGCTGCGTTCTGGATCGGAACCTTCATACCATCCGTTATAGTCAAAGCCATGCATCAGGTCGCGGCATATCTCCAACTTCTCCCTAAACTTCACCAATGCCGTCTTTCCGATATCCAAATCGCCAAATTGCTTCTTATCGCGATTGGTATAGTCCTGCATGGCTTGCTTTAGGGCACTTGCTATTCCCACATAATCTACCACCAATCCACCTTCCTTTTCAGGGAACACGCGGTTTACACGGGCAATAGCCTGCATCAAGTTGTGTTCCTTCATGGGCTTATAGACATACATCGTTGCCAGCGAAGGAACATCGAAGCCGGTGAGCCACATATCCACCACAATGGCAATCTTCATCGGACTCTCATCGTCCTTGAAGAGTGCTGCATATTCCTTATTCCTCCTGGCATCTATCACATCATGCCATTCTTCCTTATCTGTATTGGCAGCACTTGCCACCACGTGCATCTTATCCTTCCACTCAGGGCGCAACTCCAATATCCGGCGGTATATCTTTACAGCAGCCTCTTTGTTGTATGCCACTATCATCGCCTTACCTGTCAGTTCATACTGGCGGTTCTTCTCATAGTGTTCTATGATGTCTTGACATAGGCTGTCTATCGTATCAGGATGGCACAAAATCTCTTTCAGTCCACTATTCTCCTGACGTGCCTTGTTGATTTGTTCTTCTGTAGCTCCCTCATCAGCCAGACGATCAAATTCTTCATCCAGCTTCCGCAGGGCATCTTCATTCAGATTCAGTTTTATGACACGGCTCTCGTAATAGACAGGCTTGGTGGCACCATCAGCTACAGCCTGCGTCATATCATAGATATCTATATAATCACCAAACACTTCCTTTGTGTCCCTGTCGCGCTGAGATATTGGCGTACCTGTGAAACCTATAAATGAGGCATGAGGCAACGACTCGCGCATAAACAGCGCAAAGCCTTTCTTCATTTTCCCTGCCTTCGTGTCCCAATGTTCGTCGCCATATTGCGAACGATGGGCTTCATCCGTTATCACAATGATATTCTCTCTGTCTGATAACAGTCCTGTACCTTCCTCGAACTTTTGGATGGTGGTGAAGATAATACCTCCCGTTCGCAAGTCCTTTAGTTTCCTTACGAGGTCTTCACGTCCTGCCGTCTTGGTGAGCTTTCCTTTTTCATTTAGGTCAAAGCCTACCCTTTGTGGTTCCTGCCTGAGGAACTTTTGGCAACCCGCAAACTGCTCATAGAGTTGCTGGTCCAGATCGTTGCGGTCCGTCACCACAACGATGGTACATTGTGGATAGTGTTGTACCAACAGATGCACATAGAATACCATCGAGAGACTCTTACCAGAGCCTTGTGTGTGCCAGAAAACACCAATCTTTCCATCCCCTCCTATTGCCTTATCTGTCTTTGCCAAGGCTTTGTTCACAGCAAAGTACTGATGATAGGCTCCCATAATCTTTGCCAATCGTCCGTCCTTATGGTCAAAGCAAGTAAAGTTCTGAATGATATCGATGAGTCTTTCCTTCTTGAAGATACCCTTGAAGAAGGTCTCATAGTCGGCAAACGTGTTCGATTCTACCGTCCCATCCACACTCTTCCACTCCATGTAGCGGTTTTCCTTGGCAGTAATGGTTCCTGCCTTCGAGGTCAGCTGGTCGCTGATAACAGAAAAAGCGTTATAGACAAACAGCGAAGGACACTTCTGCTGATACTGCTTGATTTGCAGATAGGCATCTTCTTCGTTTGCTTCCTCTCTTGTGGGTGATTTCAGTTCTATTACCACCAGGGGCAGACCATTGATGAATACCACCAAGTCGCAGCGTATCTTTTCGTATTCAATGACCGTCCACTGGTTCACCACCTTAAACTGGTTCTGCAAGGGGCTGTCATAGTTTATCAGTTTCACAAGAGCAGTCTTCGAGCGACCATCCACAGCATATTTCACCTCCACACCATTCTGCAAATAGTCCATCAGCGTCTCGTTGCGCTGCTCCAAGATACCCTCGTTAACGTGGGTTACCAAGCGGAAGGCCTCATTCAGTACCTCATCGCTCAGCATAGGGTTCTGCCTACGTAAAGCCTCGCGCAGATCCTCCTCGTAATAAGGATTCCTGTAGTCACGCTCCACGTCATACCCACACTCATACGCATATCCCAGTTCTTGGAATAGCGCTATCAGCGTATTCTCGTAGTTTGCTTCAGAATGGTGATTAGTAGTCATATGCTTCTTGGTTTTAGTTTCTTTTAGGATTACCTAGGGCTTCTTAGGATACTCTAGGTTCTCTTAGGACCTTCTATGGTTTCTTAGGATTTCCTAGGTTCTCTTAGACTCCCTAGGTCCTCTTAGGCCACCCTAGGATTTCCTAACCCTCTCTATCTCTTCCTCCAGTTTCTTTATTTTCTGTTTTAGTGATGCATTCTCTGTCTCTAAGGCTCTCATGCGAGCATCAACCTCTTTTCTGTAACCCGTTCTGGCGGCATACATGCGTTCCTTAATACCACCCTCTGTAACGAAGCGGTGCTCTAAGTTCTCTATATAAGAGTACATCATCTTATCTGTCTGATGGCAGAGCGTTAATAACAGGTTAGCCATCTCTTCATCGCTCATCTTTGCCACCAAGGGGGCATAATCACTATAGTCGTTATGGGAGTGGCAGAAATCTCTCAGGCGTTTCTGTCGCTCACTATCAGCTGCCCATACTGGCAGGTGATGTGTATTCAGGTAGTCCTGATAGTCTAAGCGCAACTCTTGCAGGCTGCCGCGAGCCACGTTTAGCAGTTTAATCTCCATCTCAGAACTGGTTTGACCGTCCTCACTGCCCTCTACAATATTCTGTTTGCCGGAACGGGCAGCTTGTACCATCTGATCTACGGTACGGTCGCCATAGGGAGGGAGAAAACGATGGCAGAACTCTACCGTTAGCTGGTAGATAGCATCGCTTTTGCGATAGAAGTACAGTTCTTTCCAAACAACTGCCTTCTTTAGCACCTTCCCCTTTGTATTATATTCCATTTATTTGTTTGCTTTTATATTATTTCTAACTATTCTTAGGCTGTCCTAGTTTCTCCTAGAGAATCCCAGGTTCTCTTTGATTCTCCTAGTGAATCCTAGGTATTCCTAATCTACATCATTTACTTTCAGCTCCCCTGACATCAACTTTGGAAGGAGGGTGTCACGGAGAGTCGCGAGACGGCGGGATTCATCTTCTATACATTCCTGTTCGGCTAATATTGGTTTCAAACGTTCTTCAAAAGAATCCATAATATCCTTAGGCGCTATTACCAATTGAAGAGATTTCATTAATGATCCTGATGCCTCCTTAAATGTCGACCCCGTTGCTTTATTCTCAATATCAGGTGTGGCAGCTTTCAAATAGCAATATATAAAAGCTGTTCCAGCATAACCTGGCACAACTGACTTAAAGCCCTGATTAGTACATATTTCATTCTTTGCTATCGTAACATAACCAATAGGTGCTCGAGAACTAAAGAGGACTGTACCTTTAGGCATAAGTTTAGTACTACAACTATTATATCCTTCTTGAGTTATATCTATTTCACCTTTAGCCGTGAATTTCGCATTTGAAACAGACAGGTCCTTGGGTGTTAACCATGCTATGCCATTTTCCGTATAATACTCGGGCTTTGCTTTTGAAGGAGTACTTCCTCCTACTACATCTCCGATTTCATCAAGTGTTCCCACTTTCCACCCTTTCGGAATCATTCCCAATTCACTCTCTTCGAACTCACCATCCTTGAATGGTTCGAAGTCCACAAACCAAGACTTAAACAAAGCCTGCGCCTGCTGCTCTAAATTCTCATTTATCCGCCTGTTTACCTCAATTTTGTCATCAAGGGATGAGAGGATTTTTGCGATTCGACGTTGATTCTCCAAAGAGGGAACTACTATTTCGAAATCAGCAAAGGTTGACTTGTTGATGATGGGTACAGCCGTTGAGGTTTTGCTAAGAAAGTTAAGGTGTTTACCTACAATCGTCATCAGATAATAGATGAAGTCGGTATCATTCTCTTCTGTTGGAATTATCGAATTAAACTGTTGATTTGTGACTGTTGGACCATTTGTTATAACCACTTTTCCTAAATCGGAACCGATACAACTAACACACACCGACTTAGAGGGAAGGAGGCAATTCTTTACTTCGCTTAATCCTTCTTCGGTTATTGTCTTTACGGTTTGGGGCGCAAACTTACCAGACAAATCATCTGATGGTGTCAAGAATGGGATGTTGCCACCATAGTTCTCAGCTTTGGATGTCCTTGGAGTCTTGCCAGTTACTATCCTTCCTAAGTCTGATATATGCTTTTTATATAGTTCCATAAATGAGAATTTACTTTTTCTTCTTGTTCTCTATAGCCTTCTTTTCTTCGCTGGCCAGTCTGCGCTCCACCTTTATCACATCTTCACGAGTAAGCATCAGGTCTTCTATCTCACGCATAGCACCACTACCTAGTTCGACCTTTTTATTGACGCCAATAAAATGGTCAAATGTTGACTGATTAACATTCTCACAAGCGACTTTAGCTTTGTCTATCACTTTGGTAAAGTTCTGCCAAAGACTATAACCAAGCAATTTCTGTAACTCGCGCGCACTCCAGCATTCCACACCATCTACTTCGAGTGCGGCCTGTTCGAAAGCGCTATATAATTGTTGTATGAGTTCTTTCTTCATTGTATCCTTTTACTTAAATCTCAAATCCAATACTACCTAACTGCTTCTTTATCTCTTCCTCTAAACGGTGGCTCTCAGCGAAGAGTCCACTCAGCTCTGAGGTTAGGCGCTTCATCTTTTCGTCGAAGGGTTCGCCATCATCTTCCTGCTCTGCAATACCTACATAACGTCCAGGGGTTAGGATAAAGTCCTGAGCGGCAATGTCTTGCAAGGTCTTTACGGCACAATAGCCAGCTTCATCTTCGAGAGTACCTTTGCGGAATGCCTCGAAGGTGTCAGCAATCTTAGTGATGTCTTCCGGCATCAGCTCGCGAATGGCACGGGTAACCATCGTACCCATATTACGGGCATCAATGAACAAGACCTTACCGGGCTGTTGTTTGTTGCGAGAGAGGAACCAGAGCGAAACAGGAATACCTGTACTGTAGAACAACTGAGAAGGCATAGCAATAACACCTTCCACAAGGTCTGCCTCAACTATCTTCTGGCGGATGATTCCTTCACCACCTGTCTGGCTACTTAATGCGCCATTTGCCAATACCAAGCCAATACGACCATTGGGTGAAAGGTGGTGAATCATATGCTGCATCCAAGCAAAGTTGGCATTTCCAGCTGGTGGAATGCCAAACTTCCAGCGGACATCCTTCTCCAACTTGTCTGCTCCCCAATCACTAAGATTGAAAGGTGGATTGGCCATGATGAAGTCAGCCTTTAGCGTTGGATGCTGGTCGTTGAAGAAAGTATCTGCATAGCTCTTACCAAGGTTAGCCTCTAGTCCTCGGATAGCAACGTTCATGTGCGCCATCTTCCAAGTGCTGGGGTTGGCCTCCTGACCATATACGCTAATGTTATTGATATCCTTCTGATGATTCTGTATGAACTTGGCACTCTGAACGAACATACCACCAGAACCACAGCAAGGGTCATAGACACGACCAGCATAGGGTTGCAGTATCTCAACGATAGTGCGCACAATACAGCTGGGAGTATAGAATTCTCCTGCGTTCTTACCTTCCATCGAGGCAAACTTCTGCAAGCAGTATTCATAAACACGACCTAACAAATCCTTTTCGTCGCCAGAGGCAAGCATATGGATATTGGTGAAGAGGTCAACCACATCACCCAAACGGCGTTTGTCGAGTTCAGGACGGGCATAATTAGAAGGAAGTACACCTTTAAGCTTGGTATTCTCGCGCTCGATAGCCTCCAGCGCATCATCTATCACCTTACCAATCTGTGGCGTATGTGCTGCCTGAGATATAACACTCCAACGTGCCTCCTGAGGAACAAAGAAAACGCCATCGGCTTCGTATTCGTCTTTATCCTCCACATCAGCATACTCGTCCTGTGAAAGTTCCTGAAACTTAGCATCAAACTTGTCGCTGATGTACTTCAGGAATATCAGTCCCAGCACTACCCCTTCGTACTCAGCCGCATTCAGATTGCCACGAAGTTTATCCGCAGCACGCCATATCGCATCTTCAAACCCAATAGAGGTGGTGTTATTTTGTTTCTTCGCCATTTATCTTTGTTTTAGTTTAATTCTTTAGGCAAAGATACAAAAAAAATGAAGAGTGAAGAGTCAAGAATGAAGATTTTTCTCCCGAACACTAAAACATCTTAGGTTGTAAGGATAAAAAAGCAACAATGATTAGGCTTTAGGCACTAGACCTTAGACTTTAGTCAAAATAATAACTTTTAGCAATACGTCGTTTCTCTGGGAGTGAAAGGCCGTTTCTCTAGGAGTGAAAGGCCGTTTCTCTCATAGCAATACGCCGTTTCTCTGGAAAAGGTATGTCCTTCTTGCTCCAGTTATCACAACATATTTTACAAAATAAAACTTGAATTAGCCTACATGCCTACATGATTTTGCCGTTGAGACACGATGGTTATCGCGTTTTATGAACTTTCAAGCCTACATGATACCTACATGATGCCTACATGATGCCTACATGTATTTAGGATGTTTACAGGGTGTAAACAAGAATGAATCAACGCTTTTGCAAGTTTTATGCTTCTCACAAACAAAGAAATTCTCTAGAGAATTTGACGGCTTTCACGTTAAGTAGCAATTGTTTGCACGTTACTTAGCAGAAAATTCTCTAGAGAATTTCAGAACAGTCAATAGGCATACGTTCTATAAACAGCTAAAACGATTCTTGTTACCACGGGCTCATCCCAAAAACATGTAGGCATCATGTAGGCTTTATGTAGGCTTGCAAATGCATCAATCCCTTTATTCATCGGGAGTTTCAGCAATTTTATGTAGGCATGTAGGCTGTTTAGGGATTTCGAAAAATTGTAGTGTAAATTTTTTACAACTCAGCGTCGCTGCACTCGAAGGTATTTCCCTTGCGGATGTCACCTGTGGAGAGGCCTAACTTTAGCCACTTCATGCGCTGCTTGCTGGTGCCGTGGGTGAAGGTTTCGGGCTGCGAATAACCGCGTGCTTTCTCCTGCAGGTAGTTGTCGCCAATAACCTGGGCACAACGGATGGCTTCTTCAAGGTCTCCGTCCTCGAGGCTGCCAAACATCTGGTTGTCGTGATACGCCCATACACCGGCGTAGAAGTCGGCCAAGAGTTCTAGGCGAACACTCACCTTGTTGGCTTCCGTCTGGTTCAGACGCGACATCTGTTCGTGTGCCTTACCCAGCGTTCCTAACAGGTATTCCACATGGTGCCCTACCTCGTGAGCAATGACATAGGCGTAGGCAAAATCACCATCGGCACCTAACTGCTTCTTCATAGAAGAAAAGAAAGAAAGGTCGATGTAGAGGCATTGGTCGGCCGAGCAATAGAAGGGGCCCATGCTGCTCTGTCCGTTTCCGCAAGCCGTCTGCACACTGCCCGTATAGAGCACCATCCGAGGCGGCTCGTAGGTACGGCCCAGCTTCTTGAACTCCTCTGTCCACACATCTTCCGTTCCTGCCAGAATCTGCTTCGAGAACTTGGCCAGTTCCTGCTCTTCCTGCGTAAACTCGCGTCCGCCCTCGGCCTGCTCGGTGACATTCATGTTCAGCAGGTCTGTATTGCTGACTACGCTATTGAACACATCGCCCAGGTTACCACCTGAGAGCAAGGTTATCAGCGCTATGATGACGATACCGCCAATACCCATGCCTCCCATCTTACCTGCCGACATACCTCTGCGGTCATCCACATTGGTACTCTCTCTTCTTCCGTTTAGTTTCATTGTCTTATGTATATTAGTCAGTTTCTTTGGCTACAAAATTACCATTTTTCTTTATACACAACATAAGGGGTTGTTTATTTCATAAAAAAAAAAGCGTGCAGCCCCCAAAAGGACCACACGCTTTTCTCATATCATTTATGCGTTATTACTTGACTTCACTTGACTTTGTCGAGTAAAGGCGGCGCCTCGGCAATGATCATGCAAGCATGTCATTGCTCTCGACTTGCACTTTACTTGACCTCCTCGAAAACGACTCTAACTGACTATCAATGCGTTAGCACCGGATGTTGCACACATGTCGCAAAAACGGAAATAGCCATTGATAATCAACATGTTACAAAATCACTGCAAAGGTACAGATTTCTCCCCAA
>CAMOMP010000056.1:0-17248 GCA_946619915.1 uncultured Prevotellaceae bacterium | reverse complement strand
TCTTTTCCAATTAATAAAATATCAGCACAAGGATTACCAAGACCTACATACTCTTTCTTTTTTTGCAAATTTCAATGTATTGTTTAAACGCTTGTAGTCTTTTTTCTTTATCCATACTATTTTTAGCTAATTTCATTATTCAGTAGCAAATTTTCTTCTCACAATATCTCCCTTGCAATCCAGGCACAGGCTTCGGCATCTGCGAGGGCGTGGTGATGGTTCTTTAGGCAGTAACCGCACTCTTCGGCCACTGTATGAAGTTGGTGATTACAGAGGTACGGGAAAACTCTGCGTGAGACACACAGGGTATCGTAAAACTCATAATCGGGATAATCCATCTGGTAAACACGAAACACCGCTTTCAGGCAACTTTCATCAAAGGGCTTGTTATGAGCCACAAGGGGCAGACCTTCAATCAACGGCTCTATCTGTGCCCATACCTTTGGGAACACCGGTGCATCGTCCGTATCTTCCCGACAAAGGCCATGAACCTGGCTGCACCAATAGTTGTAATAATTGGGCTCTGGTTGTATGAGTGAGTAAAAAGAATCAACTATCTCACCACCACGCACAATGACGACTCCTACGGAGCAAACGCTGCTTCGTTCGTTATTCGCCGTCTCAAAATCTATTGCCGCAAAGTCCTGCATTTCACATCTTTCTTATATCTATTTCGACAAAAAACGAGTAAGCTTCAAAAAAAACTAATGTCAGTCTTCTATTACTGGCAATTCATCAAGATATCTGTCAAAATCACTCTGGAACAAGCGGTCTTGCACAATGCGATACTTCTCAAATTCCGTTTCTGCATGTTGCTTCGCCTCCTCAGCAGTAACAGAACCGGCACCCTGTAGCACTTCATTTCTACCTGCTGCTAATATGGTATCTATCTGTTTGCTCCAATCCTCCATCTCCATTCGTTTTCTATCCAACACATAACCACGAATAGCGAAGTCCCTCAACACACTGGTGGCCCATTGGCGGAATTGTGTAGCACGTACGCTGTTTACGCGATAACCAACGCTAATAATGGCATCAAGATTATAGAACTGCGTCATGTAGTTTTTCCCATCTGAGGCAGTTGCCGAGATTTTCTCGGTAACTGAATCCTTGATAAGTTCCTCACTTGCAAAGATGTTCTTCAAATGGAGCCCCACATTGTCTGTAGAACAATCGAACAGCGTCCCCATTGCCTTTTGGGTACACCATATGGTTTTATCCTTATAATAGACCCCAACCCCCCTTTCCTTTCCTTCAATCTAAAAAATCAGAAACTCTGCAGTACTATTACGTATCTCTCTTCTTTTTGCCATATAATCCTATATTTTATGCGAAGGTACAAAGAAATAATGAGCCCGCCAAAAGGTAAGTACATTAATATTTTGAAATGTTCCCGACTCACTAATTTCGTCAATTTGTGTAATAAATGATTAAAAAGTAGGTGATTTCAAAAATTTCTTATACCTTTGTCTTTAAATAAATAGATACACACATTATATTAGATTTCTCACGCACAAATTATATGAAACATTTACACACCGCCTGGCAAGTGAAGTTCTTACTCACTGTCATGGTATTTGGGATTTCTATTCAGTCTATAACAGCGCAAACATCCAATCCCAAGGGGCTTTACAAACTCACGGAAGTAGTCCATCAAGACGGAAAACATGTGGAGACAGGCTTCAAACAGTATAAGCTTGGACTTGATTCGCTGGCGCTCTTGTTTACTTATCGCCCTGGACCATATAATTACCCTTTTTCTTTCACCATCTATAGTAACAAGCCACTGGTTTACACGGGCGAGCTATCTAAAACAGAGAACAAAGGAGAGCAGGTATTTGATGTTACAGACAGCACTTTCACATTGCGCTGGTTTAACGACAGGAGCGCTTTCAACGAGCATTTGTTTCCCTACCAGACAAATACAGATGAACTATATACACAGGTAAGAGACTCCTCGGACCTCATGCAGAGAGCACTGAACCTCCTGCAGATGAAGCTGGGAGCCAAGACGCATCTTTTGCAGGGCGTCTGGAAACTGCGAGGCATGCAGCAGGATAATAACGCCGCTTCGCAGTATTGGATAGAGCGAAGTACCCAGGACTTCTATCTGATCTTTGGCAGCCACGAAACTGTTTCCGTTTATGCCAATACCAGATTCCCCAAAGGTTCCATGGAATGCATATTTTCGCCTTGCAATTATCTGAGTGACAATGCTTTTGAGCTTTATAACCAGACAAACATTGTACATTGGTTTAACGGTGATGTCATTTCCCTTACCTGTATTGATGACACAGGTCACCCATACGTTACCGTCTGGGACCGTTGCGGTTTACCGCAGAACATCCAAAGAACCTTTGGCACAGATACCCCTGTGATGACGAAGGACATCTCACGCTTCTATGCCAACGGCTTCACAGATAAATACGGAGTTCAGCCGGACTCTATCTGCAAAGCGTTTGAGACCTTCGACTATTGCGTGGATGCCAACGAACGTAACAATGCCATTTTCCCCGTCCTGATGCGCAATGGCTTCGAAGCCGAATACAAGGCCATGAAAGACTCGCTGCTTTCACGTCTGATGCAGGGCAAAATAAATGTTGATGAGGCTGTAGGACGCTACGTTTTCTGGTTTTATAAGAATTTTGACCGTCACACCAATTGTGACTCCAAGTTCTTCGGGAAGCTAAAGAATGAAGTTCGTGTTGATTACAAAACCCTCATCCCTAAATATGCTCCAGAGCCCGTTGGTTGCAAGGTTGATGCAGACACCTACCTCCTACGTCTGCCATCGTGCGGGGGCATAGTACCAACGTGGGATTGGCTGAAGAAGAAGGAGCAGGAGTTTAAGCTCTCAGGCTGCAAGTACCTGATTTTAGACCTTCGTGGCAACGGAGGCGGAGGTGACAGGTACAGTACCTTATTTACTGCACTTATGTGTGATTGCAGTGGATTGGAAGACCAACACTACTACTACCGTAACAGTATGGAAAACTACTGGGAACTAAAGAACCGGTGCATGGCAGCTCCTGGTGAGTATTATGATCAAGTGATGGAAGAGGCCTTAAGAACAGAGGAAGGAAGTCTCATCAACTGGCTTACTATTAAGAAAAGAACTGACCCTTATACACCGCTGGTACGCAAGGGGGCCATTATAATAGACAACGAAACCGCTAGCGCTGCCGAAACACCTGTACGGATGGTACGGAACTTCTCCCTGAGTCATGCTAAGGTTTATGGTCGCGAACGCACTAGTGGCTGTGACCAGACCGGCAACTGTAATTCCATCAGCTTGCCGCATACAGACATTACCCTAGTCTTTCCTATGACCGTTGATGAGAAATTCGAAAAAGGTTGCCTGGAACGTAATCCCGGCCATAAGCCAGACGTTATCATCCCCCTACCTTACCCCAAGCAACTGACTGACAACATAGACGAATGGGTATTATGGGTTGCAAAAAAGATGAAGAAAAAGTGATTGCCCTGAAGATGCTGTAGGGCATGTTTGACGGCAAGCATTCACAGTATTCACAATTCACAGTTTCTTTTATACCCTACCCCCTCTAGACTTGCGTTCGGAATGTTAATATTTATTAATATATATTATATATAATTATATAGATATAAATAAGGTATATCTATCCTTCTCTGAGCAGGGTACCCCTTTAAAATTTAACTGTGAATTGTGAATACTGTGAATGTTAGACTTAAGTTAGATGATAGATTATAGATGTTTCTGAAATAATTTGACAATGGCGACGCATGCCTCATTCTCCTCACAACGCTATAAGCCATAAGTATTTGCTCCCACGTTAGGGAACAAAATTTCTCTAGTGAGACAGTAAATATTCTCTAACTGGGCAACAAACAGGGGCGAAAAGGTGTTTCCGAAAATTATTTACACAAATATCGGTTAGCGAAACCTGAAACTTGAAACCTGAAACTTGAAACTATCTATCATCTATAATCTATAATCTGACACAAATAAAGCGCAGCCCTGATGGGGCTACGCTTCCTATTTATAGAATAATGTTTTAAGCTGTCTATTAGCAGAGAGCCTGAGTATCGAGGGCAATCATCAGCTCCTCGTCAGTTGGGATACAGCATACGGTAACCTTACTGTCATCGGCACTGAGGATAGACTCTGTGGCACGACATGAACGGTTCTTCTGTGCATCCATCTTAACACCCATGAACTCCAGACCCTGGGTAGCACCCTCGCGTACTTCCCACTGGTTCTCGCCAGCACCGCCAGTGAAGAGGATGATATCCACACCACCCATAGCGGCAGCATACTGACCAATGTACTTTTTGATACGATAGGTGTACATCTCCTTAGCCAGACGAGCCTTGTCGTTACCATTGGCAATACCAGCCAGGATATCGCGGAAGTCGCTACTACCCTCGCTTACACCAGCCAAACCACTCTGCTTGTTCAGCAGGTTGCTGATACCCTTGGTATCGAGGTTGAGTTTGTCCATCAGGAATGTAACAGCACCAGCATCGATATCACCACTACGGGTACCCATGATAAGACCCTCCAGGGGAGTCAAGCCCATAGAAGTATCCACGCACTTGCCATCCTTAACAGCAGCGATGCTGGCACCGTTGCCAATGTGGCAGGTGATAATCTTCTTACCCTCGGGCTTTACACCCAGGAACTCGCATACACGCTGTGAAACATAGCGGTGGCTGGTTCCGTGGAAGCCATAACGACGAACGCCATACTCCTTATACAACTTATAAGGAAGGGCATACATATAAGCATAGTCAGGCATTGACTGATGGAATGCGGTATCGAACACACCTACCTGAGGTATGTTAGGCAGCAAAGCTGTTACTGCATTCACACCCTTGATGTTAGCAGGGTTGTGCAGAGGAGCCAGGTCGTTGCAGGCAGCGAAAGCCTCCATAACCTCGGGGGTCAGGCGAACGCTCTGGTTGAACTTCTCACCTCCATGCACCATACGATGACCTACAGCATCCAACTCCTCGAGGCTCTTCAATACAGCATACTCGCCTGTTGTCAGTACCTCGAAAATCCACTGAACGCCGGCAGTATGCTCTGCTATGGGGCGCTCCATCTTGTGCTTCTCGCCGTTGAGTTTAACGGTGATAAAGCTGTCTGGCAAACCAATCTTTTCTATACCTCCACTTGTGATGACACTCTTGTCATCCATGTTGTACAATGCGTACTTAATGGAACTGCTCCCGCAGTTCAAGACTAAAATCTTCATATTCGGCCCCTCTCCCTAACCCTCCCCCAAATGGGAGGGAACTGCAAGCAGGGGCTTGGGCAGTTTAGTTACACCCCTTTATCTAAGCCTCCCCCAATGGGAGAGAACTGCAAGCAGGGGCTATTATTAATTATTAATATTCCGTTTTATTCTCCCCTTCCATTTTTTGGGGGGGAGGGGCTGGGGGTGAGGGGCTCTTACTTCGCATCCATTGCCTGGCAGGCAGTGATGGCAACCATCTTGTAGATGTCGTCAACGGAGCATCCACGAGAGAGGTCGTTCACGGGATGAGCGATACCCTGCAGGATGGGGCCAAGAGCATCGGCACCAGCCAAACGCTGTATCAACTTATAGCCAATATTACCAACCTCGAGGCTGGGAGCAACCAATACGTTGGCATGACCGGCAATCTCTGAGCCAGGAGCCTTCTTCTCACCTACAGAGGGAACGAGAGCAGCATCAGCCTGCAGCTCGCCATCCAACTTCAGAGAGGGTTCCATCTCATGAGCCAGACGAGTAGCCTCGATAACCTTGTCAACTACTTCGTGCTTGGCGCTACCCTTGGTACTGAAGCTCAGCATAGCCACGCGAGGATCTGCGAAACCAGCTACGCTGCGTGCTGTGTGAGCGGTACAAACAGCAATCTGAGCCAGCTGTGAAGCATCAGGAACGGGTGTTACAGCTACATCACCCAATACAACAACTCCATCCTCGCCATACTCAGGCTTATCAGTAATCAGCAGCATGGCACCGCTGACACATGTGATGCCAGGAGCGCACTTGATAATCTGCAGGGCAGGACGCAGGGTGTCACCCGTTGTAGAAAGGGCACCGCTAATCTGACCATCGGCATGACCGCTCTTAATGATAAGGCAGCCAAAATACAGAGGATCTGTCAGTACCTTCTTGCGAGCCTCCTCCATTGTCATACCCTTGCTCTTACGCAGGTTGTAGAGCAACTCGGCATATTCGTTTGTCAGCTCACTGGTTGCAGGGTCAATAATCTCGGCCTTGTCGAGATGGGTAAGTCCCAACTTCTTTCCCAAGGCAAAAATCTCGTCGCGGTTACCAATAAGAATAATCTCTGCCAAGTCATCGGCAAGGGATTTATCTGCGGCTGTCAGTGTTCGCTCCTCCAAGCTCTCAGGCAGTACGATGCGCTGCTTGTTACTCTTGGCACGAGCGATGATTTTCTCCATTAATGTCATAACACTATCTGTTTTATATGTTTAAATTCAAAATTTGTAAATTCAAAATAAGCTAAAGCCTAAAGTCTAAAGACTAATATCAGAACCTTCCCTTCATCAGTAGATGTTCCAGTTCCTCTGCTGAGATATGTGCCCTTAGCACATCGTTATAGGCAGCACTGATGCTACCGGTCTCCTCACTCACCACGATAGCCAATGCGTCCGTCTCCTGACTGATACCCTTGGCAGCTCTGTGGCGCAAGCCAAACTCCTTGGGAATATCCAGGTCGTGACTGATAGGGAGGATGCACGCAGCAGCCGTAATTTTGTTGTTCGAGATTATCATGGCCCCGTCATGCAACGGACTGTTCTTGAAGAAGATATTCTCTATCAGTCGCTGACTGATCTTGGCATTCACCAACTCACCTGTCCTAACAAAATCATTCAGTGGAAGATGGTTCTGCAATACTATCAAGGCTCCCACACGCTGCTTGCTCATATTCAGACAAGCCATTACAATGGGGAAGATAGTCTCACGCTCATGCACGAACTCAGACATATCCTTCTTCTTGTCGGGACGGAAGAAATTCACAAACCTGTGCACCCTCTGACGCGTTCCTACCCTGAAGAAGAAATGCCTAATCTCCTCCTGAAACAATATAATGATGGCAATGGCACCCACATTCACTAGTTTATCCAGAATGCCACCCACCAACTTCATCTCCAATACTTTGCTGACAACAATCCAGAAACTGATAAAGAACAACACTCCGTAGAAGATATTCACAGAGCGCGATTGCTTCATTACTTTGTAGCAATAGAACAAGCCAATTGCCACAAGCAAGATATCAATCAAGTCCTTTATTCCGAATTCTAGCATGCCAACATCTTTTTCACTATCTGTACCACCTCGACAGCAGCCTTCACATCATGCACCCTAAGGATACTTGCACCCTTCAGCAACGCCAATGTGTTCAGCACAGAGGTTCCGTTCAATGCCTCCTCGGGCGAAGTACCCAGCAGGCGATATATCATAGACTTACGACTAATGCCAACCAGCATAGGCAGTTCCAGCACCTGCAGGTCCTGCATACGGTTCATCAGTTCGTAGTTATGCTCCAGTGTCTTGGCAAAGCCAAAGCCGGGATCCAGGATAACATCCTTAACGCCCAACTCATGCAACTGCTGCACCTTAGTGCCGAAGTAACGAAGCATCTCGGCCAAGAGGTCGTCGTAATGCGGTCCGTTCTGCATTGTCTGTGGATCGCCCTTCATGTGCATCAGGATATAGGGGACACCCAGCGCCGCTACTGTATCGAACATACGGTCATCCAGTTCACCACCACTGATATCGTTGATAATCTGCACACCAAACTCCTCCACACACATCTTGGCCACATCAGCCCTGAATGTATCCACACTCACCACAGCATCAGGGGCAATATTGCGCAGGATCTTCAATCCTCCACGCAGACGATCCATCTCCTCCTCGGCCGACACATCATCAGCCCCGGGACGACTGCTGTAGGCTCCGATATCAATCATAGAGCCACCCTCAGCCAGAATAGCCTGCACACGGTCTGCAATCTCCTGCTCTGTATTCTTACGACTTGCCGAATAGAACGAGTCTGGTGTTACATTCAGGATTCCCATGACCTGAGGTTCGCCCAAATCCATGAGTTTTCCTCCCACATTTATAGTATATGGTAACAGACCTTTCATATATTTATTGGTAATTTGGCACAAAGTTATACATTATTTATAAATTATCGGAAAAATGAATTAACTTTGTGTCGTTAATTGTAAAAAATCAAGCAATATGAAGATAGAACAATTATATGAAATCTACTTACAACACCCCATAATAACAACAGACAGCAGGGACTGCCCTGCTGGCTCCATCTTCTTTGCACTAAAAGGAGCCTCTTTCGACGGTAATCTGTATGCTGCTTCTGCCTTGGAAAAAGGATGCGCCTATGCTGTGGTCGAGAAGGAATTTGCCCCCGAAGGCGACACCAGATATGTTGCCGTGGAGAATCCCGAACAGACACTACAGGAATTGGCAGCCTATCACCGCCAGCAACTCAGCATCCCCGTGCTGCAGATAACAGGCACGAACGGCAAGACAACCACCAAGGAACTGATTGCCTGCGTATTGGCAGAGAAGTACAATGTACTGTTCACCCAAGGCAACCTGAACAACCACCTGGGTGTACCACGCACCCTACTCCGCATTACCAAGGAACATGACATTGCAGTCATTGAGACAGGTGCCAACCATCCTGGCGAAATTGCCTTCCTATGCAATATGGTAAAGGCAGACTATGGACTCATCTCCAACGTGGGTCGTGCACATCTGGAGGGCTTCGGTTCTTTCCAAGGCGTGAAGAAAACCAAGGGAGAGTTGTACGACGACCTGCAGCAGCGCAATGCCAAAATCTTCCTGAATGCCTTAGACGAAGATCTGCTGCAGATGGCAGAGGAGAGAGGATTCCGTCTCTCGGACAATGCTATACCTTATATAGAAGGTCGCATTGACTCCTGCAATCCGTTTGTGAGGATGCAGTGGAGAGAAGAGGACGATGCTCCCTGGCATACCATACAGACTCACCTGATTGGTGCCTACAACATATCCAACCTACGCGCTGCCATTACCGTTGGTATACACTTTGGTGTCACGCCCGAGCAGATTTGCCACGCCCTGGAGAACTATATCCCCAGCAACAGTCGCAGCGAGTTCCGCGATACAGGTCGCAACCGTCTGATTGTAGATGCCTACAATGCCAACCCCAGCAGCATGGTGGCAGCCCTGACAAACTTCCAGTTCATCGATTCAAAAAACAAGATGGTTATCCTTGGCGACATGCGCGAACTGGGAGCCGACAGCGAACTGGAGCATCGAAAAATTATGGACATCCTGGCAGGCATGCCCTTAGAGGATATCTGGTTGGTAGGAGACAATTTTGCCTCGCTCAACTATCAGAACAAACGCATGAATGCCAGATACTTCAAGGATGTAGAGGCCGTAAAGGCTGAAATCCACGACAATCCGCTTACAGGAAAAACGATCCTGATAAAAGGCAGCAACGGAACCAAGCTGTTCCAACTACCCGACTATTTATAAGGAAAAGAAAAAAGTTATGGCGTTAGTCTTCTACCAGACAACGCCATAATTTATTTCCTTGCATCTCAACGTCCATCTCCGTATCATCACGGTACAATGGCCCTGTGCCAAGTCCTTGTGCTTCCTTACAACTTGGCCCAAAAATTCTTGCTGCCAGCAAAGCCACGTTACGCAGGCCTATGTTACCCTCATGGGCAACAGAAACCACAACGCCCACTTCGCGCTTCATTGCCTCGCTTGCCCATTCGATGGAGCTTGTTATGCCACCATGCAGCATAGGCTTTACGACTATAAACTGGGGACGTATGGTATCCAGAAGGATACGCTTTTCTTCCAGCACATTCACACCTATCAACTCTTCGTCAAGGGCGATGGGAGCCGTTCCCTCTTCCCTTGCCATTTGGCAAAGTTCGGCCATATCCTTCCACTGATACTGCCTGACGGGCTGTTCCACCAAATGAATGTCGTATGACTTAAGTTCCTTCAACAACTCTTTTGCTTCTTCAAGGTCAAAAGTCCCCTGGGCATCAACACTCAGTTTCAGTGTATCTTTCGAAAAACGAGACCTAAGAGTCTGGATAACCTTCAACACATCAGCCCCCCCTCCTTCACCTATACGCAGTTTCAGGTGGCGGAAGCCCTTCAGAATCATACGCTTGCTGCGACTGAGCATCTGGTCGTACCCCTCAACATCCACAACAGCATAGGAGGGGATATACGCCTGACTGTGAGCAAAAGGAGTATCATATAGCAAGGGATTCTGCTGAAAATCATATAATGCAGATTCCAATGCGAACAAGAGAGCCGGGTAAGGGCTAAGATGCTTGGCATAATCCTCGCTTGCCAACGCCTCGTTAATCAGTCGGGCTGCGTCAGACATTCTGATATACGCATCCGCATCACAAGAGACGCCAGCCAAGGGAGCACACTCACCCAATCCTATACGCTTTCCCAACTCATCAGTGATACTGATAATAATAGGATGATACTCCTTCCTACCCCGTTGGAAAGGCACTTCTCCCTCCTTAATACGAAGGGTACGCTCTGACAAGTTTATCTGCACAGTCTCTGTTCTTATTTGTTTATAATATGAACATCCCTCTGTGGGAAAGGAATCTCGATATTATTCTCATTCAGCGTATTGTAGATGATTTCCTTCACACGTCCCGTCAGGGCAACCTTCTCCTCTACCAGCATCCAAATGCAGACAGCCAAATCAACACTACTCTCGCCAAAATTCACGAAGGCCACCTTCAAGGGCTGCTCTTCTACATTGGTAATGCACATTCCATCGGCATTCTTCTCAAGGCACGCAGGCATCAGTGCATCTGTCAGCACCTTACGAACCTCCTCCACATTGGTACCATAAGCCACGCCAACAGGAATCTTTATCAGCTCATAACGATGGTTACGTGTCATATTCTTAAAGTTCTTACTGAACAGGGCACTATTCAGGAAGGCTATCACACAACCGTCGGCCGTAACAATCTGCGTACTCTGATAAGTAATACTCTCCACTTTTCCTGCGATGCCGTCGCATTCGATATAGTCACCCACATGAATACGTCCCGTCATCAGTGAAATACCATAGAAGAAGTTCTCCAGGATGCTCTGCATGGCAAAACCCAAACCAGTAGCCAGACCTGCACTGACAATGCTAATACCCGCCCAGGGCACATTCAGCACAACCAGTACAATGACGAGATAAACGCCCCAGCAGAGAATGCCAATTACATTACGCGCCAGGGTAAGGTTCAACATCTCATTCTCGGCAAGCACCTTACGTCTGTAATGACAATAGAATCCGCGAATGCCATAATTCAGGTAACGGAATATAAACCAGAGGGTTGCCACAACACATAGGCGGTCCAGAGATATACGAATCAGATTCTCCTTGTTGATGATATCCATGCGGAAGAAAGACTCGCAAAGGCTTGTCATCTCAAAGACACGGGATGCCCAGTAAATACTGAAGAAGACTGAAGCTACACCAACGATGGGCACCAATGTACGGTTGAACAAATCGTAAATCCATGTTACAGAGATATAATCGCCATGCTGCATCTTCTTCTTCAGCGCCTTCAATTCATCTGTCACATCTATTCCCTGAGCTTTCTTTGCCTTCAACTCTGGATCCAACTTAGCCAGCAGGAATCGTTCCTCGTACATCTCCATCAGGTCATAGATACAGGTTACCGTCATGATAGCAGCCAACTGGAACGTCCACCAGATTAGAATCTGAACAGCCAACAACGAGAAACCTACCCATGAAGCCACGCAGGAAACAAATATCACTAAGCTGGTGGCATGCATATACATAATGTCCATCATGGGAAGTTGTTCTCTGTGATGCTTGGAGACAACCCACTGCCAAATGCAGAAGCCCAACAAGATGGGAGGGAATATCAGATTAACCACATGATTGGGAATCAACACGATTCTGAACAGAATCACCACAAAAGCCATTACCATCAAAGGCATGTAGAGAATAGCCGCATGACGCATCTGCTCACCCTTGAGGCGAATATACAGACTCAGGAAGATAACCTCCAACAGCCAGGCCATAGTAATAATCTGTCCTGTTCCCATCTGAATGAAATTACGCTGAGACAAAGAGCGCACAACCATAACAATGATGGCGAACAGGCCAATTCCCACAACATTGTTCAGCATATGGCGCTTCACCTTGAAGGCTTCGCCACGCCATCTCTTAGGCAGCAGCCATCTCAGGAAGACATAGCTGACAAGAAGTGAAAGAGCCAGATAGAGTATCAGGAAGATACTGATAAACAGAACCGTTGCACCACGCCATTCAGAGAAGGTCTGCTCGTGACCGGCAAATGGCTTGTACTTGGTCTTTATGGCATTCTGAGCTCTAAACCACTGCATAGGGAACGTCTTCAGGATCTTGAAATAATTGTCGCCACCGTTCTTGAAGATATTATCTTGCAGCAACTTATACCTGCCCTTTGCAAACTGGTTCAATTCCTCTACCTTACCGATAACACTCTTGTAATAAGTATTCTCAGCCTCCAGTTTCTCCAGGAAGAGCTGCATATTATCACGCAGGGTTTCTGCATATTTCAAACAATCCTCCCTATCCCTCAACTGCTGACCAGTAAGGAACAGAGGTTCATGACTCTCCTCTTCCGCATCCTTGTCTTGTCCCATAAGAAGAATATTCTTCTCCTGCATGCTGTCTCTAACCTCAAGCAGAGAGTCTTTCTTCTCACGCAGAGAATCAATGGCCTGCATCAGAATGCTGTCGTTCTCCGTCAGAATGCTGTCAGCATCGGCTGCCGTGACGGGAGGCATACTCTTGAGCGACTGAATCAGCGCATCATACCTCTCTATCTCCTGCTTTATGCGCAAGATTATCTTATCATATTGGTGCATCTTGCTGTCACGATTGCTAAGGTCGTGATACAAGTCGGTAGCCTGCTGGCAGGCGTATGCCATATCAAAGGTATTGTCCGTTGTCTGTGAATACAGCATAAGGCCAATCTGTTCGCACTGATGCATGAAGCTCACCAACTGCTGATGCTGCTGGGTTCCCTGCTGCTCGTACATAGCCATAAAGTACTGCTGCTGTTCATACTTTTCCTGCAGTTCAGCCTTCAG
The DNA here is from genome assembly GCA_946619915.1 of uncultured Prevotellaceae bacterium. Classification (GTDB taxonomy): domain Bacteria; phylum Bacteroidota; class Bacteroidia; order Bacteroidales; family Bacteroidaceae; genus Physcousia. Next base: position 4,079 of record CAMOMP010000056.1, on the reverse strand, counting down.
TACACTCAGGGTACGTGCCAAGTCTTTCTCCTTTAACACAGCATTTGCAGGAATCAGGCAGACTGCCATCAATAGAATAAGAACCAGAACTCTTTTCATTGCTTTATTATATATATAAGGTAAAGGGATTTGTTTTAATTTTCGATTTAGGCATTCAGTTGGTCGTAGGTCTTCTTTCCCTTTACGTGGTAATTCCACAGAATGCTCTTAGGGAACAGAATCTCACTTGCCGGCACCACTGTAGCCTGAATATTTTTCTCACGGTCAGGGCGGAAATCAGCCTTCGTCTTACGGAAAGCCCATCGCCCCCTCCACACAGCCAGACAACTACCCCACTGAAGAGTAACGAAGAAGTACAGGCATGCCAAAGCATCCAGCCAGAAACGCCAGCGCATAACATATGCCAACTGATCGTCGGGCAGATTCTTATAGAGCAGAATCATGTTGTTGCGGAAGTTTAGGAACGTCTTACGTGAATTGCTCTTAGGCAACGACGCTCCACCCACATGAAAGACTACGCTCTCAGGGATGCAGACTATCTGATGCCCTCTGCTACGAAGTCTCCAACAGAGATCTATCTCCTCCTGATGAGCAAAGAAACGGGCATCCAATCCGCCAGTCTCCCAATAGAGCTTGCTGCGAATCATCAGCGCCGCACCTGTTGCCCACAAGACGGGAGCTATGGTGTCGTATTGTGCCAAATCCTCCTCAACGGTATTGAAAACCCTTCCTCGACAGAAAGGATAACCCAGCCAATCTATGTATCCGCCACAGGCACCTGCATATTCCAGCATCGGGCGGTTCCACTCACACCTCAGCTTAGGCTGGCAGGCAGCGACCTCCTGATGAGCATCCATATACGAGAGCATAGGAGCCAGCCATCCCTCAGTCACTTCCACATCGCTGTTCAGCAACAGATAGTATTCGGCTTCCACCTGGCGCAGTGCCTGGTTATAGCCCTCGGCAAAACCATAGTTTCTGTCCAGCACAATGGTTCTCACCTCCGGGAACTCGCTTTCCAATACCTTCAGCGAATCATCCTTGCTGGCATTGTCAGCGACAATCACCTCCGCCTCCTGGCTGTATTTAATTACCGAAGGAAGGAATTTACGCAACATGCTTGCTCCATTCCAATTCAGTATAACTATTGCTATGTTTTTCATATTATCTCTGCTGTTAACAACTCTTCTGTTTCATCCCACGCCCCTAAACGGACGTTCACTATTCTGTTGTCCATCTCTTCCGTAGTATGTACTGCTACTTTAATGTAATTATCCGTGAATCCGTGCATAATGCCTTTGGTTCTGCTGTGCTCCAGCAGTACTGGTCGTACCTGACCCACAAAACGCTCGTAGAAGTCACGCAACTTATGCTGACTGAGTGCAAGAACCTGTTGGCTGCGTTCATGTTTCTGCTGAGCAGACACCACATAGGGAATCTGCAAGGCTTTCGTGCCAGGGCGCTCACTATAGCTGAAGACATGATACTGGCTTACGTCTATCCTCTCCATAAAACTGAGCGCTTCACGGAACAGTTCATCTGTCTCGCCACGTGTTCCAACAATCACATCCACACCAATAAAAGCATCAGGCATCAGTTCGCGCACACGAGATACCTTATTATAGAATAGTTGGGTATCATAACGACGGTGCATCAATCTGAGAACCTCATCACTTCCGCTCTGCAAGGGAATATGGAAATGTGGCATAAAGGCGCGACTCTGTGCACAGTACTGCAGCACCTCGTCAGTAAGCAAGTTGGGCTCAATGCTGCTGATGCGATAGCGCTCTATACCCTCTACTGCATCCAATGCCTTAACCAGATCCAGAAATGTCTCACCTGTAGTCTTGCCAAAATCACCTATATTAACGCCCGTTATCACAATTTCCTTTCCACCCAGCCGAGCTGCTTCCTGAGCCTGCTCTACCAGCGACTGTATGCTGCCATTCCTGCTTCTGCCTCTGGCAAAAGGAATGGTACAATAGGTACAATAGTAATCACAGCCGTCCTGAACCTTTAGGAAGTAACGCGTCCTATCGCCACAGGAACAACTGGGCACAAAACTGCGTATATCCGCCGTCTTGCTGGTATGATGCTCATGCGCCACAAGAGCCCTTTCCTCAGGCATCATGGGCAGGCGCTCCGATATATATTGCAATATCTGTCCCTTCTGTTCGCTACCCAAGACAAGGTCAACTCCATCCAAGGCAGAGACCTGCTCAGGCTTAAGTTGTGCATAACAACCAGTCACCACAACCAGCGCACCAGGATGTCTGCGTACCATCTTGCTGATGGCCTGCCTGCATTTGGCATCAGCCACCTCCGTAACGCTACAAGTATTTACAATACAGATATCAGCCACCTCACCCTTGGAGACTGTCTCTACACCTGCCTCCTTGAGTTGCTTACCCACAGAACTCGTCTCTGCGAAGTTCAGTTTACAACCTAATGTAAAATATGCGGCCTTCTTGCCCTTAAAATCATACATGCCTGCAAAGATACGAATAAGCGAGAACAATACAAAATAAAAAAGTTTTTTTATTTTTATTGTCGAGCGCAAGTATCTTCGACAATAGTCAAAGATACGAATAAGCGAGTGATAAATGAAATAAATTCAATTTTATTTCTTTATCCGAACGTAAGTATCTTCGACAATAGTCAGAGATATGATTAAGTGAGTACAATACAAAAGAAAACAGCATTTCCTTTTATACCCGAACGGAAAAACAAACGAAAAACACATTATTATTTCTATTCTGATGCAGAAATAGCGAAAAAGCACCGAATCCTTATTAACACAAAAAGTGGAAAATGTAAGTTTTTATAAAAAAAACGAAAAAACCGTATCGCTGATTTTCAGGCAGTTACAAAAAATGTTTAAAAAATCTATAAAAAAATCGACAAAAAAGATACAACGTATTGAAAAACTCCGTACCTTTGCATCGTTTTTATAAGCAATTGATTGTTTTACAGATTTAAAAAAGCAAAAAAATGAAAAAGTTAGCATTTTTGTTCGCAGCTGTAGTAGCTGTTTCTTTCGCTTCTTGTGGTAACAAGACAGCTCAGACTGAGGAAGCTGCCGATTCTATCGACACAACTGCTGTTGTTGAGAACGACACAACTTGCTGCGCTGACACTACAGCTTGTGATTCAGTAGCTGCTCCCGTAGCTGAGTAATCAAAAGACAGAACAAAAAAAGTCTTAGGAAGACGACATCCTCAGGATGCCGTCTTTTTTTTGCACCCTTAAATCTACCGCCCCGCCCTCATCAACATTCATTTCTTTTCCCTCCACCAAACATCCGACCAGGCTCACGAACACAGGCAGGCAAAATCTTTACCTATAAGAGAAGAAAACAAAAAAAAAGCGCAGCCCTTGATAGAGCTGCGCTTTAATTTATGATAGAATGCAGATTATGCTTCTTCTGCGGGAGCCTCAGCAACAGGTGCCTCAGCTGCAGGAGTCTCAACAACAGGAGCACCCTCGGCAATTACCTTGAAGGGAACCTGAGCAGAAACCTCCTTGTGGAGCTTAACGGTAGCAACATAGTCGCCAACGCTCTTTACGTCCTTAACAATGATAATCTTACGATCTACATCGAAGCCAAGCTTCTGCAACTCGTCTGCAATCTGCAGGCTGTTTACGCTACCATAGATAACGCCAGTGTTGCTAACCTTGGTAGAGATAACCAGAGATACTGCGTTCAGCTTCTCAGCCTTAGCCTCAGCCTCAGCCTTGATCTTAGCCAACTTAACAGCCTTCTGCTTCAGAGTCTCAGCCAACTGTTTCTTAGCACTCTCGCTGGCAATTACGCCTTTTCCGTAAGGAATGAGATAGTTACGACCGTAACCAGACTTTACGTTTACAATATCATTCTTGTAACCCAAGCCAATAACGTCTTCTTTCAGTATAATTTCCATATCTATTCCTCCTTTTTTTACTTCATCAAGTCAGTTACGAAAGGCAGCAATGCCAAATGGCGAGCACGCTTAACAGCCTGAGCTACACGACGCTGATACTTCAGAGAAGTACCGGTGATACGGCGGGGAAGAATCTTACCCTGCTCGTTCAGGAACTTC
>CAMOMP010000055.1:0-17652 GCA_946619915.1 uncultured Prevotellaceae bacterium | reverse complement strand
TTTCAGGTATTCGCCCTCAGGGGGGGAGATGTTGATGGGATGGTCGGCAGGCTGGTGCAGCTGGTGCAGGATGCGAACCTTGCGCTTGGCCATGGCAGCAGCTGTGAAGACCGCCATACGGAACTGATCCTTGTTGACCGCCTGCGAACAACTGAAGGTAAAGAGGATGCTTCCAGAAGGCATCTTCTCCAGAGCACGGGCATTCAGCTTGGTATATCCGCGCAAAGCATTCTTCAGGGCATCCTTATGCTTGGCAAAAGCAGGAGGGTCCAGAATGACCAGGTCGTACTTGCCGTCCATCTCGTCCAGATAACGGAAAGCATCCTCGGCAAACGCCTCGTGGCGCTTATCGCCAGGGAAGTTCAGCTCTATATTGGCATTCACCAGATCCACGGCCTTGGCGCTGCTGTCAACAGAATGAACCAACTCTGCCCCACCCCTCATGGCATAGACGCTGAATCCGCCTGTGTAGCAGAACATGTTCAGCACCTTGCGGCCATGGGCATATTTCTCCACGAGGGCGCGGTTCTCGCGCTGGTCGACAAAGAAACCCGTCTTCTGCCCCTTCAGCCAGTCGATATGGAACTTCAGGCCGTTCTCTACGGCAACGTTATCGTCGCTCTCGCCCAAGATGAAACCGTTCTCCTGCCCCAGCGAAGCCTTATACGGAAGTGTTGTCTCGCTCTTGTAATAAACGGCCTTCAGATCATCGCCCATAACAGCCTTCAAGGACTCGGCAATCTGCATTCTGCAAACATGCATGCCCACGCTATGAGCCTGCATAACAGCATTTTTGCCATAGATATCGATAATCAGACCAGGCAGATTGTCGCCCTCGCCATGAACCAGACGATACATATTGTTATAGTCAGTCCCAGCTACACCTATGCTACGGCGCACATCCAGGGCCGAAGCCAGGCGCTTCTTCCAGAACTCGGCATCTATTTCCTGACGCTTAAAGGTCAGGACTCTGACGGCTATACTGCCTATCTGCCAATGTCCAAGGGCGATAAACTTTCCTTCGCTATTTAGTACCTCTACGATATCTCCTTCTGCCGGCTCACCCTCTATATGATGAACGGCCCCCGAGAATATCCAGGGGTGAAAACGTTTCAAACTTTCCTCTTTGCCTTTACGGAGTATTACCAACCTACTCATTTAACACATTTATTATTTACGCTGCGAAGTTACACAAAAATTTCGACAAACACACCTTATTATATAAATAAATTTGCATTGGTTGCCATATTAATTCAAAATTCATAATCAAAGGTATAAAAAAGCCCCTCTCCATTGGGAGAGGGGTTGGGGTGAGGATTTTGCTCCCCCGTGGGAGCGCATTTGTTTTCTCGTGGGAGCGCAAATTTCTCCCCGTGGGAACGCAAATTTTCTATTTATTATAGCCCAAATCGCAAACCAGATTGGCCATCATGCCACATGGCTCCTTCCAAGTGAGGTCTGGGTACTGAAATTCCGAACCGCTCATGTGTGCGCCAAGGATAGGGAAAAGCATCGGAACAAGGGGTTCGTGCATGTCTTTCGAGGCCTGCGAGAGCAGGATTTTAATACATTCTGTACCTTTTCCAAGGTTTGGCATAGCGGGGGCAGTCGCTTTACTGATATCGTATCTCATTGATATTCTGCTTTTTAGATGATTAATTACTGTCCAACAATTACAATTACAGTTATTACAGTTTGTTTTTAGGGTACCCTCCTTATCCTCTATTATCATATATAACTATATATATATTAATAAGTTATAATGTCTAAAGAAAGGGGGGTGGTATCTTTTTTTTAATTGTAATTACTGTAATTGTAATTGGCACGGTCGTTTTCACTCCTCATTCTTCATTTTCTATGAGGCCATAAAGTGCCATGCAAATCTCGTTGTACACGCCCAGGGCACACTTCTCTACCGAGAAATAATCATCAATCGGCAATTTCTCTTGCAATGCTTGGGACAGAAACGTTGAGAGTGATTTTTCAATCTGAGACCTTCATCTCTAAAATTCCCACGCTCGACAAAAATCGGATTTATATTCAAGAAATATAGGTGTTAGATGCGACTTTATCTACGACTAATTTTGGGAAATTGCTCATTTATCCGTATTTTTGCCACGGAAAAACAGACAAAAAACCTTTATAACCTTATGTTTCGACTAAGAACACAAATTTTAATGAGCCTTTTGGCTTTGGTTTGCAATAGCATGCAAGCACAGCCCCCCCCACACATCAACCTGCTCTTCATAGGCAATAGCATTACTGCTGGTGCCACACTTAGCAACGCAGCACAACAGGCTCCGCCTATCGTATGTCGTGCTTTGGTAGAAGAGGCTACAGGTGTCACTACCAATGTCTATAACGGAGGACACTCTGGCATCACCACATTCGGCTATCTGCCCGGAAGGGATGACTTTACCAGTATTTTAAACAATGCAAAAAACTTCCAGAAGAACGGCGGCAAAATCTATATATCCATCATGCTGGGTACCAACGATAGCGCTTGCTCAGGACCTGAAGGTGCTCCCGTTAACCCCGACGTCTATGCCAACAACATCAGGACAATAATAGATAAACTTATAGAAAACGTCCCGGACTGCAGGATAGTCCTGAACTACCCTATATGGTACAGCCCCAGCACCTACAACAAAGCCAAATATCTGCAGGAAGGATTGGACCGCCTGCACAGCTACTACCCCATATTGGACGGTATCGTGGCTCAGTACGACCAGGTGTATGCCGGCAACAGAGGCGTATGGGAGTACTTCGAGAACAACTTTGCCTTATTTACAAGGGAAAACGGCAATGCAGGCTATTTCTATCTGCACCCCAATCAGAACGGGGCGAAGCGGCTGGCAGAAATCTGGGCCAACAGCCTTCTGGAGCTTATCAAAGCCGACGGAATGGAAGTAAAGAACCCGTTGCCCGAATGGAACACCTTCAAGCCCCAGAATAATAAGAAGTACAGCCTGAAGACCGCCCGTGGTGAGATGGGTGTAAAAGGCGGCAAGCTTACCAATACGGCCAGAACAGACATTGGTGCCACAAAGGGTGAGTTCGCATTTATTACCTACGAGGGGAAGACTTATCTGTATAGCGTAGCGGAGAAGTCGTTCATGTATCGCGACCCCATTGCCTACAATAGCGACTGGAGTAATATCATCTGCTCTAACGAATACCTGGAGCCTATAAAAGTAAACTACACGGGGACACCCGAGGCTTACCCCTATTACCTGACAACAGGCGGTTATGTGCTTAATAGCGCCAACAGCACGGAAACGGGCATCTGCGCCAACACCTACACACCACATGACGCAGGCAATCAGACGGCCATTCAGGAAGAAGGCGAGTTCGATTCAACAGAAGCCCTGGAAACCCTCAGCAATTACATAGCCAAACAACCTGTCGTTTTCGAGGTACAACTGCCCACGGGAGCATCCCTTACCGTCTTTCGTGCCCAAGAGGAGAATAACAACGGTAAGTCGGTCATCATTATTCCAGGCGGCGGATACTCGTACGTTGCCGGCAGCTATGAGGGTGCTGACTGGGCACCCTTTTACCGCGATCTGGGTTTCACGTCTGCCGTGCTCGGGTATAATCTGCCAGACGGAAATCCCGAGATTCCCCTGAACGACGGCAAGGCTGCCCTAAAGTATCTGCGCGATAATGCGGAAGACCTGCAGATAAACCCCAGGATGGTGGGAGTAATGGGCTTCAGCGCCGGAGGACATCTGGCCAGCACAATAGCTACACATCTTACCGGCAACGAGCTGCCCGCCTTTCAGGTGCTGTATTATCCTGTTATCAGCATGGAGACTAGCATAACGCATGCCGGTTCACGGGAAAATCTGTTAGGAAAGAATCCAAGCACAAAACTGATTAACCTGTACAGTAACAATAAGCAGGTAACCTCGGAAACGCCTCCTGCTTATATCTGCTGGGCCACCAATGACGAAACAGTAAAACCCGCAAACAGCACGAAATACAGACAGGCTCTGAAAAGTGCAGGTGTGCCTGTTACCAACAAAACATTCCCGACGGGTGGTCACGGTTTTGGCTTCAAAACATCCTTTGCATACCACACACAGATGCTGCAAGACCTAACAAAGTGGCTGCAAGGACTGGACGATACGTTCGATGGAATTGAAGAAGTGAAAAGTAAAAAAAATGAAGGGGAGGTGTATGATCTCAGCGGTCGGAAAGTCAACGCTCAACTATCAACTATAAACTCCAAACTAAGAAAGGGAATTTTTATCACCAACAACAAGAAAATGCTTATTCGGTAGTCGTTTTCTTCGGCTTCGTAACTTTCTTATCCTTTGGCTTGTAGGTAGTTTTCCTCTTTTTTCTGGGCTTGTTATTAGGCTTTTTGGCCTTAGGCTTGTCCTCCTTGGGAGCGGGAGCTACGGGTTCCGGCTCTGGAACGACCTCCAAGTCGTAGCCCTCCTTCTTTAAGCGGAGCAGCTCCTGATAGAGCATCACACAGGCCCACGCATCTGTGGCTGCATAGCGTTTCTGAGGCTCGGTAAGGATGTCGGCTTCCCAATTGGAAAGGCGTTGCGTCTTGCTAATCTTCTGTCCGAAAATATTGGCATAAAGTTTCTGCAGGCTTAGGTCCTTTATGCCAAAATCGCTTACCATCTCCTGAAGCTCGATAAAGTTGCCGGGAGTAAACTCGGCTCTCCTTTTTAGCATACGGATATCATCGTGCCAAGAGAGGCCTACCTTCGTATTACTGCTGTCCGAAAGCAGACGGACAATACAGGGGGGCATACCAATATGATTCAGTCGGAAAAGAAAACAGATATCACGGCTGCTTACCTGCAGCAGAGCAACCTCGTTCTGACGGCCTGCCTTGAACATGGGCTTGGTCTCGGTATCGAAGCCGATAATATCCTGACGCAACAGGTAATCTACGGCCTTTTCGGCCTCTGATTCGCTAAGGATGGTCTCTATCCTACCCTCGAAAAGTACCTGAGGTAGCTGGGGAATAAGTTGCTTGTCGAATTTGCTATAAATCTTCTTCATCAGAACCGCTGTTCAGTACATAGCGAACCTTGTGCAACTGCTTGAGTGTATCCACAAGATTCTGTCCCCAATATAACTCGAAATTATCCCTTACACACCATAATGCGTCAAGCATACAGGCCTCTACACGTTGCTGATAGGCAGAAACGAAGTTGCGAAGTGCCTGGTAGATGTCTGCCAATCCCTCGCTGACGGTTTTCCATTGGCTCTCCTCGGTCTGCATAGCCTCATCATATACAAAATCCTCGTACTCATCGGCTTCCTTCATGATTTCGTAGATGCCATTACGTACATAATTGTAATCTGCCTCGGTAACCTGGTCGTCGGGAAGGAAATCGCCCTCGCTCTCAACCTCTGGAAGCATCTGTGCCTTCAGATAAAGCAAAGGCAGCAACTTCTGCATGGTGGCGATAAACTCGCTTCTGCCCTTATCCTGCAACTGCTCGAGATAAGCACAAAACTCCGCTGAAACCGTCACAAATTCCAGCGTATTATGCGAATATATGGGATTTTCCGTTTTATTCTTCATTCACTTAATCTATTTGGTCGGCAAAGTTACAAAAAAACGCCCAAAAGAAGAAATAATTGAAGAAAATACACTAAATTTGCAAACGTTTTATATAATAAAGACACAAATATGGCCTCCAAGAAGAGCGATAAAAAATATAGGAATACTACTAAGAACAAAAACGGCAATTTCTTTACGAATGCCGTGAGCTGGTTCAGAAAGAGCATCAAGAACGATTCGGACATCGATGCAGAAAAGAATACCGACCACAGCGACAATATGAAATTTGTGTGGGGATTCATCCTTGCAAGCATATCCCTATGCGTCTTTCTGGCCCTATTCTCACATTTCTTTACGGGTGCAGAAGACCAAAGACTACTGACCAATCCAGAACTGCCCGCCGCCAACTGGGTAGGCAAGATGGGATTCTGGATTGCCTACTGGCTGATAGAAAACACATTCGGAGTGGCATCCATACTTATCCCCGTCCTGCTGGTAGCTACGGGAATACGTATCATGGGCACCATAAAGGTTCGTCTGCACAAATGGTTCCTGAACTGCATGATCCTGATGATATGGATTTCTGCCTGTATGGCTTTCCTGCAGATTCAATTCGAGACGATGCAGAACCACTTCATCAACTGGGGTGGAATGATTGGAAACAACGAGATTTCTACGCTCATAGAGAAAGTCGGTAACCTCGGTGCCGTTGTAACCCTGTTAATTACTGCCCTGCTGTACACCTTCTACCTGAGCGGCGAAGCAATAACGGCCATCAGGAATGTTGTGAACAGAAACAACAAGAACAAGCTGGCAGCCATGGAAGCCGAAGAGGAAGAATTGGAAGACGGCGAGGAGGAAGAACTATTCGACGAGGAAGAGGAGGAAGAACCCCTCTCGACAAGCGAGGAGGTGGAGATGAAGTTAGAAAATACCATCCCCTTCGAAGACGAGCCCTCGAAGACTGCTACCACCATAGACTTCGGCAATACCAATGGCGATGTGGAGATTCCCCTGAAGTTAGGAGAACAAGCCTTGCCCCTGGAATTTGCTAACCCTGCCGAAGATATGAAGGTGGTGGTAGGAGAAGATCCCGAAAAGGCAGACACCACTAAGGAAGGTGCCCTGGAGCCCTACGACCCGAAGTTGGACTTGGAACATTACAAATACCCCACCCTGGATTTGCTGAAGCACTATGACAACATACAGTCGAATGTTGACATGGAGGAGCAGCAGGCCAACAAGAATAAGATCATCAAAGTGCTGTCGTACTTCGGCGTGGAGATTTCAAGTATCAAAGCTACCATTGGCCCAACCATTACCCTGTATGAGATAACCCCTGCCCCCGGTATCCGTATCAGCAGAATACGTGGTTTGGAAGATGATATCGCCCTAAGCCTAAGCGCCCTGGGTATCCGTATCATAGCGCCCATCCCCGGCAAGGGAACCATAGGTATAGAGGTGCCCAACGCTAAGCCACAGATGGTTTCGATGGAGAGCGTCATCAACAGTCGCAAGTTCCAGGAGACAGATTTCGAGCTGCCAATGGCACTTGGTAAGACCATTACCAATGAGGTCTTCATGGTGGACCTTGCCAAGATGCCTCACCTGTTGGTTGCAGGTGCCACGGGCCAGGGTAAGTCTGTAGGACTGAATGCCATTATCACATCTTTGTTGTATAAGAAGCATCCAGCCGAACTGAAGTTCGTGATGGTTGACCCCAAGAAAGTGGAATTCAGCGTTTACAACCCAATAGTTAACCACTTCCTGGCTCAGGTGGAGGGTAACGAGGGAACAGAAGAGCCTATCATCACAGACGTTAACAAGGTTATTCAGACACTAAAGAGCCTCTGCGTGGAGATGGATACCCGCTACGACTTGCTGAAGAAAGCCAGAGCCAGAAACGTAAAGGAATACAACCAGAAGTTCAAGGACCGCCAGTTGAACCCCGAGAACGGACACAAGTTCATGCCATATATCGTGGTTATCATAGACGAGTTCGGCGACCTGATAATGACGGCAGGTAAGGAAATCGAGTTGCCCATAGCACGTATCGCTCAGTTGGCCCGTGCCGTTGGTATTCACATGATTATCGCTACCCAGCGCCCGACCACCAACATCATTACAGGTACCATCAAGGCTAACTTCCCTGCCCGACTGGCATTCAAGGTAGCCAGCTCGATCGATAGTAAGACCATCCTGGACCGTACAGGAGCCAACCAGTTGATAGGTAAGGGTGATATGTTGTTCCTCTCTGGCAACGATCCCGTTCGTGTACAATGTGCGTTTGTGGATACACCCGAGGTGGAGGACATCACATCCTATATCGCCTGCCAGCAAAGCTACAACGCGCCGTTCCCGCTGCCTGAAGTTCCGATGGAAGGTGGTGAGGATGGAGACGGACCGGATGTTGACCTGAACCACCTTGACCCCATGTTCAACGAGGTGGCTCGTATGGTGGTTCTGGAACAAAGCGGTAGTACCAGCATGATTCAGCGTAAGTTCAGCATCGGATATAACAGAGCCGGACGACTGATGGACCAGTTGGAGAAAGTGGGTATCGTAGGTCCTGCCAAAGGCAGCAAGCCACGCGAGGTGCTCTGCGTAAGCGAGGAAGACCTGCAATTTAGGTTGGATAACCTCTAGTTAAATGAAGAATGAAGAGTGAAGAGTGAAGAATTTGCTACCGCTGTGCTCGCTAACCAATAACCAGCAACCGACAATTCTTAATTGCCACTTCGTTCTCGCGTTCGCTCGCGACCCCTTTGGCGTTCTTCTCTTTTAATTCTTAATTAAAAACGACAACAGTATACAAAGAAAAATGAGAAAGATATTGACCGCCATGCTATTGTTCCTGTCGTTAGGATGTGTGGCACAGAACGCAAAGCAAATACTGGATAATACAGCTACAAAAATAAAGCAAATGGGAGATGTAGAGGTCAGATTTGCAGCAACATCCTTCAGCGGAACAACAGAACAGGGCAAAACAAATGGCATCGTATTATTACAAGGTAAAAAGATGCATCTCTCTACAGACGAGATGAAGATGTGGTACAACGGCCAGACACAATGGAGCCTGATTCCTGAGAGCGGAGAGGTGAACGTGAGCACTCCGACAGAAAGAGAGATGACAAACATGAACCCCTACTCTTTCCTGAACCTATATAAAAAAGGATACAAGATGAAAGCCCGCCAGACAAAGCTGCGTGGGAAGGATGTTTACGAGATACACCTGACAGCCCGTTCCCAGAACGCTAACGCTCAGGAAATATACGTTGACGTTGCAAAGAATGACTATTCGCCCCTTTGCATCAGAGTACGTCAGGACAACAACTGGAATCGCATCAGTATTCAATCTATACAAGGGAACAAGCATTTTAACGATGCCGACTTCGAATTCCCCAAGAGCGAATATCCCAATATTGAAATCATAGATCTAAGATAACAAACACAAAACAACATGTTACAGACTAAACTACTTATTATCGGAAGCGGCCCTGCCGGATATACTGCAGGTATATATGCTGGTCGCGCAGGATTGGCTCCTCTACTTATCGAAGGTATTCAACCAGGCGGACAGCTGACTATCACAACAGAAGTAGAAAACTTCCCTGGATTCCCCGAAGGAATAGATGCCAACGAGCTGATGGAGAATATGCGCCAGCAGACAGAACGTTTCGGCGCCCAGATTCTAAGCAATATCGTTACAAAGGCCGACCTTAGCTCGCAGCCCTATAAGGTATGGCTCGACGACGGACAGGAAGTCCAGGCCAAGAGCATTATCATTGCCACAGGAGCAAGTGCAAAGTACCTGGGACTGAGCGACGAGCAGAAATATATGGGGCAAGGCGTTAGCGCCTGCGCCACTTGCGACGGCTTCTTCTACAGAAAGAAGGTTGTAGCTGTTGTTGGTGGAGGCGATACTGCCTGCGAGGAGGCTACCTATCTGGCAGGCTTGGCCAGCAAGGTTTATCTGATTGTCAGAAAGCCCTTCCTTCGTGCCAGTCAGATTATGCAGGAGAAGGTAATGAACAACGAGAAGATAGAGATCCTCTTCGAGACAAACACTCTGGGACTCTACGGAGAGAATGGAGTGGAAGGCGCACATCTTATATATAAGAAAGGTGAAGCCGAAGAACGCAAATACGACCTACCCATAGACGGATTCTTCCTGGCCATAGGCCATCACCCCAATAGCGAATTGTTCCTGCCCTGGGTAAAAATCGACGAGCAAGGCTATATCATCACCGAGGGATACTCTCCACGAACAGGCATCCCCGGCATCTATGCCGCAGGTGACGTAGCCGACCCACATTACCGTCAGGCAATTGTTGCCGCCGCTTCAGGAGCAAAGGCCGCCATGGAGGCTGAGAAATTCATCAAGGAAAATGAATAAATACCAGCTATACAAGTTACTCCGCAAGAACGAGAGCCTAAAGGATAGGCGTCATCCCATGTTCGAGAAGAACCGCTTCATGAAGTTTCTTCTCATCTTCATGTGGTTATATTACGCCGCCATCCTTCTCTTCATAGGGGTAACAATGGCCATAGGCATGAAAGGTGCCTATAATGGCGTAGCTGCCTATCATGTGTTAGACGGATGGTTCCCTGTAGTTATTATGATAGACTTTTGGGTACGATTCATTATGCAGGACACACCGGTCAACCTAGCTAAGCCATATACCCTTCTGCCCATACGCAGGTCGTTCCTTATGCACGTCTATCTGCTCCGTTCGGGCTTCAGCCTCGGCAATCTGTATTGGGGATTCATGCTTGTCCCGTTCGGCCTTATCGCCATTGCCGTTAACTTCGGATGGATCATGTTCATAGGATGGCTGTTCGGTTGGTGGCTATTATGTATCGCAGATGGCTTCTGCTACCTCTTTGTGCGCACCTTGCTCACCAAACATCTGGCATGGCTCTTATTGCCAATCGCTATACACGGGGCCTTAATTGCCGCCATGTCTGTTCCCGAGCACAACTGGTTAGATATGCCATGCACAATACTTCTGGATGCCTTTGCAAACTGGAAGATACTGTACATCGTGGCTCTTCTGGCTGTGGTAGCTGTCCTCTATTATGGCAATTTCCTTTTGCAGAACGCGATGGTTTACAACGAGATAAGCAAAAAGGAGGAAGTGGAGGTTAAGAAAACAGCCAAGATGTCGTTCTTGGATCGCTACGGCCGTCTGGGCGAGTATCTGAAACTGGAAGTGAGGATGAGGACGCGCAATAAAACCGTAAAGATGCAGTTTGCCACGGGAATTGGCCTGATGCTGATGTTCTGCGTTATGATGTACTTTACCGATGCCTACAGTAGCGGACTGGGGAAAAGTTTTGTCTGCCTGTACAACTATATTGTATTGGGAATGATGACACTAATCAGCATCATGTGCCACGAAGGAAACTACATAGACGGGCTGATGAGCAGGCGCGAAAGCATCTACCAACTTCTACGCGCCAAATACTACTTCAATTCACTCATGTTGATTATCCCTCCCATCTTTTTCATCCCATTAATGGTGGTTGGGAAGTTGTCTATATGGATGAACCTGGGGTATTTGTTCTTTACTGTTGGTGTGCTCTACCCCATCATGTTCCAAATGGCGGTTTACAACAAGGACACACTTCCGCTAAATCAGAAGCTAACAGGCAAACAAGGGAATGCCACCCAGCAGGTTATCTCTTTAGCTATATTGTTCCTACCCTTAGCTATAGAAAGAGTGGCTGTCCTACTTTTGGGTGACATCTGGGGATACGTCATTCTGATTAGTCTGGGAGGTATAGGTGTAGCAACCCATAAGATATGGCTCAGAAACATATACCAGCGTTTTATGGCACGCAGATATGCTAACATGGAAGGCTTCAGGGCCTCGAGAAACTCATAATATATATAATTAGGTAAACATGGACATCATCATACAAAACCTAAAAAAGAATTTTGGAGAAAAAGTTGCCGTCAACATCGATAACTTCAGAATTCGTGGAGGCGAGATATTAGGACTTGTTGGCAACAACGGCGCCGGCAAGAGTACACTCTTCCGCCTAATCCTTGACCTTATAAAGGCTGACGAGGGAACAGTAAGAATGTTTGATGCCTCGATAGACATTAATGTGGCAGAAACAGAGGAATGGAAAGACTGGACAGGCGCCTTTGTGGACGATAGTTTCCTGATTGACTATCTCACACCCGATGAGTACTTTCAGTTCATCGCACGCATAAGCGGAAAGAATCCCGAAGAGCTGCAACAGTTCCTCGACAAGTTCCAGCATTTTATGGCGGACGAGATTCTGGGCCAGAAGAAGTTCATCAGAAACCTATCGGCTGGTAACAAGCAGAAAGTGGGCATCATGGCAGCTATGTTGCTACAGCCTAAGATTCTGATTCTGGACGAGCCTTTCAACTTCCTCGACCCCAGCAGCCAGAGCGCCATTAAACATCTACTCAAGAAATACAACGAGGAGACCGGAGCCACAATTCTGGTTAGTAGTCACAACCTGCAACATACCGTCGATATATGCCCGAGAATTGCTCTATTGGAACATGGCGTAATAATCAGGGACATCGACAATAGCGACGGTCAGGCTCAGAGGGAATTGGAGGATTACTTCCAGGTAACAGACTAACAACACATATTATCATAGACAAGCATTATTATGAAAAAGTTTATCGCAATTATATTTACCTCTTTGGTATTGGCACAAGGAGCATATGCCCAGATGGGAATTCTGAACCATATGACCATAGGTGCAAACGTAGGAACACCAGGTATCGGCGTAGACATAGCCATGCCTGTTACCCGTTTCTTCGATGTACAGGCTGGTGTCAGCTTTATGCCTCACTTCAAATACACAACAAATGTACACCTGAACCTGCCCCTTGACCAGATAAACAATATCCTACCTCAGGAAAACCAGCTCAATATAAGCGATATCCCCATCCAGGGCAGGACTACCATGCTAAACGGAAAGGTTATGATTAACTTCATGCCCATCCCCATAAGCAGCTTCCATGTTACCGTAGGTGCATACTTCGGAGGTTCGGACGTGATAGAAGTCTATAACAAGAACGAAGGACAACTGATGGGCGTTAATCAGGCAAACCAGATTATTCAGGACAACAGCCTGCCTATTGACCCCATAGGCCTGAAGATTGGCGACTATCTGCTTACACCCGATGCACAGGGTAATGTAAAGGCTACCCTGAAGACAAAGAACTTTAAGCCCTATGTAGGCCTCGGCTTTGGCCGTGGTGTTGTGAAGCACAAACCCATTGGATTCAAGTTCGATATGGGTGTTATGTTCTGGGGAACACCTACAGTCGTAGATCATAATGGCGTAGAGCTGAGCAAGCAGGACTGGGACGGCAAAGACGGAGGTGCTTTCCGCATTATCAGCAAGTTCAAGGTTTATCCTGTTCTCAACTTCCGTCTATGCGGAAAGATATTCTGATTTGCATCGCCCCAAAAAACTTTGAATCTAAACAACAGAAAATAGACACAATCTTCGATGAAGAGAATACCTAAAGGAATTATTTGTCTTCTTGTCATTATCGCCCTCTTTGGTTATCTGGGTAGTGTGATGGGAATGACCAACATGCTGAATACCATCATGAAGACGGCACATGGCCTGCTTCTGAATACCGTATTCTATTTGATGAGCATGTGTGTACTTACCGGTGCACTTGGTAAGATACTGACAGAATTCGGCGTAGTTGATTTGTTGCAGAAAATGCTAAGGCATGTTATGCGCCCCTTGTATAATATGCCAGGAGTGGCAGTTGTTGCAAGTATAATGACCTTCCTTAGCGACAATCCTGCCATTATAACCCTGAGCAAGAACAAGCAATTCGCCAAATACTTCAAGGTTTATCAGTACATCTCATTAGCCAATTTCGGCACCGCATTCGGCATGGGCCTGTTGGTTATTGTCTTCATGATTGGCCAAGGATATTTTGCGGCTCCGTTCATAGGACTGATAGGTGCTGCCAGCGGTGGTATTATTGCTACCCGTCTCATGCAGTACTTTATCTGCAAAAGATATCCGGAATACCGTACGAAGGATGCCATATCTGCCCAGGAAATAGAACTCTTAGAGAAAGAAAGCAAGCAGAAGACCGACGAGGAGGAAAAGCCCAACACCTTCATCCGAGTCCTAAATGCACTCTTGGACGGAGGTAAATCTGGTGTAGAAATCGGACTTGCCATAATACCTGGCGTTATTATCATCTGTACAATGGTAATGATGTTTACCTTCAGAGGAAGTGTTGAAGGAATAGACTCGGCAGGCAACGAGATAATGGTTTATACAGGCGAGGCATACCAGGGATGCGGGCTATTACCCCTACTTGCCAGCAAACTGAATTTCGTATTCGAATGGCTCTTCGGTTTTAGTGCACCAGAGCTTATAGCATTCCCCATCACAGCATTAGGAGCCGTAGGCGCAGCACTTAGCCTTATCCCCGAGTTTACCGCAAAGGGAATCATTAACGATAATGCGGTTGCTGTGTTTACAGCTATGGGCATGTGCTGGAGCGGATTTCTTTCCACACATACCGCCATGCTTGATTCCATGGGATATCGTAAACTTCTGGTTCAGGACTTTATCAGCCAAATTATTGGTGGTATAGGCGCTGGCATCATCGCACATTGGCTATATGCTACTATCATATATCTTTCAACATTGTTCCAACCAGCACCAATATGGAATGTTCAGACTACCGGATGGACATGTATTAACGATGACCCCATGCCCGTGGAACTTGTCGCCCTCGACGACAGCAGCTACGTGGCAAAGAACTGGTTTGGAGAGGAAGGATGTGACCTGTGCTTCAAAGTTAACAAAGAGGATAGCACCATCATCATTACGAATGCATACGCCAACCAGATGAAGGAATACTTCTTTGTTCGCATCAACCAGCATGCACAAAAAGGCGAGCCCTCCTATGCTGTTGTCTGTCCGACAGACCAATTCTCCGAGTTCGACGGCAACGAGCAAAACGGACATCTGTATGCCTTCGTCTTCGTCTATGGACCCGACAGAAAAGAAATCAACAAAGGGTACTACGAACTCACATGGGGAAATAGAGAAAGACAGACAAAGGAAGCTGAAGAAGATATACAGCAACAGAGAGCCGAAGAGAGAGCAAAAGCGGAGCATATTGCAGACAGTTTGCTACGCGAAGAACTTATAGACAGTATCCTACGGAACGAAAAATTGTAATCGGAAGGAAGTTTTTCCGCCAAATATTTGCCCATTACAGAGAATTATTATAATTTTGCAGCCGATTTATGCCGACGGGGCTCAAAAAAGTGAGTCAACAATTGGCTTCGCCTCCCGGTCAAACCCGTTATAAAACAAATAAAAATGTACGCAATCGTAGAGATTAACGGTCAGCAGTTCAAGGCTGAAGCTGGTAAGAAGCTCTTCGTTCACCACATCGAGGGTGCAGAAGCAGGCCAGGCTGTTGAGTTTGAGAAAGTGTTATTGGTTGACAACGATGGCAACATCACCGTAGGTGCACCCTCTGTTGATGGAGCTAAGGTTACAGCTGAGGTTGTTTCTCCTCTGGTAAAGGGTGAGAAAGTATTGGTGTTCCACAAGAAGCGCCGTAAGGGTTATCGCAAACTGAATGGTCACCGTCAGCAGTTCACCGAGTTGACTATCAAGGAAGTAATTGCTTAACAATTTAATTTTAGGAGGAACAAAGAATGGCACATAAAAAAGGTGTTGGTAGTTCTAAGAACGGCCGCGAGTCAGCAGCTCAAAGATTAGGTGTTAAGATTTTTGGTGGTGAGAAGTGTGTTGCTGGTAACATCATCGTTCGCCAGCGCGGTACACGTCACTATCCCGGCCAGAACGTAGGTATGGGTAAGGACAACACATTGTATGCCCTGATTGACGGAACTGTTCAGTTCAAGAAGGGTCGTCTGGACCGTAGTACAGTTAATGTACTCCCCATGGCTGAAGCATAAGATTAGACTTTCAAGAACAAAATAAGGCTGTACAATTAATTTGTGCAGCCTTTTTTTTGATATTACGGCTATTTTTAAAGATAATACTACGTATTATTGCAAAAAAAACATTAATTTTGCATCCAATTATAGAAAAGTAATAAAGACGCAAAATATATGCTGACACTAAAACTCATTACAGAACAGACAGAACTCGTAATCAAGGGCTTGGAGAAGAAACACTTTACAGGTGCAAAGGAAGCTATTGCAGAAGTAATAGCTACGGATAAGAAACGCCGTGAAACCCAGACTACCCTTGACCAGAACTTGTCAGAAGCAAAGAAACTGGCTGCAGAAATCGGCGGCCTTATGAAACAAGGTAAAAAGGAAGAGGCTGATGCTATCAAAGCTAAGGTATCCCAACTGAAGGAAACAAACGAAGCGCTGAAGCAGCAGATGGACTCTGCCGAGAAGGAGCTCACCAACCTGCTTTGCCAGATTCCTAACATTCCCTATCCCGAAGTACCCGAGGGCTCATGCGCAGAAGACAACTGGGTTGTGAAGAGCAACCTCAAGGAATGCGTCATCGGCAAGGACACCGTAGGTAACTGGGATGCCAATCCTGTTATTGAAACTGCCAAGCTTCCCCACTGGGAATTGGCAAAGAAATATAATCTCATAGATTTCGACCTGGGTGTTAAAATCTCAGGTGCAGGTTTCCCCGTTTATCGTGGCAAAGGTGCACAGTTGCAGCGTGCCCTTATCAACTTCTTCCTGGCAGAAGCCAGCAAGGCCGGCTACGAGGAGATTATGCCTCCCACAGTAGTTAATGCTGCCAGCGGCTATGGTACAGGTCAGTTGCCCGACAAGGAAGGACAGATGTACCATTGCAATCTGGACGACCTCTACCTCATCCCCACAGCCGAGGTACCCGTAACCAATATTTACCGTGATGTAATTCTTGACGAGAAAGATCTTCCCATCAAGAACTGCGCATATACACAATGCTTCCGTCGTGAAGCCGGTTCATACGGTAAGGATGTACGTGGACTTAACCGTCTGCACGAGTTCAGCAAGATAGAAATTGTCCGCATAGACAAGCCTGAGCACTCTGCAGAGAGCCACAAGGAGATGCTGGCACACGTAGAAGGCCTTCTGCAGAAGTTGGAACTCCCCTACCGAATTCTTCGCCTCTGTGGTGGCGACCAGAGTTTCACATCTGCCATCTGCTACGACTTCGAGGTATATTCCGAGGCACAGAAGCGCTGGTTGGAGGTAAGCTCCGTAAGTAACTTCGACACTTATCAGGCCAATCGTCTGAAGTGTCGCTATCGCAATAGTGAAACCAAGAAAACTGAGCTCTGCCATACTCTTAACGGTAGCGCTCTCGCCCTTCCCCGTATCGTTGCAGCCATCTTGGAGAACAACCAGACAGAGGAAGGTATCCATATCCCCGCAGCGTTGCAGCCATACATGGGTTGTGACATCATCAAGTAACTTAATTATCGTAGGATAGCAATAAAAACAATTCAGGTAAAAGATGAACAAGATTGTTAGAAAGATTCAGTTCAGTGAGAAAGTATTCCGCCTAGATGTGGAAGCACCCTTAATTGCAAAAGCGCGTAAGGCTGGCCATTTCGTAATCGTCCGCGTAGGCGAAAAAGGCGAACGTGTCCCCCTTACCATTGCAGGTAGTAACCCTCAGGAGGGAACAATCACCCTCGTGGTACAAACCGTTGGCGCCAGCACTTCTAAGCTCTGCGCGCTGAAGGAAGGCGATTACATCACCGACGTAGTAGGTCCCCTCGGAAAGGCTACCCACATAGACAACTTCGGAACAGTTGTATGTGCCGGTGGTGGTGTTGGTGTTGCTCCTATGCTTCCCATCATCCAAGCTCTGAAAGCTGCAGGCAATCGCGTAATCAGCGTTCTGGCCGGTCGTAGCAAAGATCTTATCATCCTCGAGGACGAGGTTCGCAAGAGTTCAGATGAGGTAATCATCATGACCGACGACGGTTCTTATGGCAAGCAAGGTGTTGTTACCGTAGGTATCGAGGAAGTTATTCAGCGCGAGAAGGTGGACAAGGTATTTGCCATTGGTCCTGCCATCATGATGAAATTCTGCTGCTTGCTCACCAAGAAATATGAAATTCCCACAGATGT
>CAMOMP010000054.1:0-17660 GCA_946619915.1 uncultured Prevotellaceae bacterium | reverse complement strand
TATCCCCAGAATTCCCGGATTGCCCGGGATTGCTAGATTCTCCGGATTATCTGGTGTTGCTCTGTTTTCCTTTGTGGTTGTATTTTTGTTAAAAAATGACAATTAATACGGGTTTATAGGGGGAAAGTGTGTTTTTTGTTGTAACTTTACACCCTATGAGCTATATTTGGGAATATAACGAACTTTCAGAAGCTGACAAGAGCATAGCGTTGAGTCTTGCTAACAGCTTGGGAATCAACCCTGTAATGGGTACTCTGTTGGTGAATAGAGGTATCCGAACAGAGGATGAAGCCCGCAGGTTCTTCCGTCCCCAATTAACACACCTTCTGGATCCTTTTCTTTTTGAAGATATGCAGAAGGCCGTGGATCGTCTGAATGAAGCTTTAGGTAAGAAAGAGCGTATTCTTGTTTATGGTGATTATGACGTGGACGGTTGTACAGCTGTTGCTTTAGTATACAGATTCCTGCAGCAGTACTATTCAAATATAGATTATTACATTCCCAGCAGAAATGAAGAAGGGTATGGCGTATCTCGCCAAGGAGTAAATTATGCTCATGAAACAGGTGTAGGTCTGGTTATTGTGCTTGACTGTGGTATCAAAGCTGTTGAGGAAATCACCTATGCTAAGGAATTGGGCATTGACTTTATTATTTGCGATCATCATGTTCCTGATCCAGTACTACCTCCCGCTGTGGCTATATTGAATGCCAAGAAAGAGGACAGCACCTATCCATATAAGGACTTATGTGGCTGTGGCGTGGGATTTAAGTTGATGCAGGGCTTCGCAATCAACAACGGCATTGAATTTTGTAATCTGATACCTTTGCTTGATCTTTGCGCTATTAGCATTGCATCTGACATCGTACCTATCATGGGCGAAAATAGAATTCTGGCATATCATGGTTTACGCCAACTGAACCAGAATCCCAGCACAGGTGTGAAAGCTCTGATAGATATCTGTGGACTGACAGGTAAGGATTTGTCGTTAAATGATATTATCTTTAAGATTGGTCCGCGTATCAATGCATCGGGACGTATGCAGAATGGCAAAGAGGCAGTTTCGTTACTGATTGAGAAAGATGCTGATGCTGCCAAGGAGAAGGCTGCCACTATTAATGAATATAATGAGCAGCGTAAAGACCTTGACAAGTCTATGACGGAAGAGGCTAACCAGATTGTTGCTTCATTGGATCATCAGCACGAGCATAAGGCTATTGTCCTCTACAACGAGGAATGGCATAGAGGTGTGATAGGTATTGTGGCCTCGCGCCTTACGGAAATCTACTTCCGTCCTGCTGTTGTGTTGACTCGTACAGATGATATTGTGACGGGGTCGGCTCGTTCCGTTGCAGGCTTTGACGTCTATAGCGCTATAGACAGCTGTCGAGATCTGTTGGAGAACTTTGGTGGACATACCTATGCCGCAGGTTTGAGTTTGAAGGTGGAGAATGTTCCAGAATTCAAACGTCGGTTTGAGGAGTATGTTGACAAGTATATTCTGCCTGAGCAGACAAATGCTGTACTGACCTATGAAGCAAAGATTGACTTCAAGGATGTGAATTTCCGTTTTTATACGGATTTGAGACGTTTTAGTCCTTATGGTCCGGAGAATCCCAAGCCCATGTTCTGTACAGAACAAGTGTACGATTACGGTACTAGTCGTGTTGTCGGTCGTGAGCAGGAACATATTAAGTTGGAGTTGGTTGACAGTAAGAGCAGTAGGGTGATGAATGGTATTGCTTTCGGTCAAAGCTCACAGGCACGTTATATCAAAACCAAGCAGGCTTTTGATATTGTTTACTCACTTGAGGAAAACAGTCATAAGCACGGCGAGGTTCAGCTACAGATAGAGGATATCAAGCCCGCCCTTTAAGAGAGAAGAACATGGACACCTATCTCTCCATTCTGAAACAATACTGGGGATATGATGATTTCCGTGGTATTCAGCGTGATATTATAGAAAGTATTGGCAGCGGAAAGGATACGCTTGGCCTTATGCCTACTGGTGGAGGTAAGAGTATTACCTTTCAGGTTCCTGCTCTTGCCAGACCTGGTATGTGTTTGGTGATAACCCCTCTTGTCGCATTGATGAAGGATCAGGTGGAGGCATTGAACAGCCGAGGCATTAAGGCTGCGTGTATTCATTCGGGGTTGTCGCACGAACAGACGCTGGTGATTCTGGAGAATTGTGTCTTCAATGCCTATAAATTCCTATATATATCCCCCGAGCGATTAGGCTCAGAGTTTTTCCTGAGAAAGTTGGGGCACATGAGCATAAGTTTCATAACCGTTGACGAGGCTCATTGTATCTGTCAGTGGGGATACGATTTCAGACCATCTTATTTGCAGATTGCCCAGGTTAGGAACGTCAAGCCCAATTGCCCTGTTTTGGCCCTAACGGCTACAGCAACACCGGAAGTTACGAAGGACATCCAGAAAAATCTGAGGTTCAAGGAAGAAAATGTCTTCCGCATGAGTTTCTTCCGTCCAAATCTGGCATATAAAGTGCTGCATGCAGATGCTACCATGCTTGGATTGCTCCAGTTGCTGAATGAATACGAGGGCTCCTGCATTGTCTATACTCGCAACAGACAGAAGTGTTGTGATTTGGCCAAGCAACTGACAGAATACGGTTACAAGGCGACTTTTTACCATGCGGGCTTGAAGGCTGGTGAAAAAGACGAGAGGCAGAATGCCTGGCTGAGAGGGAACTATAGGATAATGGTAGCTACCAATGCTTTTGGTATGGGCATTGATAAACCAGATGTGAGGCTCGTTGTGCATGTAGATCTGCCAGACTCAATAGAGGAATATTTTCAGGAAGCCGGACGTGCGGGACGAGATGGTAAACCTGCGAGTTCCGTCATTGTGATGGACGGTAAGGAACTGGAGCTTTCTAAACGTCGTGTCAAACAACATTTTCCCGAGTTGGAATACGTAAGAAAGGCTTATGAGGATATCTGTTGTTTCCTGCAGTTAGCTGTTGGTGATGGCGTGAATGTAACACGTGAGTTCAACATGGAGCGTTTCTGTGTTGCCTTCCGTTATCATCCATTGATGTTAACAAGTGCTCTTGATATCCTTGATAAGGCTGGTTATATAGAATACCGCGATGCAGAGGACGGTACTAGCCGTCTGCGTATTGATGCTACAAGGAATCAGTTGTTTAGCATTCTTGACAGTCAGGGTGAACAAATTATTCTGGCTATGCTAAGGCGTTATGGAGGCATCTTTGTTGACTTCGTTTTCATTGATGAGGATATGATAAGCCGAGATACTGGCTTGACGCTGGATATCATATATCAAGACCTGAGGGAACTGGCCCGCAGGGGATTGGTAAGCTATATACCCCGCAAGCATATCCCCTTGATAACCTTCCGCCAACGTCGCGTAATGAAGGAGGAACTGGATTTTCCTTATGCTGTTTATGCAATGCGTAAGGAAGCATATGTGTACCGACTTAATGCATTGCAGGCTTATTGTGTGAATACGGAGGAATGTCGTAGCCGGTTGTTGCTTCGCTATTTTGGCGAAACAGAAACGCACCGTTGTGGTATATGTGATGTTTGCGAGTTAGAGGATACGGCAGGTATTACCGAGGCAGAGTATCTGAATATTAGGAATCATATTTTGGCGCAATTGAAGAACGGACCCATTAAAGCCTCTGAATTGGACATAAAAGGAATCCGCCCGCACAGTCTTGCTTGGGCATTGGATTACATGCGTGCCAAGGAAGAGCTGGTGGCGGACGGACCTTTTATCAGATTAGCCTCTAAAGATTAGATGCCAAGTTTCTTGCGGATGTCAGCGGGAATAGCGTTCTTGTTGATGACGATGTTCATGGTCTTGTAGGCTACATATGCCTGACTAACGTACCAGAAGCCCTTGAAAGGACCGCTCTCGCCCCATGAATTCTTCATCATGAAGTACTCTTTGCCGTACTGATCCTTTGCCAGACCGTAGATCTGCATGCCGTGGTCATCTGTTGTTTCCCAATTATCGTATGCCTCCTGGCGCATTTCTTGAGTAATGTTCTTCTCTGCGTTAGCGCTAACAATCTCGACCTTCTCTGAGGTTTTTTCGCCAGTCCAGCGAGCCTGGTCGCTACCAACTCCAGCCTTGAACTTGGTGTCGGGTACCATAGCTACGCTCTTGTTCTTGCCACTGCGACGGCTGAAACCGTCCTCGCTAACGTCGGCACCCCATGCAAAGGTCCAACCGTTCTTTACGGCTTCGTACATAACGCGCATAAACTCGTCCATAGGCAGGTTGTAGCTACTTGCCCAACGCCAGTTGTCCTCAATCTCGAGGATGAAAGAACTGTAGAAGGGGTGATGTGTGTAGCTGGTCAGGCTTACATAGTCGTTGGGATCCAGTGAAAGGTAGTCCTTGACAAATGACTGAGGAGTGTAACGGTTGCCCTTGTATTCGAACTCTGTAGGGCACTTGCCGAAGTAACCGTCAAGCATTGTCTGCAGGGCAGACTTCCATGCCTTAGGGTAGATCTTCTTAGCGCCTCCCTTTGAGATGGCCTTCAGGTAAGCCTCCATTGGGGGGAAGAGACCGCCGAAGTTGAAAAGAGAATCACCATATTCTGTGATAGGATAAGGCATGATTCCCTCGGGGATAAGGCCATAGTGCTCCATACAGTAGAGGGCATCTTCAAAGCTTCCGCCCTGGCTGAAGCTGGCATCACCGTGGGTGCGGACATGCTTGTCGGCACGGTCAACGTATGTTTTGCTGATAAGGAAAGACTCACACAGGTCGATGTCGTCCTTCAATTCGGGATGCTTCTTGATAGCTTCGCTCTCCAGGAAAGCCAGAGAAGAATAGCTCCAGCAGGTACCGCTGCTGTTCTGGTTTTTAATGCTTGTTACGGGGTTAGCGATAATGGTTGTGAAGATAAGGCTGTCCTTGTCTGCCTCTTTCTTCTTGCTCTTGTCTTTAGCTCCGGCTGGCATAATAGTCAGTGCTGCCAAAGCAATAAGGAAAAACTTCTTCATAAATATAAAATGTTTGTTATTTGTTGATAAATTCTTCTACGTCATTAATATGGTAGGGGATGCGGTCTTTGCCCAGATATCGGCAGCCATCGGCTGTGATAAGGATGTCGTCCTCTATGCGGATACCTCCAAAGTCCTTATAGGTCTCCAGCATGTCGAAGTTCAGGAACTCGGCACAATGCCCACTGGCCTTCCAGTCGTCTATCAGGGCGGGTATGAAATAGATTCCCGGCTCGTCGGTCATCACGAAACCCTCTTGCAGACGACGTCCGCAACGCAGACAATTGGTGCCAAACTGTTCCAAATTGGGTTGAACTTCGTCGTCGAAACCCACGTAGGTCTGTCCCAATCCTTCCATATCATGCACATCCATTCCCATCATGTGTCCCAGTCCGTGAGGCATGAACATGGCATGTGCTCCGGCACGTACTGCCTCTTCCGTGTCACCCTTCATCAGACCAAGTTCCTTCAGTTTGTCGGTCATCAGGCGGCAGACGCCAAAGTGGACGTCCCACCATTTAACGCCAGGGGCAGCAAGGGTAAGGGCATAGTCGTGACATTGCTCTACGATGCTGTATATCTCCTTCTGTCGTTGGGTAAAGCGTCCGCTGATGGGGGTAGTACGCGTATTGTCGCTACAATAGTTCTCGTTGGTTTCGGCTCCGGCATCGCAGAGAAGCAGGCGTCCTGCCTCCAAGGGGCGAGGGCTGGGGTATCCGTGCATAATCTCGCCATGCATGCTGACGATGCTCTGGAAGGATACCATGCAACCTTTGCTGCTGGCAATACCGCTGATGCGACCGCTAATTTCCTGTTCTGTAACACCTGGGTGACACATCTTCATGGCTGTGGTGTGCATCTCGTAGCCAATGGCGCAGGCGCGTTCTATCTCGGCAATCTCCTCTGGTGTCTTAACGGCACGCTGGTTCACAACTGCCATTATCAACTTAATAGAAGCCTGAGCACGCTGCTGGCTAGGGTGAATGCCCAAAATGTCCATCAGTTGAATCATCAGATCGTGACGGTATGGGGGCAGGAAATGGATGGCGCGGCCTTCGCTCTTTGCCTTCTTCAGGAAGTCGGCCATCTGAGCCATTGTCAGTGTATTGGCTACGCCGCTCTGGGTAGCCATATCGGCTACGCTGTCAACGCTTCCGAACCATACGATATCCTCGATGTCTATGTCGTTACCCACCAGATATTCGCGGTTGTTGTCTATGTCGATAATACCGGCCAAACCATCGCGATGTTGTCCAAAATAATAAAGGAAAGAACTGTCCTGACGGAAACGATATGTGTTAGATGGGTAGTTGGCAGGCGAATCGTTGTTGCCTGTCAGTAGAATGATGCCTGAGCCTACCTGCTCTTTCAGTACGGCTCTACGCTGTACGTATGTTTGTTTTTCAAATAGCATGTCAGATAATATGAATTGTAAATTAAGAATTATGAATTATAAAGGATTACCATCCAGTTTTGTCCCATCCAGCAGCCTTGTACCATTGGTAGGCCCTCAACTCGTTGTTCTTCTTTGTTCCCCCGGTTCCTGTTTGGGGAATGTACATGGAAATTCCGCCAAAATGCTCATCGTCATAGAGATAAGGGTAGTTGCAAATGCTGGGCGAATACCATTCCCCAGTGTTGTATTTGCGTATGGGGACTGCCATTTCGAATGCACCGAACCATTCGTTGTACTCTTCCTCAGAGAGAATCTTGTGCATGGCGGAGCTCATGTCGTAATAATACGTATAATTGTCGGAGAATGTTGTAGAATACCTTTGGATATCTTGTGTGATGTCGTCTCCTATGGTGTGGCGGTTTGCAAAATAACTTCTGATGTATTTGCTGGTACAGGCAGCAAGGTTTTCCAGCTGACTACAGTTTACGGCAGACAGAAGTGTTCCTGTATAGTTGCCTATTGGATAGTAATTGTTGTATCCGTTGATAATGCCGGAGGGGTCACACTCGCACAGAGCTTCCAATATAAGGTGGTAAGGTGCTCCGGGGGCAGGTATCTCGGCGGGGGAGCCGACAATCCAGTCGGTTTGCTTGCGCAACTCGTATGCCACCTGTATGTCCTGCATAAAGCAGACATCAAAGAAGATGTAGCTCATGTGTGGCAGTCGCTCCAATATGCCTCGCAGCGTGGGGATATTAAGCCATTTGTTAGAATGGCTCTGGTCATATCCCATGGCTCTGCGGTGTATTACCCATCCCGAGCCATGAGCTCCGAAGGTTAATCCGTATTTCTTGGCAGGGAAATTCTTGATGATTTCTCTAAGATTGTTCAGGACGGTCAGCGAGTCTGTGCAGTCTTGCTCCTTCGCAAATTTCTTCCATACCTGTAATCCGTTTTGCGCGTCCAGTTGGTAGATGACGGGATTTGCGTTTGGTTCATCTACATAGATGACAACCTTGTCGTTGGCGGGGATGTTGTCTTTGCCTTCTGTCAATTCGTCTATATCATAATCGGCATACGTACTCAGGTTGTTGTCGCCTATCCAGTATATGATGGCAACATTTCCCTTAGCATCAGGGTCCGGAAAGTCTATGCTGTCGCTACAGGCGTAAAAGCCTAAAATCGTCCCAACAAATATAATAAGGTGTATGTATTTCAATTTCATGGGCACAAAGGTAGTTATTTTAATTCATAATTCATAATTCACAATGCATAATTCATAATTATGAGAGAAGAATTAATTCTAATTCACAATTCATAATTCGCAATTT
Source organism: uncultured Prevotellaceae bacterium (assembly GCA_946619915.1). Lineage (GTDB taxonomy): Bacteria > Bacteroidota > Bacteroidia > Bacteroidales > Bacteroidaceae > Physcousia. The sequence continues at coordinate 9,929 of CAMOMP010000054.1, read as the reverse complement.
TCAATTCGGTTGAACACAATAAGTTGGCATTTATATTCGTTATTATAGCGTATGCAGTGGATAAACAGGATTCGTCAGGTTAAGATTCTGCTGGTGATTGCCGCAATTGTACTGAGTGTGGCATCGCTGGTGGTGTCCAATTTCCTAGTGCGTGACCTCAAGTTGGAAGAGCACCGTAAGATGGAGATATGGGCTGAAGCTATGCGTAGTCTGAACAATGCTGACGAGAATACCGACTTGACCCTTGTTTGGACTGTACTGAACAGCAACAACACCATTCCCGTTGTGGTACTGAACAGCGATGGTAGTGTGCAGGACTATCGTAACATTCCCCTTTCTGACCGTGAGCGCCAAACTGAGATGGAGGTAGTGAAGGCCAAATCGCAGCGTATGCGACAGTCAGGTAGGGTAGTTCGCATTAATATATCATCCACAGATTACATGGAAATCTGTTACGACGATAGTCTCATCCTCTGGCGTCTGGCCTGGTGGCCGTACGTGCAGTTGGGTATTGTGCTTATTTTTGTGGTGGTAGCTATCTTTGCCCTCCTCAGTAGCAAGAAGGCTGAGCAGAATAAGGTATGGGTGGGGCTTAGCAAGGAGACTGCCCATCAGCTGGGAACACCCATCAGCAGTCTCATGGCTTGGCACGAGGTTCTGCGCGAGACATACCCAGATGATGAACTGTTACCAGAAATGGGAAAGGATGTGCAACGTTTGCAGCGTATAGCTGAGCGTTTCAGCAAGATAGGCTCGCAGCCAGAGCCCAAACCCGAGAGTCTGAATGATGTGGTTGAACAGGTGGTTCAGTATATCAACCGTCGTACCAGCAACCGCGTCAGCATGACCTGCCAGTTGCCCCAGACTCCGCTTATTGTTAATATCTGCGCCCCGCTTTTTGAGTGGGTGATTGAGAATCTGTGCAAGAATGCCATCGATGCCATGGACGGCAGCGGCAGTATCACCTTGGTGGCAAAGGAAGAAGCTAATTGTTTCTCTGTGGAGATAACGGACACGGGTAAAGGTATTCCCAAGAATCATTTCAGTACTGTTTTTACCCCTGGTTTCACAACCAAAAAGCGTGGATGGGGACTGGGATTGTCCTTGGCAAAAAGGATTGTGGAGGAATACCATAATGGACGCATTTTTGTTAAAAATTCCGAGATTGGAAAAGGCACAACGTTCCGTATTGAACTCAAAAAGCACTAATTCGCCATTTTTTAAATGAATTTCTTGCGTCGTTATTTGTTTTTTTTGTAATTTTGCAGCCCGATGGAGAAACTGGATAGCTATAAAGTGGATCTGAAAGGCATGTCGGAAGGTACTGTGTCGTACAACTGGCATGTAGACGACGACTTCTTCTCCGCTGTTCAGGGTCCTGAGATTCAGCAAGGTCAGCTGGATGTCGCATTACGGGTGAAGCGGACGGCTGAGGCCTATAGGCTGGTTTTCCAGTTGGAGGGCACAGTTAAAGTCTTATGCGACCGTTGCTTGGATTATATGGATTGCCCCATCAATGCAGAACATGTTCTGCGTGCAAAGTTAGGAAGTGAGTATGCCGACGATGGCGACCTCATTGTTGTCCCCGAAGAGGACGGCGTTCTAGACGTAGCATGGAATATCTACGAGTTTGCAGCTCTTGAGATCCCGCTTCGTCACGTTCACCCCGAGGGTAAATGCAGTCAGCAGATGACATCGGCACTGGACTCTCTTACAGCGGCAGAGGAAGAGACGGAGAAACCCATCGACCCTCGCTGGGGAGCACTTGCAAAGTTAAAAGAGAAAGGTAAAGATGAATAATTCGCTTCCGGCAAGAAAAAAGTAAATAGTAAAATCATTAAATAGTAAATCATTATGGCACATCCTAAAAGAAGACAGTCCAAGACTAGAACCCTCAAGAGAAGAACTCATGATAAGGCTGTAGCTCCTGCATTGGCAGTATGTCCCAACTGCGGAGAGTTCCACATCTATCACACAGTTTGCCCTGCATGCGGATACTATCGCGGCAAGGTAGCTATTGAGAAGGAAGCTTAATCTTCATGGGTAAGGAAATAAGCCGCTAAGGTCCTCATCTTTTTGGGACTCTTATGCGGCTTTATTTTTTATTGAACATACCAAGTTTAGATAATGGAAGAGATAAATGCCGTTATTACTGGCGTAGGAGGTTACGTACCCAATTATATTCTTGACAACGAAGAGATGTCTACTATCGTAGATACCTCTGACGAGTGGATTATGGAGCGTATCGGCGTCAAGACACGTCACATCCTTAAGCCAGAACAGGGTAGTGGTACCTCGTATATGATGACTCGTGCTGTACAACAGTTGCTGCGCAAGACACAAGCCGCCCCCGACAGTATAGAACTTGTTATCTGTGCTACTACTACACCTGACTATCATTTCCCCTCAACTGCCTCATTGGTTATTGGCAATTGCGGCCTTAAGAATGCCTTTGGCTTTGATATGGAAGCAGCCTGTGCCGGTTTCCTCTATGCTATGGAGGCTGGTGCCTCTTATATCCGTAGCGGACGCTACAAGCGCATCGTCATTTGCGGCGGCGACCACATGAGCAGCATGACCAACTATGAGGACCGTAACACCTGTCCTATTTTTGGCGACGGTGCAGCCTGCGTTATGATGGAGGCTACTACCGAGAAGGTTGGTCTTATGGACGGCTACTACCGTGTGGACGGAAAAGGATTCCAGAACCTTCATATGGCAGCCGGTGGTTCAGCCAAGATGCCAAGCCACGAGACGGTAGATGCCCGTGAGCACTTTGTATATCAGGAAGGACGTGCTGTTTACAAGCATGCTGTTCTGAATATGAGTAGTGCTGTAAAGACGCTCACCGAGCGCAATGGACTTAACAAGGACAATATCGACTGGGTGATTCCTCATCAGGCCAATATCAATATCGAGGTCTCTGTGGCCCAGCGTATCGGTATTGAGAAGGATCACATCATGATCAACATAGACCACATGGCCAACACGTCTGGTGGAACCCTTCCCCTCTGCCTCTGGGAGTATGAGCCTAAGCTCAAGAAGGGCGACAAACTGGTATTTACCGCCTTTGGCGCCGGTTTCACATGGGGAGCCAGTTATATGATTTGGGGCTACGATGGTGCTGCCGAGGCAGCTAAAGAGCCTGCCGAGTTCTATAAGGAAGGCGAAATCACCAGAGAAGAGTGGTATAATAAGAGGAAGTGAGAAGTAACTTTAATTCTTCATTCTTCACTCTTCATTCTTAATTTAGGAATATGCATAAGGCAGGATTTGTAAACATAGTAGGTAATCCCAATGTGGGAAAGAGTACGCTCATGAACCTCTTGGTGGGCGAGCGTATCAGTATTGCTACATTCAAGGCTCAAACCACACGCCATCGTATTATGGGCATCCTTAATACGCCCGAGATGCAGATTTGTTTCTCGGATACTCCTGGCGTGCTGAAGCCCAACTACAAGCTTCAGGAGCAGATGCTGCAGTTCTCCGAGAGTGCCCTTCAGGATGCCGATGTCCTGCTCTATGTAACCGATATGGTGGAGACACCCGACAAGAATACCGAGTTCCTGGAGAAGGTGCAGCGCATGACTTGCCCCGTTTTGGTTCTTATCAACAAGATTGATATCTCTGACCAGAAGGTTCTCACCCAGAAGGTGGAGGAGTGGCATGCAGTCCTGCCAAAGGCTGAGATTATTCCCATTAGCGCCTTGCATAAGTTCAATGTAGATGTTGTACTTAAGCGCATTCAGGAGCTTCTGCCCGAAAGTCCTGCTTACTTCGATAAGGACCAGTGGACTGATAAGCCCGCCCGCTTCTTCGTAACGGAGATTATCCGCGAGAAGATTCTCCTCTATTATGACAAGGAGATTCCTTATAGCGTAGAGGTGGTGGTGGAGCAGTTCAAGGAGACTGAGAAGAACATCCACATAAATGCCGTTATCTACGTAGAGCGCGACAGCCAGAAAGGTATTATCATAGGTCATCAGGGTGTAGCCCTGAAGCGCGTCAGCACCGAGGCCCGCAAGAGCCTGGAGAAGTTCTTCGGCAAGAGCATCTTCTTGGAAGTCTTCGTCAAGGTGGATAAGGACTGGCGCCAGAGTGACCGCGCCATGAAGTCCTACGGCTACCAGTTAGAGTAATCTCGCAATCAAACAGTCTTAACATAAGTTTTATTCCCCTTGTCTTCATGAGTCGTGCAGATAAGGGGAATAATTTATTCAGATAAAAGACGTTTCTTTTGTCATTTCAGATTTTTTCTACGTTTTCGCGTAGTTTTTTGTACCTTTGTTGCGTCTAATGGATGTGGGATTCAACAACAGACATTACAATGGACCATTTAGAAAAAACGTTTGAAGAAACGCTGAAGGAACAAAAAGACACTATCTTCACGGTGTGCTACATATTCTCGAAGGACGAAGACGAGGTGAACGACCTCTTTCAGGAGGTGCTGATAAACCTTTGGAGCGGCTTCGAGGGCTTCGAGAACCGTAGTAACATCCGCTCGTGGGTTTACCGTATAGCCCTGAACACCTGTATCTCTTACGACAGAAAGAAACGTCGCACGGCCACAGAAAGGTTGAATATGAACATCAATCTGTTTGAGGATCGCGACGAGGACACGCGTCAGGTGGGTATGCTGCATAGGCGTATATCCAAGTTGCAACCCTTTGACCGCGCCATCGTCCTTTTATGGCTGGAGAATCTTTCGTACGAGGAGATAGGCCAGATAGTGGGCATTACAGCCAAGAATGTCAGCGTTCGTCTGTTCAGAATCCGTGAACAACTCAAGAAAATGTCTAACGATTAATCCTTGTTCATTATGACAAACGATAATTTTGAATTAGAGGAGATGCGCCAGCAGATGGCGATTCTGAAACAGAAACTGGAGCAGCAGGAGATTATAAATGAGCGTATGACCAGCAAAGCGAGGGAGGCGCTGGAGAAAGATATGGATGCTATGGGTAAAAAGAACCGGAGGGCATATATTATTTTACTATTTGCTTTACCATTGATTTTTTATTCTTTGATGAAACAATACGCCTTCTCTACTGCTTTTCATATATCTTTCATGGTTTACGTGGTAGTCGCTGTTGCTTTTATGTATTGGAACAAGATGGACGTTCACAATCATATGCTGACTGCGAATTTGATCGAGGCTCAGCGCAAGGTGTTACTTGCCAAGAAACATCATTTCCAGTGGATAATATTCGATTATCTCTTGTTTTTTGTTTTTGTGACATGGATGCTATGGGAAGTTTATCAAAAGGGGAATAATCATTTTTTGTTCATCATATTGATTATCTTTTTCTCTATCGGTGTGCCCCTTAGTATTTGGGGTAACATCCAAACTCAACGCCGTTACCAGAAGATGCTTGACCAGATAGCGGACCTTACGGAGGAGAATGGGATAATTGGTAAATGAAACGTTCTCCTACGCCAGAAAAAGATATTTAATAGGGTATGTAAAATCATTCTCACGTCGTGAGAATAAATTCTCTAACCGCGAGAATAAATTTTCACGCCGTGAGAATATATTCTCAAATCATGAGAATAGTTTTGTTTGGCATATTAGCATGTTTTGTCAGGCGTGTTAAGGCTTTTTGTGTAGCGGGATAGAATGGGAAATCGGCTGTTTAAAAAAAGTAAGCCTCCAGGAGGTTTGTCCTGAAGGCTTACTTTAGTGGAATATTTATCCTTTTTAGAACTCTGCGTTCTTGGGAGTACGTGGGAATGGGATAACGTCGCGGATGTTTTGCATTCCGGTAACGAAGAGTATAAGACGCTCGAAACCGAGACCGAAACCTGCATGGGGGCAGCTTCCATACTTGCGGGTATCGAGATACCACCATAGGTGTGTCATATCCATATTACGACGTTCTATCTCGGCCATCAACGTGTCATAGCTGGCCTCGCGGACGCTACCTCCAATAATCTCACCAATAGAGGGGAAGAGTACGTCGGTGCCCTGCATGGTAGGACCAGGCGCTACGCAACCTTTGTAGCCTACGGAGCCACCTTCGGGTGTTGCAGGATTCTGCTTCATATAGAACGACTTGATAGCAGTGGGGTAGTCGGTCATGATGACAGGCTTCTTGAAATGTTCCTCAACCAGGTAGCGCTCGTGCTCGCTTGCCAAGTCGTCGCCCCAGTTGCAGGGGAACTCGAATTTCTTGCCATTCTTGATAGCCTCCTGCAGGATGTTGATGCCCTCGGTGTAAGGCAAACGGACGAAGGTTTCCTTCAGTACACTTTCCAAACGCTCAATGAGGGTTTTGTCGATCATCTTGTTCAAGAACTCAAGGTCGTCCTTGCAGTTGTCCAATGCCCACTTCACGCAGTATTTGATGAAGTCCTCTTCCAAGTCCATCAGTTCTTCCTGATCTAAGAAGGCAACCTCGGGTTCTACCATCCAGAACTCAGCCAGATGGCGGGGAGTGTTGCTATTCTCGGCACGGAAGGTAGGACCGAAAGTGTAGATGGCTCCCAGGGCAGTAGCACCCAGCTCACCTTCCAATTGTCCTGAAACGGTCAGAGAAGTCTGCTCGCCAAAGAAGTCGTCATCGTAGATGATCTTACCTTGCTCATCCTTCTTCAGGTCGTAGAGGTTCTTGGTGGTTACCTGGAACATGTTTCCGGCCCCCTCGCAGTCAGAGGCTGTGATAAGGGGGGTATGGAAGTAGAAGTATCCATGCTCGTGGAAATAAGTATGGATCGCCATTGCCATGTTATGACGGATACGCAGGATGGCACCAAAGGTGTTGGTGCGGGGGCGCAAATGAGCGACGGTACGAAGGTATTCCCAACTGGCACCTTTCTTCTGCAGAGGATAGGTGTTGTCGCAGTCGCCAAGAATCTCAATGGCTGTAGCCTGAATCTCGCTAGCCTGACCGGCTGCGGGACTCTCTACAATTTTACCTTCAACGCTCAGGCAGGCACCTGTGGTAATGCGCTTGATGGTCTCCTCGGGGAAGTTGGCATCATCGCCTACAATCTGTATGTTCTTGATGGTGCTACCGTCGTTCAAGGCAATAAAGAAGATACCCTTACTGCCTCGCTTTGAGCGCACCCAACCTTTTACACAAATATCTGAACCGAAATCTGTACGCTTCAGCGCGTCAATTACTTTTGTACGTTTCATTGGTTAAATGTTCAATGTTCAATGTTCAATCATTCAAACGCTCCCATGCGTAGCATGTTCACCTCCTGCTCTGTGAGGAAGCGCCAGTCGCCACGACGGACATTCTTCTTGGTCAGGCCGGCAAAGAATACACGGTCCAACTTGACAACCTTATAGCCAAGGCTCTCGAAGATACGACGTACGATACGGTTACGGCCACTATGAATCTCTATGCCTACCTGCTTGCGGTCTGTCTCGCTGGCATATTCGATGGCATCTGCATGAATTTCGCCATCCTCCAACTGAATACCGTCGGCAATCATGCGCATGTCGGCTGCAGTAACATTCTTATTAAGGTAGACGTGATAAATCTTCTTCTTCATGAACTGAGGATGAGTAAGCTTGCTGGCCAACTCACCATCATTGGTAAGCAGCAATACACCAGTGGTGTTGCGGTCAAGACGACCAACGGGATAGATACGCTCGCGGCAAGCACCTTTCACAAGGTCCATAACAGTCTTGCGGTTCTGTGGGTCATCGCTGGTGGTAACATAGTCCTTGGGCTTGTTCAGTAAGATGTACACCTTCTTCTCAATGCTTACCAGCTGATCGTGGAAGAGGACAGAGTCTGAACGCTTGATCTTGGTACCCAATTCTGTTACAACCTGACCGTTAACAGATACTACGCCTGCCTCGATGAAGCTGTCTGCCTCGCGACGGCTGCAAACACCTGCATTTGCCAGGAACTTGTTCAGACGGATTGGTTCTTCGGGATCAATGTGGGTCTCCTTGTATTCAATCTGCTTCTTCATGCTGTACTTGGCATTGGGATTGTAGCCAGCTGTACGGGGACGGAAACCTCCTCTTGGGCCACCCTTGGGTGCATATCCGCCCTGCTGACGGGGCTGGTAGCCTCCCTCGCGACGGGGACGCTGCTGGTAACCGCCTTCGGCACCTGCATTGTAACGGGGACGATAGCCACCTTGCTGGCGGGGCTGATAACCGCCCTGCTGACGAGGATGGTAACCGCCTTCGCGGGGCTGACGGGGCTGATAGCCGCCTTCGCCACCTGCATTGTAACGGGGACGCTGCTGATAGCCGCCTTCGCGTGACTGGTAAGGACGGGATACGTGACCTTCTGTATTGCTACTGAATGCAGGGCGACTTATGCGTGGACGCATAACACGACCCTGGCTGCTGTATCTTGGGGTAGAATTGTTTTCACTTCCATACTGAGGGCGATAACCATCGCGGCCTGCACTCTCATTCTTCTCGGAGAATTTCTCTCTCCAGTTCTCGTCTTCTGTAATCATAATAATTTTCTTTTAAGTGTTCTTTTTGAAAAGTGTTTCTAATAATGTTGTTTTCTTTAAATTCCAATATATGTATGCGGAGTTATGGCGCGTAGTTCATCCTTCACGGATTCACTAACGTTGAGCTCCTCAATAAAGTTCTTGATTGTAGCCTCGTCGATACCCTTGCCTGTTCTAGTAAGAGCTTTCAGGGCCTCGTAAGGATGTGGGTAGGCCTCACGGCGGAGAATGGTCTGGATAGCTTCGGCACATACGGCCCAGCAGTTGTCCAGGTCGCGGTTGATAGCCTCCTGATTCAGTACCAACTTACGCAGTCCCTTCAAGGTGCTGTTGATGCTAATAAGCATATGACCCAAGGGCACACCTACATTACGCAATACTGTGCTGTCTGTGAGGTCACGCTGCAGACGGCTGACGGGCAGCTTCTGGCTCAGGTGCAATAAAATGGCGTTGGCAATGCCAAGGTTGCCTTCGCTGTTCTCGAAGTCGATGGGGTTAACCTTGTGGGGCATGGCGCTGGAGCCAACCTCGCCTGCCTTAATCTTCTGACGGAAGTATTCCATAGAAACGTACTGCCAGAAGTCGCGGTCCAGGTCGATGATGATAGTGTTGATGCGCTTCATGGCATCGAAGATGGCACCCAGGCTATCGTAGTTACTAATTTGTGTGGTATATTCCTCGCGTTCCAATCCCAACTTCTCGGATACGAACTTGGAACCGAATTCACGCCAATTATACTGGGGGTATGCCACATGGTGGGCATTGAAGTTGCCGGTTGCTCCACCGAACTTGGCGGTTACGGGGCACTGGCGTAACGTTTCCATCTGGCGCTGCAGACGATATACGAATACCATTACCTCCTTACCCAGACGGGTGGGGCTGGCAGGCTGTCCGTGTGTCTTTGCCAACATGGGAACATCCTTCCATTCCTCAGCATAGGTGGAAAGCTGGCTTATCAGCTCCTGCAAGAGTGGGTAGTAAACCTGCTCAAGTGCTTCCTTGACACTTAGGGGAACACTAGTATTGTTAATATCCTGTGAGGTAAGGCCAAAATGGATGAACTCCTTATAGGCTTCCAAACCTCCGATGGCATCAAACTGCTCCTTGATGAAGTATTCAACAGCTTTGACATCGTGGTTAGTAACTTGTTCTATATCCTTTACACGTTGTGCATCCTGCTCAGAGAAATTCTGATAGATGTTTCTCAGGCGGACAAACAATTCCTGAGGGAATGATGCCAACTGAGGAAGGGGCAACTCACAAAGTGTAATGAAATACTCAATTTCGACTCTTACACGATAACGAATAAGAGCATACTCGGAAAAATAATCGGCCAGAGATTCTGTTTTGCCTCGATAGCGACCGTCAATGGGGGATATCGCTGTCAATAAATCTAATTCCATAGCGTAAACTAATACGTGCTTCAAATATATAATTGCGCAAAAGAGTGGGCGTTGACGGATTCGAACCGCCGACCCTCTGCTTGTAAGGCAGATGCT
>CAMOMP010000053.1:0-18192 GCA_946619915.1 uncultured Prevotellaceae bacterium | reverse complement strand
AATCACCTTGTCCTGTGCCAACTGGGCATACATCTCGGGCTGCATCACATAGCGGAAGGTGTCGGCATACTTGCCAATTCTGATTTTCTGTTCTGTTGCTTTAACTTTTAGCATAATAATTTCAATTTGTAACCCCTCTCCGTCTCCCCCGAGGGGGAGTGATAGTTTGGAGTCTGGTTAGTAATTTTGATTAGGTTCTCTATTTAGACTAGTCTTTTTTTCGATTTGTCAATTATCTTCCTTCTTTCTTCACTCCCCCTCGGGGGAGACGGAGAGGGGTCTCAGGTTAGGTTTTTTTATTTCCCTAACTAGGCAAATTTTGCCGCCAAGTTAGGGAGGTCTCATCTCCCTCATTTCTGACACTGCAAAAGTACGGCGATTGCATTGCGGTTCACGAATAAATGACAAGAAAATTTATCTCTATACTCTACACTCTCTACACTTTACAAGGCGGACGTGGTCACGATTGTCATTGTCATGACTGTCATTAACGAAAACAGAGTGCAACAATCCTCATAAGTAATATAAATACATATTTATATACTTATGGGCATGAAATCCCCCTTCCCTTCCAAAATCCTTAATGACAATCATGACAATGACAATCATGACCACCTTGTACGCTTTGTACTTCCCTAGAAAAAGTTGAATGGATTTTACCTTAACCCTGCCATAGGTTGAATGCTTGTTGATTCGACGTCTTTCTGGGTAAGACAATAACAAAGAAAAAGGCTGCCTCAAAAGACAGCCTTTGCCAGTTATCGTGCAGTATCAAAAGTCGAAACAATCATGTTCGTCGGCAAGGATGTTGCTACGGCATTGGGATATGCCAAGCCAGAAAACGCTATTGCTACACATGTTGATACCGATGACAAAACCACTACCCTGATTCAGGGGACTGGTTCGAACTATAAGTCTAAGGTCATCATCATCAACGAGAGTGGTCTTTACGCTCTGATTCTCTCTTCCAAGCTTCCACAAGCCAAGGCATTCAAGCGCTGGGTGACCAATGTGGTGCTGCCACAGATTCGCAAGACGGGTGGTTACATCCCTACGACGGATGCGCAAGGCCGCCAGCTCACTAGCGAGGTTTTCGTTTTTTCCGATGCTAAAATTAAAGAAATCTGTGTAGATCAGTGAGATCTGTGTGACCTATATTCGCTCAACGCTAACCGTATTACTTACTTTGTGTATAGCCTTCGTTCTTCAGAATCTCTAATAAGCGGGGACGATGGTCGCCCTGAATGATTATTTCGCCATCCTTGGCTGTTCCGCCTACGCCACATTTCTGCTTCAGCAGTTTGCAGAGGGCGTTCATATCTTCTTCCGAGCCGACAAAGCCTCTGATGACAGTAACGGTCTTACCGCCACGACCAGCTCTTTCCATTGCCAGTCGCAGCTTCTGCTGCTTCTTGGGCAGTGTCTGTATCGTATCTGTCTCCTCCTCGTATATTGTTTCCGTCACCTCAGGCACAGGAACACCTGTAAGGGCGCTAAGTTTACTCTTCCAATCTTCCATAATTATCTGTTTTCTGCGTTTTGTCCTGAACTCATTTTAACACAACAAAGATAGGGATAATCTGGGAGAACACAAAAGAAAAAGATGTTATTTCCCTTTTTGTCTTCCCTAACTTAGCGGAAATATGAGAAAAAGGTATAACTTTGCTGCGAAAAAGAGTTATATGCTAATTTAACATACCCACCATCAGGAAAATGAGACGCTACACCCTACTCCTCGCCCTACTCCTCGCCCCTGTGCTCTATGCGCAGGAGGCGCAGCACTTCAGGCAGCATAATATGAAGCGGTGGGGCATCCCTGCCGGTAACTATAGCGGGATTACGCCTATCGGTGGTGACCGCTATGCGCTGATTAGCGACAAGCAGGAAGCGGACGGATGGACGGAAGTGAGCATACAGTTTCTTCCTTCTGGCGATATAAGGGAGATGAGGTTTGTGGCGCATCACCTTGACGGGCAGACCATAGGCGCGGCACGTGACAGCGAGGGTATAGCCTACGTCCCGGGGAAGGGCCTCTACGTGTCGGCCGAGAACGACCAACAGATACTGGAACTGACGGAGGAGGGAACGGCAACGGGCCATCGCCTGCAGATACCGGAATGCTTCGGAACAGCCAACATCTATGGGAACTACGGCTTTGAGGCGCTGACATACGAGCCTGCAAGGGGTGTGTTCTGGACTACTACGGAGCAGGGCCTCCGCTCGGATACCAAGGCTGCAGTTACGGCAGACAATCCCTCGCCTACCCTGCTTCGGCTGCAGGAGTTCGATACGGAGGGCAAACCGCTCAGGCAGCTGATGTATCAGACTGATGCGCCCACTGCAGGGCGGAAGGCCAGGATCTTTGCCTTCGGCGTGCCCGAACTGCTGGCCATAGACGACAGTACGCTGATGGTGATGGAACGTGAGTTGTATATCCCCAGGCGCTACATGGGTGCCAAGTGCAGGATTCGCCTGTATAGCGTGAATACGAAGACGGCGGGGGACGGTATTCTGACCAAACGGCTGGTGCATAGCTTCAGCACCGGCATCCGCTTTATCGGGAAGAAGAACTTTGCCAACTATGAGGGGATGTGCCTGGGGCCTCAGCTGGAGGACGGCAGGCAAACCGTACTGCTTATTGCTGATTCACAAAACCGGGCGGGCAATGCCCTCTATCGCCTGAAGGACTACATCCGTGTGATAACCATAAAACCATAGCCGGCACATACAATGTGCGACGTATTGCCATATAAAACAAAGGAACAGAAGAGAGATGAGACACCTGACTTTATTAACCATTATGGCGCTTGTAATGAATGTGAATATATTCAGCACTCTGGCAAGCGACAACTTTGTACGGGTTTCGGGTACCAGGCTGCTGGGGCGCGACGGGAAGAAGATTGTGCTGCGCGGCACCAACTGCGGCAACTGGATGGTGCGCGAGCCGTATATGATGAATACCTCGGGCAACCTGGACCGCCAGTTCAAGTTCGACAAGATGATAGCCGATGTGTGCGGCGAGGAGAAAGTGCAAGAATTTGACAGCCTGTGGATGGACAATAACTTCTGCGAGGAGGATATGAGGTTCCTGGCCGAACAGGGCTTCAACACCCTGCGTGTGCCCATGCACTACAAATACTTCACACTGCCCATTGAGCAGGAACCGGTAAGCGGTGAGCAGACCTGGCTGCAGGAGGGATTCGACCGCATAGACTCGATGTGCGTCTGGGCAGAGCGCTGGGGAATCCTGCTTATACTGGATATGCACGCCTGTCCGGGCGGACAGTCATCAGGTGACATCTGCGACTACGACAGCTCTAAACCTTCGTTGTGGGAAAGTGAGGATAACCGACTGAAACTAACCTCCTTATGGCGCAAGATTGCCGAACGATACAAGGACCGGAAATGCGTGGCGGCATACGACCTGATTAATGAGACCAACTGGACACTGGCTAATAACAACAAGCTGCTGTGGGATACTTTCAAGACTATCATCAAAGCCATCCGCGAGGTGGACACCAACCACATCGTCATACTGGAGGGCAACTCCTACAGCAATGACTATACCGGACTGCCCGCCACCAAGATGGATACCAAGATGATGCTGCAATATCACCGCTACGGCGTATATAACACCAAGGAACAGGTGCAAGGCATGGCGGATATGGCAAGCAAATACAACTGTCCCATATACATAGGTGAGTTCGGCGAGAACAGCAATTCATGGACGGCAGGGAGCATCCGCCTGTACGAGGAGGCTATGCAGTTTGCGGCATGGACCTGCTGGCCTATGAAGAAAAGCAACATCAACAGCATCCTGCAGGTGAAGCGCGTATCCAGCTACGACAATGTCGTCAGCCAGTGGCAGAACGGTACCCGCCCTACGGCAACAGCCCTGTGGAATGCCCTGAAGGCATGGGCGGAGGCGCAACATATCAGCAAGTGCGTGGTGCGTACCGACTATCTGGATGCCCTCCTGCGACGTCCCTACAATGACGATTGCCTGCCCTTCACCAACTGCCAGACGGGCGATTACATCTATGCCGCCCATTATGACATGGGAGCACCGGGCAGAGCTTACTGGGATGCTGACGACGCTTCCTACCAGTATAGCGGAGAGGACTTCACCTCATGGCAGAGGGGATGGACCTACCGCAACGATGGAGTGGATGTGTATGACACTCCTAACGATACCAGAAACTGCGGGTATTATGTGGGCGAGACCAAGGACGGAGAATGGCTGCAGTACACCATCGATAACCCTCAGCAGGCCGGCACCTGGCAGATGCAACTGCGCTATGCCGTCAACTCAGGCTCCTCCACTGTACGCATCACGGTCAACGACCGCCCCGTTACAGCCTCTACCAAGCTGAACGCTACCGGCGGCTATACCAAATGGAGCACGAAGACGTTCTCCGGCATTGTCCTGCCCCAGGGAACGCTGCGCATCCGGATTTATATCGAGAAGGGCGGACTGAACCTCAACTGGCTGCGCATCTATAACCGCAAGGAGGCTACAGAGCAGGAGCTGGAAGTGCTGAAACCTGATACTGACGAAGGGCGCAACCGGTTGCTGAATAGCGAGTGCGAGTTCCAGGGGGCATGGCTGACTGCCCAGCTGGCTTCCGTCAACAATACCCAGTACATATGGAACCAGACAACCGGCACCCCATCGGAGGGTGACGGCGGAGCGCTGTGCATCACCTCGGCACGCAGCAGGGCGATGAATACTGTGGTATATCAGCCCGTGGAAGTGGTGGCTGGCCACACGTATTCAGCCGATGTAGCCGTACGGGGTGCCGAGGGGAACGGCGACTTCTGGATTCAGGCTTTCATGCTGACTGAGAAGCCGAAGGACTATGCCGATACCGGTATGGACGAGGCGATGACCATCGGGCAGCTGAACTCGTGGAAGGATGCCTCGCTGTCTGCCTATGACGGATGGATGTCTGCCAAGGCAAAGGCCGGAAGCAGTCATACGGCCGGGGTGATGAAGTGGAAGGCGAAGACTTCCGGTACGGCTTATTTTGCCCTGAAGGTAGGTACGAGCAAGAGTGCCTTCACCTACACCTTCGACAACTTCAGCCTTACAGACCTTACTGCCGCGCAAGAGACAGGGATAGATGAAATGCTGCGTTCAGACGGCCCCTCTCCCCGATGGGAGGGAAAGACCTATGACCTTTCCGGGCGAATGGTCGGCTCAAATTACAACGTACAGCATTCAAGATTCATCATAAAAGACGGGCACCTCGTACTGACGAAATAACGTACGGCCTTTTTATCGCAGAAAAAAAATCAGCCGTTTTTTTTGTCCTGCTGCGGATTTTCCATATCTTTGCCATCATAACGGTATCCTAGCCACTGATATGACGAAGAAAATATACAAAGCACATATCCTGTATACGAAGGAGAAGGACCGCTTCGAGGTATTGGAGAACGGTTATGTGGCTGTTGATGCCAACGGGCGCGTGACAGTTGTGTCGGCTGACCTGGAATCGCTGGATAGTGAGGATGCCGAGGTCATCGACTTTGGCGACAGTCTGCTGATACCCGCCATGAACGACATGCACGTACACGCGCCGCAGTATCGTAACCAAGGTATTGCCATGGATCTGGAGCTGCTGCCCTGGCTACAGAACTATACCTTCCCCGAGGAGATGAAATATGCCGACACAGGTTATGCCGAGCGGATGTATCGCCGTTTTGTCCGCGACCTATGGCGCTATGGAACCATGCGCTCCTGTGTCTTTGCAACTATCCATACAGAAAGCACCCGCCTGCTGATGCGCCTCTTCCAGGATGCTGGCATGGGGGCAATGGTGGGTAAGGTGGCCATGGACCGCAACTGCCCTGATGGTCTCAGCGAGAATGTGAAAGCCTATATCGAGGGTCAGGAGTCATTAATTGCGGAAGCAAATTCTACGGCCCTCGTTCGACCCATCATCACGCCTCGCTTCATTCCTTCCTGTACGCCAGAGTTGCTACACGCCTGTGGCGAACTGGCCGCCAAGCATCAACTGCCTGTGCAGTCGCATCTGTCGGAGAACAGGGACGAGATAGCCTGGGTTCGTGAGTTGGAGCCCGAAAGCACCTGCTATGGTGATGCCTACGACCGCTACGGTCTGTTCGGACAGACACCAACCATAATGGCCCATTGCGTATGGACAGAAGGCGAGGAGCAGGAGCTGATAAAACGTCGCGGCGTGATGGTAGCCCACTGCCCCACTTCCAACTTCAATGTGGCATCAGGTATGGCACCTATCCGTAAATTCCTCGATAAGGGAATACGTGTAGGACTTGGCAGCGACATCAGTGGTGGGCACAATCTGAGCATCTTCCAGATGATGGTCTATGCCATTCAGGTGAGCAAGATGCAGTATCAGCAGAACCGCAAGCATGCGTTCCTGACCCTCTCAGAGGCTTTCTGGATGGCCACCAAGTCGGCAGGCAGCTTCTTTGGCCATGTTGGCAGCTTCGAGCCAGGCTATGAGTTCGATGCCCTCGTTATTGACGATAGCGACCTTAACCACGACAACTATTCGCTATTGGAACGCCTAGAGCGTTACATCTACTTAGGCGATGACCGCCAAATCAAACACCGCTTCTGTAGTGGCAAGGAAATCTCATTTAGATAAAAGAGAAAAATTGGTTTACCGTTTACTGTTTACCGTTGAGCGGTTAGCGGTTAGCGAATATAGGTCACACGGATCTCACTGATCCCACAGATTTTTTTTATTTCGTTCAAATAAAGAAAGAAAATTTTGTTTTCTCTTCGCAGTTCTCTCGCTTATTTGTATCTTTGGCTGAGAGAAAGTGAAGAGTGAAGAGTGAAGAACGCCGAAGGGGTCGCGAGCGAAACGCGAGAACGAAGTGGCAATTAGACTTTAGGCCTTAGACTCTAGACTTTAGTCTATAGCTTGAAACCTATTCTTAATTTTTCTCTCTTAATTCTTAATTAAAAACAGTAAACGGTAAACAGTAAACCATAATAAACAATGAAAAGATATACACTTCTGATGTTACTCATTATCCTGACAAGCATATCAGGAAACGATATAACTGTAATGGCACAGAATGCCAAGGATGCCTGCACCAGCATTATGGTAGGCAAGAAAGCATCTACAGACGGCAGTGTTATTACCAGTCACACCTGCGACTCATGGTACCGCACCTGGATGAACATAGTTCCAGCTCAGGACTATCCGCGTGATACCATCATGAGTGTATATGAGGGAACCATGCACACCGAGCATGCCGATGACCGAACCGGTGTGAAGGAGAAGGGAACCATTCCGCAGGCTAAGCATACCTATCGCTTCCTGAATACCGCCTACCCTTGCCTGAATGAGCATCAGCTGGGCATTGGCGAAACCACCTATGGTGGTCGTGACACTATGGAGAACAAGGCTGGTATGTTCATGATAGAGGAACTGGCACGTGTAGCGCTGGAGCGTTGCACTACCGCCCGCGAGGCTATCCGACTGATGGGTGAACTGATAAAGAAATACGGCTATGGCGACTCTGGCGAATGTCTGACCATTGCCGACCCCAACGAGGTGTGGATCTTCGAGGTGCAGGGCGAAGGCCCCAAGAAGATTGGAGGCGTATGGGCAGCTCAGCGCATACCTGATGATGAGATTGCCGTAAGCGCCAACGTAAGCAGGATTGGCAAGATAGACCTGACAGACCCCGATCATTTTATGGCTTCCGAGAATGTGTTCGAGGTGGCACGAAAAATGAAGCTATGGGACGGCAAGGAGGATTTCTCCTTCTGGAAGGCATACAGCGGTGGCAATTACTTCGACGAGCCTAAGAACTATTCGGTTCGCGAGCTATATATCATGCAGCAACTGGCACCATCCAAGGGTTTCACAGCCGACATGGAGGAACTGCCCGTAAGCGTTCGACCTGACTCGTTGGTTAGCGTAGAACGTGTAGCTAAATTGCTTGGCTCTTATTACGAGGGAACAGACCAAAGCCTTTCCTGCAAGATCGACAGTTTGGCTGCCAAGTCTGAGGTGAAAGGCAAAGCCATGATTACCAATCCATGGATGAGACCCGACGAGATTACCCTCTATGGCAAACTGCTCAACGACTCTACCATGCAGAACATTCGTACCGTCAGCGTATCGTGGTGTGCCTACAGCACAATCATCCAGTTGCGTTCCTGGTTGCCCGACGAGGTTGGAGGTGTCGCATGGATATGCCTGGACAACCCCGGAGAGTCACCCCGCTTCCCCGTCTTCTCAGGCAATACTACCCTACCCATGATGCTAAATGTCTGCGGTCAGCACCGCCTGCGTGACGATGCCGCGCTATGGCATTACCGTCAGGCCAACCGTCTGGCAACCGTCAGATGGGCCAACAGTCGCCAGGCCATAGAAGAGGGGCAACAATATTTCCTGGATAAGGGAAAACGTGAGCTGCCCTTTGTGGAACAGACTTGGCAGACATTAGAGAGCGAACAAGACAAAAAGACCTTCCTGGATGGTTACACACACGACTTCTTCAGCGCTACTATTTCCCGTTGGGATGAACTGTATCGTAAGCTGACAAGACAGCTTTGGGTGGGCTTCTAAGTAAATTTTTCTCTTAAATCGGAACATATTTCCGATTTTATTTGTACATTTGCATTGTACATATACTCAAATTTAAATTTTGATTCTATGAATCCTAAACTAATACCTACCTGAACGAACGCTTCTTCTCATACTCTGCGTATTTCTCGCGAGTAACATGAGATATGCTTAACGTGTCACCACAAACCTAAACTAAACAGAAAACGAAATGGCCAATAAACCTCTAGATACCAGACTATTAGACCGTGCTATCGTGTTCGCTGTACAAGCCCATGCCGGGACAGAGCGCCGTGGCAAGGGATTCCCTTATATCGTCCACCCTATGGAGGCAGTGGAAATTGTGGCCACAATGACGAACGACCAAGAGATGTTGGCCGCGGCTGCCCTACATGATACCATAGAAGACACAGATACAACCATAGAGCAGATAAAGAGCGAATTCGGAGACCGCGTGGCTGCGCTCGTGGCCTCGGAGAGCGAGGACAGAGAAAAAGGCATCAGCAAGGAGGAAAGTTGGCATGCCCGCAAGCAGGCCGTCATCGAACGACTGGCCAACGCCCCACTCGATTCAAAGATAGTGGCACTGGGCGATAAGCTCTCTAATATGCGTGCGATTGCCCGCGATTACGCCACGCAAGGCGACGACCTATGGAACCTCTTTAACGCCAAAGACCCCAAGGAGCATGAATGGCACTACCGAGGACTGGCAAAATCGCTCAGCGAACTTCGCGACACCTTCGCCTACAAGGAATTTAAACAACTTATCAATCAAGTGTTTGGAAATGAAAAATGCTGAATGTAGAATGAAAAAAATGCAATCGCCATATATTATAATGAATAGAATGGCAATTAGATGGTTGATGCTGACCATTGCCTTTATCACCAACTGTAACATGGTTGGAGCACAGGACGAGACCCTTGTGTTCACGCCCCAGTGGACAGCACAGGCTCAGTTCGCCGGCTATTACGTGGCAGAGGCAAAGGGCTTTTACCGTGAGGCGGGAGTGAAGGTACGTATAGAACATCCGTCGGCCACACAGCCTGCCATGAGTCGTCTGCGTAAAAACGAGTGTCAGGCAACTACACTTCAGGTCTGCCAGGCAATGGAGATTATCGACGGAGGCATCCCTCTGGTAAACATCCTTCAGACTTCGATGAACAATGCAATGGTCATTGTCTCTGCTCGCAACAAGAATCCACTAAGCCACAAAGGTGCCCGCGTCGGTGTGTGGAGTGTCGGTTTTGGGCAGTTGGCTATCTGTATGAGCATAAAGGAACATCTGAACTATGAATGGGTGCGCTTTGCCCAGAATGTCAACCTATTCATTTCCGGCGCCCTCGATGCCACATTAGCTATGAGCTACAACGAGTACTACCAGTTAGTGCAGGCGGGTATCAAGATGACCGACAAGAACGTATATCGCTTCTGCGATCACGGATACAATGTGCAGGAAGACGGTGTCTATATGACACGCGACTACTATACAAAACATAAGGACCAAGCACATCGATTCGCACAAGCCAGCCGGAAGGGATGGGAATGGGCAGCCCAGCACCCACAAGAGGCACTTGACATTGTGATGCAGTACGTAGATAAGAATAACATCGCCACAAACCGCGTAATGCAACGCCTGATGCTTGAGGAGGTGCTGCGTCTGCAGATAGACCGCGAGTCGAAGAAGCGCGAGTTCCGACTGCGCCCGGACATGGTGCAGAAAGCCAGCCGCCTTATGGTGGAAAACAAAATGCTGAGCCGTGAAATAACATATGAGGAGATGTGTGAAAAATGAAGAGTGAAGAATGAAGAATTAGACTTTAGGCCTTAGACTCTAGACTTTAGTCTATAACTTGAAACCTGAAACTTGAAACCTATTCTTAATTATTCTCTCTTAATTCTTAATTAAAAAATCTATAACCACTCAACGACCAACTCATAAACTTATAAACTAACAAACTCAAATGAAAATAATTATCGCATATATACGTCGAAAACTCTCCGTGAGGGTCAGCCTGTGGGTGGTGTTCTTTGCGGCAATCATCTTCAATGTTGCCCTTGCCTTCCTATTCTATCAGGCTCGTGAAGCCGTGCGTCAGGAGGCTATTAACCGCGCTACGCAGATTCTGGATAAGACATCGTTGCGCGTAGAGGGAATCCTGAATCGTGTAGAGGTAGCCACTAACATGACGGAATGGCTTGTGCAACGACATCCCAACGAGGCAGATTCCATGCTCGTATATAGCCGGGGGATGCTGATGAACAATCCCGATTTCTATAGCTGCTCCATAGCCTTCGAACCTTATTACTTCAAGGACAAGGGCCTCTACTTCTCTGCCTACACCAAACACATGGGTGACAGTATTCGAACTTTACAGGGTGGCAGCGAACACTACCAGTATTTCTATGTGGATTGGTACCTTATGCCCAAACTGTTGGATCGTCCATGTTGGACGGAACCATATATGGACCTTGATGCCCCCACCAATACCTACGATATGGTGACCACCTACTGCCTGCCCATCAAGGACAAACTGGGCAAAATGATAGGTGTCATCAATACCAGCCTTTCCATCAAATGGCTTTCCCAGACGATTTCTGCCGTGAAGCCCTATCCCCATTCTTACAGCATCATGATAGGCAGAGGCGGAACCTACTTCGTACATCCTGATCCAACGAAGATTACCCGTCAAACTATCTTCACACAGACACTGGAACAGCCTGATACCGCCCTGACCTCACTTGGCTATGCCATGCAAAATGGCGAAGAAGGTATGAAGCGTATGAAAATCGACGACGAGGACTGTTATGTTTTCTATAAGCCCCTTGGCAAGACGGGGTGTTCAATGGCAATCGTTTGTCCAAAGAGTGACATCTTCAGTGGGCTCAACCGTCTGCGCCACGCAGTCATGGGCATAGTTGCCGTAGGCTTACTGCTGATGTTATACTTATTCATCCGCATTATTACCCGTGAGCTGAATCCCCTGCGGCGATTGGCCGACGAGGCCGAGACCATAGCCTCTGGACAGTTTGATGCCGAGTTACCCGACTTCAAACGTATCGACGAGATAGGCCAGTTGAGTCACTCGTTCGAGAATATGCAGCAGTCACTGGTAAAATACATCGAGGAACTGAAAGACACCACTGCCCAGAAGGCTTCAATAGAGAGCGACCTCCGCATTGCCAGCGGCATACAGATGGGCATGCTGCCTGAGAAGTTCCCCACTAAGGACGACCGCGACGACGTGCAGCTCTTTGCCTCGCTGACTCCTGCCAAGGAGGTGGGTGGTGACATGTTTGACTTCTACTTCCGCGACGAGAAGCTCTTCTTCTGCATCGGCGATGTATCGGGCAAGGGTGTGCCTGCCTCACTTTTCATGGCCGTTACCCGTTCTACTTTCCGTACCGTATCAGCCCATGAGTCCATACCCGACCGTATCGTTATGACGATGAACAAGACGATTGCCGACATGAACAAGTCTCACATGTTTGTGACCCTCTTCGTCGGCGTGCTTGATTTACCTACCGGCCGTTTACGCTATTGTAACGCCGGCCATGATGCTCCACTACTTGTTGGCGCAGGCATAGGCGAACTGCCATGCGACTCGAACATCCCCGTCGGCTTCATGCCTACATGGAAGTACACCCTACAGGAGGCACAAATCTTCACAGGCACTACCATTTTCCTCTTTACAGACGGACTCACCGAAGCAATGAATGCTAATGATGAGCAGTTCATGATGGAGCGCGTCAAAAAGGTGGCTTCGCAGGCTCTCACCCAGCAACAGCAAGATCCCCATCAGCTTATCAACCGAATGATTGATGCTGTTCACCAGTTCGTAGGAGACGCTGAACAGAGCGACGACCTGACCATGATGGCAATACAGTATATCAAGCAACAAAGCGAGGTTAGAATGCAAAAGAGCATCGTACTGCCAAACGACACAAATGAGGTACCTAAGTTGAATACTTTTGTTGAGGATGTCTGCCAAACCGTTGGATTCGATCAACTTGTCACTATGCAAATAAAAGTGGCTGTAGAGGAAGCTGTGGTCAATGTAATGAAATACGCCTACCCGACTGGACAAAGCGGCGACGTAACCATAGAAGCTACCTTGAATGATATACGCCTGAAGTTCACTATCATTGATAGCGGCAAGCCTTTCGACCCCACCGTACAGGCTGAAGTTGATACTTCGCTTTCTGCTAACGAACGAAGAATCGGTGGCTTGGGCATTCACATCATGCGTCAGAATATGGACTCCATCAACTACGAGCGTATAGACAATCTCAATGTGCTGACGCTGAGAAAGAAACTGAAAAGAGAATAAAACCCAATAAAACAACAAAACTAAAATAACATTATGAACGTAAAAATTGAAGAAATCTCAGGCAAGATGGTTGCCTTCCTGAATGGTAGTCTCGACACTGCAGCTGCCGCAGAAACCGAAAAAGCGATGAGTCCTCTTAACGACGTAGAGGGGAAAGATATTATCATCGACTGTACAGATTTAGCGTACATATCGTCAGCCGGTCTGCGAATCTTCCTTGGCATCCTGCAGAGTGCGCAAAAAAAAGACGGACATGTATATATAAAAGGTATTAACGACAGCGTCCGTGCCATTTTCGCCATCACTGGCTTCAGTAACATATTCGAATTCGTGTAAAACAGTACCCAAATGGGAAATCAAGTTAAACTGGATGCGCATGGCGAGGAGCTACTTCGACAGTATCGCGAAATGCTCCCCACGTTACAGCAGTTGGCCGAAGAAGCCAGCCAGCTGATGCGCCATGCTCTGAGCGAACAGGGTATCTACATCACCGCCATGGAACAAAGGGTGAAAACAGAGAAATCGCTCGCGGGAAAATTGGAACTGAAAGGAGCCAAATACAAGAGCATCGACGACATCACCGACCTCGTGGGGCTACGCGTTATTACCTTTTATACCGATGAAGTGGACAAAGTGGCGGCCATCGCCAAACGCATCTTTGATATCGATTGGCAGGATAGTGTAGATAAACGAAAGCTACATCAACTTGATGCATTCGGCTATAATTCATTACATTATATATGCCGACTAAAATCGGGAGGCCCTCGCTTCGAGCTACAGATGCGCACAGCCATGCAGCATGTATGGTCCACCATCGAACACGATATCGAATACAAGGGCGACGTGAAGATTCCCAACGAATATAAGCGGCAGTTCAGCCGTCTGGCAGGCATGATGGAACTGATGGATGATGAGTTCAGCCGCCTACGCACTGTGCTCACCGACTACCGCCGCCAGACGCGGGCATTGGTAAAGAATGGCAAACTCGACGATGTGGCACTCTCACGCGATACGTTCCGAAGCTATCTCGAACTGCAACCATTCGACCGTCTGAACCGCCGTATCGCTGCCGTTAATCAGGCTGAGATTTTCCAAGTCTCTATTATGTCCTATCTGCCTGCGCTCGAATCCTTCGGACTGGAGACCCTTGGCGATGTACAACGCTTCATCGAGGAGAACAGCGATGATGCCTATCAGTTGGCACTCTCGCAACTGGCCATCACGGATCTCGACATTCTTTCGTCAAACACAGCCTTGCAGTATCTCTGCCTGGTATATGTGCTCAAACACAATGGTGGACGCGATGGACTAAAATCGCTATACGACATCATAAATGGTGAAAGCAATACCAACAGTATGCTAGCCGACCTGATGATAGAGCAGGCTCAGACACTTCCTTTTATGCAGAAACTAAACTAAAACGAAAAAGATATAACAATATGGACTCAATAATTATCTGGGGCTTTAGTCTCCATGCATGGATAACCATCGCTACGGTACTGACGATGTTCAGTGTGCTTCTTTTCACGAAGCTACGTGCCGACATGGTATTCCTTGGAGCAATTGCAATACTCTTCGTGACCGGAGTACTTGATGCCAAAGAGGCATTTTCGGGTTTTAGCAGTACATCTGTTGTAGTTATAGGTGTATTGTTCGTTGTTATAGCAGGACTAACACATACAGGTGTGTTACAATGGATTGTAAAGAACCTGTTAGGACAGCCACAGTCATATTGTAAGGCCGTGGTACGCCTGATGCTGCCAGTGGCTGCTCTCAGTTCCTTCCTTAGCAACACAACGGTAGTGGCCCTCTTCGTGGGTATCGTTAAGATCTGGTCGAAGAAACTGGGCGTATCCCCTTCAAAATTACTGATACCATTGAGCTATGCCTCAGGCATGGGTGGAGTCTGTACGTTGATAGGCACGCCACCTAACTTGATTATCTCAGGACTCTATACAGACCATACGGGCAGTGTCATGAATGTGATGTCAACAACCATACCGGGTTTGTTCTGCTTGTTCATCGGCATACTCTCCATCATCGCCTTCCGTCGTCTGTTGCCAGAACGTAAGGCCCCTGAGAGCGCTTTTGAGAGCACAGCAGACTATACCGTCGAGCTACTGGTTCCATCCGACAATCCTTATGTCGGGAAGCAGATTTCTCAGGCAGGATTCAAGGAGATTCATGGTGGAAGACTCATAGAAATCATCCATTTCGACGAGGTCATCTCCCCTGTTCCCGATAGCGAGCCCATAATGGGTGGCGACCGACTTGTGTTTGCCGGACAGATAGACGAGATTCTCGACCTGAAGAAAAGTCATGGTTTTGTGAATGCTGATCATCATGTATTTACGATGGATGAGGTTGGTTTGGATCGTCAGCTCCTCACAGCCTACGTTACCTTTGGAAGCAGTCTCATAAATACTACCATCGGCCATTCCACCTTTGAGAAAGACAACAACATGACATTGGTAGCTGTGGCCCGCAGGGGAGAACGTGTAGAACAATCCCCCCATGATGTAGTGCTGAAGGCTGGCGACACACTTCTTCTCGAATGTCCGCCCCATTTAAATGTTAATACTGAGCGTCTGAACTCGCAATTACACTTCTTCGACTCCCCGCAAGTGCCCAACATTGGCAAAAAGACATTCATCTCTAGCAGCATTATGATAGCGATGGTTGTACTCTCCGCACTCAATGTACTTCCGTTGTTGCAGTGCGCCTTCCTTGCTGCCATGGCCATGCTGTTGTTCCGCTGTTGCAACGTCGACCAGGCCATGAAATCCATCAATTGGGATATCCTGATGGTCTTTGCCGGTTCGGTCGTCTTGGGTCTTGCCATCCAAAAGACAGGTATTGCCGAGCGACTGGCTTTCGGCATACTCGACGTCTGCGGCACAAATCCCATTGTCGTGATGATGGCCATTTGCTTAGTCGGCACGTTTATAACAGAGTTTATTTCCAATACCGCAGCGGGAGCCATGTTCTTCCCTATCATGTACGAGGCAGCAGAGAAATTAGGTTACGAGCCTTACCCCTTCCTCATTGCCTTGATGATAAGCGTCAGCAGCAGTTTTGCCACTCCCATCGGCTCGCCCACTCACATGCTGGTCTATGCTCCTGGCGGCTACCGTTTCAGCGACTTTATACGTATTGGCTTGCCAATGAACTTTATCATCCTCGCAGCCAACATCTTTATTGTCAACGTTTTATATCCGTTAACACCCCTGAATTCGTAAACATCAGAACATATATAAGCATCATATATTTTAAACAACATCATAAACATGAAAACAAAATCAATTAAATGGACCTTGATGCTCGGCACCGTAGCTGGGCTAATGTCATGTGGCGTAGATATGCCCAAGGAGACACCTTCGTCGTTCGAAACCATGACAGTGAAGAAATCAGACATTGAACTCCCCTATAAGTTCAGTGCCAGAATGAAAGGTCAGAACGACGTAACAGTAACACCACAGGTGAGTGGTCAGTTGGTAAAGATCTGCGTGGCGGAGGGTCAGCAGGTGAAGAAGGGACAAACGCTCTTCGTCATCGACCAACGCAATGCGCAACTGGAGCTGGAAGCTGCACAGGCCAACTTGCAGGCAGCTTTGGCTCAGGAGAACTCTGCAAAGCTGGAGTTCGAATCTAACCAGAATCTATATGAGCAGAAAATCGTAAGCA
Source organism: uncultured Prevotellaceae bacterium (assembly GCA_946619915.1). Taxonomy (GTDB): domain Bacteria; phylum Bacteroidota; class Bacteroidia; order Bacteroidales; family Bacteroidaceae; genus Physcousia. Next base: position 1,603 of record CAMOMP010000053.1, on the reverse strand, counting down.
GCTATATGCTGAACAACTCCGAGAACTCCTACAAGCAGGCTCAGGCTGCTGTTGCTCAGGCAAAAGCTGCTGTGAACCGTGCAAAGGTCAACCTTGGCTTCTGCACCATCACAGCTTCCGTACCAGGCATTATCGGTGAGATTCCCGTACGTATCGGTGACCAGGTATCGCCATTGACGCAGTTGACTATACTAAGCGGCAATACCACGATGTATGCCGAGTTCTCCGTTACCGAGGCAATCATAGAAACGATGGTGCAGGAGGGTTTGAAAGCCCATGAGGTGGAGCAGGTTATTGCCAACCTGCCTGAGGTAACCTTTGTGATGAAGAATGGTACGGAGTACCCGCACAAGGGTAAGGTTGTCAGTTTGACGGGTGTCGTGAATGCCACCACGGGTTCATTGACCAGTAAGGTATCGTTCCCCAACCCCGACGGCCATCTGTATTCTGGCATACAGGGTACAGTGGTGCTGCCTTTCGCCGAGAAGGATGTAATTATCATTCCCCAAGGCGCGGTAGTACGTCTCCAGGATAAGACTTTGGTTTACAAGGTAAAGGCCGACAGCACAGCCACCGCCGTCGACGTGACGACAGAAGACACAGGCAACGGTAAGGAATTCATCGTAACCAGCGGTCTGAAAGTGGGCGACAAGATCGTGACCACTGGTGCCAACAATGTAACGGAGGGTCAGAAGGTGCTTTTCCCTGAAAAGAAATGAAAAGGGGAAAGCGGAACCAGATAGCGAAATTATGAATTATGAACGCCGAAGGGGTCGCGAGCGAAACGCGAGAACGAAGTGGCAATTCAGAATTATGAATTGAAATGAAAAACAACATATTCATCAATAAATACGTGATGGCATGCGCCATCTCAATAGTGATAGCGCTGGTGGGTTATATATCCATGAGTACGCTACCTGTAGAACAGTATCCAGATATTGCACCGCCCACGGTCAATGTAACAACCAGCTACACTGGTGCTGACGAGAATACTGTGATGAAGTCGGTTATTCAGCCGTTGGAGGAGGCCATTAACGGTGTGAATGATATGACCTATATGACCTCAAAAGCATCGTCGAATGGCGAGGTGGAAATCAATGTTTATTTCAAGCAGGGTACCGACCCCGATATGGCGACCGTGAACGTGCAGAACCGTGTGACACGTGCTCAGGCCCTGCTGCCCGCTGATGTAAACAAAGTGGGTGTGAAAGTGGAGAAACGTCAGAACAACATCTTACGCATCTTCGCTGTGAGGAGTGCTGACGGTAAGTACGACGAGGACTTTGTATCCAACTATATCGATATCAACATCAAGCCGAAGCTGATGCGTATCACCGGTGTCGGTAACGTGCAGAGCCTGGGTAATACGTATGCGCTACGTATCTGGCTGAAGCCTGACGTGATGGCTCAGTACGGCCTGACACCTAACGATGTGTTCAATGCCATTGGCGGACAGAGCTTTGTAGCTGGTGTGGGTTCCTTGGGTGAACAGTCGGAGAACTCCTACCAGTACTCCATGCAGTACAAGGGTACGCTGAAGACCATCGAAGAGTTCAACAACATCGTGCTGCGTACCAGTGGCGGCGGTATGCTGCACCTGAGT
>CAMOMP010000052.1:0-18547 GCA_946619915.1 uncultured Prevotellaceae bacterium | reverse complement strand
AGTGTTCTTCATGTTAATCAAATTTTTAACAATAATTCAATAAAAAAAAGAAAATGAAGGAAATCTATCTTGCAGGAGGATGTTTTTGGGGTACAGAACATTACTTCAAACAAATAGAGGGAGTAACAGAAACTGAAGTAGGATTTGCCAACGGGAATACCGATAACCCTACATATAAAGATGTTTACACTGACACGACAGGATACGTAGAAACGGTACATATAAAATATAACCCGGAAGTGGTTGGATTAGAATTCCTAATACAGATGTTCTTTAAAGCCATAGACCCGACAAGCCTTAACAAACAAGGACATGATGAAGGAACACGTTACCGTACAGGAATCTACTACATAGATTCAGAGGACTTACCAATTATAGAAAAGGTTTTTGCAGATGAGCAAAAGAAATATCAACAGTCATTGGCTGTAGAAAAACAACCATTAGAGAACTTCTATACTGCAGAAGAGTATCACCAGGACTATCTTGACAAGAATCCAGACGGATACTGTCATCTGCCTCTCTCACTCTTTGAGTTTGCCAAAAAAGCCAAGGACACGAGCAAAAATAAGTAAAATCCACGATGATAGGTTCCTGTGAATAACAGAACCATTACTCAAGAAGAAAAACGAGTTGCTTTTTGCAAAACAATTACGCAAAATAAAAGGGGGGCTTATGCCCCCCAAAATTTTGATTTTCAACTAAGAGCGATAGACGGGACTCGAACCCGCGACCCTCGGCTTGGGAAGCCAATGCTCTACCAACTGAGCCACTATCGCGTTAAGACAATGCAAAATTATAGTATTTTCTGCATTTACACAAGAAAACTGCTTAGTTTTTTCACTTAGTAGCATGCGTCCACCAAGCGTCATTCTGGTCCTTAGGCGAATGAGGCTGTTTGGAGGCGTTCTGAATCGTACCATTACGAACACGCGACAATGTCTCAGGTGTCATCTGCAAGAAACTGGCTATATGAACCATAGGAGCACGCAAGATAATCTCAGGCTTCTCGTGCAACAAGCGCTCGTAACGCTCGGTGGCATTCTCGAAACGCTGGCTGTCGGCATGTTCCTGACTGCTGATAGCAACATGCTCCAAAATCTTGCGATAAAGCATATCTATCTCCTGATTGCGAACAAGAAGGTTGTTAAGGTCGTCATACGGGATGGCATAGACCTTGGTATTCTCTAATGCTTCAACAATCAATCGACTGGGTTCCTGCTTGAGGAAACTCTCTATACAGAAGACGATACGACCCTCGAAACTGAAATGCTCAGTAACGTCTTTATTGTTCTTATAATAATATTGGCGTACCATACCTTTTTCTACGAAATAAAGGTTACGGCATACCTGACCCTCGTGGAGAATGGTGTCACCTTTCTGGAACTTCATGGGCACAAGAATACTGCCCAAGATTTGTACTGCAGGCGGGGTTAGCGTGCAGTAGATACGGGATATCTCTCGTGCAATGTCTCTTCTTCTATCCATTATGGTAATTAGGTTTTAGGTAGGGTTCTTTGTATTTTAATTTTGCTAATCTAACTTGAGTACGGCAAGGAAGGCTTTCTGCGGAACTTGAACATTACCAATCTGCTTCATACGTTTCTTACCTTTCTTCTGCTTCTCAAGCAATTTGCGCTTACGACTGACATCGCCACCATAACACTTGGCCAACACATCCTTGCGAACCTGCTTAACGGTCTCGCGAGCAATAATCTTGGCACCAATAGCTGCCTGGATAGCTATATCAAACTGCTGACGCGGAAGTAGCTCTTTCAGCTTCTCACACATGCGACGTCCGAAGGTCTCGGCATTATCGACATGCGTCAAGGTGCTGAGGGCATCCACAGGCTCGCCATTCAACAGAATATCCATCTTGACCAATTTACTGGGACGGAAACCTGACTGATGGTAATCGAAAGAAGCATAGCCTTTACTAATGCTCTTTAGCTTATCGTAGAAATCTATTACTATCTCGCCCAACGGCATGGCATACTGTATCTCGACGCGGTTGCCGCTGATATATTCTTGTTTTAAAAGCTCGCCTCGCTTACCCAAACAGAGTGTCATAATATTACCGATATAAGCGGTATTGGTGATGACGGTAGCGTGGATATATGGCTCCTCAATATGATCTATGAGCGTTGCATCTGGCATGCCGGAGGGATTATGTACTTCCTTCACCTCGCCCTGCTTATCATATATAAGGTATGATACATTGGGGACAGTAGTAATCACGTCCATATTGAACTCGCGGTCCAAACGTTCCTGGATAATCTCCATGTGCAAGAGACCCAAGAAGCCACAACGGAATCCAAAGCCCAAAGCCACAGAACTTTCAGGCTGGAAGGTAAGGCTGGCGTCATTGAGCTGCAACTTCTCGAGGCTGGCACGCAGGTTTTCGAAGTCTTCTGTCTCGATGGGATAAACACCAGCAAAGACCATAGGCTTCACCTCTTCGAATCCAGCAATAGCCTCCTTGCAGGGATTGTCGACGGTAGTGATGGTATCACCCACTTTGACCTCGGTAGCGGTTTTGATACCAGAGACAATGTAGCCTACATCACCACAATGTAACACCTTACGCGGCACCATATCCATCTTCAGGACACCAATCTCTTCAGCCTTATATTCCTTGCCTGTATTGATGAACTGAACCAAGTCTCCGCTTTTGACACTTCCGTTTACAATCTTGAAGTATGCAATGATACCACGGAAGGAGTTAAACACAGAGTCAAAGATAAGTGCCTGAAGAGGAGCATTCTCGTCACCCTTGGGACAAGGGATACGCTCCACAACGGCATGTAGGATATCCTCCACACCCATACCAGTCTTTCCGCTGGCACGGATAATCTCCTCGTGCTTGCATCCAATAAGTTCAACTATCTCGTCCTCAACCTCCTCGGGCATTGCATTAGGCATATCACACTTATTGATGACTGGAATAATTTCCAAGTCATGGTCGATAGCCATGTACAAGTTACTGATAGTCTGTGCCTGCACACCCTGTGTGGCATCTACAACAAGCAAAGCACCCTCGCAGGCGGCAATGCTCCGCGACACCTCATAAGAAAAATCCACGTGTCCCGGGGTGTCAATAAGATTAAGAACGTATTTCTCGCCTTTGTATTCGTATTCCATCTGGATGGCGTGGCTCTTGATGGTAATGCCGCGTTCCTGCTCCAGATCCATATCATCAAGCATCTGACCCTTCGTAACCTCGATGGTGTGGGTGTACTCCAAAAGACGGTCGGCAAGTGTACTCTTACCGTGGTCGATGTGGGCAATGATGCAGAAGTTTCTTATATGTTGCATTAAAAAGTCAATTCAAAAGTGTACTATTATTAAGTTGCAAAAGTACAAAAAAGTTGTCAACCTACAAAAGATAGGTGTCTTTTTCTTGGCTAATTCACAACTTTTCAATACCTTTGCAAGGAAAATTTATTCATATAAAAAGACAAAAACATGGATGCACAGTTGATAAAAGATTGTGAACAGAAAGCCCTATCATGGCTGAATTCACCCTATTATGACGACGAAACTAAGGCCGAAATCAAGGCTATGTTGGATAACGAAGACAAGAACCCATTAGTAGATGCCTTCTATCAGAGCCTGGAATTCGGTACAGGTGGTTTGCGCGGTATTATGGGTGCCGGCACCAACAGAATGAACAAGTACATCGTTGGTATGGCTACTCAGGGATTTGCCAACTACATCAACAAGGCCTTCCCTCAGGGAGGCATGAGTGTCGTAGTGGGTCATGACTGCCGCAACAACGGACGCATGTTTGCCGAGAGCGTAGCAGACATCTTCAGCGCAAACGGAATAAAGGTGTATCTGTTCGAAAGTCTCCGCCCCACCCCTGAGATTAGCTTTGCCATCCGTCAGCTAGGTGCTGTAGCTGGTGTGAACGTAACCGCCAGCCATAACCCTCGCGAGTACAACGGATATAAGGCCTACTGGAGCGACGGTGCTCAGGTGCTGGCTCCACACGACAAGGGTATCATCGATGAGGTTAACAAAGTTGCCATCGAGGACGTGAAGTTCCAGGGCAACAAGGATCTTATCACCATCATTGGCGGCGAGATGGACTTCGACTACATGACTGCCGTTAAGGAGGCTATGGTTGACCAGGCTGTTATCCTGCGCCAGAAGGACCTGAACATTGTTTACAGTCCTATGCACGGAACTGGTCGTGTAATAGTTCCCCTATGTCTGCGTAGCTGGGGATTCCAGAATATCAACGTCGTTCCCGAGCAGATGGTAATCGACGGCAACTTCCCCACAGTAGTTAGCCCCAACCCAGAGAATGCCGAGGCTATGACCTTAGGTATGAAACTGGGAACCAAGCTTAATGCTGACCTGGTAATTGCCTCCGACCCCGATGCCGACCGTCTGGCTATCGTTTGTCGCGACCCCAAGGGTGAGTGGATTATCATCAACGGCAACCAGACCTGCATGATGTTCTGCTATTACATTATCAAGAACAAACTGGCCTTGGGTACACTCAAGTCCAGCGACTTCCTTGTTAAGACCATTGTATCAACAGAGGTTATTGCCAAGATGGCAGAGAAGAACAATGTCGAACTGCGCGACTGCTACACTGGCTTCAAGTGGATTGCACGCGAGATTGCCCTGAGCGAAGGCAAGCAGAAATACATTGGCGGTGGTGAGGAGAGCTTCGGCTTCCTGCCCTACGACAAGGTACGCGACAAGGATGCGCCAGCCAGCATCTGTCTGATTTGCGAGATTGCAGCATGGGCAAAGGATCAAGGCAAGACATTGTACGATTTGCTGATGGACATCTATCTGGAGTACGGATTCAGCTACGAGCATACCATCAATGTTGTTAAGCCTGGCAAGACCGGTGCCGATGAGATTAAGGCAATGATGGAGAACTTCCGTAGCAATCCTCCCAAGGAGATTGCCGGCAGCAAGGTTGTGCTGACACGCGACTTCAAGATACTTAAGAAGTACGACAGCAACGGCAATGCCACACCTCTTGTTATGCCCGATACCAGCAACGTACTGCAGTACTTCTGCGAAGACGGCACCAAGATTAGTGTTCGTCCCAGCGGTACAGAGCCTAAGATTAAATTCTACTTGGAGCTAAAGGATACCATGGGCTGCGCCAACTGCTATCAGGGTTGCGTAGAACGTGCCAAGGCTAAAGTCGAAGAAGTTAAGAAGTCGCTGGGCATTTGAAAGTTGATAGTTGAAAGACTGTTTCAGGTTTCAAGTTTCAAGTTTCAGGGCTTCAAGTCGCTAAACGGTAAACAGACTCAATGATCAAATATTTAGCATATTGCCAAGGGGATATTCTTCTCACCAACGAGGGGAATATCCCCTTTGGTTTAGAGCCCCCCATCCCATTGAAAGAATGGAATTACATTACCACGTTACACGAGGGAGAAAGCGAAGTAAAGGTCATCCGATTGGACAACCCCGTTACAGACACAGAGGGGTTACAGATGATGGGACTGCGCAAGACACACGCCATTCTTAGCCCCGAAGACTACCAGCTGGCAGGCAAGGGTGCCGAATTATTGTATTGGGACCAGAACACCCGATACTGCGGCGTTTGCGGCGCACCGACCAAATGGATGACAGACATCAGCAAGAAATGTCCCGAGTGCGGCAAAGAATGGTGGCCGTCTGTCTCTACAGCCATCATCGTCAGGATAGAACGCGGTGACCGAATCCTCCTAGTCAGAGCCCGCTCATTCAGGACCAATCATCACGGCTTGGTGGCAGGATTCCTAGAAACGGGCGAATCCCTGGAACAATGCGTGGAACGTGAAGTGCGTGAAGAGGCTGGAATAAAGATAAAGAACCTACAATACTTTGGCAGTCAGCCATGGCCCTACCCCTTTGGTTTGATGGTAGGTTTCACAGCCAAATATGCCGAAGGTGAACTGCACCTACAAAAAGAAGAGCTTTGCGAAGGTGGTTGGTTCACTAAAGACACCCTCCCCAACATACCAGACAAAGCCTCCATAGCTCGCAGGCTGATAGATGACTGGCTGGAGAAGAAGTAAGGTTCTCACTGGCTCTAAACTCTAAACTCTAAACTAAAAAATGCCCTTCCTGAGGGCATTTTTTTATTCTCACTTTACCAAATACTTGTCACCTGTCTCTTGAATTATCTTGCGACGATAGGATTCGGGATAACCGGGGCGCTTGACTGGACGCTGGTTGCCGCCAGGGGTCTTAAGGTATTGTCCCTTCTCGTCCTGCTGCTTCACAGCCATATCGTTATACTTAACAATAATGGTTTGTGCCAGCTGGTTCCACTCGTCCATCATGGCCTGAGCAGTACGATGCGAATAGGCGGTGAGGAACTTGCGGGCTTCCACCTCGGTCATGGCAGCAGCCTTATTCTCTGTCTCGGCCTGCAGGGAGTTATAGTCGGACTCCAGACGGTCACGAACAGCCTTAACCTCGGGGAAAATGTCTGCATAGCGCAGATACGTCATGTTGCTGACCCAGTTCTGCACCCAATAAGCGGAACGAGTTGAGAAATGGAATGTATCTGCCGTGCGAAGGGCAAAACACTCGGGAACGCTCTCTACTCCACAATACACAGGAGTCAAAGGTACCATATTGGCATCATCGTTTCCCCACCACACAACGCCTCCAATATAATCGGGCAACCAAGAACGCATCTGGGAAACATATACATTGGCTGTCTGCTGGGTACTGATGGGGCGCTCGTTGAAATAATCCTTACCATCAACCTTAAACCTAAGAGGTGTGGGACGATAAGGCATTTCCCATGGTCCCATACCCAAATCATCCTGAATGGCAAGAGGCGTACCCTCGTAATGATCACGCATCATATCCTTGACATCCTGAACACTAAGAGGAGACTTGGGACGAACGTAAAGTGGCATGGGAGTGGCGTTAACATCACCCATTGCATAAGGAAGGTATGCACTCATATCCTCGGCAGCCCATTTGTTGAAGAAGCTCCAGACACGGGCTTCACAGAAACGCAAGGCACCAAAATCGGCTGGAGCATAAGCATCTGAAAAAGAGAATTCTGCATCCTTCCCGGTGAAGTAACCTTTCTCGCGAGCAAAGGAGATTACATCCTTGCTATAGAGGCAGTTCTGCTTATCCTTGAGAGGGAACTGACGGATGCGGCTTTGGTTGGCATGGCCACAGATACAATCGTCGGGTACACGAACAGCAACCCATACGGCACCCTTACGACCAGGTCCCTTGCCTATCATATCCATTATCCACACCTCGTTGGGGTCTGCAATAGAGAAGCTCTCGCCCTCGCTGCCATAGCCATACTCCTCGACCAGCTTTGTCATAATGGCAATAGCCTCGCGGGCAGTTTTGGCACGCTGCAGGGTAACGTACATCAGACTGCCATAATCGAACATACCAGTGGCAGTATCACAGAGTTCCTCACGACCGCCATAGGTGGTCTCATGAATGGTAAGCTGATGCTCGTTCATCAAGCCAACAACGGTATAGGTTTCCTCTGCCTCGGGAATCTCTCCCAGATAGTTATTGCTCTCGTAATGATAAAGGGCACGCATCTCACCTTTCTTGTGCTTTCCACCAGGAAGGAAATTCATATAGCCGTATGCTCCATAGTCATCACAACTATAAGAGACAATGACACTGCCGTCCTTGCTGGCTTTCTTGCCTACAATCAGATTAGTACACGCATAACCCGCCATAACAGCGTTAATGAACAATACCGTAAAGACAAATAATATTCTTTTCATATAGTTTATTTGTAGTTAAGAAGTTATCGCCTTGCTCGTTGTTCGGACAGAAGTTATGCCATTACTAAAGCCATCCTGTCAACAAGCATATAACTATCGGCTTTAACCTTTTAACTTTTTAACTTTTTAACTTCAACTTGTCACTACCTGCAGCCTTGAAACTCATATCCAGTCCCTTGACACTATGCGTGAGGGCACCGAAGGAGATGAAATCTACTCCTGCCTTTGCATAAGGAATCATATTGTCGAAGGTAATGCCACCGCTGGATTCCGTCTCGCAACGGCCAGCAACAACCTCGACAGCCTTCTTAGTATCCTCTGGCGTGAAATTATCAAACATGATACGGTCGCACCCCTCAGCAAGAGCCTCGTCAAGCTCCTTCCAGTTGCGAACCTCGCACTCAATCTTCAGGTTCTTTCCCTTATCCTTGCAATACTGCTTGGCACGAGAGATAGCGTTATGAACACCACCACAGAAATCTATATGATTATCCTTAAGCAGAATCATATCAAAGAGACCAATACGGTGATTCATTCCACCGCCAATCTTAACAGCCTCCTTCTCGAGCATACGCATACCAGGGGTTGTCTTACGCGTATCCAGAACGCGCGTCTTGGTACCTGCATCAATAAGAGCCTGCTGGTACTTATGCGTCATGGTGGCGATACCACTCATTCGCTGCAGTATGTTAAGCATAAGGCGCTCTGTCTGCAAAAGACTCTGCACCTTACCCTTCACGCTCATAACGATATCCCCAGGCTTGACATGAGCGCCATCCTGGATATACACCTCGACCTGCATTGTGGGGTCAAATCTATGGAACACTTGCTTGGCAATCTCTACGCCAGCAAAAATACCCTCCTGTTTGATAAGGAGTTTACTCTCGCCCATCTCTGTATCAGGGATACAACAAAGGGTGGTATGGTCACCATCACCTATATCCTCAGCAAAAGAGAGGTCAATAAGTCTGTCGTTTAATTCTTCTACACTTAACATATAGATATATTTTTTTAATTCAAAATTCAAAATTATAACCCTAGAACTACTAAAACCCTTCTCCTCCCCTCGGGGAGGACGGGAGGGGGTCAACTACTCATGATGATAGGGTTCGCCATTTAGTATCGTCATTGCCCGATATATCTGCTCTGCAAAAAGGAGGCGTATCATCTGGTGGCTGAGCGTCATCTGCGAGAGTGACACCTTCTCCTGAGCAGCAGCATAGACAGCCTCGGAAAAACCATACGGACCGCCAACCACAAAGACCAGACGCTTGGGGCCTGCTGCCATCTTTTTCTGAATCCATTGGGCAAACTCTATACTACGACGCTCGCGTCCATGTTCATCGAGCAGCACTATATAGTCGCCAGGCTGAAAGGTCTTAAGAATCAGTTCCCCTTCCCGATCCTTCTGTTCCTTCTCGCTAAGGTTCTTGGTACCCTTGAGTTCAGGAATAACATCGAGAGCAAACGGCACATAGTGATTTATGCGCTGCATATACTCATCAATGCTGGCAATGAAATGCTTATCGGTGGTCTTACCTACAACGGCGAGAACTATCTTCATTCTTTCACTGGCTTTATATATTCATAACAACCTGCATCAGGTGCTTCGTCAGCAGAACGGCTACGTCCCAGACGGTCATACATCAAACCGTTCATAAGGAGAGGATCTGCCATATTGCGTATTTCGCTCAAGGAATCAGGCGTAAAGTCATACAGGAAATTGTGTGTGTCGAACAACTTGAAGTTCTTCTCGCCCTGGATTTCCATCTCGTCGTTCTCAAACTTGCAAGCAATGAAATGATCCTCGTCGTTCTCTCCTACCGTACGCAGGAAGCAATTCTGGAAGTAATAGTACTCTGAATCATCGTAATCATCAGGAAGATTACCCATTATAACATCCTCGGCATAACCCGTGATAACACAATTGAGGAACTGAATGTAACTTAACTCGTGGTGCAATCCGTTCTCGTCGACATTGGCAACATACAAGGCTTCTCCCCTATCATAACTCAGCGGATAATACTGAGCAATCGTACAATGGCAGAAGGTGTAAGCACCACCACAAACTGATACACAATCGCCTAAAGTGTTACTGATTTGCGTATTAAAGATTTCGGCACTACAATTGAAGAGGGAGAGTCCATTGCCACCGACATTGTGGATTATACAATTCTGCATGGTCAGCGCCATGTGATCGACGGAGGTGCTGTCAACCCTGATGCCCCAACGCCCGCTGTGGAGATCGCAATTGACAAAATTGTTGTTGTAACTGCCTGCATGAATTGTGATACCCTTCCATCGGCTGGGCATATTGTCATAGAAAAGATAATCGAACATACGGTCGGTACGGGCTCCACGGAAGACAACGGGCTTCTCTATCGTCCCTCGGGCATTGATACGGCCATATATATCCACTGCGGTACTGTCGTGCATCAGCAATTTGGTACCCGGAAGTATATTCAGTGTTGCCCCCTTGGCTATCACCAACGAGTCATATATCAGGTATGGCTTATCGGTGTTAAGGGTATAGTCGCTGTCAATTACCATACCATGCATGATATAGGCATCAACAGAACCGGCAGTCAGCAAAACACGTTGCTGAACTCCGTTCTCGAGACTAAAGAGCAGCTCGTCGGTATAAGACACCGTATCCGAACTGCCATTCTCAGGCAGTGTAACCTCGATGCGAACAATAATGCTGTCGTTCTTCCTTATCAGATAATCATTTCCCGCTCCCTGAGCCAAGTACTCGCCATCGACATTGACACGGAAAAGACTCTCGCTACCCTTCTGCAAGCATATATTCGAAACGCGCATTCCGTTCGAATTGTGATTGAACACATACAGCGTCTTAGTGGGACTGGAGATAGTAGAGATTAACGTATCAAAACGTACCGTATCATCCGAGAACACAAGTTGGAAAGACGGATCTGTAGAATACGAGTCGTAATCAGAACATGCATAAAACATGGCCGACAACGCAAACAGCAAAATATATAACAACCGATTCTTCATTATTTTTCTTCGGGAATATTCTTAAGAATTGACAACAACCAATCCCAAACAATCTGGACGGTAGGAATCAACAACTTCTCGTCGGGACTATGAACACCACGCATAGTAGGACCAACACTAATCATATCCATGCCAGGATACTTCTCGCTGAAGAGTCCGCATTCCAGACCAGCGTGAATACCTAATACCAATGGTTCTTTATTCATCAACTTGCGGTATTGGTCGACTGCGATACGCAAAATCTCACTCTTAGGATTCATCTTCCATCCAGGATAACCTTCACCTATATCCACCTTGGCACCTGCCAACTCGAAAACAGCGGCAAAAGTGTTAGCCATATTCACACGAGCACTATATATACTGCTTCGCTGAGAACTATTCACCTCGATGATTTTCTTTTCGGGGCGCATGTGAATGCTTGCCAAGTTACTACTGGTCTCAACGAGATCAATATCCTGACACATAGCAAACACGCCATTGTCAACAGCCTGCAAGGCAGTTATAAGCTTGGTACTGGTTGCTTTGTCAACAGCTTCAGATGCAGGATCCTCTGAAGAAAGGAGGAACTGCATAGTCTTCTCTGTTACACTAAACTCTTCCTCGACATCAGCAGCAAACAAGTTCCAGTCAATACGTATCTGCTCTTTATCCTTCATAGGTATGGCACAAACACATGCAGCCTCACGAGGAATAGCATTGTGCAAGCCACCTGCCTGGATATCAACCAAACGAAGGTCGTACTTCTTCTGGCTAAGATACAGGAAACGTGCCAGCAACTTGTTGGCATTAGCACGACTCTTGATAATATCATCTCCACTATGACCACCAGACAACCCTTTAACACACAAAGAGAAAGTAAAGAAGTTCTGAGGTAAAGATTCAAGTTGATAAGGCATTTCAACAAATGTACGGCAACCACCTGCACATGAAACAAATATCTGTCCTTCATCCTCGCTATCGAGGTTAACCATCATACGTCCTTTCATGAAATCATTACCCATACCGAAGGCACCAGTAAGACCTGTCTCCTCATCGCGAGTAAAGACGCACTCGAGGGGTCCATGCTCGATATCAGTACTCTCTAGAAGTGCCATCTGCATAGCGACACCTATTCCGTCATCAGCGCCCAAAGTGGTTCCCTTGGCCTTAAGCCATTCACCATCAACGTATGTCTGAATTGCATCCTTGCTAAAGTCGAAATCTACATCCTTATTCTTCTCGCAAACCATATCCATGTGACTTTGAAGGATAAGAATCTTACGATTCTCCATACCTGGTGTTGCAGGCTTGCGAATAATGACGTTACCGACCTCATCGCAATCTGTCTCCAAACCAAGCTTTTTGCCAAAGTCAACCAGAAAAGAAATCATCTGCTCCTCTTTTTTAGAAGGTCTTGGAATAGTATTGACTTTTGCAAAACAATCAAACACACACTTTGGTTTTAATTCAATTTCAGTCATAATATTTGGTTTATTTTATCATTTTCTGTATCTTTGCAGTTGCAAATATAGCAAAATATGTTGAAAGTAGCATTATTAACCGTAGGAATTGTTGCAATATCACTAGCACTTTTGTGTGTGAAATTGATTGTATTGCCCAATGGGAAGTTTGCGAGTTCGCATATTAGCGACAACAAAGAAATGCGGAAACGCGGAATTCACTGCGTTCAAAGCATGGATAAAATGATGAGAAGGGAAAACCCCAACAAAGTAAAGGAAAGAATATAAACTATAATAAAATAATGTATATGAAAAAGTATTTGCTTGGCATCGGACTGATGACTTTAGGAATGACAATATCAAGTTGCAATAAAGCTGTTGATGAAGAGGCTGAGACAACAGAAAACGAAACTGTTCAGCCCGCTGGCGTCAAGATTGCATACGTAGAGTTGGATACTCTGATGAACCAATACCAGCTATACAAAGACTACAGCGAGGTGCTTACCCGCAAGGGCACCAACATACAGAACACATTAGCCAAGAAACAACGTGCACTGGAGAGCCACGCAGCTGCCGTACAGAAGAAATACGAGAGCAACGGCTTTACAACACGCGACGAATTGGAACGTGCTCAGGCAGGAATTCAGCGCGAGCAGCAGGAATTGGCTCAATTGGCAGATCGCTTGAACAGTGAGTTCAACGAGGAGCAGGCTCGCATCAACACCGAAGCAAAGGATAGCATTCAGTCTTTCCTGAAGCGCTACAACAAGACTAAGAAATATGACTATGTAATGGTAAAGGCCGGAGACAATCTGCTGATTGCAAATCCCAAGTACGACATTACACAAGACATAGTTAAGGGACTCAACAAGCGCTACAAGCGCAGCGCTGAAGTTGAGGCGCATATTAAAGCAGAGAAAGAAGCGGACAAGGAATAACGTTGTTGTTAACATTTATTATAAGTATTCTCGGTTTTTCTTGGAAAACAAGGAAAAAAGCAATAATTTTGCAACGTGATTAATCTGTCAAGGCATATAGAATACGAATTGTTGTATCACGACACAGTTGTGGTACCACAATTGGGTACATTCAAAGCTACTTACGTACCAAGCAAATGGATAGAGGATGAAGAGATTCTTCTACCTCCCTATAGAGCCTTGTCATTCACGCAAGAAGTTGATGAGTCAGACACCCGATTTGTAGAAGCTATATCTACAAGCTATCAAATATCAACAGAAGAAGCTTACATAGTAACGCTGGAATTTACAGAAAACATCCAGCAGGAACTTATGGAATACGGCAGCTACGAATTGGGCAGTATAGGCGAATTTGTTCAGGAGGAAACTACAGGCAAACTACGGTTTATCCCCTGTCAAGCTGGCGCCGCCTCTCCTTGGCTTTACGGTCTGGACGCCATTCACGTTCACCCGCACAAGAAGGAAGTGCTGGCAACAAGCATGCAGGAGGACAAGAGCAAGCATGACACTGCAGATGCCAAGAAGATAACCTTCAGCATTAACAGACGAATGTTGCATTACGTTACAACAATAGCAGCATCCATTGTATTGTTCTTTGCATTCAGCACACCTGTTGCAGAAAACAGCAGGACCAAGAATCAGGAAATGAGCACAGAGTTCCTCCTACCCTCTACTCTTATTTCCGCAAGTCAGCCAGAGGCAACCCAACCAAAGGTTAACGCCGAAGTTGCTGTCTCTGAAACAAAAAAAGAAGCAGAAGCAACCAACACAAAGGCTACAACAGAGCAGCAACAGACAGAAACAGAGAAAGCTGATGGCTCATATGCTGTTGTATTGTGTTGCGGCGTACCTGCTCAGAATGCCGAAGCTTATTGTCAGGATCTGAATGCACGTGGCATTAAGGCTGTTGTAGATAACTCAGGTAGATTCCTCAGAGTTCTGATTCCCGGCTTCACCTCTAGAGAAGAGGCTTTAACAGAGGTTCGCTCTCTACGCAGCATAAGTAAGGAGTTCTCCAACGCATGGATAATGGAGAAGAAATAATCCCAAGAATCCCTAACGAATGAAAAGAGTACGTTGCCCTAAGTGCGACAATTACATAACATTTGACGAAAAACAATACGAGGAAGGACAGCAACTGGTGTTTGTCTGCCCTGAGTGTAATCGTCAATTCGGTATACGATTAGGAACCAGCAAGGTTAAGGAAACACGCAAAAACGAGAATCTTGACGAGCAGGAACATAGCCAGGAACTGGGCAGCATAGTTGTGGTGGAAAATGTTTTTCACTACAAACAGGTTATCCCCCTGGAGATGGGCGACAACGTCTTTGGCAGATACGTCAAGGGCTCTAACATCAACAAGCCCATCGAGACCGTTGATCCCAGTATCGACACCAAGCACTGCATCATCAGGGTTCAACGTAACAAAAGGGGAGAACTGCAATACATTCTGCGTGATGCTCCCAGTAATACTGGCACATTCTATATGAACGATATCCTGCGAGATCAAGATCGCGTATATCTTGATGACGCCTCTATCATAACAATAGGTGCCACCACCCTGATTCTACGTAAACCAAACTCAGAAGAATAACAAATCATATCCTAGAATAATAATGTATAAGATTCTTGCACTTGATTTAGACGGAACACTTACAAACAGCAAGAAAGAGATTACCCCACATACTTTAGCAGTACTGTTACAAGCACAACAGAAAGGGCTGCGTCTGGTATTGGCCAGTGGCCGTCCCGTAGAAGGAATTATGCCCCTAGCCGAGGTACTACACCTAAAGGAATACGGCGGTTACATCCTGGCTTTTAACGGAGGACTTATCATAGACTGTGCAACAGGAGAACATATTAGCGAAAACCTGCTTGACACATCTGTTTACAAACATCTATACGAAGTAGGTAATACAGAGGATTTCAAGATTCTCAGTTATCTGGATCATTGCATTGCATGCGAGGATATTGAAAACGAGTATGTACAATACGAAGCCAGATTAAACAGAATGCAACTCAAGAAGCTCGACAACTTCCTGGACGAAATAAACTTCCCCGAACCTAAATGTCTGATTGTAGGCAACGAAAACAAGCTTGCCCTCCTAGAGAAAGAACTTGCAGCATATTATGAAGGGAAAATGAGCATCTATCGTAGCGAGCCTTTCTTCCTGGAAATATTGCCACTAGGCATAGACAAAGCCAACAGATTGGAGTTCCTACTAAAGCACCTCGGACTTAAGAGAGAGGAGCTAATGGTTTGCGGGGATGGCTATAACGACCTTAGCATGATAGAATATGCTGGCCTTGGCGTTGCCATGTCTAATGCCCAGAATGTAGTCAAGGAGGCTGCAGATTATATCACCCTCAGTAACGAGGAAGATGGCGTAGCTGCAGCAGTAAAAAAGTTTATAAGATTCTAACTAAAAGGGAGAAAGGGCTTTCTTGATTTTTTCCTGCAATTCCTGCATCTTACCCTTTCGGATAGAAAGAGTCATCTTGCAATCCATATCATACGACTGGCTGACAATATGCGCATCAAGATCACGAGCAACCTTTAAGACACTATTCATCAACGGATATTCGAAAGTAAAGGTAAACTCTTCGTCAACGGTACGATTCTCAATCTCGGCATTCGCAATTGCTTCAGCAGCGGCCGTTTTATATGCCACAATCAAGCCGCTTGTTCCTAATTTCACACCACCGAAATAGCGAACAACAAGAATGATAATATCCGTAAGTTCGTTGCTGTTAATCTGACCAAGGATAGGCTTCCCGGCTGTTCCGCTGGGTTCTCCATTATCGTTGCTTCGGAATAACTCACGCTCAGCACCTAACATATAGGCCCAACAGACATGGCGGGCATCATAGTATTTCTTCTGGTATTGGTCAACCAAGGCCATTGCTTCATCAACTGTAGTAACATGATGAGCAAAAGCGAGGAACTTACTCCTAAGTTCGGAATAAGTCCCTTCGCTTTTATCTTTTATGGTCTTGAATTCGTCAATCATGAAAGTTTATGAACAACCAAACCGCTACGCAACTTGGGCTCAAACCATGTAGCCTTTGGTGGCATGATATTACCACTATCAGCAATATTCATGATTTGCTGCATTGAAACAGGGAAAAGAGCTAATGCCATCTTCATCTCACCAGAGTCAACACGGCGTTTCAATTCTTCCAAGCCACGAAGACCTCCAACGAAATCAATACGCTTATCACTTCTCAAATCCTTAATGCCAAGCAATTTGTCGAGAATCAAATCACTACTGATACTAACATCAAGACTACCAATAGGATCTGTCTCATCACAAAGTCCATCCTTCAAATCAAGGCAGTACCACTTGCCACCAAGATAAAGACTGAACTGATGCAGATGCTTAGCCCTATAAGGCTCTGTGCCCTGACAAGTAACAGTAAAGTTCTCAGAGAGAGCTGTAAGGAATTCCTCCTCGGACATACCATTAAGGTCCTTAACTACACGATTATAGTCAAGGATGGTTAGCTGGCTGGCAGGAAAACATACAGCCATGAAATAATTATATTCCTCGTCGCCCTTATGATTAGGATTGTTCTTAGCCTTCTCTGCACCAACAAGAGCTGCAGCAGCGCTTCGATGATGACCGTCAGCAATGTAGAGATATGGAATCTTGGCAAAGGTTTCCGTGATAATTGCAATATCCGCAGCATCCTTTACCAACCAAAACTGATGACGGAACCCATCAACAGGAGCAATGAAATCATACTCAGACTCCCCCTCAGTAATACGCTCGATAAGAGAATCAAGAGTTACATTATCGGGATAAGCAAAGAATACGGGCTCTAGATTCGCATCATTAACGCGGACATGACGCATACGGTCCTCTTCCTTGTCACGACGAGTCAATTCATGCTTCTTAATTACACCGTTCATATAGTCCGCCACTGCAGCGGCAACAACTAAACCATACTGAGTCTTGCCGTTCATGGTCTGGGCATAGATGTAATACATCTCCTGATCGTCCTGGACCAACCATCCTTCCTTTTGGAACTTGGCAAAATTTTCTGCTGCACGTGCATAAACACGTTCATCGTATTCACTGGTTCCTACGGGGAAGTCAATCTCTGGCTTGATGATATGATAAAGTGACTTCTCGTTATCACCAGCCTCAAGACGTGCCTCCTCAGAATCAAGAACGTCATAAGGACGACTCTCGACTTGCTCAACAAGGTTCTTGGGAGGACGTAATCCCTTAAAAGGTTTTATTATAGCCATTACTTGTTAACTTGAAATTTAGTGATACCGTCACGTAAGAAACCTACAATCTGATTAGCTGCAGCAATACCAGCATTAACATTAGCCTCTGCTGTCTGCGCACCCATCTTCTTAGGAGTTGCAAAGTAACGACCGGCAAACTTCTCTGCAAACTCAGCATCTGCATCAGGCTTAATGTCTGTAAGATACTTCAAGTCGTCACGCTCCTCCATAAGCTTAATAAGACCAGCTTCATCGATAACCTCCTTACGAGCCGTATTAACGAGGATACCACCCTTCTTCAACTTACCTACCAAGGCATAGTTGATACTTTGCTTAGTCTCTGGAGTTGCAGGGATGTGAAGAGAAACGATATCGCAAGTTTCGAAAAGTTCATCCTGGCTCTTTGCAGCCTTAACACCAGCAGCCTCGATAGCCTCTGCAGGACAGAAAGCATCGTATGCAACGACTTCCATACCGAAGCCCTTGGCTACGCGTGCAACATTACGACCTACATTTCCAAATGCCAGAATACCCAGCTTCTTACCCTTCAGTTCAGTACCACTGGTACCATTGAAGAAGTTACGAACACCAAATACAAGAAGGCCAAATACAAGTTCAGCTACACTGTTGGCATTCTGACCAGGAGTATTCATTGCTACTACGTTGTGTGCAGTGGCAGCAGCAAGGTCGATATTGTCATATCCGGCACCTGCACGAACCACAATCTTCAGGTTCTTTGCAGCATCCAGCACCTCTGCATCTACTTTATCTGAACGAATAATCAATGCATCAACGTCAGCTACAGCGTCTAAAAGCTGCTTCTTCTCCGTATATTTCTCTAATAAAGCCAAATCGTATCCGGCTGCATCAGTAACAGCCTTAATGCCATCAACAGCAACCTTGCTGAATGGCTTCTCTGTTGCAATAAGAACTTTCATAATTCTTTTCTTAATTATCAACGGTAAACCAATTAGTGTTTAGCCTCGAATTCCTTCATGCAGGCAACCAATGCCTGGCATCCCTCGATAGACATAGCGTTATAACAGCTAGCGCGGAAACCACCTACATCACGATGGCCCTTAACGCCTACCATACCCTTCTCAGTTGCGAAGGCCATGAACTCGTCCTGCAAAT
>CAMOMP010000051.1:0-18951 GCA_946619915.1 uncultured Prevotellaceae bacterium | reverse complement strand
GTATGCACTGCAGCCAGTTCTGGGAAGCAAAGTATAATGCCCAATACGACTTATGTATGGGTGAAAAGGATGTGCAAATGGTTGGCGGCCACTACCCTTACCCAAGTGAAGCCTTGCAGCAACAAATCAGCGATGAGTATTTCGCAGAGCTCATGAACGGAACGTTGGTAAGCGTTATTACAGCCATCAAATACAACCTGAAGGTCGAGGCCGACAAGCGTTTCCGTAAGGCATTGTTAGGCATAGGAGAGGTTGTTAATACCAAGCTGATTATTCGTTTCATAGATTCTTCTTACCAAAAAGGCGAAACATCAAAATATGCTAACTGGTGGGTACGTCTTTCCGATTCGGAATATTTAGATAATGCCAAGCAATTCAAGCGCTACATCACCGAACGTGGAAGCGCCTCGATGTCGCTCACGATCTATTCACTGCTGCAGAACGGCTTGCAGAGCAACATCACACTCTCTGACCCTGATGGCAAGGACCAGAAGTCTTTCGCTTTTCAGATACCTCAGGGTAAGGGTAAGGTATTTGTGACCATTGATATTGACAAGGGTGGCGTAGATATTGACACCCAGCCGCTGGAGAATCTGGAACTGGCCTATACGCCACAGGGACTTGAGTGGGATGTGTATTTAGGTGATACAGGATATGAACAAGACTATCACCACGAGTCTCATGCAGTGGTAGCCCTTGACGGTTCGCTAAATAAACGTGCACGTTTCCAAAGGGAGATAGAACGTTTCTTCAACCGACACGACTTTATCACCGTAGATCAGCTGGGTAACGTGAAGATTGGAGATAATCTGACGGCAAAGTTCGAAAATGATGCATTGGAAGCAAAAGGTAAGTTCACTATCAACGTTAGCAATAACTACGTGGAGCAAACTATAGATCAGTTCATACAGCGCTTTAACAGCAAAGCAACATCTTTGGCTGAGCGTCTAAGTACAGGTTTTCTACTGAAAGGCACTATCCAGCATCTGATAGAAGGCGAGTTTACTGTCACTCGTGCAAGCGTGGATAGTCAAGAATATACTGTAACCTATACGGGTAAAGGCAAATATTCCATCCTCGCCAATATCATTAAAAAGGTGACGGGGGTAGATGCTGATAATTTAGTTGTTCAGGGTAGTGAGCAATACATCATATTCGACAATGTCATCAACGATCAGATTTCGCAGGATGGTGAGGTAACACTAAAATATACCACAAGATTGGAATAACTTATCATTGGTCTATGACATGATTTGCTCTATGTTTGCTCTAGGACTTCTCATGGACCTCTCATGGACTTCTCATAGACCTCTCATAGCGACCCCCCCCCTCTACAAGGGCTCTGTGCAATGATTGCTTAGTATAATCCATAAAGTTAGGGGCATCTCTCGAAAAGAGGTGCCCCTGACATTTATTATAGCCCGTAGGCTTGGATTATACCTTATCTGATTATCACTTTCTTACGATTGATAATATAGATACCGCTGGGCAAACCTTCTGTATTCCTTGCATTTTTCTTCACCAGAGTTCCGTTTATCGTATAGATGTTAAACTTGCCAGTTTCAACTGCAGGTGTTTCCTCGATAGCGGTGACGTTCTCGTTTGCAAAAGCTGTGGGAGCCTGAGCTACCAGGCCGAACAGTTCAATTTCTGCAATCTGGAATACTGTAGAGGATGCAGTCTTGCGGTCGGTTACAACAAGGCGATAGTGACTGAACTCCTGAGATGTGTTAACATTATAGGTGTTCTTCTGGAAGCGTGAGCCGAATGTCTGGTTGCTTTGCGTATCAATGGTTGTCCAGCTGCTTCCGTTGTTAGAACCCTCCAGGCGCCAGTTCTTGGGGTCACGCCCATCGAAGTCGTTGGCGGAGGTGATGGTATAGCTGGTCAGGCGGGCACTCTGGGTTGAATGGTAAGTCATTACGACATCATCGGATGCATTGATAAATGTACAATACTTGGTGCTGGAAGTGTTGTCGAACAACTTGGCGCCAGACTCATTGTTATTCACTGGAGTGTGAGAAACCTCATAGCTTCCACCGTTGTTTGTCAGATCCACCGTTACATACTGAACGTTTGTCTCGATTTTAATAGAGCTGGTGCGATCGTTCCAGTCGTTACCGACATATGAGACATCGGCGGTAAATGATTTACTGTCATTATTGAAGGTAGAGCCGTCATAAATGGTAACCTTGTATCCTGCTTGTACCTTAATAGAAGTGATGTCGTTGTTACGGATGCCATGAGCTTCAAGCTGAGCCTGAGTGTAGGTGCCTTCGGGTAGTTGAACGGCATAGCCGCCGTAGTTGATGTCCTGGTAGAATGTGGCTGCTGGTTGCGTTCCTATTTCGCCCGTGCTGGCGATGAGCTTCCATTGCTGACAGGCTGAGCCATTGTTTTCCCAAGTTTTAACCCATTCGCCAGAGTTGGTGGAAGCCCCGGGTATCTCTACGGCCTTGCCACAATGACGAGCTACGAACTGATAGTAGTTATTGCCCTTGTCAACGAGGATAAATTGCTGGTGTCCCCCGTTGTTGTATGGGTAGAGCAATACTTGTGTGCTGTTGTCGGCAGATGCGTTAGCTACATCCAGACCTTTGCCGAGTGCTGCTGATGCTTGGATGGTGTAGATACCAGCCTGTACCTCGTTGATTACCCACTGCTGATATACTTCAGCACCTTCATCGTCCCACTGAACAATAGCAGTGTTGTCTGCTGTGCTGTTACCGTTAAGGTCAAGGTATTTTCCGCTGTTGCGATTCTGAATCTTATAGACGCCAGACAGTCCGGTAGCACCGTCTGGTGCGATGCGTAGTGAACTTATCTGGTCGTTCCAGTTGTTGCCAACGTATGAGACATCGCCTGTGAAGACCGTTGATGTACCACCGAAATTGTCGTCATAGAATGCAGTCACCTTGAATCCCGGTAATACTTTCAGTGATGAGATATCGTCATTCTGTATGCCGTAGGCTCTGAGTTGAGACAGGGTGTAGATTCCCTCAGGCAGACTGTAGCCATAGCCGCCGTAGTTTGCGTCCTGATAGAATGTGGCTATCGGGTTGTTGTTGCTCTGCTGACTGCCGTCGGGACGTCGGACGTTCATTACAGCACCCTCGTGCCAGTAGTAGCCATTACTGCCTGGTGTGGCACCCATTCCGCTGTGGTCGTCAGGGTTAAGAACGTCGAGGCTGAAGTAGCCGTCGCACCATCCACCCCAACCCCAGTTGATGTGGAAGCATCCGTCATCGCGATAGCCATCGCATACGAAGGCATGTCCGCCACCCCAGTTGACGTCGGAATAACCCTCTATTAGTACAGGACGGCCATAGTACAACTCAGAATAAACGGCGTTTACCCAACCAGAGCTGCTGTAGTTGTCCTTGTAGATTTCGTATATGTCATTGGGATAGCCGAAGTAATTCTTCAGGGCGTTGATAGCATTAACGAAAGCGGCGCCTGATCCGCCTTCTGTGTAATGCATCAAAGCACCTTTGCCCATGTAGTGCATCAGCTTGGCTACGGCGTTACCGCTGTTTGTTCCGCTGTCGCTGTTGCTGTAGCTGTTCTTCATCGCATTCCAGTCAAACGTCGTACTGGGTAACGTATTGTAGTTTAGTCCGTCGTCTGAATATCCCGGAATGCTTGTTGTGGCTCCTTCGGGCCAACGGTAGAAGTACATTACCTGTGCAAATGCTGTAGCAGTACAGCCTGTGTAGCATCGGCTGCCATTACGGAACGGACAGTTGTCCCAATAGGGAGTTCCCTGGTTCCATGTGCTTGCCAAGAGTGGGCCAATTGTCACCGATGCCGTAGGAACACCTTGAGTGGGTGTGGGGTCTCCAGGTGAAGTGGGTGCAGAAGCAGGTGTGTCGCTAAGTGTGCTGATGCGGTCGGAAACCATTTGCAGCCACGACTTCATGTTTTCAGGCAGATTTTTTTCGTCGTAGTTGCCGTTCTCTGTGTAACCGATAATGCTGCGTGTTCGGTCGTCGCCAGATACAATGACGAAACCGCCATCTTCGGCCATGTCGAACACATAGTAGGGAGAATCATCCTGTCCTTTCGCTTTGGGAGCTCTGTGGACTGAATTGTTTTTGGAACTGAGCGAGAAGCCTTTTTGAACTGCAAAGGCTGCCGCCTTCTTCTGTGCCTGTCCTCGGGTGATAGGCGCAGCATAAACACTCGTTGATGCCAGCACTAAAGCCAGCAAAATGGTAAAATGTTTAAGCATAAGGTTAAAAATTAAAAATAGGTTATTAGTTAAGACGCTGGTTTTTCTCAGCGCTGTGGCAAAATTAGTTTTTATTTTATAAAGTGATATAATTCCCCGTTATTTTTAACAATATTTAATACTATAATTATTCTTGTATCAAAAATTTGGTTGTTTTCGCTTCTTTTTTATAGTTTAAAGTTTTGTGTTTAGCCCCCAGCTCCACATTTTTATTTAATCTTTAATCCCTAATCCCTAATTTCGGTTATCAACCTGAAACTTGAAACCCTCTCTCATCTCTCATCTCTCATCTATAATCTCTCATACCCCCTCTAACCACCAACCTTTCCTCAAATATATTTGCTAAATCTCTTACTTAATTGTATATTTGCATTCAAAAATCGAAGTATGACATCAGACATTGTAACCATATTGGGTCCTACGGCATCAGGGAAGACCACCTTGGCTGCACATTTGGCAGTTAAATTGGGTAATGCCGAGATTATAAGCGCTGACAGCAGACAGGTTTATAAGGGAATGGATATAGGTACGGGAAAGGATTTGGCAGATTATCAGGTTGATGGTCGGCAGATTCCTTATCATCTGATTGATATTGCCGATGCGGGAGAGAAGTATAACCTCTTTCAATATCAGCAGGATTTCTGGCATACATATTATAATATAATAGGTATGGGGAACCTTCCCATTCTCTGTGGTGGAACCGGTTTGTATATCGAGTCAGTGTTGAAAAGCTATAAGATGGTTCCTGTTCCGGAAAATGTGACCTTGCGCAAGGAATTGTCGGGCTATAGTTTGGAACGTCTTACCGAAATACTGAAGGGGTATAAGACCTTGCACAATACCACCGATGTGGATACACCCAAGCGTGCCATCCGTGCCATAGAGATTCAGGAATACTACAGGCAGAATAATATAGAGGAGCGCGAGTTTCCTCAAGTGAAAAGTCTGACAATAGGAGTTGATATAGACAGAGAACTGCGCAGAAGAAAGATAACAGAGCGCCTGCACAAACGTCTGGAAGAAGAGAATATGGTAGGGGAGGTGCGTAAGTTGTTAGAGAAGGTCTCTCCCGAGGATCTTATCTACTATGGCTTGGAATACAAATACCTGACTCTATATTGTATAGGGGAGTTATCTTATGACGAGATGGTACGTCAACTGGAAATCGCCATTCATCAGTTTGCAAAGCGGCAGATGACCTGGTTCAGGGGTATGGAACGCCGGGGAATAGAAATCCATTGGGTAGATGCTATGCTTCCCATGGAGGAAAAAGTGGAGAAGATAAGGGAACTGATGGAGAAAGATTAACCTATCTCGGAGGTCTTTCTGAGTGCCTCCTCGTTAATAATCTTAATTTTACGTCCGTCGATGGCAATCATCTTCTCTTGAGCGAAAAGACTGAGGGTACGGATGGCATTGCTGGTTGTCATATTGCTCAGGTTTGCCATATCCTCGCGGCTAAGGTAGATGCTAAGTGTGCAGCCGTCTTCCTCTACACCATAGTTTTCTTTCAAGAAGAGAATGCTTTCTGCCAAACGACCACGGATATGCTTCTGGGTAAGATTAACCGTGCGCTCGTCGCTCTTACCTAAGGCTTTGGCCAGCTTGCGGATAAAGAAGTTGCAAAGATGAGCATTTCTTTCGGCAATGGAGAAGATTAGACGCATAGGTATAATGGCAATGGTGGATGCCTCGAATGCAGATGCCCCCGTTACATATTTTTCTTCGGAGAAAGCTGCACGGTATCCAAAGTATTCAACAGGCCGTACTACTCGTACAATCTGATTTCTGCCACCAACGCCTTCCTTGTATATTTTCACCTTGCCATTCAAAAGGCACAGCAGATTACGTGGCTCGTCCCCTTCGCTATAGATGGTCATGTTCTTCTGAAACGTGCGGACGACCATTTGTGATATCACTTGCCTTTTCTCTTCTACAGTCAAGGTTACTGCTAACTCGGACAGACTGTTTAGAACCTCTTCGTTGTCAAACATTAACTAATACCAAAATTCTGCATTATCGCGTGCAAAGGTATCCAAAAAAACACGCTTTTCCAAAAATCTTTATCAAATTTGATATGAATTGCTGGTAAAATGGCTCTTCGGTGCAAAAAAATGCATCTCTTCGTTGTCCGTGTAGAAAAAAATATGTAATTTTGAGGGCATAGATAAATCAATTGTAACAAAAACTAACAAAAACTAACATATTTAACATTAACCAGGCTTTTACTATAACAACAGTTTATGAGTTATTTACGATTCGATAAGACTTTGATGACAAACTTGGCAGACTCCCTGCCCAAGGAGGTTCTTAGGTCAAACCGTTCGGGTGCCTACTCTTGTTCAACCATTGTGGACTGTAATACGCGCAAGTATCATGGTCTGCTGGTGGTACCCGTTCCCGAATTGGATGATGAGAACCATGTCCTGTTGTCTTCTCTGGATGCTACCGTTATTCAACATGGTGCTGAATTCAACCTGGGCCTGCATAAATACAGGGGAGACAATTTCAGTCCTCGTGGACATAAGTATATACGTGAGTATGATTCCCTGCAAGTTCCAACTACTGTTTATAGGGTTGGCGGTGTAATTCTGAAACGTGAACAGATGTTCCAGCATTTCGAGAACCGTATTATTATAAGGTACACCCTGCTGGATGCTCACAGTCAGACAACCCTGCGCCTGCAACCTTTCCTGGCCTTCCGCAGTGTGCGTGAGTTTACCCACGAGAACGACAAGGTGAATAAGGATTACAAGGAAGTGCAGAATGGCATTAAGACATGTATGTATCCTGGCTACCCTTGTTTGTACATGCAGATCAACAAGGAGAATAAATTCGTTTTCCGCCCCGATTGGTACCGAGGATTAGAATATCCCAAGGAGCAGGAACGCGGTTATGCCAGCGACGAGGATTTGTACGTTCCCGGCTATTTCGAGTTTACCATTAAGAAGGGGGAAAGCGTAGTTTTTGCTGCCGGATTAGAAGAGGTAGATACCGACAAGCTGTCAGAATTGGCTGATTATGAGTTGAATGTACGTACTCCGCGTGACAATTTCTATAACACCCTTGTTAATAGTGCTCACCAATTCTTCGTACATCGCGAGCACGAGGATTATGTGCTGGCAGGCTATCCTTGGTTCAAATGTCGTGCCAGGGATATGTTCATCTCATTGCCAGGTCTCACGCTTACCAATAATGAGGTAAAGAAGTTCGAGGATGTGATGGTGACAGCCGAGAAGGCCATCCGTGAGTTTATGGCAGGGCAGCCCCTGACCGTTGGCGTGACAGAGATTGAACATCCCGATGTGCTCCTTTGGGCTATCTGGTGTATCCAGCAGTACAGCAAGTTCGTATCGATGGAGAAGTGCGAGGAGAAATATGGCCACCTTCTCTGGGATATCATGGAATGGCTACGTGGCGGCAACCACCCGAACCTGCAGGTTAAAGAGAATGGTCTGATATATAGCGAGGGGCGTGACAAGGCTATCACATGGATGAACAGTTCGGCCAATGGTAAGCCTATTGTGCCGCGTACAGGTTATATCGTAGAATTCAATGCCCTTTGGTATAATGCCTTATGCTTCAGCGCAGAATTGTGCAAGTTTGTGAAGGACGAGCATTTTACTGCAGAGCTGACGGCTGCTGCCAACCTGTGTGCCAATAGTTTTGCACCTATGTTCTATAATGAATACGGCTATTTGTGCGACTATTGTGTGGATGGTTACAGAAACTATGATGTCAGACCGAACATGGTCTTTGCCGTAGCGCTGGATTACTCTCCGCTGGACAAGAAACAGCAGAAGTCCGTACTCGACTATTGTACCAAGGAACTGAGTACCCCCAAGGGGCTCCGTTCCCTCTCACCCAAGAGTCGTGGCTATAACCCCATGTATGTGGGTCCTCAGGTTCAGCGTGACTATGCCTATCATCAGGGAACGGCGTGGCCCTGGCTCGCAGGTTTCTATATGGAGGCATGCCTGAATGTATATAATGTAAGTCGTCTCAGTTATGTTGATCGCCTGTTGGTGGGATACGAGGAGGAACTCTTCTACCATTGTATAGGTACCATACCTGAGTTGTTTGATGGCAATCCGCCATTCCACGGACGTGGCGCAATCAGTTTTGCCATGAATGTGTCAGGCATCATGCGAATCGTGAAGTTATTGGATAAGTATAACGATGTTTAATATAAGGAGGAACATAAGATGAAGGTATTAATGTTCGGATGGGAGTTTCCTCCTAAAATCTATGGAGGACTGGCAGTAGCCTCTTATGGCATTACCAAGGGACTCAGCCTACAGGGCGATGTGGAGACTATATTCTGTATGCCCAAGCCTACTGGTGAGGAGGAGAAGTTCCTTAAGATTATAAACATGAGCCAGGTCCCTGTTGTTTGGCGTGATGTTAACTATGATTGGATTAAGGACCGCTTTGTCGGTCATACGGCCGAGGATTATTATCGCTTCCGTGACCATCTGTACGCTGATTTTAACTATTTGCAGGGACTGGATGATTTGGGTTGTATAGGTTTTGCTGGTGGCTATCCTGGCAACCTGCACGAGGAGATTAACAACTTCTCCATCATCGCTGGCGTGTTGGCCCGCAGTGAGCAGTTCGATATGATACATGCCCACGACTGGCTTACCTATCCTGCTGGTGTTCATGCCAAGATGGTTAGTGGAAAGCCTCTCTGCATACATGTTCATGCAACGGATTTCGACCGTTCACGTGGAAAGGTTAATCCCACGGTTTATAGCATCGAGAAGAATGGTATGGACCATGCGGACTGCATCATGTGTGTAAGTGAGCTTACCCGTCAGACGGTAATCAACCAGTATCATCAGGATCCCCGTAAGTGTGTGGCTATGCACAATGCTGTATATCCGCTTTCTGAGGAGATTGCAAGCATTGTTCCTCGCAAGAATCCTGACGAGAAGGTTGTTACGTACCTGGGTCGTATCACCATGCAGAAGGGCCCCGAGTATTTTATTGCGGCAGCCAAGCGCGTGTTGGACCGTACCCATAATATCAGATTCTGTTTTGCAGGAAGTGGTGATATGTTGCAAGCCATGATCGACCTCTCGGCTTCTTATGGCATAGCGGACAGATGTCACTTCCCTGGCTTTCTGCGTGGCAGGCAGGTGTATGAGTGCTACAAGAGTTCCGATGTGTTTGTTATGCCCAGTGTAAGTGAACCCTTCGGTATTGCTCCGCTGGAAGCTATGCAGTGCGGTTGCCCCTGTGTTATCTCTAAGCAGTCTGGATGTGGTGAAATTCTGTCTAATGTTATAAAGGTGGATTATTGGGATATTGACGCTATGGCAAATGCCATCTACAGCATCTGTACCAACGATGCCCTGCATAACTATTTGGCAGAGGAAGGTATCAAGGAGGTTGACCAGATAACATGGGAGAAGGTAGGCTTGCGTATCAGAGAGTGTTACAATCAGCTTATGACAAGGGGCTGGTTCGACAATGAGGAGTATCTGCAAGCAGTTAAGGAAATAAAATAGATTATTTTTCGGTTATAGATGATAGATTATAGATGGTTTCAAGTTTCAGGCTAAAGACTAAAGTCTAGAGTCTAGAGTCTAATTCTTAATTCTTCTCTCTTAATTCTTAATTAAAAACGATAAACCGTAAACAGTAAACATAAAATTGAATTTAAATTGTTGTATCATATAATAATGTATAGAAGATTATGAAAACAATAAGTCTATATTTCGAGATACATCAGCCTATTCACCTGAAGCGTTATCGCTTCTTTGATATAGGAACAGATCATTATTACTATGATGATTACGAGAACGAACGTGTAACCCAGGAAACAGCCGAGCGCAGCTACCTCCCTGCTTTGCGTACGTTGTTGGATATGACACTACAATATGGCAAGGGCTTCAAGGTTGCCTTCAGTATCAGTGGTGTTTCCCTCGAACAGTTGGAGCAGTATGCTCCTGAGGTGCTGGATGTCTTGCAGCAACTGAACGAGACGGGCTGTGTTGAGTTCCTGGCAGAACCCTATAGCCATGGCTTGTCTTCGTTGGGAAATGTCGAGAACTTCCAGGCCGAATTGAAGCGTCAGGCAAAGAAGATTAAGCAGCTATTTGGCCAGACACCAAAGGTGGTACGTAACAGCTCTCTGATATATAACGACGAGATAGGTTCTATCGTATCCGAGATGGGATTCAAGGGTATGATGGTTGAGGGTGCTAAGCATATTTTGGGTTGGAAGAGCCCGCATTATGTATATAGCTGCGCCCAGGATGCCCGTCTTTCCCTGTTGTTGCGCGACTATAAACTGAGCGATGATATCAGCCTTAGATTCAGTGATTCTTCTTGGCCTGAATTCCCCTTGATGGCCGATAAGTATATTGGTTGGATTAAGGAACTGCCTCAGGAGGAGAGTGTTGTTAACATCATGATGGAGCTGTCTGCCTTGGGTATCTATCAGCCGCTCGAAAGTCATGTGCTTGACTTCCTGCGTGCGCTGCCTGCTATTGCTCCCGAGGAGATACGTTTCGCAACTCCCAGCGAGGTCATTGCCAAGAACAAACCTGTTGGTCCTCTGGAGGTTGCCTATCCTGTTAGTTGGAACGACGAAGAGCGTGACACCAGCAGTATGCTGGGTAACAACCTGCAGCGTGAGGCATTCAATAAGCTGTATGACGAGAAGATTGTTGGTCGTATCCTTGCATGCAGGGATCGCAGGATTCAGCAAGACTGGGATCGTCTGCAGGCAACGGACAACTTCCGCTTCATGACAACCAAGAATAATGGTATCGGAATCTACCGTGGTATCTACGAGAACGAGTACGATGCCTTTACCAACTACATGAATATTCTGGGTGACTTCCTAAAGCGTGTTAAGGATTTGTATTCCGATGCTGTCGAGAACGACGAGTTGAATAGCCTTTATACCCAGATTGCTAACATGGGCAACGAGCTTAATGTAAAGGATAATGAGATAAGCCGACTTCGTGCCCGCCTCGAGAAATACGAGCCGAAGGAGGATGGTAAGGAGTCTGAGGCTCCCAAGGCTAAGGGTGCTAAGAAGCCTGCTGCCGCCAAGAAGACCACAACAGCCAAGAAAGCTGCTCCTGCCAAGAAGACCACAACAGCCAAGAAAGCTGCTCCTGCCAAGAAGGCTACGACAACTAAGAAGGCTGCCAAGGAGAAAAAGTGAGTTCGTTATATATTTATGTAATTAAGG
Organism: uncultured Prevotellaceae bacterium; assembly: GCA_946619915.1. Classification (GTDB taxonomy): domain Bacteria; phylum Bacteroidota; class Bacteroidia; order Bacteroidales; family Bacteroidaceae; genus Physcousia. The sequence goes on along the minus strand of CAMOMP010000051.1, from coordinate 7,510 downwards.
GCCATCTCTTTTTTGAGATGACCCTTAATTCTTTTTTGTATGATGTGTAAGTTTATTTAAATCTACTGTACAGAATCTGCAGCTTTATGGGGTTGTTAGGACCGCCTACCAACTTGGTGCTACTCATAGACATGTCATGCGAGACACTAGCGTATGTTTTGTTTCCGTAACTATCGGTTGTCTCCACAACGCTAATGGGTACGATAACCATCTTGTTCCAGTTGGGGTGGGCTGCCTCCCATTCTGTTTCGCTCAGTCCGGACTCCTTCATACCGTTAAGCTTCTCGTATTGGCAGTAGGTGATAAGCCTTGCCAGATTCTCGAATGAATAGGTGTTGTATGTCTGGTTGAATGTTGTGGCAAAAGAGGTCTGGCTGTTAGGCAGTTTCTTGTCCTTAAAGAATGAAATCATGTCATCCTTTCTGATGAGTACAACATTCTTTGGGATGTCTAACGAATAGTCGTTGTTTGTGCTGTTGTTGTATCTGGTTAATGTCAACTGTGCCTTGCTGATACTGTCGGTCTCGTGTCCTGTAAAGATGTCTTTTATGGGCAGTGTGACCTCAGTGCCAATGCCGGCAGGGCTTTTCAGGTATGTACAGTCGTCATTATCTGCCAGTTCCTGTAGGTTGCCGTTCTTGAACTGCGTGCTTTGTATCACCTCGGGTGTTGCAGCAAATCGGCATATGCCGTCGTAAACACTATCGGGTTCCTCGGCATCGTAGTAGGTGAAGTATAGGTTCAGTGTGCTGACCTCAACTTGCATCATTGTTCCTGTTCCGCTCTTTATCTCGAAGTAGAAACCTGGGCATGCCTTACGGATAAAGTTGTACGAATTCTTGTAGTACTCGGGGTGCTCGTAGTATTTGTTCAGCAACTCTGTTCCGTATTCCTTGGGCAGGACAATACGTATGTTGTTGGTATAGTTGTCGCCCTCTCTAACACTCTCGGATACGGTGTAGTCGATAGCCGTAAACACCTTCGTAGCGATAGGTGCTGTGCCTGCATCTACATACTGCTTCAGGTCTGTATTTGCGTAGAACAAACTATCCTCCTCGATGATTTTGTCAAAGCTTAATGGATAGACCTCCAACTTCATAGGGTTGTTAGGGTCGCCGTAATATCCCTTGCAGAAGATGCGCAACTCTATAGAGTCGCATTCAACAGGCTGCTCTGCGTGGTTTACGCAATCGGGGAAAAGCAAGTCCCTCTTGGGGAACTGGAAGTTCTCGAATGTGTGGAACTGTGCAGCAAAGCTTGCCTTGATATCTACATTTGTCTCAGGGTCCTTTATGCTTCCCAAATAGTTGTAGGTATTTTTGTATAACACAGAATCCAACAGAATGGATCTTGTATACACATCGTGCAATGCATACGAGTTTGCAATGCCGTCAGCATCAGGAAACAGTCCAATAGATTCTGTGGACTCTGTACAACTGACAAATAATATAGGTAATAGCAGAAGTGCTAAATAATGTCTCATAAAAAAAGCTTGTTCTAATCGTCGTCTTCAGCGTTGTCGTTGTCTTCTTTGCCGACACTCCATATTTTGTCGTAGAAGTTAGAGTAGGCAGTTGCGAAGTTCTCAGGCTTCTGCGCTGCCAGATAAGTAATGTCGTGTTGTTTGATAAATTCACGGAACGATGGATCGGGTTTGATAAGGCTCACACCATCGGCATACTTCATTCCAATCATATTCAACAACTGTGTATTGTTGGTGGTGTTTAGGCTCTCCCAATCTTCCTTTTTTGTATTTCTGAATTTGATGATGCCGTCAAAATTCTCTGGCAGGGGAGCTGTCAGATTCTCTTCTGATGGGGTGAAGATGGTGCGGCAGTCACGGAACGAAGGCTCGTCGGCATAGGCAGTCTTGATGTAATAGGGTATGATGCTGCTCATCCAACCCTGGCAGTGGATGATCTCGGGAGTCCAGCGCAGCTTCTTTACAGTCTCTAGAACGCCACGGGCATAGAACACAGCTCGTTCGGCATTGTCGGGATACTCCGCTTTCTGCTCATCCCTCGACATACCTCGTTTGCCAAAGTAGTCGTCGTTGTCGATAAAGTAAACCTGCATACGTGAGGATGTGATGCTGGCAACCTTAATGATCAGGGGGTGATCCGTCTCGTCTATGATTAAGTTCATTCCACTAAGTCTAATGACTTCGTGCAACTGATTCCTACGCTCGTTAATGATGCCCCACTTAGGCATAAAAGTCCTGATTTCACGACTCTTCTCCTGGATTGCCTGAGGTAACTCTCTGCCTATCTTGGTCATTGGCGAATCTGGCACGTAAGGTGCAATTTCCTGTGTAATAAAAAGGATTTTCTTTGCTTTAGTCATTGTTGTTGAACTTTATCAGATGCAAAGATACGAAAAAAGAATGGTTTAAAAGCGATACACACGTGCTAATTTGCTTATTTTAGGAATATTTTATGCAAAATGTTTCTCCATTTGCATTTTTCTGCGTTATTTTGCATGAATTTTGAAAGAGAAACAGATGTTGATTATTCATAAAATATCAGAATTGCAGTCACAGCTGCAAGCAGAACGCCAAAAAGGTCATACCATTGGCCTTGTACCCACAATGGGTGCTTTGCACGAAGGACATGCTTCGCTTGTTAGGCGTAGTGTCAGTGAGAATGACGTCACAGTGGTAAGTATTTTCCTGAACCCTACACAGTTTAATGATAAGTCGGATTTGGAGAGATATCCCAGGACATTAGAGGCCGACTGCCAGCTTCTGGAGCAGTGTGGTGCCCAGATAGTTTTCGCTCCTTCTGTCGAGGAGATTTATCCCGAGCCCGACACACGTACCTTCAGCTATCCTCCCACAGACAGTGTTATGGAGGGTGCTATGCGTCCGGGGCACTTTAACGGAGTATGCCAGATTGTTAGCAAGTTGTTCTCTTATACTAATCCCGATCGTGGCTATTTCGGCGAGAAGGATTACCAGCAGATTGCCGTTATCAGACGCATGGTGGCAGATTTGGGCTTTAAGTTAGAGATTATTCCTTGTCCTGTTATTCGCGAGGAGAGCGGTTTGGCTCGCAGCAGCCGTAACACCTTGCTTTCTGCCGACGAGCGCGTGCTGGCTGCCAATATCTACAGGGTGATGAAGGAGAGCCTCTCTTTGGGCGGTACCGTACAGCAGACACACGACTATGTGGTTGATACTATCAATGCCATAGACGGCCTGGAGGTACAGTATTTCAGCATTGTAGATGGAGACACGCTGGCTGATGTCAGCTCATGGGACGAGGCAGACAGTATTGTTGGATGTATTACAGTATTTTGCGGGTCTAAGCCAATACGCTTGATAGACCATATTCGATACAAGTAAAGCATTATGATGATAGAAGTATTAAAATCTAAACTGCACTGTGTAACAGTCACCGAGGCAAACCTTAATTACATGGGTAGCATAACCATTGATGAGGATTTGATGGATGCTGCCGGGATGATTGCTGGAGAGAAGGTGCAGGTGGTGGATAATAATAACGGAGAGCGTTTCGAGACGTATATTATTAAAGGTGAGCGCGGTTCGGGCTGTATCTGCCTGAATGGTGCTGCTGCCAGAAAGGTGCAGGTGGGAGATACGGTAATCATTATCTCGTATGCACTGATGGATTTCGAGGAAGCTAAGTCTTTCTCGCCCAAAGTGGTATTTCCTGAGAACAATAAACTATAGCTTAATAGCTTAATGGCTTAATAGCCGATATAAGAGATCTTAAATAAACTAATTTAGTGCACAAATTAAAAAATCTAAGTCTTATGAAGAAAGGTTTCAAGTTTGCTTTGATCCTGGCAATGCTCAGCATGCCAGTTGTATGCAGTGCCCAGAGTGAAGACATGGTCAAGAACAAGGCATTGAGTGCTCAGTATAAGAGTGACATCACTATCGTTAACCACGAGTTGAAGGCTCTTAAGGCTAAGGTAAAGGCCAACCCCTCAGACGTGAATCTGAATGTGGAGTTGGAAAAGAAGAAGGTTGAACTGAAGGACCTTAAGGGAAAGAAGAAGATTGTTGATCAGGCCATCAAGACTGAGAAGGCTTCCCTGAAGGCTGCCAAGAAGGCAGAGAAGGCTAAGGTCAAGATGGAGAAGGCTGCCCAGAAGGCACAGCAGCTTCATGCTCCAGCCGCTCCTGCTCAGTAATCATACTTTACGGAACTATAAAAAAACCTCTTGCATTCCTGCAGGAGGTTTTTTTTGTTTGACTATGTGTTTGTGACACTTTATTCTTCGCACAGCTCGGTCAGGATGCCGCAGGTGCTCTTGGGGTGAAGGAATGCGATGTGCAAACCGTCTGCTCCCTTGCGGGGAGCCTTGTCAATCAGGCGGATACCCTTCCCGTCGCACATGGCCAGTGCTTCAGAAACACCGTCCTCCACCTTGAAGGCAACATGATGGATGCCACGACCGCCATTGTCCAGGAACTTCTGAACGGTGCTCTCGGGGCAGGTGGGCTCCAACAGTTCCAGCTTAACCTCGCCAACCTTCAGGAAGGCGGTCTTTACCTTCTGGTCTTCTACGACTTCTGTTTTGTAAACCTCCAGGCCCAGCACGTCCTGGAAGTAGGGCAGTACCTCGTCGATGCTCTGTACTGCAATTCCTAAATGCTCAATGCGTGAAATTTTCATTTCTGTAATAGTTTATAATGTTGTTGTTTTAGTTATTTCCCCACAAAGATATATCTTTTTTGGCGTGCAGCAAAGATTTGTGTGCACTTTTTCAGAATTCCACCTGAACGCGTGCATTAATCATTCTTCCTGTCAGGTAATTGGGTACGGCATACTGGTGGTTGGTAACGTCTGTTACCCAATAGTATCCGCTTACGTTGTTGAAACCGAAGATATTCAGGCAGTCCAGTCCCAGCCACACATTCCTTACGATATTGCGGCGCATGTGACGGTCCTCATTGTCAACAAGGCGGTAGTTCATACCCACATCCACACGCTTGTACGCGGTGGCGCGGAAAACGTTCTTCTCCAGTCCCGTGTGTGGAGGGCCAAAGGGCAGACCATCGGCAAAGGTTCCCTTCAGGTTCATCTTCCACTTGGTGCTGCCGGGGAAGTAGTCGCTGAAGAAGAAGTTGATGTTGTATCGTTGGTCTGTAGGCTGCGGAATTTTCTTGCCGTTCAGGTTCATCGATGCCTTCATCAGTCCCAGGCTTATCCACGAGTCTGTGCCGGGGATGAATTCTCCGTACAGCTTGAAATCCACTCCCACTACATAACCGCTGGCACAGTTGTTTCCGTAATAAACAATCTTCACGTTGTCCACGTTGTAAGGGTTCAGGTTGCTCTGTGCCTTGTAGTATAGCTCTGTGGTGAACTTGAAGAGGCGTTCCCTCAGCTTGAACTTGTACTCCATGCCTGTCACCACCTGGAACGAGCGCTGCGACTTGATATCCCTGTTCAGCTCAACGATGGTGTTGCCGTTGGTGGTGATGGTGTCACGCAGTTCCTTGTAGAAGGGGCGCTGGTAGTAGAGACCCATAGCCAGACGGAAGGTAAAGTTGTCGTTGGCAGCAGGAACGAATCCCAGGCATACGCGTGGACTGAAGAGCCATTCCTTGTTCCAGTTCCAATAGCTTAAACGTGCACCGTAGTTCACACTTAGTATGCCCACTTTGCTTTCTGTCCTGTAAGTGTCTTGGGCATAGAACTCCATGTGGTTTGAGCTGATGTTGTTGATGCTCTTCAGGTTGTAGATAATCTCCAGATTGTTTCCTGTATGCGGGATGCTGTATCCGCTACTGTCGCGATACTCCCATTCGCGGGTATTCTCCTTGATACTCTCGTGGCGCCAGCTTAGTCCAGCCTGCAGTTTGTGGTTCTTGAACTGCGCATCGTAGGTACCTTTCAGGGTCACGGAACTACTCTTCAGCGTATTGCGTGCATGCTCCATATAGGTTCCTACGCCCAGTTGGTCGTCTGTGTTAGTCTCGTTCAGCCAATATTGTCCCTGGATGTCATAGGTCACACGCTCGCGGGTGCTGAAGCCTGTGAAGGATAGTCCCAAGGCTTGTTTCTCATTCAGTTTCCTTGTCACCTTCATTGTTCCGAAGAAGGTATTGAAGCGGTCTGCCTCTTTGCCGTCGAAATAAACCTTAAAGCTTCTTACGTTATCCAGTGTACCGAAGTTCGTCTCGCGGTCCTTGGGGATAAAGTTATAGTCGTTTCGGCTGATGTAACCAATGGCGTCAATGGTCCACGCCTTCGAGGGCATCCAGCTCAGGTAGGCCTGATAGTCTATGAAGTTGGGTTTGTATTCGCCTTTGGTCTCCAGTCCGCCCAGCATATACTGGTTGGTCTTGTAGCGCATTCCGTTGCTGAAGGAGAACTTGTTGTTGCCATATCCTGCATACGCATTTACGCCAAGGAGGCTGGCCTGAACGCTTCCTTCTAATTTGGTGGGGCGGGCATAGGTGATGTCCAGCACGCTGCTCATCTTATCCCCGTATTTGGCTTCGAAGCCGCCTGCGCTGAAGTTGATTTTCTCCACCATGTCGCTGTTGATGATGGACAGACCTTCCTGCTGGCCGCTGCTGATCAACAGGGGGCGGTAAACCTCCACGCCGTTGATATAGACGCAGTTCTCGTCGAACGAACCGCCTCTCACGTTGTATTGGCTGCTCAGCTCGTTGTGGGTGCTCACACCTGCCTGTGTCGCTACCAGTTCCTCTACGGCATTACCGGTGGTGCTGGGCAGACGCTTCAGTTCCTTCTTGTTCAGCGACTGTGTGGTCGTCATCTCGCGTTTGGTGTCAGAGACCGTCACCTCGCCCAGCAGTTGGCCATTCTCGTGCAGCGTGATGTTCAGCGTCAGGTTACCCTTTGGCTTCTTCAGGACCCTGCGTCGTGTTGTGAATCCTATCATGCTGTACGTAACAACGACGCTGTCGGCTGTATGGAAGGAGATGTTGTATTGTCCCTGCAGGTTGGCTGTTGTGGCAGTAGCTTGACCTTCTATTCTGATGATACACATCGAGACGGGTTCTTGCTTGTCGTCAATAACTCGTCCCTTCAGGTGAACGCGGGCAGTGTCTGTTTCCTGCTCCTGAGCAAATGCTCCTATCGTGAACAGGAAGCACGTAAATATAATAATGTATAGATGTTTCATTAAATTAATAACGTATGAATAGGCCATTTTTGTATATTCATAGCCATATTTTTTACAACAAATTTTGTAAATTTGCCCAAAAATAAGATTTTTGACATGGAAAGTTTCAGTGAATTGATAGGTAAACGCCGTTCCATTCGCAAGTTTACCCCCGAGAAATTAGATCCCGAGGCTGTTCGCCTCCTGTTGCGTGCCGGACTTATCTCGCCCAGCAGCAAGGGCACCCACAGCTACGAGTTTGTTGTCGTCGAAGACCCTCAGATGTTGCAGGCTCTCAGTCAGTGCAAGGCACAGGGTGCCGACTTCCTGGCCGAGGCTCCTTTGGCCATTGTCGTTCTGGCAGATCCTGCCGTCAGCGATGTGTGGATCGAGGATGCCTCCG
>CAMOMP010000050.1:0-19418 GCA_946619915.1 uncultured Prevotellaceae bacterium | reverse complement strand
CCGCCATCGCCATCGAAGTCTGTTCCTATTCCTACGTGTTCGATTCCCATGATGTTGACCATGTGGTTCAGATGTTCTACGGCATCCAGAATGGTAGCTTGCCCATCGGTGCGCAGGAATCCGTTGTACATGGTAACTTGTGCTACGCCACCCTTCTGTGCCAATGCCTTCATCTGTTCGTCCGTAAGGTTGCGGGGATGATTGCAAAGAGCACGGGCACTGCTATGACTGCAGACAATAGGCTTCTGGCTAACCTCAAGGGCATCATAAAAACTGGATTCGGCAGCATGACTCATATCCACCATGATACCTAGGCGGTTCATTTCCTGAACTACCTTTTCACCAAACTGGCTCAGGCCTCCGTGCTCGGCATTTCCCCTTGCAGAGTCGCAGATATCGTTGTCACCGTTGTGGCAGAGGGTCATATAGACAATGCCGCGTTTGGCAAAGTGCTCTAGCTGGCTAATATCCTTTCCTATGGCATAGCCATTTTCTATTCCTAACATAATAGCCTTTTTGCCAGCTCGTTTGAGGCGGGCAATGTCGGCCGGAGTGTAAGCGATATCTACGGCAGTGCAGTTGGCAGCCACCATTTCCTCTATCTGTGTAAGGATGCGGTCGGCCTTTGCTGTTGCTGCTAAGAGAGACTCGGCATCGCGCTCGCCTTGCTTCAGGTAGGCCACCATGATGGAAGCATCCAGGAACCCTTCTCTCATTTTGGGCAGGTCCACCAACACCTTGTCGGTTCGCTTAGCAAACATATCGGCAGTAAAACCCTCCGAGAAGAACATGGGTGTGTCACAATGGCTATCCAAGGTGATGATACGACTATGGATACGCTTGGCTTCTGCAAAGGATGAGGCTTCTGTAATCAGCCAGTTGAAGAGAGGCATCATATAGCGCTCGCCTCTGGTGATGAAGCATTCGGGATGCCACTGGATGCCAATAATACTCTTGAACTCGTTGCTTTCAACAGCTTCTATTACGCCATCGGTGGCTTTTGCTGAAACACGCAACAGAGGGCCGGGTGTACGCACAGCCTGATGGTGGAAAGAGTTCACGGGTAGTCCTTTTTCTACAGCTTCCGGGAAAAGGCTGGCCAGGGTGCTTCCTGCTTCAACTTTTACTGTATGGGAAGCATAGGCACGGTCCAAATCCTGGTCGTGTTTCACCAACGGTGCCTCGGAATACTGGGTATTGAGGTCCTGGTAAATAGTTCCGCCAAGAGCTGCCACTAGTGTTTGAATGCCTCGGCAAATGCCCAGCATGGGAATCTGGCGATTATAGGCTTCGCGTACCAGCTGGAGTTCCATTTCATCACGTTGGGGACAGATACCGTGCAATCCGGGTATGGGCTCTTCGCCCAACAAGAGTGGGTTGATGTCGCCGCCTCCTGAGAGCAGAATGCCATCTACCCTGTCAAGTGTCTGACAGAGGGCTTCTGCATCGGTATAGGGAGGGAGTACAAGGGGAATGCCGCCAGCCTGCAGGACAGACTCGTAGTACCCCTGCGCCAACTCACATCCTTTGGTTCCGTAGTTGCCGGTAATGCCTATTATAGGGCGTGCTGCTTGCATATAGAGTGATTATTCCTCGTCGAGTGAAATGGGTTTGGTCTCCTCGCGCTGCAGACCTATGGGGACTTCTTTCTTGATGCTCTGCTTCAGAGAGATCAGGGTCTCCGTTGAAACAACGCCGGCAATTTCCTGAAGGCGGTTGTTCAGCAACTCCATCAGATGGGCATTGTCACGTGCATACAGTTTGATAAGCATGGTGTAGGGGCCTGTAGTAAAGTGGCACTCTACAATTTCGGGAATCTTCAGGAACTCCTGAACAACACCTTTGTACATAGAACCCTTCTCGAGTGTGATACCAACATAGGTGCAGGTGTTGTAGCCCAGGCTAGCAGGATTAACATGGTATCCAGAACCAACAATTACGCCCATGTCTATGAGGCGCTGTACACGTTGGTGGATAGCAGCTCTGCTGACACCACATTCGGCAGCAACATCCTTAAAAGGAATTCTTGCATTGTTAGAGATAATCTCGAGGATTTTCTTGTCCAGGTTGTCAATCTTTTCCATAATACAGTAATTTTTGTAATAATTTGATAGCAAAATTACGATAATTATGTAATTTCAGAAAGAATAAGGGCAAAAAAAAGACACCAAACGGCAAATTTGGTGTCTTTTTGCTTATTTTAAGATGTTTTATTTCACAATCTCCAGCAACTCGACGGTGAATATCAGTGTAGAGAAAGGAGGAATCTTTCCTTGCTCTCTGCTTCCGTATGCCAACTGCTGTGGAATGTAAAGCATCCACTTGCTGCCAACAGGCATCATGGTAAGTGCTTCTGTCCATCCCTTGATGACCTGGTTTGCGTAGAAGTCGATGGGCTGGCCACGCTTGTAGCTGCTGTCAAAGACAGTGCCGTCAACGAGGCGTCCTTCGTAGTTCACCTTCACCTTGTCGGTTGCCTGGGGAATCTCGCCGGTACCCTTGGTGATAATCTTGTACTGCAGACCGCTGGCGGTTGTCTGTACGCTGTCAGCCTTGGCGTTCTTCTTCAGGAATTCCTCGCCTGCAATACGGTTGGGTCCGTACTTCTTCTCCATCTTTGCATTGTGGTAGTAATCCATCTGCTTTTTAACGACGTTCTGCACGCTATCCATGCTGATAGTCATGTTAGACTTTGTGATACCATCCTGAAAGCCCTGAATGAAAAGGGCTTTGTTCAGAACGTCCACGCTATCGTTAATCTGCTTGTTTGCCTGAGCAATTACCTGGTTCTCAACCTGAGAGCGGATCTCAATACCAGCCAGACGGGCTTTCTCTTTCTTGTCGCCCTCTGTAAGTTCAGTCTGCTGGAAGCCCTTTACGAAATCAGAAATGTAGGCTGCGTCAATACCCATGCGATGTGCCAGATAATCTGTCAGGCCCTGAGTGTTGGCTTTGCCGAGGAGATAGCTGAATGTGTCAACACATACAGTGTCAACCACCTCGACGGGTGCTTTAGCCTTCTTGTTTGACTTCTTCTTGCTTGCAGCTGATGCGCCTAAAGCCAGAAGGGCGCAAAGAGAAAAAAGAAATATCTTCTTCATCGTTTTTCTTTTCTTCTTCTATTAACTCGTCAACTCATTAACTCGTCAACTCATTAACTCGTCAACTCATCAACTCATTAACTCACCAACTTACTTCTCAATGTCAATAAGTTCAATCTTGAAGATCAGGCAAGAGAAGGGCTTAATCTTACCAGCCTCAGCGCCAGCATAAGCCTGCTCCTGGGGAATGTAAACCTTCCATGTTGAACCAACAGGCATGTGAGTAAGAGCTGTCTTCCAACCCTTGATAACCTGGTTGCAACGGAAGGTTGTAGGCTCGCCGCGCTGGTAGCTGCTATCAAAGATAGAATCGTTGATAAGCCTACCTTCATAGTTAACCTTTACACGGCTGGTGTCAACGGGAATCTCGCCATTACCCTCGGTGAGAACCTCGTAGTAGATACCGTCACCCAGGCTCTTGATACCGGCCTTCTTGGCAATTTTCTTCATGAATTCCTGACATGCTTTCTTGTTCTCGCCATACAGTTTCTCCATTTGCTTAGCCTTAATGGTCTGCATCATATTCTCGCGAGTAGCTGTAGCCTCGTCAACAGACATCAGACCACCTTTCTCCAATGTTCCAGCAACGAAACCAGCCAAGAGGTTCTTCAGGCTGATAGTCTGAGTGCTGTCCTCGCCAAATACCTCGTAGTTGATACCCTTAACCCACTGCTGGCTAATCATCTGGCCGATACGCAGACCTGCATAGTAAGCAGTCTTCTTCTTGTCGTCACCAGCGTTTGCACCTTCGTTCAAACCCTTGACGAACTCGTTGATGTATGTGGTGTCAACGCCCTCGCGCTGTACCAAATACTCCTTCAGACCCTGGGTCTGAGACATACCGAAAGCGTAGCTCAATGTATCTACATCGGTTTTCAAATCGGCCTTGGGAGTTCCATTACCACAAGAGGCCATGATGGCAGCCAGAGCAACGGCTGCAATAACAGAAATCTTTTTCATCGTTTTATGTTTTTTATGTAATTATTTTTAATGTTCAATTTTTAATGTTCAATGTTCAATGATTAAAGTACCTTAATCAGCTCTACGTCAAAGATAAGAGTGCTGTAGGGAGGAATCTGTGCTCCAGCTCCACGTTCGCCGTATGCCAACAGGTAGGGGATGTGGAAACGGAATTTGGCACCTTCCTTCATCAGCTGAACACCTTCCGTCCAACCGGGGATTACCTGATTCAGTCCGAAATCGGCAGGTTCACCACGCTTGTAGCTGCTGTCAAAGACTGTACCGTCCAACAGACGACCCTCGTAATGGCAGCGTACGGTATCTGTAGCCTTGGGGCTCTTGCCGGTACCTTCTGTCAGTACTTCGTACTGCAGACCGCTCTTAGTCTGTGTTACACCATCGCGTTTTGCGTTTTGCTCGAGGTAAACCTTACCTTCGGCTATGGCGTTCTGTGCCTGTTCTTTCTCTTTTTTCTGGAAATACTCGTTCAGCAGGGCCTGGGCGTCTCTACTACTGATGGTCGTCTCCTTGCCAGACATCACATCACTGATGCTCTTTGCGAAATCTTCGATGCTGAAATCCTCAATGTTCATACTCTTGAGCTGTTGGCCAATGCCAAGGCCCAAAGCGTAGCTAATTTTGTTCATTATTAGAATCATTTACTATTATGCGGCGCAAAATTAATACATTTTATTTATCTGAAAGGCAATAGTTACATTTTTTTTATTATTTTTGCACATTATTATTATACAAAGAGACAAGGTTTTATGAAAGTTGTTGTGTTAACAGGGGCTGGTATGAGTGCTGAGAGCGGTGTCAGCACGTTTCGCGACAGTGGTGGATTATGGGACCAGTATAATGTGGAAGATGTGGCTACCCCTGAGGGGTGGATGCGTAATCCGCAGTTGGTAACGGATTTCTATAATAATCTGCGCGTACAGATTCTGCAGAAGGAACCTTGTCAGGGACACCGTTTAGTGGCCGAACTGGAGAAAAAGTATGATGTGACGGTGGTTACGCAGAATGTGGACGACCTGCATGAGCGTGCCGGCAGCACCAACGTGATTCATCTGCATGGCGAACTAATGAAGGTTACCAGTAGCCGTAATCCTAACGACCCGCGTTGTATCCGTACCCTAGACAAGGACCACCTTATAGTTAAGATGGGCGACTGTGCCGAGGATGGCAGTCAGCTGCGCCCCTTTATCGTATGGTTCGGCGAGGCTGTTCCTGAGATAGAGCGTGCTGCAGTGGAATGCATGCAAGCCGACATCTTTATTATCATTGGTACCAGCCTGAATGTTTATCCGGCAGCCGGACTTACACAATACGTACCTGCGACATCCCCTATTTATCTGATTGACCCTAAGCCTGTTCAGTGGAATGCGAACCGCCGTTTCCACCATATCCAGATGGGGGCGAGTCAGGGGATGCAGGAACTTAGAAAAGAGATAGAAAATCCTTCGGAGCAACAATAACAGACAAGATACATGGATTATACCAGCACAGCATACAGAGATGCCGAGGAACAGAGAGTCAGGTTGGTGCATATACGTTGCAAGAACACTGGCGAGATGATAAATGTTCCGTTCGGAAGTACACTCTCAGAGGTGTTCGAGGCAGCTGCCTTCGATATGCCTTATGGTCCGGTTTGTGCCTGTGTCAATAACAAGGTGCAAGGTATGAACTACCGGTTCTACAACAATAAGGACGTAAACTTCCTGAGTCTGCACAGTCCTAGTGGCATGCGAACCTATACCAGAACATTGTTCTTTGTGTTGGCTAAGGCTGTCGAGGATCTTTTCCCACAAGGGCAGCTCATCATAGGTGCTCCGGTAAGTAGGGGATATTATTGCGAGTTGCGCATAGGTCGTGCTGTTCAGCCTGACGATGTGGAGCGTATCAGCAATCGTATGCAGGAGATTATCGAGAGTGATATGCCTATTCATCGTATCCAGTGCCCCGTAGAGGATGCTATTGCAATGTTCCAGAGCCGTGGAATGACCAGCAAGGTTCAACTTCTGGAGAGCCAGGACAGCCTTTATACATATTATTATAAATTAGATAGCAGCATAGATTATTTCTATGGCCCTCTGCTTACGCATACCGGTTTGTTGCATCTTTTCTGTCTGATGCCGTTCTATGACGGCCTTCTCCTCCGTATCCCCAGCGAGAAAGACCCTTCGGTACTGGAGACATTTGTGGAGCAAAAGAAGATGTTGGGTGTGATACGTGAACATCAGCAGTGGCAGGATATATTGCGTGTCCGTACGGTTGGAGACTTCAATAAGGCTATCTTGGCAGGAAGGGGTACGGATCTTATCAATGTCAGCGAGGCGCTTCAGGCAAAGAAACTCTCGGATATTGCTGATGAGATTGCGCTACGGAAGGCCCGGCTTGTACTGATTGCTGGTCCCAGCAGTAGTGGTAAGACTACAACGGCCAAGCGTCTGGCAATTCTGATGATGGCCTGCGGACTACGCCCTTATACCTTAAGTACGGATGACTATTTTGTAAACCGTGTGGATACCCCTAAGGACGAAAATGGCGAATACGACTTTGAATGTATTGGGGCTGTCGATACCAAACTCTTCAACGAGCAGATGAATGCCATTCTGCGTGGCGAGGAGGTAGAATTGCCTAGGTATGATTTCCCGTCTGGCCGACGTGTATTCGAGGGACGTAAGCTTCAGATAGGCCCAACGGATGTTATCATCCTGGAAGGAAACCATGCTTTGAATCCTATTCTTACACAGCAGATTCCTGAGGAACAGAAATATCGTATGTATGTTTCAGCTCTGACTACCATACAGTTGGACGACCACAACCATATTCCTACTGTGGATATCCGATTGGTGCGTCGAATCCTTCGCGACTACAGATACCGTGGTTATTCGGCGGTTGAGACTATTCGGCGTTGTCCCAGTGTTAAGGCTGGCGAAGAGAAGTGGATTTTCCCCTATCAGGAGTTGGCGGATGCCACCTTCAACAGTGCCCTTCTTTATGAGTTAGGTGTTATACGTGATAGGGTGCTACCTATCTTGGAGCAGGTTCCTGAACGGGCTGTTGAGTATGCCGAGGCAACCCGCCTGCGTAAATTCCTGCATTATTTCCGTGGCATTCCCGACGATCAAGTTCCACCAACCTCTCTGTTGCGTGAGTTTGCGGGAGGAAGCTCGTTTAAGTATTGAGGAACATCTCCATCTTCCTTTATGGGGGGGGGATTATAAACACAAAAGATAAAACTACAAATTCAAAAAAAAACAATTTTAAGCCACTATTCACTATGACAAAGAGAACGACAATGTTGTCAGTTTTGCTCTTCCTAATCGCCGGCTTTGCCTTGGCGCAAACAGAAGAACGTGTTTTTTACATTGATTTCGGTCAGTACAATGTTGCTAACCAAGGGTATCTGACCAACACCGACACTAACGGTAACAAATGGAATAACCTTCACGGAAAGGGAACCAGTGCACCTGATAAGGCTTATGCTCTGACGCAGACAACCCTTATCGGTGCTGACGGAGCAGCATCTGACATTGTACTGCAGTTGGGAACTACTTTCTCTACCAACGGATATAGCAATGGCGGCTTGCAGTCACCAAAGAAAGAACTTCTGGGTGACTTGGCTATACAGTCGGCTACGCAGGATTATATCTTCATGGAGGGCTCTCAGGACTATGGCGTGCTGCATTTTACCGGTCTGAATCCAGAAAAAGCATACCAGTTCTATAGCTTCGGAAGCCGTACCTCTACAGATGATCGCTCGGCCTACTTCACCTTTAGCGGTGAGAACGTATGGACAGGAGAGATGCAGATGGGTGGTACCCAGATAGGCGACGGGGGCTACAACGGCAATAACAATAAGATTCTGTCATCAGAGCCAGTATTCCCCGACAGCATAGGTAATATAGACCTTACTATCTGCAAGAAGACAAAGGGAGCCATGGTGTACCTGAACTGTATGAAGATGGTCGAGCTGGGTGGCTTGACACGTCCTCATCAGGAGTTGAAACTGACGCAGAGGTTCTATATTGATTTTGGCGAGACCAGCAATACGTCACGCGGGCGTCAGACTTCGGGCAAGGATAAGAACGGCAATTCCTGGACAAATCTCTCGTCGGGTAGTAGTTCCAGCAATACTATCCCATCTAAGACTGTTATGTTGAAGAATGCGGCTGGTAGCACATCATCGAAATACCGTTTGGTTACTACCTGCAGCCAATATACCAACGGTATCAATGCAGGTGGTAACAATGCTCCGGACGAAGCACTTCTGGGAGATTTGGCTATACAGACGGCTACGGAGGACTATATGTTCATCGATAACGGAGACTGTCGCCCCTTCAAATTTACCAATCTGAATATAGATAATTGTTACAAATTATATATCTATGGTTCCCGCAACCATACAGACAATCGCATTACCCAGTACAATATAGAGGGACAACGTACATGGAGTGGCGGTCAGGTGACGTCTGGTAATAATGTAGGCGGTGAGGGTAACAATGGCAATGTGCGTAATGTCCTTGTTACAGACTACATCTATCCAAGCAGCAAGGGTGAGATCGTAATTAACTTCCAGCGTGTAACAGGCATGGCGCATATCAGTGCCATGAAGATTGAGGAGTTTACGGGTGGCGTGCGTCCAGAAGATCCCTGGGTGTTTACAGAACTTACCTTGTCAGGCAATGCCGAGGATGTTAAGTTTAAGTCTGTGGGCTCGAATTGCTATCAGGCATACGCCAGACTGAATAAGGGCTCTTTTATTCTTACGGGCAAGACGGCCGATGGCGATGTCACCCTTGATGGAACCGCCGAGAAAGACTGTGTGGCCCGCATTACTGTTGATGCCAACAACCAGTCGGTTGAGGTGTTGCCCGTAACCATGCATATCCGTGGTAATATGGGCAATGGCTCAGGCAATCCCCAGATAGCATACAAGGCAAACGGAGTATGGGAGTCAGAGGTGACGCTGAAGGAGACCTCTTCGCAGCAGTGGGTGGACAAGACGATGTACTTTGCCCTGAACAATTCAGATGGCATGTCTATCAAGCGTCTCAAGAATGCCTCTTCCCGCTACGTTTTAGGCATGGCGTCAAACGGACAGGATGTGGAGGATATCTACCAGAATGCAGGCACCTATACCATTACGGTAGATTTGGACAACAACGTTTACAACATCTCAGCTCCTATCGACGAGAACCGTATCTCAGTCTTTGGCTCCAGTGTGGCCAATGGTCAGGGCGCTACGGATTACAAAGGTTACCGCTATCTGTATGGTCAGCATCTGATTCAGCGTTACCAGAAAGGCCTGTCAGACACACGTTTCTACACCTCTAATGTTTCCATTGGCGGTAATACCACCAACAATTTGTTGAACAGGTATGATGATTTGATTCGCGACTTTGGTCGATACGTCATCTTCGGTCTTTCCCTTGGCAACGAGGGTATTCACGGAGCCAGCGACCAGAATGCTATCTTTACACAGTGGAGAGATAATATGCTGAGGCTTATTAGAATGGTACGTGCCGATGGTAAGATTCCCGTGGTAATGAATAATTATACACGTGGTGACTATAATGCCAGTGATTATAAATATGTAAAGGATTTGAATCTGCTTATTCACGAGTGGGACGTTCCTTCGTTCAATTGCCTTGGCTCCATCGACAAAGGCGACGGTACATGGGCTGACGGCTATGTATCAGATACCTACCATCAGAATACCGAAGGTCATTACGAATTCTTCTGCTCTATGGTTCCTTCTCTCTTTGATGCGCTAAAGGCAGGGAAGGCTATGCCTAAACGTATTACTACCAAGAGCATGAAGTTGACAGAGGAGAAGACCATTCACTTTAACCCCGAGGGTACAACTCATCCCTTCACTGTTACTGCCCGTGTAAAGGCGGGGCAGGGGCAGGTGCTGCGTGTACGTTGTTCTGTTGGAGATGTAGTGGTGAACATTACTCCCGAGGGTTATGTCCAACTTACAACCCCGGCGGGTGGAACCCTTACCAGCACCAAGGCCATTACTGATACCAACTGGCACAATATCACTCTTACCAGCTACTATGCCCAGAAGCGTACCCTGCTTTATCTGGATAGGGTAAGCGCTGGAGTCCTTAACGAACGTCTGGGTGAGGTGCAGGAGGTTGTGCTGGGCGGTTCTACACGTGATGTGTCTGAACTTCTGTTCTGGCGTTCTGCCATGACTCCCGAGGAGATACAGGCCCACTGCAATAACAAGATGCTGAAGTCCAGTCTGGAGATTTATGTTCCTATGGATACCGAGGGCGAGTTGGAGAACCTCGCGCAGAGTACCAATACGGTAAGGATGGTAATTGACGAGAATATTGTGGGTATGGATAGCCCTTCTGTTTCCGGCCCTAACCCGGGCGATACAACCATTTATAACATGTATGGGCAAAGTCTTTCAAAGACTCAACGCGGTGTCAATATCGTTGGCGGCAAGAAGGTTGCCATAAAATAGAAAAAAGGAGGGCTTGCCTCAGCGGGGCAAGCCCTCCTTGTAAATGGTCAAAACGGTGGTATGCACAGGCTTTTCTTTACTTCTTCGTTGACCGTAATAGAATTGATTTAATGTGTGATTTGTTTTTTCGAGGTATAAAGTTACGGTAGTTATAAATTATTTTCGTACTTTTGCTGCCAAATAACGTAAAAATCATCATTTTTTATAACCTTTATCACATTATGAAAAGACTTGGATTATTTGTTTTTATGTGTATCGCGGCCCTAGCAGCATCGGCTCAGAAGGCCAACTATAACATCATTCCATTGCCCAAGGAGGTTAAGGTGGATACCGCTCGGCAGTTCACCTTGAAGGGCGGCATGGGTATAGCCTACGACAGCAGCAATACAGAAATCGCTCGCACGGCAGAATTCCTGCAGCAGTGGGTGAAGGAGGCTACAGGCATCCAGTTGCAGTTGACTCCCGAGGATAAGAATGCCCAGATAAGATTGGCCATCAGCGCTCCTGCCAAGAGTAAGAAAGGGACAAAGGGTAAGGGCAAAGTGACTCCGTTGACTGAACAGCAGAAAGAAGCCTATACATTTAATGTCGGTGCTAAAGGCATCTTGCTGAGCGCCTACGAGCCTGCAGGCCTTTTCCGTGCCGCACAGACTTTGCGCAAGAGCCTGCCTATCATCAAAGGCCAAAGTGTAGAACTCCCCTTTGTACAGATTTCCGACCAGCCTCGCTTCTCTTATCGTGGCGTTTTGTTGGATTGTGGACGTCATTTCTTTAGCGTTGAGTTCATCAAGCAATTCCTCGATGCTATGGCTCTGCATGGTTGCAACCAGTTTCATTGGCATCTGACCGAGGACCAGGGTTGGCGCTTCGAGGTAAAGGCATTGCCTGACTTGGCCAAGAAGGGTAGTGTACGCGAGAAGACTGTTATTGGTCCTAGTCGTATGCGCATCTATGATAACATCCCTTATGGTGGTTACTATACACAGGATGAGTGTCGTGATATTGTAAAGTATGCAGCAGAACGTTATATCAACGTTGTTCCAGAGATTGATATGCCTGGTCACATGCAGAGTGCTTTGCACGTATTCCCTAACCTGGGTTGTACCGGTGGTCCTTATCCCGTTGCTCCCCATTGGGGCGTGATGCGCGAAGTGCTTTGTGGTGGTAACCCTCAGACGCTTGAGTTCCTGAAAACTGTCTTTGGCGAGCTGTGTGATGTGTTCCCCTCTCCTTACATTCATATTGGTGGTGACGAATGTCCCAAGGAGCGTTGGCAGAAGTGTCCCAAGTGTCAGGCTAAGATTAAGGAGTTGGGCTTGACTGCCGAGAATGTTCAGGTTGAAGGCGGCGATGGCAGAGGTAGTCAGGATGGCCGCAGTGCCGAGAATAAGCTCCAATCGTACATCAACCATGAGATAGAGCAGTTCCTGGCTTCACGTGGTCGTAGTCTGATTGGTTGGGACGAGATTCTTGCTGGCGGTTTAACTGAGGACGCCATTGTAATGTCTTGGCGCGGCACCAAGGGCGGTATTGCAGCAGCTAAGCAGAACCATAGGGTTATTATGAGTCCCAATGTGTATGCCTATTTGGATCATCCTCAGTTGAAAGATTATGGCAAGCAGCCCCGTACAACGGACAGCTATATTGTTTCTTGCAGTAAGATATACTCTTTCGAGCCCCTTGTTCCTGAGGAATTGACGAAGGAACAGAGTGATTGTATTCTGGGTTATCAGGGCAATCTGTGGACCGAGCAGGTGGCTTATCCCGAGCATGCCCTTTATCAGTTGCTGCCCCGTCTGGGTGCTATGAGCGAGGTGCAATGGTGTAATCCCGAGCAGAAGGATTTCGAGAACTTCAAGACTCGTCTGCCCCAGTTGAAGAAACTCTACGACAGAATGGGACTGGTTTATTGTAATGAAGTGGAGTGATTAAGCAGTAAGAAGTTATGAAGAAAGCGAGTCTATTCATATACATTGTCCTGATGTTTCTGTGCTTGCCAGTGGCAGCTCGGAAACATCAGGAGAACATCAATCTGCTTTTTATCGGAAATAGCATCACAGCAGGTGCTACCTTGAGCAATGCTTCTCATCAGGCTCCGCCCATTGTGTGCCGCCAACTAATAGAGCAGGCAACGGGTGTTACCACTAATGTGTTTAATGGCGGTCACTCGGGTATCACCACTTGGGGCTATCTGCCTGGAAGAAATGACTTTGCCCGTATCGTCAACAATGCCAAGGCGTTCAAGACGCAGAACGGAGGTAAGATATACATCTCTATTATGCTGGGAACCAATGATAGTGCCTGCACCACAACGGAGGGTGCTCCCGTCAGTACGGATACATACGGCAAGAACATCCGCACTATCATAGATTCTCTAATAGCAGCAGTGCCTGATTGTAAGATTCTGTTGAACTATCCCATTTGGTATAGTCCCAACACTCATAATGGCGCAAAGTACCTGCAGGAGGGCTTGGATCGCTTGCGCAGCTACTATCCCGTCTTGGATACCATTATAGGCGAGTACAAACAAGTTTATGCCGGTAATCGTGGCGTGTGGGAGTACTTCGAGGACAATAAGGCTCTTTTCACCAGGGAAGCCGGAAACTCAGGCGATTTCTATCTGCATCCAAATGTGGATGGAGCCCAGCATCTGGCCAAGATTTGGGCCAAGAGCCTCCTGAAGATAATGAAGAAGGATGGTATAAAGACAAAGAATCCGCTGTAGCCCGCTTGGGGTTGAGTACTCGACCCCTTAACCTTCCACGGGAAGCTTAACACCACAAAAAAGCCAAACAACTGAAAGTAAACTTTCTTTTGTCTGGCTTATTTTCTGGTAGCCCGCTTGGGGTTCGAACCCAAGACCCCAACATTAAAAGTGTTGTGCTCTACCAACTGAGCTAGCGGACCGACCTAAAGACAACGCATTTCTGCAGTTGCGGGTGCAAAGGTATATCTTTTAATTCAAAATTCAAAATTCAAAATTCAAAATTTTTATTATTCCTCACTTTTTTGTTCTTCTAACTCCGTTTCTTCCTCTTGTTCGACTTCTTTCAGCACAAATCGACGGTAATAGGAGAGGAGTAGGGTGGTTAGTGGCAAAGCTATAATGAAACCGATGATGCCCATAAGACTGCCCCATACGGAGAGGCTGAGTAGGATGACGGCAGGGTTCAGTCCCATTACGTGTCCCATGATGCGAGGCGTTAAGTACATATCCTGAATGAGCTGTACAACGGCAAAGACGGCCAGTGCGCAGAGCAGGATTACCCAGAAGCTTTCGCCTGTCTCGGCTGACTTGAGGATGGCCAACAGTATGGTGGGGATGAAGCCAAAGAGCTGCATGTAGGGGACCAGGTTAAGGAATCCTATGAATAGGCCTAGACCTATGGCCATGGGGAAGTCTATGATAAGGAATCCGATACTGAAAAGTATTCCTACTATGAGTGCTATGAGTGACTGGCCACGGAAGTAGGAGTTCATACCATTCTGCACGTCCTGTACGACCATCGAGGCAAACTGACGCTTGCTGACGGGGATGAGGTTCACCCAACCCTGGCAGATGTTTTCGTAATCAATCAGTATAAAGAACGTATAGAGTAATACCACAAAAACGCCTAATACACTCAGCGCGACATTCACGGTTCCGGACACTAAATTCCAGGTCTGCAACATAACCGTCTTGACAGTATCAACAAAAGAACTTTGCTGCATAAGACTAACCAGTGTATTTTCATTGCTGATACGATCAATGATATTCTGGATGTATGCCGCCATATTGGTCTGGGTCATTACATCGTTGAAGTAAAGTGTAACCAAGTCGGAAATGTGCACCGTTTCATTGATAATGGGAGGAACTATCAGGGCTAGAAAACCACTTATAACGGCTATCACAATTAGCAATGCCACGGCTATGCTGAGAATGCGACTGTGCAAATGTACCTTGTATTGCAGGAAACGTACCAACGGATAAATCAAATAGGCCAAAAGCCAAGCAATAAAGAAAGGTAGCAAAACACTGGAAAGGGTGTTTAGCAGCCATACGGCACCAGCGCAGAGGCTGATGATTGTGATGCTTCGGATGAAGCGGTCGAAAGTTATCTTTTGTTCAAACATTCTTTTAGTTGGTTTCCATTTTAAATTAAGAATTAAGAGAGAATAAAGAAGAATTAATTTTCGTCTATCATCATCCCTAATCTCTAGTTTCTAATCCCTAATTCCTAATCCCATAATTGCGGATTGGTATCAATTTTTCTTTCTTAATTCTTCTCTCTTAATTATGAATTGTGAATTATGAATTATGAATTGAATTATAGCATTCCCTGCACAGAGGTTCGTACTCGTCCTTTTCGCCCAGCATGACCTGCTTGTCGCCTGCAACAATACGGTGGCTTACATAGGCAAGGGAACCACAGCGGACACAGATGGCATGAACCTTTGTCACTTCGTCTGCTATGGCACAGAGCTGGGGCATAGGACCGAAGGGCTGCGCTTTGAAGTCCAGATCCAACCCTGCCACAATAACGCGAATGCCACGTGAGGCCAGTTCGTTGCACACTTCCACAATATGTTCGTCGAAGAACTGTGCCTCGTCTATCCCTACAACATTCGTATCCTGTGCCAGAAGCAGGATGCTGGTCGAGGTGTCCACAGGGGTTGACATGATGCTGTTGCCCTGATGACTGACTACTTCCTCCTCGCTATAGCGCACATCTATACTGGGTTTGAAAATCTCTACACGCTGATGGGCAAACTGGGCACGTTTCAGGCGACGTATCAACTCCTCCGTTTTGCCTGAGAACATAGAACCACAGATGACTTCTACACGGCCTTGCCTCATCATTTCTCCGTTATGAGAGCCAACATCTTTCATTTTTTTGATGTTTTGATTTATTGGCAAAAATACACTTTCTATCTGAATTAGCCCCATAAAGGGGCTTAAAAATACTGAAATAATCAAAATAATTCTGTCTAATTGTCCGCTAAACCGTTTTTTATGTATACATTTGCTGCCTAAAATAGAAGCGTCACAATATGGGAATATTATACTTGGTACCTACCCCAGTAGGAAATCTTGAGGATATCACTTTCAGAGCCTTGACGGTGCTGAAGGAGGCTGATTTGATTCTGGCCGAGGATACGCGTACCAGCGGTATATTGCTGAAGCATTTCGAGATTAAGAAGCCTATGCTCTCGTATCATAAGTTCAATGAGCACCAGACGGTGGACCGTGTGGTAGAGCGTCTGAAAGGTGGCGAGACGGTGGCTGTGGTCAGCGATGCCGGTACTCCGGGTATCAGCGACCCTGGTTTCTTGGTGGCTCGAGAGGCTATCCGTGCTGGCATCGAGGTGATTACCTTGCCTGGTGCAACGGCTTTTGTGCCTGCATTGGTAAGCAGCGGCTTGCCCTGCGACAAGTTCTGTTTCGAGGGTTTCCTGCCTCAGAAGAAGGGGCGCCAGACGCGCTTGAAGGCTTTGCAGGATGAGACGCGTACCATCATCTTCTACGAGTCTCCCCATCGTATTGTCAAAACGCTGGAGCAGTTTCAGGAGGTGTTCGGAGCAGACCGCCCCGTAAGTGTGTGTCGCGAGATTAGTAAGATTCACGAGGAGAGTGTCAGAGGAACAGTAGAAGAGGTGCTGGCACACTTCAAGGCCAATGAGCCCAGAGGCGAATTCGTAATTATTTTAGGTGGCCGCACTGATTGACGTAATAGCGAGATTGGCTTGAGAAAAAACGATAACTTCTAAAACAAAAAGAATATGAAAAATTTTGGATTTGTTGCAGTATTAACTTTGTTGCTGGCTTCTTGTGGCCAGAGCAAGCAGGTTGGTGAGTCTGCCTTAGAGCAGGAACGTGACTCGTTGCAGAGAATTATCAATGAGAAGGATATTGAGTTGAATGATATCATGGGTACCTTCGACGAGGTACAGGAGGGTATCAGACGCATAAACGAGGCAGAGGGACGTGTTACCATTGCAGATGCTACGCCAGAGAGTGCCAGCAGCAAGGAGGTGATACGCGAGAATATGCAGTTCATTCGCGAGGCTATGCAGCAGAACCGCGATATGATTGCTCAGCTGAAGGAGAAACTGCGTACCAGCAGCTTCAATGCCGAGAAACTGAAGAAGACAATAGAGAACTTGCAGACTCAGATAGAGACACAGGGCAAGCGTATTCAGGAACTGGAAGCTGCTTTGGCCGAGAAGGATGCTCAGCTGGCTGCACAGGGTGAGCAGATTGGTGCTTTGAACGAGAACGTGAACACCCTGACAGAGGACAACAAGAACAAGGCTGCTACCGTTGCCAGCCAGGAGAAGCAACTGAATGCTGCTTGGTTCGTGTTCGGTACAAAGTCTGAACTGAAGGAGCAGAAGATTCTGCAGAGCGGCGATGTGCTGCGTGATGGCAACTTCAATAAGGACTACTTCACCCAGATAGACATTCGTTACGACAAGGTGATTAAGTTCTACAGCAAGAGTGCAAATATCCTCTCTAACCACCCCTCTGGTAGCTATCAGATGGTTAAGGACAGCAAGGGTATGTATGAGTTGCATATCTCAGACCCTGTTAAGTTCTGGAGCACAGGCAGATATCTGGTGGTACAGGTTAAATAAAGTTTAGAGTTTAGAGTTGAGAGTTTAGAGTCAGTTGAAATAGTTGATAGTTCCGCCGTTGGCGGAGTATTAAGGACTATCTAAACAGTAAACTAAATATAATTTTCAACTTTCAATTTTCAACTTGATAAAGACAGTAAACTACCTTAATATTGAAGACAAGCAGAAGTAAACATTATAATTCCAGTCGTTCGTCACTGCCTTTCGAGGATGGAATGACGGACGTGAAGTTTCACAACGTAGTGGAGACGCGTCCTGAGAGGGCCATCCTGGTGGGTCTTATTACTCCCAATCAGAACGAACGCAAGACAAAGGAGTATCTCGACGAACTGGAGTTCCTGGCCGAGACGGCAGGGGCAGAAACTATAAAGCGTTTTACACAACGAATGAACGGCCCCAGCAGCGTTACCTATCTGGGTATAGGTAAGTTGCAGGAGATTAGGGTCTATATAGTGGCAGAGGAGGATGCCGAGCGCGAGGTGGATATGGTAATCTTTGATGACGAACTGAGTGCCAAGCAGCTGCGCAACATAGAGAACGAGCTGAAGGTGAAGGTGCTGGACCGTACCAGCCTTATTCTGGATATCTTCGCCATGCGAGCCCAGACGGCTAATGCCAAGACGCAGGTCGAGTTGGCACAGTATCGTTATATGTTGCCCCGCTTGCAACGTTTGTGGACGCACCTCGAACGACAGGGTGGTGGCTCAGGTAGTGGAGGCGGAAAGGGCTCCGTAGGTCTGCGTGGACCTGGTGAAACGCAGTTGGAGATGGACCGCCGTATCATCCTGAACCGTATGAGCCTGTTGAAGCAACGTCTGGCTGATATCGATCGCCAGAAGACTACTCAGCGTGGTAATCGTGGTCGTATGATTCGTGTGGCATTGGTGGGTTATACCAATGTGGGAAAGAGTACCCTGATGAACCTGCTCTCTAAGAGCGAGGTCTTTGCAGAGAACAAGCTCTTTGCTACGCTGGACACCACAGTACGCAAGGTAATTGTGGACAACCTGCCCTTCCTGCTTTCAGATACTGTAGGATTCATTCGCAAGCTACCCACAGATTTAGTTGATTCCTTCAAGAGTACGTTGGACGAGGTACGCGAGGCCGACCTGCTTCTGCATGTGGTAGATATCTCGCATCCTGATTTCGAAGACCAGATCAAGGTGGTAGAGAAGACACTCTCGGATTTGGGTTGTGCCGACAAACCCTCTATGGTTATCTTCAACAAGATAGATGCTTATACCTGGGAAGAGAAAGATGCTGACGATCTGACTCCTGCTACAGCCAGGAATGTGTCGCTGGATGAACTGACCCATACCTGGATGTCGCGTCTGAATGGTGACTGTCTCTTCATCTCTGCCCAGGAGAAGACCAATCTGGAGACTATGAAGCAGGTATTATACAATAAGGTAAGGGAACTGCACGTGCAGAAGTACCCCTACAATGACTTCCTCTTCCATCATTACGAGGAGGAGAACTCAGAAACAAATAAGGAATAATTATATAAACTGCCCAAGACCCTGCGAAGCAGTTCCCTCGCCCTTACGGGAGAGGGTTAGGGAGAGGGTCTCCGATATGGCTGAATTCAAGTATGCCCCAATGTTCCAGATGGGCGAGGACAAAACCGAATACCGCCTCCTGACAAAGGAGGGGGTAAGTGTAAGCGAGTTTGAAGGTCACAAGATTCTGAAGGTAAGCAAGGAGGCGTTGACCCTGCTGGCACAGCAGTGCTTCCACGATGTGGAGTTCATGCTTCGTCGCGAGCACAACCTGCAGGTTGCCAAGGTGCTGAACGATCCCGAGGCAAGCGAGAACGACAAGTATGTAGCTTTGCAGTTCCTGCGTAATGCTGATGTAGCTGCCAAGGGCGTGCTGCCTTTCTGCCAGGATACAGGTACTGCCATCATACATGGCGAGAAGGGCCAGCAGGTATGGACTGGCTTCGAGGATGAGGAAGCACTCTCACGTGGTGTCTTCAATACCTTCACACAGGACAATCTGCGCTATTCTCAGAATGCACCCCTGAATATGTACGACGAGGTGAACACCAAGTGCAACCTGCCGGCTCAGATAGACATCGAGGCTGTAGAGGGTGCCGAATACCGTTTCATCTGCGTTGCCAAGGGTGGTGGCTCTGCCAACAAGACTTACTTCTATCCCATGACGAAGGCGCTGATTCAGAACGAGAAGACCTTGCTGCCTTGGTTGGTTGAGGAGATGAAGCATCTGGGAACAGCTGCTTGTCCTCCTTA
>CAMOMP010000049.1:0-22003 GCA_946619915.1 uncultured Prevotellaceae bacterium | reverse complement strand
CCCATGACAGGGCGGGCAGAACGGGCTATTGTATCAACAACCTGAGGCAAGACAGAATCTGATGCAGAAAGGGTATCTGTATCGTCATCCATGCTTGCATAAAAATAGCAATACGGACGGGATGCAAAGCCCATTACGGCTATGCACGCTATTAAAAAAGTCAGTACCCTAGTCTTCAAATTCCCAATCAGTTTGATTCAATTTGCAAAGGTACAAAATAATGCCGACACTTCATGAGCGAACAAGGAATATTAAAGTTTTTTCACTCGAAACGAAGTTTCCACTCCTCAAAAACGGTCAAACCTGCCTCGCCAAACTTACGC
Source organism: uncultured Prevotellaceae bacterium (assembly GCA_946619915.1). Lineage (GTDB taxonomy): Bacteria > Bacteroidota > Bacteroidia > Bacteroidales > Bacteroidaceae > Physcousia. The sequence continues at coordinate 21,680 of CAMOMP010000049.1, read as the reverse complement.
AAACTGGCAAGAGCGGCCTCGTAGGTTTTCTCCTCCAAAAGACGAGTCTTGGAATAAAATTTATCGGCATAACAGATAATCTGCTCTTCCAATGTTTCCGGAACATAATCCGCTGGCGGAAGGGGCAAGGATTGCTTGAGAATCTCTACGCGGGTGAGCCCTGTTCCTGTATGACGCTCTGCCACACGGGCATGCGCAGGCAGCCCCTCCTTACGCAACAACTCGGCACCCAACAGGCCATGCTTTATGTAAGGTTCCGTACCATAACAATAGATAGCAGGTGCATCCACATACAAAATACCTATATCATGAAGCATGGCGGCCTCGTACAAGAACTCCTTATCTATCTCAAATTCAGGATGTTTCTCTGCAATTCCTAAAGCACGTTTTGCCACATCCGAACTATGTTTCAGCAAAACGTTTTCGAGCGCAGAATTATCTTTGCAATAACGATGAATAATCTCTTCTGGTTTCATATTGCAAAGGTATACAAAAAAAGGCACACCCCAAAAGGAATGTGCCCTTATTTAAGACTACTGAGGAATTATCCTCCGAAGTTGTCAAAGCGAATCATATCGTCCTCAACACCCAGACTATGCAGCAAGTCCAGAACGGTCTTTGCCATCATTGGAGGACCACAGAGGTAGTACTCGCAATCTTCTGGAGCCTCGTGCTGCTTCAGGTAGGTATCGCCCATAACAGGAGCTACGAAGCCTGGAGTATATTTGATACCTGCGGCATCTGCCTTGGGATCGGGACGGTCCAGAGCCAGGTGGAAATGGAAGTTGGGGAAGTCCTTCTCCAACTGCAGGAAGTCGTCGAGGAAAGGAATCTCTTCCAAAGCACGTGCACCATAGAAGTAATGCATAGGACGCTGACGATCCTCGTCGCTAACGCCATGACCCTTCAGCATGTGCATAATCTGTGCACGCAGAGGAGCCATACCGGCACCACCACCTACCCAAATCATCTCACGACCAGAACCATATACAGGACGGAACTCTCCGTAAGGACCACTCATGATAACCTTGTCGCCGGGCTTCAGACTGAAGATGTATGAAGAAGCGATACCAGGATTAACATCCATGAAGCCAGGACCCTGATCCTTTGGCTTGAAAGGAGGAGTGGCAATACGCACGTTCAGGGTAATGATATCACCCTCGTCGGGATAGTTAGCCATAGAGTATGCACGGATGGTCTCCTGAGGATTGGTACACTTCAAGGGGAACAAACCGAACTTCTCCCAAGCAGGAAGGTAAGTATCGCCAATAAGGCTCTTGTCGAAGTCCTTGTCATAATCGATGCAGTCGAATGCAGGAATCTTAATCTGTGCGTAAGAACCAGGCTCGAAGTCCATGTGCTCGCCAGCAGGCAGAGCCACCTTGTACTCCTTGATGAAGGTTGCCACGTTCTTGTTGCCAATAACGGTGCACTCCCATTCCTTAACGCCCATAACAGAATCGTCAATCTTAACCTGAAGGTCACCCTTCACCTTACACTGACAACCCAGACGCCAGTTCTCCTTGATCTGCTTACGAGTAAAGTGACCCTTCTCGCTATCCAGAATCTCGCCACCACCCTCGGGTACCTGAAGCTTGCACTGACCGCAAGAGCCCTTACCGCCACAGGCACTGGGCAGGAAAATGCCCTCCTGAGACAATGTACTCAGCAGAGAGCTGCCCTGACCAACAGAGAGTGTCTCTTTTCCGTTAATTGTAATATTCACATTGCCACTGGGTGACAAATAAGCCTTAGCTACGAGCAGGATGGCTACCAACACGAGGATGATACCCAGGAATACGCCAATGCTCGCCAAAATCAAATTCATATCCATTGTATATTCCTCCTACTTTTAGATGTTAAGACCAGAGAAGCACATAAAGGCAAGTGCCATCAGGCCTACTGTGATAAATGTAATGCCGAGACCCTGCAGAGGCTTGGGTACATCGGTGTATGCCATCTTCTCGCGAATAGCAGCAAGACCGACGATAGCCAACAGCCAACCGATACCAGAGCCGAGTGCATAAGCAATCGCATCGCCAAAGCCGCCAATGTACTGAGCATTGGTGGGCTCCATAGTAATACGCTGCTGCATGAACAGACTGGCACCCATAATGGCACAGTTAACAGCAATCAAAGGAAGGAAGATACCAAGTGAAGCGTACAGCGAGGGGCTGAAACGCTCCACGATCATCTCTACCAACTGCACCATACCAGCAATAACGGCAATGAACAGGATGAAGGCAAGGAAGGTCAGGTCAACACCTGCTACAATCGCATCAGGACCAAGTACGTATGTCTGCAAAGCATAATCCACAGGCACGGTAACGAGCAACACGAAGGTTACTGCCACACCAAGTCCCAAAGCTGTCTTTACATTCTTGGAAACGGCAAGATATGAGCACATACCCAAGAAGAAAGCAAATATCATGTTGTCCACAAAAATAGAGCGGACAAAAAGCGAAATCATATGTTCCATAATTACTTAGCCTCCTTATTTATTGAGCGATGAGCCCAGATTACACAACCTACGATAATTAGAGACATAGCAGGCATCACCATCATACCATTATTCATATACCAGCCACCATTGGCAACGTACCAGCTGTCTGGGATAATCTGATAGCCAAAGAGACTACCGAAGCCACACAACTCGCGGACGAAACCGACAATAACCAGAATCAAGGCATAACCCAAACCGTTACCTACACCATCCAGGAAAGAAGGCCAGGGACTGTTCTGCATGGCGAAAGCCTCCAGACGTCCCATCAGGATACAGTTGGTGATGATAAGACCTACATATACGGAAAGCTGAACGCTTACGTCATATACGTATGCCTTTAATATCTGACTTACAATAGTTACAAGAGCTGCTACAACCACCAACTGAACGATGATACGAATACGGTTGGGGATAGTCTTACGCAGCAAAGAGATAATCACGTTAGAGAAAGCGGTAATAACCGTTACGCTGAGACCCATTACAATAGCGGGAGCCAGCTGGCTGGTAACAGCCAAAGCCGAACAAATACCCAAAACCTGTACAGCAACAGGATTGTTCAGGTTAATAGGATTTGAGAATGCGGCCTTATTCTCATCTGAAAACAATTTACTCATATTCTTTCCTCCTAATTTTATTGTTCAACTTCTTGATTATCACTAACAGAGAGCAGAAAGTCCTTATAAGCAGTCAGGCCGTCGTTTACCATTGCGGCTACACCTTTACTTGTAAGGGTTGCACCTGTCACACCATCCACTTCGTTCTCGTTCTGGGCAGCGCCAGCCTTAACAACAGTCAGAACAACATTGTTCTCGCTGTCGAAGATGGGCTTGCCAATGAACTGATCCTGGAACCACTTCTCACTGATGCGGGCACCAAGACCTGCAGTCTCACTTTCGTGATAGAAGTAAGTACCCAGCACCTTGTCCTTGGTCTCGTTCACTGCAACATATCCCCAAAGGCCGCCCCAAAGGCCACGACCTACAACAGGGATTACATAAGCAAATTCTCCATTAGCTGTAGTTCCAGTGAAGACATGCAGTTCGCCATTCTTGATAAGCGAACCATAGGTGGTATTGAACTTACCTTCGTATGGCTTCAACTCACCCTGCTCTACAAGATTATCCTGCACCTTTTCTCCATAGACCTTAGCCACATCAATAGTAGCCTTGTCATAGCCAAGAGCAGAAAGAATCTGTCCCTTAGTATCGTTTGCCACATTAGCCTCCTGTGTCTCCTTCAAAGCAGAAGCCACGAAAGCCAGCAAGAAGGCAACGATGATAACCATTACTGCTGCATAGCAGACAGTATATACATTGCTGTTTGTGTTCAGTTTCATATCGTCTTCCTCCTTACTTTTTTATGGCGCGCTTAGCACGCATATTGATATTACTCTGTACAAAGCAGTAATCGATCAGGGGAGCAAAGAGGTTCATGAGCAGAATGGCCAACATCATACCCTCGGGATAACCGGGGTTGAGAACACGAACCAGAACTGCAATGAAACCAATCAGCAATCCATAGATGTACTTACCACACTCTGTACGGCTGCTGGTAACAGGATCAGTTGCCATAAACACAGCACCAAAGGCAAAACCGCCCAATACAAGGTGCTCGTACCACTGGATAGCTGTCAGACCAGCAGCCTGCATCAGATAACCGGTAGCAGCACCGCCTACGAATACACTCAGCATAATCTTCCAGCTGGCAACGCCTGTCCAAAGCAACAGAATAGCACCCAGGGCAATAGCAATTACACTGGTCTCGCCAATACATCCGGGAATAAGACCTGTGATGGCATTCTGGATGGTTGCGCAGTCAAAACCAGCAAAGCCTTCTGTAACAGCCTGACCCAAAGGAGTAGCTGCCGTATATGCTTCAGGAGTAGCAAAACCAGTACCGAAGATGGTATCCTGAGCTACCCAAACGGTAGCATCACCTGTCATTGCGCTGGGATAGCTGAAGAACAGGAATGCACGAGTGATAAGAGCAGGGTTGAAGATATTCATACCAGTACCACCAAAGATCTCCTTTGCCAGAATTACGCTGAACGCAACGGCAATAGCAAGAATCCAGAGCGGACAAGTAACAGGAACAATCATAGGAATAAGGATACCTGATACAAGGAATCCCTCCTGAATCTCCTCGTTCTTCCACTGTGCTACAACAAACTCAATGCCCAAACCAACTACATAGCTGACTATAATCTTTGGCAGAACTGCCAGGGCACCATACAAAAACATACCCCAGAATGTCGCATTCTCCAGCTGACCAGCAGCCAAGGCATTCTGGTAACCCACATTATACATACCGAAGAACAGCGCAGGCAGCAGTGCAATCACTACCAAGCTCATGATACGCTTGCTATCGATAGCATCGTGGATATTCACACTTCCTACACGTGAGGTGGTATTGGGAACGAAGGCAAAAGTCTCGAAACCATCTACCAGAGAACGGAAGGCATGAAATTTACCTCCCTCCTCAACATAGGGGTGTATATTATCAAAAAGTTTCTTTAACGCTTTCATATAAATAATAATGTATTAAGCATTTTCTTTACGAAGGATATCCAGACCCTCGCGGACAATACGCTGCAATTCCAGTTTACTGCTATCAACAAATTCCGCAATAGCAAAATCCTCTGGAGCTACCTCATAGATACCAAGTGCTTCCTGACGGTCTATGTCTCCTGCGATGATAGCCTTTACCAGGTAACCTGCATAGATATCCATAGGGAACACCTTGTCGTACTCGCCACTCATAATCATATGACGCTCGCCACCCTTGATACGTGCATCCAGCACATATTCCTTCTTCTTGCCAAACAGCCAAGAGAAGTAGCTGCGGTGGGTACTGAATGTATTGAAGCGAGGCATAATCCAACCCAGCATCTCATCGGCATTGTCACCCTCGGGGATAACATTCACCTCTGTTGCATGAGCTGCAAGGAAACCGTCTTGTGTGGTCTTAACACCAGTCATAACGTTACCGTTAATGATTCGGCTGCCTTCCACCTTTACGTTACCTTCAACCAGAGTAGTAAGTTTCTGGCCTACAAGCATCTTATAGTACTTGGGAGCACTTACCTCACTACCTGCAAGGGCAATAGTACGTGTGAAATCTACTGTACCGTTGTTTACCAGACGACCTACAAAGATTACCTCTTCGGCGCCGAGTGTCCAAACAACCTCACCCTTGTTGACGGGAGAAACATGATTGATCTGCACACCCACATTACCAGCAGGTGCAGGACCGTCAAATACATTTACCTCGCAGTCCTTGGCTGCTGTCAGAGCAGCATTGGTCTGCTTAACACTGATGCCCAGATAAACCTTGGCCAGCTTGCTCAGAGCAGTGATACCTGCCTGGAAGTCAGCCTCCTGACCAGCCAGAACATACTCGAAGTCCTGACTCAAGGGCATACTGTTGAAAGCACTCACGAAGATTGCCTTAGGAGCGTCATCGGGATTAGCCACAACGTCGTAGGGACGCTGACGGAAGAATCCAAACAAACCGCTTTCCAACAGCAGAGACTTCACGTCACCCTTTACATCGAACTGACGAGCCTCCTGTTTACCATCGGCTTTAACGCGAATGCTCATAAGCTTACGCCTGTCACCACGCTCCACCAGAGAGACGGTACCGCTGACAGGGCTTACGAACTTCACTTCAGGATGCTGCTTGTCAACAAACAACGCATCCCCGACCTTTACAGCATCACCTTCCTTAACAACCACCTTGGGTTTCAGACCGCAAAAGTCGTCTGGTACGAGTGCATACTCTCCAGGGCAACTGATGCTGGCAGTTTCCTTAGCGGCTTTGCCTTTCAGGTTGATGTCCAGGCCTTTACGTAATTTGATTACTTTTGCCATATCTTTGGATTAAAAATATATAGTTACTTTTTAGCCGTGCAAAATTATAAAATTTTAACCGAATAGGGAGCTTTTCCAAAATATTTTTTGTACTTTTGTTCTCGATTATAACAAACAGGTACAGTAAACAAGACATTAAGGAAGCATAAAAGCATTAAAATTCATCATAAGATGCTTTGTGGGGCTCGTTTTATTCGTCTATTTGATAGGACTTTCCCTTTCCAAAATTCCAGCCGTTCAGAGCTGGACTGCTGAACTTGTATCCAATTCCCTGACCGACTTTCTCGGGACAACAGTTAAAATCGGGAACGTCAGCCCCGGACTTTTCAACCGAATCATAATCGATGACGTCAAAATATACGACCAGAAAGACTCGCTGATGCTGAGTGCGGCACGTATGGCGGCCAAAATAAGGATTCTCCCTCTGGTCGAGAAGAAAATCCACATAGACAACGCACAACTCATTGGCGCAAAAATATCATTGTACAAGACTGAGGCAAAGAGTCAGCTGAACTGCCAGTTCCTGATAGACAAGTTGAGTAAGAAAGAAGACGACAACAAGCCCACTCCCAGCATTCAGATAGGCACCCTCCTGGTTAGAAGAAGTACCCTGCGGTACAATGTTTGGGACACAGCCCCTACCCCACACAGGTTTAACCCCAACCATCTATCAGTAAGAAGCTTAGACGTTAATGCGAAAGTGCTCTTCAATATGCCAGACACCATGAGCATTAACCTGAAGAGACTCAGTTTTACAGAAGATTGCGGACTTAAAGTCAGACAACTATCCTTTATAGCAAATGCCAACAAGCATGAAGCCACACTTTCAGACTTTAACCTGCGGACAAGCCATTCCGACCTGAAGATTGCCCAGTTGCAAGCCAACTACCCAGACATTCCTACAGAAGGAGATTTCAAACAATGGCTAAGGCAAACAAATATAAGAGGTATAGTCGAGGCTAACATTGTGCCATCTGACTTTTCCTGCTTTACAGACAAACTGCAGCACTTTACAGACCAAATTCACCTTGCCAGCGAATGTATATTCCAAAAAGGAGACTTATACCTGCCATGCATTACACTTTCTGACGCCAGACAGAATCTGCAACTGGAAGCTATGGCATCTGTTTACAGCATCACAGAAAGCCCATCTGCCAACATCAATAACATACAACTAAAAACCAGCAAGGACATTCATCAGTTTATCCTTAGGAACATACGCGGTGTGGAATCCGAACCTAATCTTTACCTTACAAATGCGGGCAGCACCCTTACCGAAGGCAACATCAGCTACCACCACAACACACTCGAGACGACTCTTGCCACCACTACACAGATTGGCGCAGTAAACCTACAGGGCAAACTTATAGACAAGGACAAGATACAGGCTAAGCTCTCAACCGACAAGTTCGACCTGGGGAAATTACTTTCGGATAGCAAACCTGCAGAATTAGGCAATGTCGCATTCTCTGCCGAAATTAACGGACGCCTGCATGGACAAGGGAACAAGCCTGAACTCTTCTTTGAAAGCATTATAAACAGTATCGTTTTCCGCAATCATGAATATAGGGGCATTGCCATAAACGGAACCACAAGGGGTACCACTTATAGCGGAAACATCGATATAGCAGACCTCAACGGCTCGTTGCAACTGAAAGCCGAAGCAGATATAACTCCACAGAAGAAGACAATTCTATGTTCCGGCAGTCTCTCTAACGTTGCCCCTTACGACCTGAATCTTACCCAATCTCAAGAGGGAATAAGATATAGCGGAAAGATAGATGCCGATGTGAGCCTGACGGAAAAGAATCACCTAAACGGAGATATTGCTGTTACAGACATCACCATTCACTCCGGACAGGAAAAACCTGCCATTATCGACAGCATCTTCATCAGAAGTATGTATGACGAGGAAGGGCAGCACTTCTCCATCTCCAGCCCCATTGTGGAAGCTCAAGCCGTAGGACATTTCAAATGGAAAGACTTGGTGCCCTCGTTCCTCAACATCACACATCAGGCACTCCCCAGCATCTTTCCAGAACCTCGCAGCAAGGTTTCCTCTGAGAATGACATAGCCTTTGCCATCTCTGCCAAAGACACCACCCTATTGGCCTCGCTGGCAGGAACGGAAATCAAGATTCCTGAAACAGCCGTCATTCAGGGAGAGATGAACAATTTCACCCAAAGAATAATCCTTAATGCCAATATCCCGCAATTCTATTATGGCAATAACAATCTCAGACACACCGAGTTGCACCTCGAGAGCTACAAGAATATCATACAAACCAGCCTGAAGACGGAACGTATGATGAAGGGAAGGGCTACAGAGTTGAACCTGAACGCATACGCAAACCAAGATAAGCTGATAACACGCCTTGACTGGGACAACCACAAGAGTCCTGCCATGAAAGGCAGCATCAACCTAATCGGTTATTTCCACCGTGACCTTTCTGACCATCAAGCTATAGAGGGAGTTATCAATACATCTAACATCATTATAAATGATACCGTATGGACGCTATTGCCTGCCCATGTGAATTATCATGACAATGTAGTGGATGTTGAAAATGTAAGATTGAGATGCGAAGACAGGCACATTGCCATAAACGGAAGAATGTCCAAGGAGAGTACAGACACGCTAACTGCCGACCTCAACCAAATAGACCTCGCTTATATCTTTGACCTTGTAAACTTCCACTCCGTACAATTCGACGGCAAGGCCACAGGACTGGTTTACGCCACTTCTGTTTTAAAGAAACCCAACATAGACGGTTACATGCATATCTATGACTTCACCTTAAACGGCGCACCTATGGGAGATGCCGATGCATACTGCAATTGGGGAAGCAAAGGAAAAACCATCACCCTTGATGCTCACATGAGAGACCTTGCCACCAAACAACAGACCAGCGTCAGCGGCACCATAACCCCAGGCAAGGAGGAAGGTAGCGGCCTTGACTTGTACATTCGTGCCAACCGTACAAACATCGCATTCCTTGACAAATGGACAAAGGATATCTTCAGTAATCTCTCTGGTAGTGTGAGTGGTTGGACTCGCCTGCATGGTCCTTTCAAGACTTTCGCTATGGACGGAGACCTTATTATCAACGAAGCTTCCATGCACGTTCTTTCCCTTGGCGTTGACTACCATACGGCAGGAGACAGCGTTATCATGCGTCCAGGGAATATCTGGCTAAAGAACATCACCGTCCACGACTCATATAGCAACGGCACAGATCAGGATCATACCGCCATCTTAGACGGACATTTGATATACGACCGTTTCAGCAACATGAGATACCAGTTTAATGCCACTGCCAACAACATCCTGGGATATGATTTCCACGACTTCGGAGACGCCAACTTCTATGGCACTATTTTTGCAGATGGAAAACTGAAACTCTCTGGACGGCCTGGCGAACTGAATGTTGACGTCGAGGTTACACCACAAAAGAAATCTACGTTGGTTTACAAAGTAGCCTCCCCAGAGACTATTACTGAGGCTGGTTTCATCACCTATGTCTCGCATGCAGACTCCACCAAGAACACACAGCAAGAGACAGTCATTACAGAAAAACCAAGCACTGACCTGCATATCAATTTCGACCTTGACGTCAATCCTAACGCCACACTCAAGTTGCTAATGGACCCCCGCTCTGGGGATTATATCAACCTGGCAGGCAGCGGCCACATCCTGGCAAATTTCTACAACAAGGGAAAATTCCAGATGTATGGCACGTTCAGGGTAGATAATGGTACATATAAGATGTCAGTGCAGGATGTTATCCGCAAGGACTTCCAATTCCAACGCGACGGAACCATTGTCTTTGGCGGAAACCCCATGCAGGCCTCACTGAATCTTAAAGCCAACTATACCGTTCCCAATGTCTCACTCGACGACCTCTCTGCCTCCAGCTTAGGTCTGGCTAATACCAGAGTCGATTGTATCATGAACATTGGCGGACTTGCCGGCCAACCTGTTGTAACCTTCGACTTTGACCTGCCGAATGCCAACGAGGACGAAAAGAAGATGGTCCGTTCGATGATTAACACTGAGGAGGAACGCAACATGCAGGTAATCTATCTGCTGGGTATTGGGCGCTTCTACAGCTACGGAGCCCAAATGCAGGACCGTGGCTCCAGCCTGCAGAGCAGCATGGCCATCAACTCCTTCCTGAGTAGTACCCTGAGCAGTCAGTTCAACCAGATGCTTTCCAGTGCTGTAGGCTCCAACAACTGGACCTTCGGCACCAACCTGCGCACAGGAGAGACCGGCTGGGACAAGCTGGATGTCGAAGGTATGCTAAGTGGAAGAATGCTGAACAACAGACTCCTGATAAACGGAAACTTCGGTTATCGCGAGAGCTACTATAGCACCAACAACTTTATTGGTGACTTCGACATTCAGTACATCCTCACCCGTAACGGAGACTTCTCGCTGAAAGCCTATAACCAGACCAACGACAGATACTTTGTACAGTCATCTCTCACCACTCAAGGCCTGGGTATTCAGTTCAAGCGTGACTTCAACAATTGGAAGGAAGCATTCCGTCGCCAAAACAAAACTACGACAAAAACGAAAAAAAAGAAACAAGTCTCGAAATAACGATATAACCTAAACTTTACCATTATGTATATAATAGGAATTGCCGGAGGAACCGGATCTGGAAAAACAACAGTAGTGAAGAAAATCATGGACGCCCTGCCAACAGACAAGGTTGCCGTAATACCATTGGACTCTTACTACAACGACACCTCACATCTTAGCATGGAGGAACGTAAAAAAATAAACTTCGACCACCCCAACGCTTTTGACTGGAAATTGCTTACCCAGCAGATTCAGGCCCTGCGCGAACATAAAAGCATAGAACAGCCCACATACAGCTACCTGATAAGCAACAGACTTCCCGAGACCATACACATCGAACCATGCGAAGTAATTATTATTGAAGGAATTATGGCACTTTGGAAGAAAGAGCTTCGCGACCTTATGGATCTGAAAATCTTTGTCGATGCCGACCCCGACGAACGTCTTATCCGAGTCATTCAGCGTGATATCATAGAACGTGGACGCACCGCCCAAATGGTTATTGACCGTTACCGCGAGGTGTTGAAGCCCATGCACGAAGAGTTCATTGAGCCTACCAAGCGCTATGCCGACCTGATCATCCCTCTGGGTGGCACCAACAAACAGGCCATCCATATCATGCGCTCCTACATTATCCACCACGTCTGCAGTATTTAAAGATGTTAAAAAGAGGGAATAACTTTTTGTTATTCCATAGAGATTTTGTAATATTGCAGTCGTAAACTACAAAAAAACAAGAGATATGAAGCATTTTACACTCGCTTTGGTGGCTGCTGCCACCTTCTGTTCACAGGCATTTGCACAGAATAGGGTTAAGAATTTATACACAGCAGGCGAGACCCTGAATGTTAGTATGCTTAACAACGAACAACCCGTGCAGATTAACCGCACATTGTTTGCTGGTTATAACACCATCTGCCTTCCCATGAGCCTTACTGCAGCTCAGCTACAGGCAGCCGCAAAGGATGTTCAGGTAGAGCGCCTTATCTCTATCGGCCAAGAGGGAAGCACCCTCAACCTGTATTTTCTGGATTGCACCTCTGAGGGTATCGAAGCAGGCGTTCCCTATCTTATCTACTCCCCTACCGTTCAGACACTACGTGCAAAAAGCGCAGAAGCATCAGAGATAGATACCAACCTGAAATGCATCACCAAGACAGATGCCGAAGGCAACCAAATCACCTTTGGCAGTAGTTGGGAAAGCGTTCAGGTAGCTGGCCGCTATGGCATCCCCGCTATGCAGGAAACCGACGAACTGCAGAGCATCCTTATCTGCACAACGGGCGACAAAACCTTCCTGCCTACCCGTTGTGGATTTACCTGGGACCGCCAGAATACTTCTGCACAAACACTTGAGATTAAGCACATCACAGACCTCGCAGGTGAAGAAACATGCATCAAGGATCTAAAGGCAAAGGATGCTGTGGTTGACATCTACAACACTCAGGGTGCGGTGGTATTGTCAAGAACAAACATCAACAAGGCAATGAAGACCCTTCCACGTGGCGTCTATGTCATCAACGGTCTGAAAGTTGGCGTAAACTAAAAAGAAGCGACTACGGAAAATTATAATATCATATTGGCAAGCAACTCACCCAGACGGCGCGAGTTGCTTGCTGGTTTAGGAATCCCCTACGAGGTAAGGATTGTCTCAGGAATAGACGAATCATACCCTGCCCAGATGAATGTAGCAGAGGTTCCCCAATATATCAGTCAGCAGAAAGCCCATGCCTATACGCTCACGGACTCAGAACTGCTGATAACAGCGGACACCATTGTCTGCATAGACAACGAGATTCTGGGCAAGCCCAAAGACGATGCCGATGCACGTCAGATGCTCAACAAGCTCTCAGGACGCACCCATCAGGTAATAACAGGCGTCACGCTTACCACCACCAAGTGGTCGCACACCTTCTCCTGCACCAGCAATGTAACCTTTGCCACTCTAACCGCGCAGGAGATAGACTATTACATCCGCAACTACCATCCGCTCGACAAGGCCGGAGCCTATGGCATCCAAGAGTGGATAGGCTACATTGGCGTTACCAGACTCGAGGGCTCCTACCTCAACGTAATGGGACTGCCCGTACAACGTTTATACACCGAACTGAAGAAATTAAACATTAAAATATGAAACACTATCCATTATTCATCGCCGCTTTAGGCCTGCTGTTTTCAATGGCTTCATGCAAGAAGAACGACTATTCATCCTACCCTCCCACCTGGAAGGGATTCCAGTTTACGCATAACGATCAGGTTGTCGCCCCCCGTACAGGCATTTATGCCGGCGACGTCATCACCGTTACTGCCCTGCAGGACGAGAAAGGTCACCTTATCAACGCCTGCAAATACGTATGGGCTGTAAGGGCCACTATCCAGAAAGAAGACGGCTCATACAAGCAGGATTCTCTTTTCTACACAAGAACGCTCGAGACCAACTACGACTACTATGGAGGCGTGGATCCCTATATAAAATTCACCGTTCCATCCAAAGCAGTGGGCAGGGCCACAGTGTCCTTTAGTGCAGAGTTCAACTACAGCGGCAACGGCATTCAGGTATCAGACGGCGGTTCCTACGAAAATCCCACAGGCGCATCCGGCACCATCCGTTCCTACTCTGCCGCAATAGCCGGCGGTTCAAAGGGCTCTGTCACCTTCGAGATAAACGAGAGATAAGAGAGTCTCATCGTTAACCACTCCGCTCTTGAGCTGAGAATTGAACCGCCCGAAGGGCATTGAACTTTGAACTGGCGCATCAGCGCCATTGAACTGTCAACTGTCAACTATTCACTGGCCTATCGCCAGTGCAAATCCTTTCAGCATCGGCACGGCGGGCAGGGTTTTACCGTTCTCCACTACTGCCATGGCGTAGCCTATCAGCAGCCAGTCCGTGGGGCACTCCTTGGGCGATGCCAGCACCTTGTCGGGTCCAATGCCCGTGTAGTCCGACACATGCCTAATATATGCCGCCGTATTGTTCTCGTTATTTGGAGCCCAGCGGGACACTATGGCCCTGATAGTTCGCAGCTTATATTTGTTATAATATGTATTGGTAAGGATGCGGAAGGCAGCTCGCCAACCATATTCCATTGATGAAAACACACAGAAGGCCCCCTCTCCGCTCCCCCTTTGGGGGAGTACTTGGCCTTGCCATTTATCATTTGATAATCTAATGTTTAACGGATTATTATTTCTAATACCTCTACTTTCCATGTTTTTGAAATTTTAATTTTGAAGGCTGCGATTGAGCGAGAGCAATGATAAACTTGTTTAAGCATTGCCGAGCGTGAGCAGGCTCGACCGCAGGTCAATTATGAATTATGAATTAACACTAACGTTTGTTTTCGCTTTTTGGAAACTGATATCTGATATCTGAGTCACATAATTTCGGCTTTTCCAGTTTCGGACCATCTTAAGTGTATTCTGAGTATTCAATCCTTGCAACCTTCTCACCTTCTTTGCATCTTCAATAGTGAAGGTGTCAGGCAACAGTTCCAGCAGATTCCTTGGGCCGCGTGTTCCTGTACGATTAGATGTATTATTTACCTGCTCTATGGCATCGCCGAAGAACTGCATCTTGCACCACAGGTCGTAGTTCAGAGACCAGCGGATGAAGTCCTCGCACGACTTGTCCCACTTGTAGTCGTTGGCCACAAAGAGCACACAGGCCTTCAGGTACGCTATCACATTGGCTCGGAAGGTGAAGTTCTCGTAGGTACGGCTCTGGCTGAGGCGCGAGAAGTCTGCGCACTCCTCGTTCAGTTTCTTGGCCAGTTTAAATGCCTGCGGACAGTCAATCTCGCCACGGGCGGCACAGAGGCGCTCTATGTAAGGGCGCAACTCATCGTCGAAGCTGCTGTCATATTCCCCATATACGGGAATCTCTGAGCCTATCTCCCTTTCGGGTATGGTACAGAAGTTGATACGGCTGAGCGGTCCGTCCGTCAGCACCCTGCTAAAGTACTTCTGTCCCTTCTGAATGGTAGTCGTAGCGTTCCAGTTGAAGCGGATACATACACGTTCCGTCACCGACTGCGTGCCGATACGCGTCTGACCATAGCGGTTGTTAGGGTCGAAGGCCAGACACATGATCCTGAACTGTTGCCCGCCCGAGCCGTTACCTTTCAGCGCATCGAACTGGTCTATCTCGTTCAGTTTTACATACAGGAAATGCTCGTCCGCCTCCGCCATACGCATCACAAAGGCAGGGTTCGTCATGTCCGCATCAATTTCTTGAATCACAAGGCCCTCTGGCCTCTTTCTTTTGTCCTTGTTGGCGCCCTTGGCGTTAATCTCGTCCTTCCATTCCTTCTCACGCTTCATATTCTCCGCATCGTTGCGGCGAATGTCCGCCATGATATGGTCTATCGGTTCCGAGATACAGTCCTTACCCGCTCCCGTTCCTGCCATCAGGCAGTTCATCAGCGTAGCTTCGTGCAACTTATTATCGATGTATCGGAACCGTGTCCGCCACAGGTGTGTCGCCAGCGCAGGAAACACGGCATGTGCCACTGCAGCCTTGTAGATGGCAGGCGTGCGCGAAGTAAGCAACTGAATCAGTTTTGGTAAACGAGTAGGCATCTCGGGAGGCACTGCCGATTCTTCATTTTTCACTCTTAATTCTTCATTGCCATCTATGGCTGCCTGCAATTGCTTGCTGATACCCTTGGGCGGTTCCTTACAGGCGCTGTCTATAATGCTACGGAACTCCTGTTCGTCAAGCCCTAGTCTGGGCATAATCTGCAATAGCACCTCTTTCTTATTATCGCAGATAGCACGCAGGTTCACGGCCAATTGATAGAGCTTTACATTCCTTTCACCTTCCTGCGGCTCGCCACCATTCTGCTTCCACCAACTTTCGATTATTTCGCTGTATTTTATACCGCGAAATGTTAGTTCAGAGTTTAGGGTTGAGAGTTTAGAGTCAGTGGTAAGTTGAGAGTCTTCTTTAAGTTGAGAATTGAACGCCGAAGGGGTCGCGAGCGAATCGCGAGAACGAAGTGGCAAAGTTGAAAATTGAGAATTGTTCTCTTCTTTTTTGAAATTTGAATTTTGAATTTTGAATTCAGTGGTTTCTTCACTTGACACGGGGCGAAATAATTCTTCCGAAAGGAAGATTAGTTGAGAGCCCGTGGTAGTGAAGAAAACCCTCGTGATGTCCTTTGCTTGGGCATCGTAGGCGACTCCCAAAAGCTCAGAAGCCCACTTCAGATTGCCCTCTTGGTCTAAATCTGCACGGCGTTTGAACACCAGGTGAAGACCTTCGCCGCGGGCGCTCTCTTCCAGCATCAGCAGGCCTAGTTCTTCTTTCTTGCTGAGGATGCGTTCCTTGACCGCCTGCATCTCCTCGGCTGGGATATGGTCGATGTCCATGCCCACCGTGTTGCTCATGCGGGTACTGCCCTTCAGCGTTCCGTCCTCGTTGGGCAGACAGCTATAGTTCATTTGCACCAGCTTATGTTTCAGCGATTCCTCGCCACTGCGGATACGCTTTACGCGCTCCCTTTGTTCGCCACCGTTGCGGATGGCTATATACTCTTCTTTTGTCAGGACGGGCATCATCATCTTCGCCCCATCCTTGTAATAAATCATGTGACAGCTCATCGTCTTTTCGAATTAAAAATTAAAAGAGAAAAGTTAAAAATGAGATAAAATAGCTGAGAGTTTAGTGTTTAGAGTTTAGAGTCAGTGGTTAGTTCAGAGTTTAAATAGTCTTTAGTACTCCGCCAACGGCGAAACTATCAACTTTTTCAACTGACTCTATACTCTACACTATCAACTCTCAACTTTAAAGTTTGGGTTTCCCAATTTTGAATTATGTTTAAGTTCCTGTGCTTTCTTGGCGATGGCCTTTGCCTGTCGGATTAATTGGTGCGGCAGTTCGTCAATAAGCTGTTCTGACATTAAAAACAGAAAGTAGTAATTGCCGTCATGTCCCAGGCTAAGCGAACAGTTGTCATCACGGAAGATGGGGTGATTCTTCTTGCGCTTTGGTTTTTCTGTGATGTACAATCGTCCGTCATGCATTAGTTGCACCTTACAGCACCCCGTAAAGGGTTCTGTCTCTATGTCGTCCAGGTTAACAATATCTGCTGTGCGCAGACCTTCTTTTGTTTCGCCGAGGCTAACGATGGCCTCGTAATGTACTTCTTTGCTTGAATTCTTTTTGTTATTTTTCATCATGTTGAGTTGAAATTTTATGTGAGGCGAAGTTTGGAATTGCTGGCCAGCTTATTCACGTGAAGTTCCTCACTTCAACTCAGGTTGTATTTATAGATGATAGATTATAGATGATAGATTATAGATGATAGATTATAGATGATAGATTGGCTAATTATCCTCTCACTAACTTATCACCACCTCGGTCAGTTTTTTAACTGTTCCCCAGCTTTTGCCAGCATAGCATGCATTATTCATTTCCCATAGCGGGCATCTGTAAGTGGCAGGCACGCGGTGTCTTCTGTCCTTCTTGCATATGCGGTTTCCTTCGCAGTCTATGCTCTTGTATAGGCAGCTGGCACAGCACTTTTTTACCTTCACGTGGTATTCATTCATCACGTAAACCGTTCTCTTAACTGTCTTCTTTTCCATTTTCTTGATTATTGAATTATGAATTATGAATTATGAATTATGAATTATGAATATCTTATCTCATTCCATATTACCCCGAAAGCCCCTCGTTTTTTCGGGAAAATATTCGGGAAAGCGTTCGGGAAAGAGCGCAATCCGTCTTCGCTCAGGGTAACAAGAAAAGCGGAACCCCTTGTGTTCCAAGAGATTCCGCTTGCGGAAAAATATTCAAAAAAAATCTCGGCTTCCCGAACAGTTACCCGAAGGCAACCCGAAAGCTCCGACTTACTTTATCGCCTGTGCAGATGCATATCCTGATGGTCGTAGGGATTGTAGGCAAGTTGGAAGTCCTCATCCTCCTGATAGTTTCCATACACCAGTTGCCTTGGGTCAGCCTGCAGTAGCTTCACACATTCCTGAATCATAGGCAGAGCTTTCTCGTTAGGGCTATCCCCTTTGTCCAATCCTGTAAGCCACTGACCGCTTTTGTCCACAAAGTGCCCTTCCAGCACAGAAGATAAGGTATAGCCCTCCTTCAGGACAACCAGTTCCGCCTTAATGAGTTGCTTGAAGAGTTCCACCAACGTACTTTTACCATATAATCCAGCCCACGTGAGCATACAGTTCTCGTCCCTCCTCCCCGAGAAGAGTGCCTTAAAGTCCGCTTCGTTCCCTTCAATCCAACCTTCCTTGGCCAGTTTGTTGAAGAGCAGCGTCAGATGCCCCTCCAGTACGCTCCCCTTACGTTTAAAGGTCATTGTCTCGTTGGGGTTGGGCGGTTTGGGGGTGCCTTCTCTTTTCGGCTGTGGTGGCTTGGGCTTTATACCCTTTTGTGTCTCTTCATTTATTATCTGACAGCCTATGCCGCCATTGTCTATACGTTTTTCCATTACTATGTCGCCTATTACTATTAGGCCTGAGTCTTTAAGACGTTCAATTAATTTAAAAATGTCGTCAGAATTCATTGTTTATATTGGTTAGTGATATAAATTTGCAACTGATGCATGTCCCTTTCAAAAGTGACGCAAAATTAGTGCTTTCTTGCCATTTATCACAAGAAAATTGTACAATGTTACCACGGGTATACTATATTCTGATACTTTATTATTGTTGTTAGTCCTGTTTCCAAATTTTATAAGGTATTACATTATCTTAAAATTTTTGCTTTTTATATCTTAAATTATGCTAAAATTTAAACAGAAATACATTTTAAGATTTTGCCTTTTCTGTAAAAATATAATATCTTTGCGTAGTTTAATCCTTAAACAGAAACATACACACACTAAATTAGACAATCATAACATGAGAATCGTACAGACCTTTTGGACAGCAGGAAGAGACCCCTTGGAACATCCTTTTGGTTGGTCGCATCCAGAATACAACCTGATGTCATGGGCTTTAAGTTGCCTGAGTCTGAGGGAGCACTATGATGAAGTGGCACTCTATACCGATCAGGAAGGATATGATGTGCTCATTAACAAGCTGCACCTTCCCTATACCGAGGTGAACGTAGTTTACGATAAGAACCTCTGTCTTCCCCAACATTGGGCTTACGCCAAGATTAAGACCTACGGCATGCAAACAAAACCATTTCTGCATGTTGATGGTGATGTATATCTTCCGCATCCTATTCCAGAGGACATCGCCAATGCTCCGTTGGTAGCACAGAACCGTGAGATTGGGACACATTATTACCGTTCCATGATTGACCGTTTGCTCAGCTATCCGGAAATCATCCTGCCAGAGTACGTGCAGAGAGGACTGGCCGTACAGTCTGTTCCATCCTATAATATGGGAATTTTCGGTGGAAGTGACCTTGACTTTATACAGCGTTATTGTAAGGAGGTAGAGGACTTTATGCAAGTCAACAATATGAACGACCTGTCGGAGAGGGTGTCCAATATTGATTGCAATGTGTTTTTTGAGCAGATACTCTTTGCTGTTTTTGCGGATAATGAACAGCGTGATGTCACATCTCTTCTGGGAAAACCCATAAATGACAATGGCTATTCATCAAAAGAGTTCTGCTCTTTGGATGATTATAACCATTGCCGGTTTCTCCATTTATTGGGAGGACACAAGAAAAAGGCGAACATAACAGAAATGTTATGCAGGAGATGTTTTACCTTCTATCCAGAACAACATGATTATATCGTTAACCTATTTCCTCAGTGGCACCCAAGATTATTCAATAAAGGGGAAATATGCATTTTAGCAAAATCATCAGAAGCCCCAATATTAGAATACATAGATTTTCTTAACGAGTCTGAGCAGTATTGGGCCCATATTAGTAAGGACGAACTATATAATATGGAAAAAGATGTGGCAAACAGCATTTATTTGCGCTTTTCAGATAAGACTAACTACACGAGATGTAATGTGCGATGTCATCCGTACTATAGATGCTTCACGGTATCTCCTTCGTGGAATGAAACACATTTAAATTTATTACAAGAATATCTTTCGGGCATTGACAAGAAATGCCCACTAAAATATGTGTGTATAATTCCTTCCATATATCCTAATATAAGACTAAATTTGGTTTTACATGAAACGGACATGGAGATTCTAAAACATATTAACAAGAGTGCGATTTCCATCACAGAATTACAGGAAAAGATTTTATCACATACATCAGAAGCAAATAAAAATGCTTATCATCAACATGTTCTGACAAGAATAAATACTCTTATAGAGAATAACATCTTATTATTAACACATTAAACAACAATTAATTATGTTTTCACTTGGAAGTTACGACAATCCTTATTCTAAAGATCAGTTTAACATTTTGAAAAACAGTGGAGAGTGGAGAGGAGGATGGGTACAATCGCCATTTGAGCTATCTTACTATACCAAAAACTCCACACAATATCGAGGGGACATGAAAAGAGGCTATCCTGTCCCATATGTAATTTATGAAGAGATGCTCTCAAGAGGTTATTGGGATGGTGGTTGGGTTGGAACTAGCTCTAGCCCGAATTATTATTCGAAAAGTGGTACGCCTTTTTCAGCAGATTTTGGTTCTCAAAATTCACCCTGGCCTTTCTATATCTATCAAGAAATGACACAAAATGGCAAGTGGGAAAGTGGATGGGTGGAATTTGACGATGGTACCATAAAGTATCTCCAGGAATTAGCCACATTGGAGGGCAGTGGCAATGCGGGGAGTGGTTCCACTTCTTCCTCGTCTATTGATGCAAGTGGCATTGATTATGGCACAGGGGACACTTTGGGATATAAAGTTCGCGGTGGACAAGGAATTATTGGCACAATAAAAAATGGAGCCTTCCAACTCGAGGTAGGCTGGTCAGAAGGAAATACTTTTGGGCATATCGAAATGTCAGATCTGACAATTAGTCTTAAGGTCTTAAACTCCTCATATCAGATTGTTGATTCTAGTTTCAGAGCCACATGGTCTGACCCATATACAGCAACATTTTACGGAGATTTCTCTTATGAAAAAGATAAAGAAATTCGACATTGTTATATCTGCAATGGCTCAATCACCATACCTGATAGTTATCATGTAGGTTCTGACGAGTAAAAAAGACATCTATCCCAAATTTATGTCAAAGATATGTGGTACACTATATTTTATTGACCCATATGTTGAATAATATTCTGTATTTACATATCTTTGACATGGAAATATGCGTTACATACTGATTATTTTATACGTTTTATTGTCTTCTGTCTTCGCATGGGCACAGGAGATAGTTCTTCAGGGTCGTGTGGTAGATGCTGAGACGGGTGATGTGTTGCCTTACGCCACTATCTATGTGTCTGGAAACCAAGGAACATTGACTAACGCTGATGGTGAATTCAAACTGAAAGTTGCCGAAGGTAGTACCATTAGAATCAGTTATGTGGGATATGATAAGCAGACAATTGCCGCGAATGCGATGCCTGAAACCATCAGACTGAAACCTTATACTACGAATTTGAGGGAATTAACTATATATGCGATAAATAGCAAGCAACAGATAAACAATATATTAAAACACACAATTGGGAACCTCAGGAAAGACTACCAAAACAGGAAGGACTATGCAAGGAGATATTTCTCGCGGACGTTAACAGAGATGGATGGGAAATCCTACATAACAGAAGCTTTTATGGTAGCCCGTTCTGCAGTTAACCTCCGCTC